>JBGSKY010000146.1:0-17225 GCA_041740995.1 Pirellulaceae bacterium
CACATCGGGATGCAGTTTGGCGAGCAACCCTTTATTGAGCCTATGGCCGATGCCTTGCATGCCAAGTGCATTGGCGATGGTCTTTTCGTCAAGTTCTTCGAGCGACTTGCGCAGCATCCGCATCTCTTGCGATGCGCTGAGCTGGTTGACCATCCGGTTACCAGTGAAGCCATCACGCGTGTTGTGAATCAAACACGGCACGGATTCAACGCCCAAGTCGAGCAAGATTCGATACCTTAGCGCTCCGTCAAGAATCTCATAACTATCTTCGAGCGGAAACACGATCAGCGGGTCGATCAAACCGACCGCCCGCAAGCTCGCCTCGATGCGTTGGCGATACTTCTTGGCGATCTTGCGTTCGTTGCGTGGCACGAGCTTGACGATCGAAACATCGACGCCGTGAATCTTTGTAATTGCAATCATGACGTTACCTCCGAGTTCTTGGTAGGTTCAAAGTGAAAGTCGCCGGACAACTCCGGGCGTTTGTCGAGGCTCTCTTGTTTGAGCAAGTCAATCAGTCCCGCATCCTTGAACAGCGTGTTGACGCCCGAGAGCAGCGTCATGAAGCGGTTCTCTTTGGATTTTGCTTCGCGGACATACGAAGTTTTTACCCGCGTGGTTTCGGCGATATCTTGTTGCAATTGGCCCACGGTATAGTCGCGACTCGTCGGTGACTTTTTGGATTGCTTGGCTCGTGCGGAAATGATTCGGCGAGCTTGGCCGAAGTTGGTGGTTGTGACCAGCCCATCGTCAAACGCATCCATCAAGACGTTTTGAATCTGTGAGTCTTCCGTCGATGCAACTTGAATCGCAAACTTGATCGGAAAGATGCCGGTCTCAACTCCGTTAATCAATCGCTCTTCACCCTGTTCGACCAAACGGATGTATTCGCGAATGTAGGCTTCGGACTTACACGCGATCTGCGCGATGCGTGGGTATTCCCAGCCTTCGTCACGCAGCCGTTTGAGCTCGCGTGCGAAATCCATGCTGCCCGGTTTGGTACGGGCTATGTTTTCGATCAGCGATTGCAGTAGCGCTTCTTTGCGTGTGCAAGTTACGACTTCGGCCAGCACGTTTGTCTTGCCAAGTTGTTTATGTGCGAGCAGCCTACCTTCGCCGCAAATCAATTCGTAGAATCCGTTTGCTGCGTAAAACTTGTCGTTGACGCGAATCGGTTTCATTAAGCCGACGCCGTCGATACTTTCGACGTTCATCTCGAATTGTTCTTTGTCGCGGCTGCGCGAGTTGATGACCTTCACCCGGTCGATCGGTATCTCTTCGTACCGTCGCTGCGAGATTGGGCAAATGTTCGTGAGTGGTTCCATAGGTTGTCCTTGTTAAAGCAGTTGTTGTAGAAATTGCAGATCAGTCCGTCCGAACAATTCGGTGCGGGTCGATGTCGAAGTGAAACGCATGGGCTTGGAATCCAATCCGATGCGTGGCAAAGCGATGAAGCCGATAATGTCGAACTCGGCTGGTTCGGAGAGCAGTACGCCCAAAGTTATGTCGATCACGGGTCGCGTATCACGCCGCAGCGGCCAGTAAGATTCGTAGCCGTGCGGCATCGGTACCGCTGGCTGGATGGAGACGGTCAGCTTTTTGTCGAGTACCAAGAAGTCGGAGTAGGCCATCGTCTCGGGCACGTGGACGCGAATCTGATCTTGGACCGTTTCGCGCGCTCGATTGCGTTCGGTGTCGAAGAGCTTCTGGAACGCTTGGTCGAGCGAGCCGAACTGTCGTGCAAAGCTCTCCGAAGAGGGCAACGCTTCATCGAGTCGCAGCAGTGCCGGTCGCACCATCCCATGCGACTGGTAGAGCGTCTCAAGTGTCCGCAACATGTAGTGCGGATCGTATCGCTGCTTGCGCTTCTCAAGAATTTCTTGCGCTCGCAGATAAACTTCCATCGAGATCAGGCCGCTGAACGCTTCGGTTGTGCGGACCCATTTCTCAGGTGGATTGGGCAGTTTGGGCGACTTCAGTTTGCCCGAGGTTTGGTTGTAGACCATCGTGCCGGCGTACTTCTCGTTGCGCAACCGAGCGAGCACGCCGCCCGCGCCCCAACGTCCGCCGCTAGGTGAAGCGATGCCCTCATCGTTGAGCCCTTCAGCGATCTTGTACTCCGAATGTCCGAGTTCGACGAACTCTTCGAAGATGCGCTGGATAACAGCAACTTCGTCCGGCGGTCCTTCGACTAGCGTGACTCGCTGGTTCTGAATGCCTTTGCGCTGGCCAGGGTCAAGCACATTGAGCGGCTTGCGTTTCTCATCGAGCAGCAACCGCTGCAGACCGTAAGGCGGCGGTCCGCCGGCCCAGTAGCCTTGTTCGGCGATCTTGACGCAACCGCGCCACACCTTGTCGCTCAATTCGCGACTGTACTGCGCCGCGCGGAAGCGTTCGAACTGCACATAGACCGGATAGAGCGGATCGTTTTCGCGTGGCTTGCCGATCGTCGTGTAGATGACCTGCTTTCCATTCTTCTTGCAGATCGCAGAGTACTGCGCCGACAAGTCGATATCTTGAAACCGCCCCCACCGCGACACGTCCAAACACAAGACGTATTCAAAGTCTTTGCGTTTGGCGATCCATTCGTCGATCATCTCCGTGAACGCGGGGCGTCCTTCGGAGTCGAGTCCCGATCGTCCTGCGTCGCAGAACTCGCGAATGATTTCAACGCCATGTTCTTTCGCCCAGGCCCTGACTTGTTCTTGCTGAATCGGAATCGAGTTTTCTTGCCGGTCCTGTGCCGAATGCCGGTAGTATGCAACCGCTCGGATGAGCGTCGGCGCGTCCGGATCCGGTACACCAATTTCCCACCAATTATCCAAAATAAAAGCTCCCTATAAAAGTCATCGCCGTTCTCACCAACAACACGCTGGCGGTCAACGACGACACAGTTACAAGAAGCTCCCCACAGGTTACAAGCGGCTAAGTCACACCTGTTTCCAAGATTTCTGAGACTTTGTCACAGATGGCGATTTGCTCTGGCCATGATTGCTCGGATTCCCGCTTCGCAGAATGTACATTTATCTTCGGCGGGTAAGCAGCCAATGCTGTGCTCAAATTGAATGCCGAAACAGGCGGCGCATAGTAAGAGGAACATTGCAAGAATTCGTGAATGGACTCCATGTAGGTCCTTTTGAAACCTCATCGGTGCCGATAAGTCAGTAGAAAATTTGTGCGGTTCTGTACACGCAAATTTGGAAGCCCAAAAGGTTCGGCTGATCATTCTTGAGTATCAGCAGCGCTTGTAGGATGCAGCATTAAAGATCATCGATTCGATCAGATCGGTGTCGTAATGTATCTAAGCCTGCATTCTCTGGTTTCGCGTAATTCGGAGAACTCCTTTTCGAAGTCGGCCCGAGGTGGAAGTGCAGGCAAAGCCGAATTACTTTGGATAGAGTACGTGGTCTTGTTTAGGCGGTTCCGATCTCCCAAAATCCTACCATATTCAATGAGTTCCCGGATGGACCGAAATTTCACCACCGGAACAACATCGATCCAACATACGTTCACTCATCATCAAATAATTGTCGATCAACAGCTAGTCACTACTCATGTCGGAACCCCCGCAGTTTTCCTGGGATCGATTCGATCCAGCCACGCTTGAAGCATTCGCTAGGGTATGGCACTACGAAGGAGTCAATGATCATTCCAACAATGCACGCTACCTGACTTCGAAATTTCAGAAACCGACCATGGAATTTGTTTCCCGGGCCTTTTATGCGATCCAGAATAGCTGGCTGCGTCGGAACGAGAGCGTGGCGGCAGGCGTCGTTGACGCGTTTATCAAGAATGGTGTCGGTCCACGGGACAAGCCCAGAACCCACATGGAAAGGATCCGGTTTCTTTCCCAATGTCCCAACCGACTAGGCATCCGCCGTTACTATCAGAAGGCATTGCAAAAATATGGCAAATCGGGTGGCTGGACTGAAGAATCCGAGTTTGTCCTGGAAACCGCGATACCCAGGCTATCCATTCTTAAGCCGATGGAACAGTCGAGCGATGTTCGTGATCCGTACGATTACCAGCAAAAAGCTTGGGATGAGTTAAATTTGAATCTCGCGCTAGCAGAATCAACGGGACGATTTGAGGGTTTTCTCGTGATGCCGACTGGTTCTGGTAAGACATTCACCACTGCTAGGTGGCTCACGGAGAATCATGTTAATAAGAAGGGAAGAGTTCTGTGGTTAGCGCACCGTTATGAGTTATTGGAACAAGCAGCACAAGCATTCGCGAATTGCGCGACCTATGCGAAAAGCCTAGACGAGATACGAATCCGCATCGTGTCAGGAGTTCATTGTTCTGCGTCTATGATCAGTGATGAAGACAATATCCTCTGTTGTTCAGTGCAGAGCCTCGCGAGAAATTCAGCCGTCGTTTCTGAACTTTTGGCGGACGAACGACTCTTTCTTGTGGTCGATGAAGCTCACCATGCCACCGCAAAGTCCTACCGGGAAGTTATTGAAGAACTCCGCAAGCAAGAAAGATTCAAACTGCTTGGACTAACGGCAACACCAACGCGAACTCTCGTTCATGAGCAGCCGATCCTGAGCCGCTTGTTCGGCAACAAAAGAATCTTCGAAATTGAAACCCGAGAGCTGATCGAGAGAGGCTTTCTTTCCAGGCCCATTCCGGTCATCGTGAAAACGAATTCAAACGTAGAATCGGGAGCGACGGTCGAAGACTATGAGCATCTGCAGTCGTTCAACGATCTATCGGAAGCCTGGAAAACCCGAATCGCAAATCTCACAGAGCGGAACGAAGCCATCTTGCGGCACTATCTTGATAATAGGGAAAGGTATGGCAAGACGCTAGTATTTGCGATCAATGTCCCGCATGCGGAACTGCTCTGCGAAAGACTAAGAGAAGCTGGAGTTCAGTCCGACTATGTCGCCAGTTACCGGCTCAACGGCGAATCCTACGACCAACGGGAAATTATTGATCGATTCCGCGATCCCAATAGTGGTTTTGATATCCTAGTAAACGTCATGATCCTTACTGAAGGGGTCGATATTCCGAACGTCAAAACGGTCTTCCTGACACGACCCGTCCGAAGCGAAATCCTCCTCCGGCAGATGGTTGGACGTGCGCTCCGAGGTCCGGCTGCAGGTGGGACTAAAGAAGCCTATCTGGTGAGTTTCGAGGATCGCTGGGAAGAGTTTGAAGAATGGGAACGACCACTTGATCTGCTGCAAGACCTAATGGAGGTCTCGGTGCCCGAGTTGGAGAACGGACCCGAGTACAATGAGGAAGATGCATACACGAGAACACTGGCAGATGTTATTCCTTGGGAATTGATACGCCAGACTTCCCAAGAGATTCGAAAAATTGCAAAGTTTGGGGATGTAAGTGCGTTCGAAGCTGTCCCAGCCGGCTGGTACATTCTGGAGCATGAAGACGACGATGACTTAACACGAACGCTAGTGCCGGTCTATGAACACCAAAGAACATGCTGGGATGCGCTTTTGTCTGATATTGAGATTGACAGCCGAACTGAAGATCGTCCGATGGAGGAGATCCGTGATGACTATTTTTCGGACTGTGATATTCCTCGACCTGCTTCCCATCACATTGATGGCGTTGTATGTGTGACTCGCCGCGAACGTCGACGACCAGTTTTCCAATCGCTTTCGGGACGCGAGCTTTGTGATCCTGCCACAGTTGCTGAGAAGATTTGGGAGGACCAGCTGGGCCCGCTGGAAACGGCTCGTTTGCTTGCTAGCCGATACGAATTTCCTTTAACTAAAGCAATATTCGGATCGTTCGAAGAGTTTCGCGATATTGTCCAAAAAGAGGTTAATAATCTGACATCTGCAAAAACAGGTAGAAGGCCGACGTTGGGCACAGTCGAGTTTGAACCTTGGGGTAATACCCCGCTCACTCCTGGGCCTTACCATGACCTGCAACAGATCGTGCATTTCGTTCTTAAGAAAGGTTCAACGATCTATGATCTTCCAAACCTACCATGGAGCGGGAAAATAATCTGGTCCAAGCGACCCATCAAAGGCTGGTTTGGAAAAGCATATTGGGACAGCCAGTCAGCCAAGGGCGCTGGCGAAATCAGAATCAATTGTCTATTGGATAGCCCCGATATTTCTAGCGGAGCCCTCGAGTTCCTCGTATGGCATGAGTATCTCCACCTTTTTATCCAAGCTGGGCACACGCCGGTTTTCCGCAAGCTAGAAAAAAAATGGCAGGGCTGTCGCGAATCGGAACGTGAACTCGATACATTGAATGAGAGATTCGAGTTCCAGTTCTCTTGGTAGACGGACACAACGACTTAGGTACAACGACTTAGCCTTCTATAAGCAACTGCCCTTTTCCTTTACGGTCAACGTAGTCAATGATTAGTTGGAGCTGCCCGGAAAGATCGACAGAGCCTCCGATGAGTCTTAGCTTACCTGACTTGGCATCTGCGCGAGCTTTGCGAAATTCGCCCTTGATCCAAATAGCCAGTTCACTTTCTGGGGCTAGGAAAGAATCATCGTAAGCACGTCTTCTCAGCGTATAAACTATTACAAGGCAAACCAGGCGGAAAAGTTCCTTTCCCGATCCCCGCTTCCTTTCCCGCTTGAATACTTCGCCGGCAAGCTGCATTAATTTTAGACAGTCTTCGGAACTAACGAGTTTGGTTGCGTTTCCACGAAAACGAAGCATTTCCGAGGTCGCTTTCCACCAAGTTTGAGTAAGGCGACTAGTGCTGTGTACGGCAAACAAAGCTTGGACGAAGACTGCAACATGCTCAGCGTCTCGAAAGCACTTGCCAGCTGCTACTACGAAGTCATCCATAACATAGTGGGACTTGATTTGAGAGAGTATATGTTCGTGATACGCCTGATGATCCACGTGGGTATAGGCTAACGCACGAACGAATTCGGTCGGATTATGTTTCTCATAGTAGGGCCAGGCCACCTCCATGAAATCATCCAAACTGAAGCGACCTACGCACTTACCCTCCGAATCAAAGGCGGTAGCATCCTGCGGATACATCTTTTGATCCTTTTCGCGCAGTAATCCTCTTGCATTACCAAGTGCTTGATTGACCGATTTGGGCGCACTCCCGTTTCGCATAGTCTCCATGAGATTATTCATAGCGTATTTGGCTGCTAGCGATTTTGTTGCGCTCGATACTCGCGGCAAAAGCTGAGGGAATATTCTGTCGAGACCGTCGAGATAAGCTTGTTTTGTAGCCCGTTTTCCATCGTCAGTAATAAATTCGTTCATTCGACGCCAATCAACGAATACCCTTTCGTCATTGAAAAACTCTGCGCGATCCGGATGTAGCTCTATTCGAGCCTTCCCCTGCGCTGGAAAAATCTCGACCGAGAGGGACACCTTTTCCGCCGTTTCTGAAGTCGTAGGCAGGCCAGTCACAACTTCCCGCATCGAATCGAATTCTTCATGGGCAACGGCAAGTTTCAGATCGACGCTACAAGCAGCAATGGAAAGATTTTGAATTCTCTCAGGACGTTTCCAAAGACGCCCCCCATCCACCCATTTCTGCTCCGGGTCAAGAAGATCGATCCACTTCGGTTCTCCTCCCTCGGAAATTACCATTTCTAGTCGGGGCAATGTATCAAGATAAGTCGGCATTTTCGCGTCCAGCCGCTGTGCGAAACGACATGCTCCCCTCGCTAAAAGACCGTGATCTGAGTTGTGACCCTCTGCCAACATCATGACGGATGTCACTTCCAAGGAATCGACAATCCACTCCCAAACGCGGTAACGTTCGTCGAAGACTGCGTTGGCAAGGGCTCCTGAAACGATCACGCCCTTGTAATTTGTTTGCAGACGACTTTTGAACTGTCGCAGTCGAAGACGTAACTCATTCGGATTCAGCTGTTCCATCTGGCAAATAGAACGCTCGAACTCTATGCTGGCGGGCCCGGAAAAAACTTCATTTTCGAGGGGCTTAAGCTGCAACGCACTAATGGCTTGGGTGCACCAAAGCCTATTCCAAACTCGCCCAAAGCGATCTGTGTCTGCTGCGTATTCTCCACGCATTGGTTCGCCTTCACAGCTTAAATACTTTATGACCTGCCGAAAACCGATACTCGGAATTCGTTCATGTTTGGTTGGCCGTGCTCGCCCCGGAACGATGCACACCTCACCCCGCGCACTCTCACAGACCACCAATTCCAATTCAGTAATTTCAAGGTGGTCGTAGCCGATATAGAGAGACAGCAACTTACCGACAGTCTCGTGCGGCTGACCCACTAGTCCAACAAGATCTTGGCTAAAATGACCAAACCACTCCAGAGCTGCTGCAATAGGACGCCAGAGAAGTTTGCACTTTAGGTTATAGGTTCGAAATGCATCGATGATTTCTTGTTGCAGGACTTCGCCCCAATTGTTCGGAATGACGAAAACCACCTCGTCATCAAAACCCTCACTAGCTGAAAGTTGAGCGATTGCGCCGGCAAGTGCTTCAGAGGAGCGGTAGCTATACTTTTCATCTTGATGCCAATGAACCAAGTTGCCGGATTCAATATTCTCAATAATCAAACCAAGAGGAAGACGACCGGTTCCATTGTTTGGATCGGCAATTGCCTCAGGCGGCCACGACAGACCGCTGCCTCTGGGATGTGGTTCCTCGCCCATATCGAGTCGAAAAGGTTCCCCCGGAAACCTGTACAGCAAGACGGCATTAGGAAATGAGTGCGCTCCCCCCACGCGAGTCGCCACCGGCCGGGAATCTTTTCCTGAACCGTGCTGCTGCGCAGTATGCATCCAGGGTCCGTTCGCCGATATGCCAACGAATTGATGACTCTTGGGAACTTTCTGCATCATGCAATCCCCAAACTCCTGCAGATGATGGATTCCAATTTTTGAATCGATTCCATCATTGGGAATTCAACCTTGACGACACGTCCTTGTCCAAAGAAGAATTCCCGTTCTACGCCTGGGGAGTCGTAAGCAAGGATCAGCGGCCTGATGGATTCGGAATTAGGAATCCTACTCAGCTTGCGTTCAAGAAGTTTCAGACTCTCGTCAAGCATTCCCTTTTTTGTCTGGATCAGACACCAGACAGGAACCAGGCGCTCGAAAGAACTACCTGTTTGGGCCACCAGAAAAAAATCTGCGGCAAGAGGATACAACTCACGGCGAATATAGGGACATCGGTTGGCTTGCACTCCCGTACAGTAACTTAGATTCACGTTGCTGCGAAGTGCCTTCGTTCTGGCAGATCCAAGTTGGGTCTGAGGCGAGACGAATTTCCCCGAGACCGCTTCCATCTGAATTATCACGTCTGACTTAGCGAACGTAGATCGTCGGGCAAACTTCCGAAACAAATAAAGGATTCCGAATTCGCAACTCTCGCTGAAAGTGCGGCCACGCCACTTCCAGATATCATCCTTCTGCTTCTGCTGCGAGAGCAATAGTTGATAGGCGTCCCAGAGTTTCCGATACTTCGGTTCATGGAGTAGGACATAATTTGGCTGCACGGAACCGACGAGCCGTTTGGCACGATTGACGTCGCTGTTTCTTTCCCAGTGAATGACCTGTCTGCGGAAACTCGCGACTGTTCGAACGCGATCATGATTTAGGAAATCCCGGTGGATCGAAATGTAGTTTGCACATTCCACGCGGACGCGATGCAGCAAATCCTTTACCATCCGATTTTCGAGAGTGTCAGTGTCCTCCTTGCGAATAACACCGAGCAGCTCCTGGCGGCTCCCGGCACGTTCATAGACGTCTCGTCCAGGTTGCCGGGCTAACCATCGCAGACAACTCGGATCGATCTCTTGGATTTTTGAGATCTTCTGGAACTCACGGCTTCGCCGAAGAACGACGCGAGGATTGTCGCAAACATGACCTAGTACGCGAGATATTTCTCTTGCCAGCTTGACAATCAATGCCAGTCTGGCGTTGTCCCGATCACCTGATTTAACCCAACGTGAAGTCACTCGATAAACGGAACGAATTGCCAGACCGCCACAATTTCCTTCCCAAAAAAATCGCTTGGATCTGATCTGATCGTAGAGGTCATTCACGAATTCGATATGCGTGTCGATCTGATCGCGCATTCGGGAAAAACTTTTGAGTGACTCTGGGATTTCCTCGCTGCTATCTAGAAGCTCGTCCAACAAGCTTCGTGAGATTCCCGATCCGAGCGGGATTTCCGACTCGATTTGGTCTGCAGCGGATTCCAAGGAATAGTAAACACGAGACGAGGACTGGTCGAAATCTCCCTGAGGTAGCTCATACTTGTTCCAAGATTGTCGATTTGAATCTGTCCATCGTGCGACCAGCGGCAGTGGATCTTTGCATTCGTCACAATAAACGGACGACTCGTTGTACGGAAGGGTAAGAAACCCACGACAGACTTCTGCAGAAACCGTGGCAGTGACTTGGTCCTGAGGTTCCTCCCAGGGAAAGCCACCCACAAAAACGGAACGAGCTAATTTCGCCATCGCTTATCTCAGGAATCGGTCACATGGAGTTCGTCTCGCATTTGTTCCGCAAAACGATTGACACCCAACCAGACAAACTGACTTTCCTTCGCAGTACGATCGATTGCCTCGACTAGAAGCTCGTCCTTTAGGTCGTCAAGCACTCCTCTTACCTTGAGAAGCGCTGATTTGACGTCTTGATCTCTAGGATCCAGCCCACGAAACTTTGGAAGAATTTTCTGTTCAATTTGATCGGCAATTGCATCATCTACGGCATCTATATCTCGTGATGGGTAATTGGCAACGTAACTGAGGATGCCATTTCTGGTTCGGAACCCAAAGGGGCGTTTGATCTGGGACATGGCATCGTCCAAACGGTCTACATAAGCCTGCACAGTCGATTTCACATGCTCTGGCAAATCATCTGCTAGCTTACACCATGATTGCCAGTCAGAGTATTTGATCCTGCTATCTACCTCAGGAGTTGAAACCAGCGGGCCCGTCTGCTCGACCCTTCCGGGGCGACCGAAACGAAGGACATTGGCTCGGTCAATCACTTTGTCCGAAAGGGCCTGTGTCGTCTCGTCTTCATTCATAGTTCCAACGAAAAAAACGTTTCGGTCCACAAACAATTGCATGATCGGAGAGGAGCTCTTACCAGAGCCAACTTCGAGGCCGATTTCGGCCTTTCTGCGACTTTGGGAATTCCTCAAACTAACTCCCCGTCGTGTTTCGAGCCGGCTCAAGAATTCGCTGAAGTAATATTCAACTCTCGCCAGATTCATTTCATCCAACAGCACTAGGAGCATTTGGGAAGAAAGGGAATAGCCCCAATCTTTGGGTGTTGACCATCCTCGCTCTTGCTCCTCATAGTACGGATCCATTTGAACCAAAGCCCGCCCCAGTTCTGTGGCGCGATATCGATTCTCGAGGTAGTTAAAAAAGCCAAACATATCTTGCGGACTGTCCCATCTCGGCTGCACAGCAACATTCAGGAAGTGCAACCCCATCGCTTCCGCATACCTTCTCGGCAATTCACTCTTTCCCGTTCCGCTAATACCAGCAAGAACCACTAAAGGAGAAATGTCGGTAACTTTCAATGACGTGTGAAACGCCCAAAGCACCCGTTGCGGAAAATACAGTTTCTTGCCTCTAAGGTAGTTGTCGGTCTTGGAAAGAAGATCAAGCTCGGATGGCGCCTTAAGAAACTTGAACTCCGTAGCTTTCTTGCCAATATAAGGAACCCAAAGTTCCTGGGTCCTTCGCTCATCCGCACCTTCATCCTGCCCAGACAATCGGAGTACCGTATTCCAGTCCGCACGTAAGTTTTTGATCAGATCCTCCAGTGCGACTTTCTCACGCTCCATGGCTTGTACGTCTGCTGATAGACGCGATCTTTCATCGCGGACCGCATGCAGTTCGTTGGTCGCATTTGTAAGTTGATCGCGTATCAGCCCCAATTCGCCGTCACTCTTTTCAAGAATCTCTTTGTTTTGGTTGATCTGATGTTCGTACTGACTGATTCTCTTTTCCATGTTGCTGGAAATTAGTTCCAGTTCTTGGATCTTGGCGTCAATGTTTGATTGAATACCGGCCAATTTAATTTGCAGCGGCTGAAGATCCTTCTCAAGATTCGATATCTCCTGGATTATTGTACTTCGCACCGCCTTTAATTCTTCGATTTCCGCTTCTGTCTGATTTCTGCTCTTCTCAACGTAATCCAAGTCCGTTTTCGCCGCGGTCAACGCCGCGTGTTGCTCATAAATTTTCTCATTCTGCAAACGAATATTTTCCCTAAGATTCTCCAACTCTCTTTGCAAGTTTTCCCGTTCCTCACGATCGGATTTGATCCGTTGTTCGTACTGACTAATTCTCTTTTCCATGTTGCTGGAAATCAGTTCCAGTTCCTTGATCTTGGCGTCAATGCTTGATTGAATACCGGCCAATTTAATTTGCAGCGGCTGAAGTTCAGTTTCAAGTTTCGCAGTTACCTGAAGGAGCTGGATTCGCCTTGCCTCGAGATCTTGGATTTCATGTTCTTTATGACTTTTGATTTTCTCGGAGTAATCCAGTTCCGCTTTTACTGTCGCCGAAACCGCGTGTTGTTCGTTGATTTTTTCGTTCTGAACACGAACTTTTTCTCGAAGATTATCCAGGTCTACTCGTACACTTTCCTGTTCTTCGCGTTCTGCTTTGAGTTGCAGCAGCTTGTCCCGATTGACCTCCAACCACTTTTCTGCATCGTCGCGTTCGGCAATCAATATTCTCGAATTCGAAAGTCGTTCCTGTATCGCCTCGTAGTCATCTTCCGCCCGCTGCCGAAGCTCCTGAAGTTTTTCAAGACGGACGGCATCTGGCAAAAGTGCTCGCTCCTTTTCATAGGCGATTCGCTCTTTTTTTCCTCGCACGTAATTAGACACGGAGAGAAACAGTACTACGGCCGTTGCGACGGTTCCGAAGAGATAAGGAAGGATCAAATCATTCATTGGGCTTTGATCTGCCTTTTTCGTCTTTGTTATTCGTTGAGGATTCTTCTTCTGTCACCTTCTTTAACTTCTGCAGTTCCATTAAAGCTGCCAAGAGCTCTATTTGTTTCTTTTTCAAGTCGTTTAATTGTGTTTCGGATGTTTTAACCTCATCAGCGAGCAATTTGACCTTTGTGTCCAATTTCACTGATTGATCGTTCAGTTTCGCGATATTCGAGACAGTGTCACTTTCCGTCTGTTTAAGATTCTTCAGCCGGTCCATGAGCATGTCTATTTCCCGACTGAGATTGTCGCGGTTGTTCCACTTTTCGAGATAGTCAGCAAGTTTGCCTTTGGCGATATCCATGCGTGAGTCTGAAGTGGCAATATCCTTTTCAAGTTTCGTCTTTAGCGTCGAAAGTGACTCGATCTCACCAGTAATTTTTGCTTGTTCGGATCTGAGACCCTGAACCTCCTTCTTCAGGACGCTGGCTGATTCCGTTGCAGCGGTAGCATCGTTCTTTGCAGTTAGGGCGGCGGTTAGATCCATATTGGCATTGACGAGATCGTCGCTCGTTTTCCGAAGTCCCTCCCTTGTCATTTTCAAGGATGTATCCAGCTGGGATAATTTTTGGTTGCTGTCCAGCATTTCCCTTTTTTGGCTTTCCAAAGTCGCTTGGTTAGCGATAAGTCTGGAATCGATTTCTGCGAGAGCGTCCTTCGACGAACTCATCTGAAGTTGGAGATCATTCTTCTGCTTGCTAAGATCTATAATTTGTCGTTGAAGCGTTTGAATATTGTCCAGCGTGGATTGTTCCTGCGACTGCGCTCGCTTTTGTAATGCTGATGCGGAATTAGCGGCAGACTGAATTGATTCTAGTTCGCCCTTCGATTGGGACAATTTTTGAAGGGTCATCTCGAGTTCTTTTTCGGCGCTCACACGTTCCTGTTCTGCCGACAGCATTTCTTTTTTCTGTTCATCGATTTTTTCCTTAGTGGAAGTGGACATCGCTTCCCATTCTGACGTTACCGAGGAGTATTGTTCTTTCTGTGCTTCCCACCCTTCGCGATTGGTGACATATTTGACAACGCTCACCAGCCCTGCGGACTGCGCGACGATCGCGATAAGGCATAACATGGTGACGCCCGTAACGGGAACAAGCAGGCTACCGCCTCGTCTTGACCTCTTTTCGCTTTTCTCGCTCATTGTATTTCTCCGATCTCTCAGTTTCAGCAGTTTTCCCAGTATGATTGGCGGAGGGTGAGATTCAAGAATCCCGGATTGACTCAGCCGTCGGTTTGAAATCAGAACCAGCCATTTCACAATCCTGTGAATTTCCTGATTGTGGGGCCGAAAACGAAGAGTATGGGAAGGTCTTTGAGCATTTGAGTTTAATCTCTTGAGCTATCCAACCGACGACCGCCGTACGAGCGAGTTCACCGCAAAGTCGGAAAAACATCAGTTGAGCGACGCGATTCGCTTTCGGAAGACATCGTCAAATTTCGAAAGTGTTTCGCTGAACCACGTGAAGTCATCACCCCATTTCTCCGGAATTGTGAGGGAGGTATCTGTCTTCGAAAGTGAGATTCGCGACTGCCTGTGACTATCCGCAGAAAACCAATCTAGTTCTTGCTCGATCTCTCGCTCGACGTCGGCTTTCTGGGCCGAAATTTGGTCAAAGAACGATTTAGCCGCTGGTCCAGCGAAAAACAGCGCGACTCGTAACTGGTTCTGCGTTTGGGAGACTGATGCTTCAAGATAGCACCATGATCGGCCGATTGGGAAGTTGTTCCAGTTCTGTGGCAACGGAGTTGTGCCAGCGATCAAGCTCTTCGTTTCGAACAAATGACAATGAAAGCCGGTCCAGTAATCCATCAGTTGTTGCTTGTGTTCACTCTTTTCCTTGATCGACCTGGAGAGCATCTCCAAACGGCTAAAAAAAGCCCCATGAAAATGCTCGAGGGTCTTTGCCATCCACTCGTGCTGCTCAAGCCAATCGATCGGATCCTTGATGCTGACGTTGGCCCTCCGATTGATGATTGATTGCTTAGCGCCTTCGTTCCACTCAAGATTGCCTCCACAAGTGCCTTCAATAGCGACTCGGTCCTCCATCAAGCGATCGAAGATTGCCTTTCCGCGTTTGCGGAGGAAATAGAGTTCAATCTCTAACTCATTCTTTGCCAATGCGTAGCGACAGGTCATCCCCATATCGGAGAATGGCAGAAAGATATCTGCGATTAGACCCTCAGCGGGTCGTGATAGGCTCAGTGGACAATTCATTCGCTGCAGGCACTTTGAGAAGTCTGACCAGTATTTTGTCCGACGCTCGCGACCTGCTTTCAGCTGCGTCTCTGATTCGTTACGCGTGGGCTCAAAAGGAACGGACGATTCCGGTCGTGTCCAAATGGTTGCAAGTCGCCCAGCCAGTTGCATACCACGATCTCGAATCTTCTCAATCGTCCAACTCGTCGATGTCGCGATCGACTCATTCATACTGAGCTTACTTTCTGCGAAGATCTTCTTCTTTTCAGTAAAGCTCTTGTTGCTCAGATTTCCATTGTATCCCGTGAGCGTCAGATTGCCGATAGTGTCCAACCACGCCTTGTGTTGGCGCTCGGCCGAATCGCCAAGATATGTTCGCCATTCCTTTCCGGCATCTCCTTTGGGCAACGACTGAGGCATGACGTGTTCGATTTGCATTGGTACAAGATCAGGAGATTCCTTGTGCCCGTAAGCAATTTCAATTGAATGCAATGCTGTTCTGCATTTCCGGTGCTCGCGCCTGTACAATTGGAATTCCACCGCTGAGCTCACGAACGTCTCATTATCAGGCCAGCCACGATGTAATAAATAAGCTTCGAGTTTCTCGACAGGGGCTTCGCCTAGCTCAGCGATGCACTCACAGAACCATTTGCCGTACGCACGCGTCGACTCGTTGCAAATCGTCCTCCGAAACACGAAGCTAGTTATGGCTTGCAGGCATCTCGTCAGCTCACTATCGGATATCGACTTCGCCATATGTCGCCCAAGCAAACTCATAAGCAAGGGGTTAGCAGTGGACTCAACATCCATGGAGTTCAACTGCTGCAGGGCAAGTCGTGTTTTAGCAGGCATGCCCACACCATCACTTGCGATCGTCCTCGCAATCCTGAGGTACCGCTGCAGCAACTCAACACACTGCTCAGGAGTAAAATTATTCTGCTCGTAGAAATCGCGGAACTCTGAGAACACTGCATCCTTTTTGACGTAACTCCCTTCACGCATTAGGAACTCTCTATAAAAACGTGTCTGATTTATCGAGAGTCCGTCTTTGTCAAAGCTGTTTTCAAATCCCTGCCAACACTGCGACTGAAACTCATCCTGAAGTTCCAGTGAAACCTGCATGAAAACGAAATTGCGAATGAGATCTGATTCTTCGAGTGGCAGCCCAGTAGAGTTTAGGCTATCAAAGATTTCATAGGGATCTTCCTGGTCGAGCGTGATCACCACCAAGTAAAGTCGATTGACAACTGTGTCAAACAAGCTCTTCAATCGTAGTGGGTCGTCTACACAGTAGGTCTGCACGAGCTTGCGAAAGTAGTCGTAGCCTTCGGTTAGAAGCCGCGGAGTTAACGCGTCAAACGGTTTGTCATCGAGCATAGCTTGATAAACTTCACGATCTCCCGTTCGGGGCACAAGCTTGTACCGCTGCGTCCCTTTCTTGTGACGGTGCACCAAGAATGTCTCATTGATCTCGTCGGCTAATTCTTGGTCGCTTTTGTCTCGAGCAACGTTCCGTATTGCCAATAGCAGCAACGATAGCGTCGTAAGTCGCTGTTGACCATCAATCAGTTGAAACTTGATGACTTCTCCGGGCATTGGCTGCATGCCAGCGCACACCAAAGGTCCAAGAAAGTGCTTCTTGCGTTCTCGCTCTTCCATGAGCGACCAAATGTCATTGCTTAGTCGTTCCCAGTTTTCTCTCTTCCACGAGTAGTTGCGTTGAAAGAATGGGACCAGGAACTGATGCCCAGAGTGAAGTATCTCTTCAATTGGTTTTGCTTTTGCGTCCATTGGCTGCCTTAAAATGGAAAGAACCAGGACGGTTCGGGTTTGCGTTTTGGTTTCAAGGGTTTGGGAAGTCGTGCTGGTGAGCGGAGGAGCCATTCGTAGCCGCCTTCTGCTCCTTGTTGGCAATCGTAGACCTCGACGGTGCCGACAATGACACCGCGGGGAAGGCTATCGAGATCCAGGCCATACTCGGACTGCATCTCCTGCTCGTCTTCGGCGGGGTAACGCGTGGCGCTTGCGTAGATATAAACCGTGCCTCGAACATCGGTTGGGTAGTTGCGATATTCAATTTCCTTGTCGCCAACCATGATCAAC
>JBGSKY010000147.1:0-1946 GCA_041740995.1 Pirellulaceae bacterium
GGCTCATTCGAAACACACTTTTGTTGGGGCTACTTTCGCCACCGTCGGTGCTGGATGGAACCTGATATAAACGGCGACGGGTTGTTTCGATGGGCGTTTGTTCTGACATAGTCAAAAACTCATTGGGTTATACTGTTGGAGTTCCGCACGACCGATTGTACAGGTTTTTGCCGACGCACCACAACGCTGAACAGTCGGGAGAGCGCGCCTCACGCGGCTTTACGATCATGCGCGAAGCCCACACAACTAACAGACGTGTTGATGCGATCATGGGCGTGCCGCCCGCCCGCAACCAGTGTTCAGGGGAAACGCGTGCGGTTTAAGCGTCCGCACACTCACGAAGCTATGCCGATAGATGGACTTTAACGATTACAGAGAACTTTGGCTCTTTTTCAGATTCGAACGCCGCCATCGAAGAAGGGCAACCGAGATATTCGCAATTGCTATCAACTTTCCCGCTAGCAACGACGATTCTTAAAGTATCAAGATTTGAATCGCCTCCTGATGAGTGTCCGCACAGCAAAAAAAACGTTTCTTGCTTGCGAATTCAAAGAGGCTACTAAAAGCTCGATCAAATTCAATTTCCGTATTGCGAAACGAGTTCGCGATTAAACAATCTGACGTCTCCGGTTTTTCCCAAAGGTGCTCCACATGTTCAAGTTAATGTTCCCTGCGTTTCTTTGTTTGGCTTTCGCCTGCCCCATGATGGTTCAGGCTCAAGATTGCGGTTGCGCCGAGCCAGACCCATGTCAAAAAACTCGCAAGAAGCTCGCTCTTGTCGATGTCTCGCGAGAAGTCTGCCGTCTCAAACGAGTTTGCGAAGTCGACGCCTGTGGTTGCCCAACCAGCAAGCTGACACGGGTCAAAGAATGCGTAACTCGCAAGAAATTGACATTGGTCGATGTTCCAGTTGACCCATGCAAGCCCAAACTTTTCGGTCGTCTTTGCGATAAGCTTTCCGGTCTTGGTTGCGGATGCAAAAACGAATGTGATCCTTGTGACACTGGCTGCGACAGTGGTTGCGGTTGCGAAGGTGCTGCCTACCCTGCTGGTGCAACTCATATTCACGAAGGTTACAGCGAAGTTCCATCCCACGGCGCTCCCGTTGAATCGGTCATCGAAGGCAACTAAGGCTAATATAGCTTCGAGTTTAGCAAATCTCTCTGAATGTCTCCCGGAGAAAACTTTGCTTCCTTAAAGAAGGCCACCATACGCAAACGGATTTCCGTTTGCGTTTTTTTTTATCCAAGAAGCTTAGAAATGTGAAGGATATTTGTGGCCGACATTCCCCTGTTTCTTGGAATCCAAATCTGACCTGTAAAAGATCGTACGCCAAAGCAATTTCATTGGCTTAATGGACCCGCGAGGGCAAAATAGCGGGGCCGAGCGTTCAGGTCGATGCATTACTTAGGAATTGTCCTGAAACAAAATCCCGAAATCTTAACCCGAATGCGTCAGCGAAAGACATCGCTTCACCCGCAAAAATCCCTCGCTAGCGCATTCGGGTTGTGAGGTCCGCCCGCCCCAAAAGCGGAAGTTATTGCGGGACAATTCCTTAGTGACATGGCATGGGCTCAATCGCAGATTACCGGCCGAATAGTTCTATCTATTTTTTCCATCCTAAAGCTCGATGGCGAGTGTGCACTTCAAAAGAAACAGGCACATTTTTTGGGACGCATGCGAGTCAAATTGAATCGCAGAACGTCGCCGCAAAATGTGCCAGTGATGTTTATTAGGACGATACAAACCAATCATTGGTGAGTCGCCGTGTTCTTAAACCGGTCGCGATTTAGAAGAATGTTTCAAAGTTCTTGACTTTGATTTTTCCGCCAACCATGTTTCCTGTCGAGGTAAGTAAGTCCGTGCCTTGGCCACCGTCCAAGGTCAGATGTCGACCAATAACGTTTTCTCCAATCAACAGTTCGTCGGTACCGGCACCAAGATTA
>JBGSKY010000148.1:0-14062 GCA_041740995.1 Pirellulaceae bacterium
TCGTCGTGTTGGTGATAAAGTGCAAATCGCGACTCCAATCTACGCGAGCCAAAACGTAGTCGAAGAAGCGTTCGGTATCATTAACATTCGGACAGGCAGCGTCTAAACCGTTCGCGATCCACAGATATTTCGCCAGCGACAATTGCCCCTGACCCAAAATCGCACACGCTTGCGTCAACAACTCGGCCGGCCGACCGGGTTTGCGATACGGAAGGTATCGCTCGCTGCCAACGGCCAGCAACAACGGATGGACGCCTGCTGCATCGACCGCGTTGACCGCCTTTACGCCCGGAATTACCGTTGGCAGGATCGGGCCAGTCAGCTCGTGAATCAGCTCGCCGAAAGTCGTATCTTCCTGAGGCGGCCGACCGACGACGGTGAATGGCCAGACTGCATCGTCGCGATGGTAAACTCGATCAACTGTCATCACTGGGAATTCATGCTGCCGCGCATAGTAACCCAAGTGGTCGCCGAAAGGACCTTCAGGCAAAGTTCGCTTGGGGTTGATTCGACCAACAATCGCAAAATCTGCGTCGGCATAGATCGGCGCTTGGTTTGTCGCGACCTGCATCGGAATGCGATGGCCGGCCAGTGCGCCGGCAAACGTTAGCTCGCTCATCCCTTCAGGCAGCGGCATGACCGACGCGACCGTCATCGCAGGGTTGCCGCCAACGGTAATCGTGACCGGCAAATCGACACCCGCCGCAATGGCCGCTTGATGATGCAAGCCGATGCCCCGGTGCAATTGATAATGCAACCCGATTTCTCGGTTGGGAGCATATTGATTGCCGCCCATTTGGATGCGATACATCCCAAGGTTCGTTTGCTGCAAACTCGACTGGCCGATCGCTTGCGACATAACTTGTGGCAGCGTTACAAACGGTCCGCCGTCGTCGGGCCAAGAAACTAATTGAGGCAGCGCTTCGATGTTTGTCTCGTTCCGGGTGACGGCTCCGGAGCGAACTTTTTTAGGCAGCATCCGCAGCGCGACCAGCGGCGCGGATTTGTATCGCCAAGGGTTTTTCAGTACCGCCATCGGGTCAATCTTCAGCTCGATGGCGTGCCGAACTTGTTGTAGCGTATGGCGGAAGACGAACTGAGCTTGCTCAAGCGTGCCGAACAAGTTGCTGGCCATTGAGAAGCGGGTCCCGATCGGGTTAGTAAACCAGATCGCCGGGCCTTGGCGTGCATAGACGCGGCGCTGAATCTCGGCCATTTCCAAGTTCGGTGAGATCGGTTCGTCAACGACAATGCACCGATCGTGGCGAACGAGGTCTTCGACTACCTCTTTGGTGCTGCGGTAAGTCATAGTTGTTTTCCATCAGTAGCCGAGCTTGTCCATTGCTGGGCGCCCGCTCGGCGATTCTTTGTCATGCTAGCTGTCAATTCAATAATCTGCATCACGTTAGCGTCCGGTTCTCCGCCGGGGTTACAAAAGTTCATTGCATGGTATCCTTAGCGTTTCCGCAACGATACGCACACTACGCGACTTACCGATTTGCACGCCCGAACACAACTGCGGCAAATTGGCATGGAGGAGAACCCGAACCGATGACGCTCGATACACAACTTACGATTTCCAGCCAGAATCCGTTCCAAACCGAGCTTGATGTTCTGGTTGTTGCGATTTCGCCTGAGTTTACAGGCAGCGAGCTGGCGACCGAACTTGATGCTCTTCTCGACGGACGGCTTAGCAAGCTCGTCTCTTCGGGCGTCATTTCGGGTGAAACGAACAAGTCGTCGACGTGGCATTTGCCTGCGAAAATCAAGCCGCTTACGGTCGTCACGATCGGACTTGGCAAGCCAGATCGGCTTAACGCCGGCGTGCTCTTTCGGGCGGCGGCGACTGCCATCAAGCAAGCGTCTGGCCGCCAGCTTGCACGAATTGGTTTGGCAGGTTTCCCTTGCTCAAGAGACGAACCAAACTCAACTGACGCGGTCCTGATTGGCGGGCTGGTTGGGGCGATTGGACAAGATTTGTATCGCGAGAAAAAGTCACTTTTCCCGGCCAAAGAATTGGTTTTTTTCACCTCGGACGAAGTCTCAACCAAGCGCGCAGAAGCGATCGCGACCGGAATCGCGATGACTCGCAACTTGGTCAATCAGCCGGCTAACCACATGTTCCCAGAGTCGTTTGTCGATCAGACGCTGGAGCAAATCGCTGGCACAAACTTGCAGAGCGAGGTCTGGGATACCGATCGGCTGGTCGCTGAACGTTGCGAAACGATGCTTGCGGTCGGACGAGCATCGGACAAGCCGCCGCGTTTGCTGATCCTGCGTTATCCAGGTACCGCAGCCGGTAAATCGTTGCCTCCAATCGCGTTGGTCGGCAAGGGCGTGACCTTCGATTCCGGCGGGCTATCGATCAAACCAAGCGATGGCATGATGACAATGAAGTGCGATATGGCAGGCGGCGCGACGGTGGTCGGAACCATGATGGCGATTGCCAAAATGGGCATCGATCGACCAGTCATCGCGCTGGTTGGCTTGGTTGAAAACATGATCTCCGGCAGTGCTTATAAGCTAGGCGATGTACTGCGAAGCCGTGCGGGCAAAACGATTGAGATTCACAATACGGACGCTGAGGGCAGGCTGGTGCTGGCGGACGTTCTGGACGTCGCAGTCGAGCTTTCGCCGTCGCACATTATCGATTTCGCGACTCTGACTGGCGCTTGCGTGGTTGCTCTGGGCAACGATGTTGGTGGCTTGATGGGCAACAGCGAACCGCTACAGCAACTCATTCGCCAAGCGGCTGATCAAGTGGGTGAATATATCTGGCCGCTACCGATGTATTCGATTTTCGACGAGCAAGTGCAGAGCAAGGTCGCAGACTTGAAAAACGTCGGCGACGGTCGCTGGGGCGGTGCAATCACAGCGGCAAAATTCTTGGAACAATTCGTTGGTGATACGCCTTGGGCGCATATCGACCTGGCCGGTCCAGCGTTCGCCGACAAACCGAAAAGCTGGTGCGACGCCGGTGCAACTGGCTACTTTGTTCACACAATCGCTACGCTGCTCGAAAATCTCGGTTCCAAGCAAGTTTGATTTGCAGACGCTGGCTCGATATTCGGCGTGATTTTAAAAGTAGGGTAACATGCCTCTTGAGGTAATTGCGACAAGCTTGCCGAATCGCTGTGGAGCTATTCTTTGTGTCCGTTTCGGATTAGGCTTTTCAGCAAACATCTGATTCCGCACTTCTACTCAATAGGAAAATATCTTGGCCAAAAAGAAACCCAGCCCTAGCAAATCCAAAAAAACTGTAACCGCGAAAACGATTCGTGGACCGGTCATCTTAAAATCCGGCGAAGCACTTGTAGAAGCCGATGCGGCGTGGTCGGCTGCTGAACCCGAGGTTATGATAGGTCAACTCTCTGGACCGGTCGGTTACGCGATCGCAAATATGATCGGCAATCAAGTCAAAGGGCATTCGAAGGTCTTTGCGATCTTGAATTGTGATGTCCAAATTCGCCCGGTAACGGTCATGGTCAGCAAAGTGACGGTGAACAATGAGAAGTACACCAACATTTTGATGGGGACTGTTCAAGCGGCGATCGCGCATGGCGTTTTGGATGCTGTGCGAGAGGGGCACATTCCCAAGTCGATGGCCAACGAGCTGGGGATCATTTGTTCGGTTTGGCTCGACCCGTCGATTGTCAACGAAACTTACGACCCAGAAGTTCTCTTTGCAACCAACCGTGCCGCGACGACCAAGGCAATTGCTAAAGCGATGGCCGACGAACCCGGGATCGACTGGCTGTTAGAAAACCAAGACAAAGTTCCACACTTTTTCCACCAAATGGCACTCGACGGCAAGCTGTAGCCAATCGTTATTCAAGGCGAGTCCTGGCAAGCCGCACGCAAGCCACGACCTGTCCTTGCCTATGCATGATGGCGTACAATTACTTCGATCAGAAATCCAGCCGATCGAAGCTGCGGGCAAAACCAGGCTTTGGTCAGAAACCCCGTCGACGCTTGGTCAAGATAATGAAATCGGTCGATCGCAAGCCCAGCATCGCGCAGATCCTGGCAAATTTCGCGGCGGCTGAAGATGTGCAAAAACATGGCCGGCAAGTTTCGATATGGATAAATGCGGTCGCCTGACTCATGGTTTGATCGATTGAAGTTCGACTGCCAAAGATCGCGCCAAATCAGTGTTCGCCCCTGAGCCGTCGTCCACCAATTGCGACGATTGTGAACGTGTAAAATGAATCGGCCATCAGACTTCAAAATCCTTCGAACGTGACGCAGCGTTTTCAATCGATGCGACCGACCTTTGACCATTCCCAGTGAGCTGTACAGACAGATTGCCATGTCAATCGCCGCGTCGGCTTGGAAGTCCAGCTCGACCATATTCGCTTGGATCCATTGATCTCGTCGCGGTTGGCTGGACTGATGCGAAGCGTACTTTTTCTTCGCACATTTCAACATCGATTCGCTCAGGTCGACACCGATGGTGTAGTGTCCTTGTTCAATCGCGTGTCGCAAGCTGCGTCCGGTACCGCATCCCAGATCGATCACATGCAACGGGCGCTTCAACTGCTGCGCTGCACTTTTGAGCCGGGCGTTGACGAGCTGTTGGTCGAACTGCAGCAACCCATGCGTCGCATGAAACTCGTCGTACTGCGTCGCAATCTGTTCGCTGTGAACGTAATCGTTGGTAGCCCTGGATACCCCAGGCGGCAATTGCCAATCCGCAATCTTTTTTGGCGGCATTAACTAAGCCGCTTTTCGCAGTCGCGGTGATGGGCGACCAAGCCATCGATTTTCGCGGATCGTAAAAGGACGTCGCGAGTCTCGGGAATAGTACAGCCGCGTGTTCGCTTCGCCCAGCAAGCCGACTGAAAGCGCTTGCATGCCCATCAGGACAAACAAACCGCCCAGCAGCAATAGCGGATTGCCAGTCATGTCCGCCCCGCCCCAAATTTTCATTGCCACCACGGTTGCAAGCAGGGCGCTGCCAAAACCCCATAACCCCAAACCGATCCGACCAAAAAACTTCATTGGCGACGAGAAGTAGTCGAGCATGTATTTTACGGTGATCAAATCCAACAACACTCGAATCGTTCGCGAAATGCCATACTTGGTCACGCCGAAACGTCGCGGATGATGTTTCGTTACCACTTCGACGCACTTCGCCCCGCGCCAATTGGCAAGTATCGGAATGAAGCGATGCATCTCGCCGTAAAGCTCCAATTCGTCGGCAATTTCTCGGCGAATGGCTTTTAACGTGCATCCCAAATCGTGGATCGGAAATCGAGTAACTTTTGAAATCAGCCAGTTAGCCATCTTCGAAGGAAGCTTGCGGTTGAGCATCGCGTCTTGTCGTTGCCGCCGCCAGCCATGAACTAAATCGAAGCCTTCGTCGAGCTTACGGAGCATCATCGGTATGTCGGTCGGATCGTTTTGCAGATCGCCGTCCATCGTGACAATTACGTCGCCATTGGCCGCTTCCAATCCGGCTTGCATGGCTGCGGTTTGACCATAATTTCGTCGGAACTGGACAATACAAACTCGGCTATCGTCGCGAGCATAATCTGCCAATCGCGAGACAGTTTCGTCTTTGGAGCCATCATCAACAAAGATCATCTCGCTCTCGCATGGCAGCAAATCAAGAGTTGTTCGAATTTGATCGTACAGCAAGTGAACGTTGTCTTGCTCGTTGTAAAGCGGCACGACAATGGATAGAGATTTGAAGCTTTGAAAAGCGTTCTCAGGCATATTTTCCTCGATGAAGGCGAAGGTGTCGTTCAACTGGGACATTAGCATTTTGCATTCAGCCTGAGCAATATCGGTTCCCGTCGCTCTTTTCAGCATAATGCCGGGTCAAAGTGAATCCGTAGAACGCTCTTGAGCTAGCACCACAAAATTTGCTATCAACCCTTCGGAAGTACCCAGCTTGCCCGATTCCCCCTGGTTCCAAATCCAGCTATGCGATTAACTAACTCAAGTTCAGCTAAAACCCCGAAGCGAGTCCTGCTAGATTTGTCTCACACTTGGAATTCGCCACACCAAACCGGAATCCAACGCGTCGTCCGCAGCCTTTGTCGCGAGCTGCCCGCGGTTTGCAAAGCTCGCAAAATGTCGTTCCTGCCAGTCGTGTGGCACGAAGATAAATTCGTTCGAATGGATTCGCTGATCGAATCGACACAAGCGCGGTCATGGCGCGAGGTCGACAAGATTCGGGCCGATGTACTAGCCCATTGTCCAGCTTGGTATAAACGACTCGCCACTAAATTTTGCAACGCGATCGGTTCCAATAAGCTGCGTCGTTGGCTGCTGCCTAACGCGAAACACCAAGGCATCTTTAAGTTGCCGCTCAAGTTGATGGCCAAAATCGCTGGCAAACAACCGCCGCGAATGCCTCTAGCCGTTGAAACAAACGAAGATGACTTGTTGATTTTACCTGACGGCTATTGGGTGATGATGCACGTCTGGCCGGCGATCGCAGCAGCCCGCGCCAGCGGCACACGGACCGCGGTCGTTGCTTACGACATGATCTGTATCACGCATCCGCACTTTTTTGTGCCGATGGCCGAAGAGATTTTCACTAAGTATATGCATGCCCTGAACGAGCATGCTGATGTCGTAGCAACAATCAGTAATACTGTTAAAAAACAGTTCGAAAACAAGCTTACTCAGCTCGCCGGACCGACCACTGCGATTCCTCAGATGACTTCATTCCGTCTCGGTGCCGAATTCAGTGAAGCGACCGGCGATGTGCGCAGCGAATTGGACGAGGCGTTCGACGAATCGAGCTCGACTTACTTGATGGTGTCAACTTTCGAGCCGCGAAAGAACCACGTATTTGTCTTGGATAGCTTCGACAAAGTATGGCAAACCAATCCCGACTGCAAGCTGGTTATGGTCGGTGCGGTCGGCTGGATGAGCGACGCGTTCTTGCAGCGAATCGCGGCGCATCCGCAGTTCAACAAACGATTGTTCGTCTATCACAATCTTAGCGATGCTGAAGTGAATTCATGCTATCGACGTGCTACGGCAGTCGTCTTTGCATCGTTTACCGAAGGCTTTGGTCTGCCGATTGTCGAGTCGCTTTGGCACGGCAAGCAAACGTTTGCGAGCGATACCGAGATCTCGCGCGAAGTCGGTCAGCAGGACTGCGATTACTTTCGCTTGGATGACGCTAATTCTTTGCGCGATCTGGTGCTTGCCAACGAAAGTTGCATTGCCAAGGGTCTCAAGCTGCAACGGGACTGCACTCGCCTGCCAGTTACTTGGCACCAATCCACGGACGACTTGTTAAATCGGATCTTTTCGAGCCTTGAAAAACCCGCCGCCGTCCGCCGGGCAGCATAGTTTTCCGCCGAATAACTTTCGGTCCTGGCAACGCTCGCAAACCGTCGGCAATGTCAGGCCCTGGCGTATGCGGGCCTCTAATCTACTTGCCCGAATACCAAACACCGCGTAGCCAATTGTGACGATGCAGCTTTTCTCGCAGGGCAACCGGCAGCGGTGGCAACGCCGAAACCGCTGCGTTCATGGTTGCTTGATCTATATTTCGAATGCCTGTGATCACGGTAGATATTGCAGTAGCATCCAGCGCAAAACGGATCGCTAGATCAGCCATCGAATAGGTGCCTTCTAATTTTGCCGTTTCCAAATCTTCGCGCACCGCAGCCACGCGATCGATCGTTCGTTGTAATCGGTCGCCGGCAAAATAATTGCTGCGAAAGTCTCCCTCGGCAAACTGATGGTCCGTTTTATATTTACCGCTGAGTGCACCTTCGTCCATCGCCACACGGACAATGACACCGGTGTTCGTTTGCTTGGCAACCGGCAAAATTTGAGCAGCTGGCTCTTGGTGAAAAAGGTTGAAGATGATTTGAATCGTATCGACCAGTCCATCGCGCATCAGATCGATCACGCAGCCCTGATCTTGTTCTGGGGTGCTGACACCAATGAAGCGAATTTTGCCTTCTTCGCGCATCTTTTGCAGCGTCAAAAGTGGCTCCGGATCTTCGTTCCAAGCCGCCGTCCAAGTGTGCAACTGGAGCAGGTCAATCGTCTCCACATCAAGCGCCTTTAAGCGCGCTTCAAGGTTCGTCCGTAAATAATCTCGACCGTAACGCTCCTCATGTTTGCAATACGGACTGGGCGGCCAAGGACCAGGCGCGGGCGGGATTTTGGTTGCAACGTAGACTTCCGATTTGACTTCTTTGAGCGTCGCGGCGATCAGCTCTTCGCTTTGGCCATTTCCATAGCCTTCGGCGGTGTCGATAAAATTAATCCCTGCATCGATACCCGCTAGCAAGGCGCGTTTGGATTGTTCGTCTTCACTCTTGCCCCAGCCGCCGCCGATGGCCCAGGCTCCGAAACCGATTTCAGAAACTTTGAGTCCAGTTTTACCGAGCGTTCGAAATTGCATACCGAGTTTTGTGGCGGTTGAAGTAGTTTCGTAAAGCCGGGATTGTAGATCAGAATGCGCCGGGCGGAAAGGCACGATACCGTCAAGCAATTGGCACCATCGCGAATTACACAAGCGGCACGGCGCGAGCCGTCCGGTTCTTTTGCGTTTCGAGTTTCTTGCCGAAGAACCGGAGGGCTTGCGCCCGTTCCGCTACTGTGACACTTTACGTTAGCGGTACGGCGCGAGCCGTCCGGTTCTTTTGCGTTTCGAGTCTCGTGCCGAAGAACCGGAGGGCTTGCGCCCATTCCGCTACTGTGACACTTTACGTTAGCGGTACGGCGCGAGCCGTCTGGTTCTTTGACGTTTCGATTTGCGTGCCGGAGAACCGGAGGGCTTGCGCCCGTTCCGCTACTGTGACAATGCTATTCGGGCTTGAATACAACGGTCGCCAACGGTGGCAAAACAATTTCAAGCGAGTGCGGCCGACCGTGCATACCATAGTCCTTCGACGCATGAACGCCGGGGAAATTGCCGACGTTGCTTCCGCCGTAATGCTTCGAATCGCTATTGAACACTTCGCGGTAAAAACCAGGGCGAGGAACACCCAAACGGTACGGTCGCACGACTGGCGTAAAGTTGCTGGCCACAACCACAAAGTCACCATCGGTCTTCGATTTTCGCATGAAGCCGATCATGCTGTCCGCCGCGTTCAAACAATCGATCCACTCGAATCCGTCGCTGGTAAAGTCAAGCTGATGGAGGGCTGGCTCGTTGACGACCAACTTGTTCAAATCTGCGATCAAGTGCTGAATTCCACGATGTGTATCCCACTGCAACAAATCCCATTGCAGCTCGCCATCGTAGTTCCATTCGTGCCACTGGGCCAATTCGCTGCCCATGAACAGTAATTTTTTACCAGGATGGGTCCACATGTACGTGTACAGCAATCGCAGGTTAGCAAATTTCTGCCACAAGTCGCCCGCCATTTGAGCGATGAGCGATCCCTTGCCGTGGACGACTTCATCGTGTGACAGCGGTAACTGAAAATTCTCAGTGAATGCGTAGACCATGCTGAAGGTCAATTCGTTTTGGTGGAACTGACGATGAATTGGTTCGTGTCGGATGTAACGCAACGTGTCATTCATCCAGCCCATGTTCCACTTCAGCGAGAACCCCAAACCGCCATCGTACGTCGGTCGAGAAACGCCGGGCCAAGCGGTTGATTCTTCAGCCACGGTCAATACGCCGGGGTGCTGTGCATGCGCTTGTTCGTTGAAATCCTTGAGCAATTGAATTGCTTCCAAGTTCTCGCGACCGCCGTATTTGTTTGGAACCCACTCGCCTTGTTCGCGGCTGTAGTCCAGATACAACATCGACGCGACCGCATCAACTCGCAAGCCATCGATGTGATACTTATCCATCCAAAACAAAGCATTCGCAATTAGGAAGTTCGCGACTTCGGCTCGGCCAAAATTGAAGATCAACGTGCCCCAGTCCGGATGTTCGCCTTGTCGCGGGTCTTCGTGTTCGTACAACGCTGAACCGTCGAATCGACGCAGCCCGTGACCGTCCTTGGGAAAGTGAGCTGGAACCCAATCGATCAAGACGCCAATGTTGTGGGCATGGCAATAGTTAACGAAGTACATAAAGTCTTCGGGCGTGCCAAAGCGGCTCGTTACGCTGAAATAGCCAACCGTCTGGTAACCCCATGAACCGGTGAATGGATGCTCGGAAATCGGCATCAATTCCAAGTGAGTGAATCCCATCTGCTGGCAATAGGCGACCAGCTCATGTGCCAAGTCGCGATAGTTCATCCAGCCATGCACACCGCCTTCGCGTTTCTTCCACGAACCCAAATGCACTTCATAGACTGACATTGGTTTTTCAAGCTGGTTCTCAGCGCCGCGGCGCTCTAACCAAGATTGATCAGACCATTGAAAATGGTCCAGCGACTGAACAATCGACGCTGTCCGCGGCGGTAGTTCGGCGTAGAAGCCGTAAGGATCGGTCTTGTCAATTGATTGACCATCGCATGTGCGAACGCGGAACTTGTATTTCATTCCGACACCAATGTTGGGAACGAAGATTTCCCAAATCCCTGCCGGGATGTGTTTGTTCATTGTGTGCGATCGACCGTCCCAGCAGTTGAAATCGCCCACGACTTGGATGCTTTGCGCGTTGGGTGCCCAAACGGCGAAGTTCACACCTTGAATTCCATCGACAGTCCGTAGATGTGCGCCGAGCCTATTGTAGATTTCCCAATGTCGCCCAGAGTTAAATAGGTGCTTGTCGAAATCGGTCAGCAGAGGTGTTGTCGCGTACGGGTCGTGCATCTCGGTTATCTTTCCATCAGTGTTTACGGCGCGCAAACGATACGACACCGAACCAGACGCATTGTCGGGCAAGCTGCCGCTCTGCACAACTGCTGAACCGTCCAACAGCCCCTCGAAAATGCCGTTTGGGTGGACTTTTCGCATTGGTCGCTGCACGTTTCGCTTGGTATCCAGCAACCAAGCTTGCTCAAATTGCGGCAAATACGCCCGTACGTGGATCGCATCTCGGCCGTCAACTTGAATTTTGCGAGGTCCCAAAACTCGACCCGGATCCTGCAAATCTCCGTGCAGGATTGCGTTCAGATCGTTCAAGCTCAACGGGCTTTGGTTCGCTTGCAGCGATGGCGAAAGTTCATGACAAATTGCTGACACCGGTGGAAACTCCATTCGAAAAAAAACAAGGCGAATGACTCGCACGCGAGAAAATCTAAACAGTAGGCAGGGTGCACTTGCGTGCCGAGGCGGGGATCGTTTTCGAGCCGAGAACTAGGACATGCCACGATGAAAATTGGATCGATGGGAACCCCAGCGATAACCAGTTAGCAAGTTCGCAGACCATTGCATGACCGCGAACATTGAATCAATGGTCGCTTCAATCGCGAACACAGTTTGCTCAGGCAGTGAGAGGATCTGCGACGCAACGCGACGAATGATTCGGACCACTCGATTGATGGCGGTGGCCGACAATCGAATCGACTTACGAACTGATCGAATCGCAAAGGCCGCCAACCTGCTTCGACGACGGGCAACGCTGGCTGGCGAACTCCCGCTGGCAAACGTCGAAGATTGAGTGGCTGGTTTATCGTCAAGCGTCTCAGGGAAAGTCATTCGTTCGGCTGCGTTTTCAATCAGCCGGCAATCGATGTGATGGTATTTCAGAGCAACGTCGATTCGCTGCCACAAGTCGGCATTGCGGATCGGTTTTTCAGTTCCAAAATGCTCCCAATGATAGTTATTCTCACGCCACTCTTTGAGTCCGTACCGTAAGCCTTTGTTGACGTAAGGACTGGAAGTGACCAGCGTCACGGAGCTGGGTTGCTCAAGGGCTTCAAGCCCACGGACGACGGCTATCAGCGAACCCCGCTCCGGTGCAACAACTGCTTCGGAATCGGTAAGTTCGATGCGGTTTTGGTTCTCGAGATTGTCCAGCACGCAGCGCCACTTGCAACGAACTGGCGCCACCGCGGTCGCACTGGAATTCTGGGACGCGGTCGAGTCACAGAACATTAAAAAGTGTGGTTTCCGTACAGCCATGATAAGAGATACTTCTGATCAAGCGGTTAAACTGCCATGTTCAAGATTTGCTATACAATCAATACACGATCGTAAGATCGATGCCAGCAAAGTTTACCGGGCCGCTTACAAAAACTCTCCAAGTCGTACCGGATTTGACGGCAAGTCGCGTTGAACGGCTATCAAGAAAAAGACTTGATTTTCAAAGACGACTTGGCCAGCTCTAGCAAGCGTTGCACAATCATTTTCGCAGCGACGATTCAACACAATGCGACTCAACCGACGCTGACAACGACTCGGGAAGAGCTTTACGCTCCCTTTGCTTGCGTCGTTGAATCATTCGACGATTTACATCATCAAGCAAGCTTATTTTCTATCTCGCTTCACATCGAACATCTTCAGCGACTTTTCGTCTTCTTCGTCTTTCGCTGTTCGACGCTGACCTTCGTTGATCACGATCAACGGGTCCAGCTCGAGCCAAACCGGTGCGGTTGACATCAAAGTGGCGATGACCTGAGCCCCGCGAATTGCCCAGAGAACCACCCCGGTGCTGATGACTGTTTTGACCACAATTCGTTCCGCAAAGATTTCCGTTTTGTTGTCGCTGAAATCATTTTCGAAATGCAACTCATCCAGGCTCACATCGAGACGATCGAGTTCGCGGATTCCGGTAACTGCGCTGTCGATCTGAATCGGCTGATAGGCAACCTGCAAGTACCCCTTTAGTCCAGAGACACTGTTAGAGCGGATGATCTGATACGAACTGCCCTGCGTCACGATTTCGCGATCGCTTGTGTTGTTGGCGATGGCATCGTTTGCAATCGCTGCGACTAAAAATCCATTCTCTGCGGGTAAATCGTCGTTCAAAGCTTGTGTTGGCTCCGCTGCTTTTTTCACTTCTTGATATTCGACAGCAGTTAATACGTTATCGACTGCAGCCCCCGAACTTGAGCCACTTTGCATCGTATCCGGCTTCGTTTGTACAGTCGTCGCGCCTGACGAAGAGCCACCACTGGAACCGCTGCCAGATGAACCGGTGGATGCACCGCCTGAAGAGCCACCACTGGAACTGCCGCCCGACGAGCCGCCTGATCCGCCTGATCCGGTACCGCCACCGCTGTTTGGGATGTTGATTGGTTGCAGTACGTTAATCGTGCTGCGAACAGTGTTCGATTGCAGCTGACCATCAGTTACAAAATACTCAAAGCTGACCGATCCGATGAAGCCGATCTTTGGCCGATAAATCAGTCCACCATTGGCGTCAACTGTCAGTGACCCGATCGCCGGTCCGCTGACCAAAACAACCGTCAACGGCTGACGATCCTGATCGATATCGTTGGCCAGTAATCCAGGGCTACTGACGGTCAGTGTATCGATAAACGAAGTCGAATAAGTTTCTGCGAAGGCGACCGGAGTTTCGTTTGCATCGTTAACTAAAATGGTAAAGCTCTTGGTCGTCCACGATCCGTCTGTTGAGCTCGCGTAGACGATAATTTGATGCGACGTATCGCGCTCATAATCGATCAGCGATCCGTTTAGCACAGTCACTTTACCGCTCGACGCATCAATCTGGAATCGCCCGCCCGCATCGTCGATCAATGAGTAAGTAACTTCGTTAAACGTTACGTCCGGGTCGATCGAGTAAGCCGTCAATCCAACCGCTGTTCCAATCGCTGCGTTCTCGTTGACAGAATTTGTTGCAGTGTCAATATCTTGGATCGGCGACAATGGACTTTCATTGAGATCATTAACGACAATCGTAAATGTTTGCGTCGAGACGCTGCCATCGGCACTTGTCGCCCGAACAGAAATAGTGCGAACCGGCCCATGCAATTCACGGTCAATCGCGGTAGCTGTGCTCACGACACCGGTGTTAGCGTTGATTTGAAACAGGCCATCGACGTTGCTGGTCAAGCTGTACGTGATCGTGTTCGTCGTCGCGTCGAGATCGAACGCGTTGGCGGTTATGCCAACCGTCGTTCCGATCGGCACGTTCTCATCAACTTGATTGGTGGCCGTGTCGGTGTCCGTTGGCATCGTGACGTCAAACTCATCGAGATCGTTGATGGCGATGTTGAACGTTTGCGAAGCAGTCGAACCATCGCTGGAGGTCGCTTGCACGGTGATGCTG
>JBGSKY010000149.1:0-38592 GCA_041740995.1 Pirellulaceae bacterium
GATCTGATTGCCGGTAACATCGCAGCTCAAAACTCAACTGGTCACGTCGGCTCGTTTAGCGCTTCGGATGTTCTAGTCATCATTCTCTATGAAGATGTGTCCTAAGATCGCCAAGTCTCCGTACGCTATGCCACTATGCTGCCCACGATTCGCAAATTCTTGATTTTTGCTTATCATAGGTGACCCTCTTTCAAATCGCTCTTGGAAGGCTGATCGCAGATTGAGTTGCCGCTCGGGCGAACACCTGAGCAAGCTGCAGTTGGCGTCAACTTGAACGCTTTTCAATTTGATTTTGTTGTACTCTGGAATATTGCGAATCGGAATGCTTTCAACTTGGACCCCGACAAGCTGGCAAAACAAGAAAATTGTCCAGCAACCGACCTACGACGATGCCGAACAATTAGCCGACGTGCTGGCGAATCTAAGGCGTTTGCCGCCGTTGGTGACCAGTTGGGAAGTTGATCACCTGCATTCGGAGCTTGCCTCCGCCCAACGCGGCGAAGCTTGGCTGCTGCAAGGTGGCGATTGTGCCGAAACCTTTTCGGATTGCCAGTCCGAGCCGATCGCTAGCAAGCTTAAAGTGCTGCTTCAAATGTCGCTAGCAATCGTTTTTGGCGGTCGTAAGCGAATCATACGCTTGGGTCGAATGGCTGGTCAGTATGCCAAACCAAGGTCGAGCGATATGGAGTCACAAGATGGATTGAGCCTGCCATCTTACCGCGGCGACATCGTGAACGAGCATGTTTTCGAAGAACGGTCGCGTCGTCCCGATCCAATGCGTTTGCTTCGCGGTTATGAGCGATCGGCCCTGACAATGAATTTCATTCGGGGGCTCAGTGAAGGCGGATTTGCAGATCTACATCACCCAGAAAACTGGAATCTTGCGTTCGTTACAAAAGCGACTGCCGATGTTGCAAAACGATATAACGCGTTAGTCGAATCGATCGGAAGTTCTCTTCGTTTTATGGAAAACATTTCTGGTGCTAATCCGAAAGAGTTTTCACGGATCGATTTCTTTGTCTCACATGAGGCCTTGCATTTAGCTTACGAGTCCGCATTAACCCGAAGCAGTGTTCGCGGGACTGGCTATTATAATTTATCAACACACTTACCTTGGATTGGCGAACGGACTAGATCACTTGATGGTGCGCATGTTGAGTATGCTCGAGGCATTCGAAATCCGCTTGGCGTAAAAGTTGGGCCATCGATGTCCACCGACGAGTTACTCGATTTGATCGGCGTGCTTAACCCTGAAAACATTCCCGGTCGCTTGACACTGATTCATCGCATGGGTGTCGGAAAGATTTCGGACGCATTGCCAAAGTTGATCGACGCTGTAAGAGATGAAAAGCTGAATGTTCTGTGGATCTGTGATCCGATGCATGGCAATACGATTTCGACAGCCCATGGTCGAAAAACCAGACGTTTTGAGGACATTTGCGAGGAACTTCGCATAGCGTTTGCCATTCATGCCGATTGCAAATCTCGGCTTGGCGGTGCCCATTTAGAGTTGACCGGAGAGAACGTGACGGAGTGCACTGGCGGGTCAAGCGGCTTGACAGAGCACGATCTCGGAGCCGCATATCAGACCCAAGTTGACCCACGACTGAACTACGAGCAAGCTTTGGAAATTGCATTCGAAATCGCTGAACATCTTCGTAAAGCTTCATCGCCAGGTTTTATCTGATAAGACTCGCGTGTGCTTCGTTGACTGCTTGGTCTGCACCACCGTGCTCCAGTCGGCAGATCCGCAATTGTAAGATTTGTGATCTTAGAGTTACAGCTATCGATGGATGCAACAGGCTACAATTTGGTTCCTGTACTCCCACAAACTGCTCTCAAAGATTTTCGAAACCGCAACAGAGTTTCTGCTGGATTTGATCAGGTGGTCGCAAAGAGGATCGAGCGATACGAATCTTTGGCAATCAAGAACTACTACTTCGGCTGCCATTCACCATAGCATCGGTTGTGATAAATCTTTAAACCATTTAGGCCGTGGTAGAGCCCACCGCATTCTAATGGCTGTTCTTTTGCCGCATCCAACATATCGCAAAACCGCTTAACTGCTTTTTGCATCCACTCTTCATTTAACTGCTCGTTAGGCAAAGCGAACGCAGCGACTTCTAACTGGTGTCCAGTCGCAGAAATCATCAGCGATAAATCTGCAGATGCACCTGACCGTTCAAAATAGTTAGCAGAAAAACTGCCGTCTAAATTTTGAAACCGTCGCAGTTTTTCCATCGCGTCGCCAACCGTTTGGGCTGCACTTTGGTAAGCCGGTTCGTCGCTCAGGCCCCTTCGGTTTGCGTAGGCAACGGCCATTGCAAGACTCATCAAGCGATGAGTTCCACCGCACGCACTGGTCAAAATATCTTGTTCGGCTTCGTAAGCAATCAGGTCGGAAATTTTGACAGTCGTTCCATCAGTTGCGGTCCATGTTGGTCGATTCGGCTGGTAGTGCAAGGCCGCGATTACCGTCCATGAAAACTCATCAAGCGGATTATTGGGCGTATCCAGTAAAGATTGGTCAACCCAATCGGCGATCGTATGCTCCCGCTTGGTCGCTTCGGAAATAGACGAAACTACGATCCGATCTGACAATTTGACGTTGGCTTGGGCCAAGATCGCCAACCACTGATCGACGTGCCCCTGGCTGATGTATCCATTAGCTTCGACGTGTGCTCGAATTCCAATTCGATTGTCTGGCAGGGATGTGCCGTTGGACAAGTACCAACCACGAAGCTCGCCGCCATTAAGCAAGTAATCAACTGCCAAGCTCTTCTCGCCATTCACCTCCAAAGGTAACTGTCGTCCATACGCAATTACTCCATGAAGTACCTGCCAGGCTGCATTTCGTTCAGCCGATAGCAACCGCGCGTCTAGATTGTATTGCAGCGTATTGGCGATGGTTTTCTGCAACGATTCTCGCTGATTTTCACTGCCCTCGATGTTCGCCTCACTGGAAGCGATCGACTCCAGGTTCGGGGCCGCAGAAAAACTCCCTACGGGCGAACATCCGCTGGAACAAACGCTGATTAGCAATCCGATGAAACTGAAAAATAGAGTGCTTTTCATGGTCGCCGACGCAAAGCGCGTCATATGATTGGTTAGTCTTTTGAATTCGCCCAACAATAGACACTGGACCATTTCTTTCAAGGCGACTTAGTTGAGCAGACTAACTTTTGAAGGAAAAGCTGGCGTTGAGATTGCCATTCGGGCCACAATGAACAACCAACGCCTGACGGATGTCGTAGTGTTGATCTGAAGGCTGCCAATTTTTTCGGCATAAAGATTGCTTCGATGCGTGAAAAGGTTTGCGTATAGACTTTTCCCCTTGGGTAACTGTACTGCGATTGCTTGTTCGCTTCGACCAAGCTCGAATCATTAACAAAACTTAAAACTGAGTCAAAAAATGTACGGAATGTTCGATCCTCTCTATCTGATTATGCTGGCGCCGGTGCTGTTATTGGCATTTTTTGCGCAATACTTAGTGAAATCACGTTTTGAGTGGGCGTCCAAAATTGCCGCGAGAATGTCGGGCGCGCAAGCCGCTAGGCGAATTCTCGATGCAAACGGCTTGCAAAATGTCCAAGTGGAATCCGTTCCTGGTCAACTGTCCGATCACTATGATCCGCGAACGAAAACGGTCCGTTTGAGCTCGGGCGTCTATGGTGCGAATTCGATGGCGGCAGTTGGGATTGCTGCTCATGAGGTTGGACATGCACTACAGGACGCAAAAAACTACGCCCCGTTAGTTGTTCGGAATATGGCAGTCCCAGTCGCAAGCTTCGGCGGCAACCTAAGCAGTATCTTTTTAATGATCGGGATGGTCTTGCTCATCAGCGGCCTGGGCGTAGGTAAGTTGGCTTTAATTGTCGGCATCGTACTTTTCGGGTTCACCGTCGCCTTTCAGCTGGTGAACTTGCCCGTAGAATTTAACGCCAGCTCGCGGGCGAAAACAGAATTGGTTCAATTAGGAATTGTCTCTGGTATGGAGCTACCTGCGGTTAGCAAAGTGCTCAATGCGGCAGCTTTAACGTATGTCGCTGGCACGTTACAAGCTGTAATTACCCTCCTGTACTACGTAATACAATTATCTCGTTACAGCAGTCGTGACTAGTTGTTGGAACGACTTTCAGCACTGGACTAGCAATTTAGTCAGTGAAACCGAAACTTTGGCTAGGCTGTCGGGTTGGGTTTAGAGGCAGATCGAGTTGTTTGTCACTGGCTCTTTACACATAAAGCGTAGAAAGTCGTTTCCTAGCAGCTATACTATCAAGGTCGCGGTATCTTGCGATCCTGCCGAGTTTTCCCCTACCTAGATTTGTTGCCGAACACTAAGCGAGGCTATGCTTCGTTTTGTTGATTAGCCTCGATTTTGCCACTCAGGAGCACCTGCATGCTGCGCCATCGCCATATACCTCTTCGTCGCGGGGGTACGCTTCTTGTCGTCCTATCGCTTATTTTGCTTTCTGCCGTCGGAATTGGCGGATGGATCTATTATCGAAACGCTAGCGGCTACGTCGGCTCGGAAAACGCGCCGATTTTGGAGACCGTTTTTCGTGGCGACTTCGATCACATCGTGCTTGAGCAGGGCGAGGTCGGCAGCAGCAGTAACAACGAGCTAAAGTGCCAAGTCAAAGCTCGCGGAAGCACAGGTACGCCGATTCTTTGGGTCATTGACGAAGGGACCTATGTTAAGAAGGGCGACAAATTATGCGAACTCGATTCCTCCGCATTAGAAAATGAAATCAAAGGTCAACGAATTGTTGTTAGCGCAGCCGAAGCGCTAGTCATCAGCAGCGATGCGGCAGTCCGACAAGCCGCGATTTCTCGGCAGGAGTATCTCGAAGGTATCTACCAGACCGATCGAAAGCTGATTCTCAGTGAGATTGCGATTGCGGAGCAAGAAAGACGTCGGGCTGAATTGTCGCTGGCCAGTGCTGAACGACTCGCCGCCAAGGGAACTCTGCGTCCACTTCAAATTCAAGCTGAGCAATTTTCGGTTCAAAACGCGAAAAACGTGCTGGAGTCTGCGAAATCGCGGCTAAGAGTACTCGACGAGCTGACCAAGCAAAAGATGCTTGTCCAGTTGGACAGCTCGATCGAAACTGCTCGGGCTAAATTGGAATCAGACCGTAGCGTGTTGCTCGAAGAAAAACTTAAGCTCGACGAACTACAACAGCAAATTTCTTGGTGCACGATTATCGCGCCGGCAAACGGACAAGTGGTTCATGCCAACGCTCAAGATCGACGCGGAAACGCGGAGTTCATTGTTGCTGCCGGAAGTATAGTTCGCGAGCAGCAAAATCTTTTTCTCTTGCCAGACCCAACTAAAATGCAAGTGCGTGCCAAAATCAATGAATCTAGAATCACTTTGATTCGCGAAGGCATGCCAGTAAAAATCCAAGTCCAAGGAGCGAACCTTCTTGGACAAGTCAGCAAAGTAAACAAGTATGCTGAGGCAGGCGGCTGGCTTTCAACAACGGTCAAAGAGTATGTGACGGCGATTGAAATCTACAATCCACCACCCACCATCCGTACTGGTATGACCGCTGAGGTCCAAATCTTCGTCGAACAGATTCCTAATGCTTTACAGATTCCGGTCCATGCTGTTTATGAAAGTCGTGGCCATTACCTTGTCTTAAGAAAGTCTGGTCCTAATAAGTACGAAACAGTCGAAGTCGAAGTCGGTGCGACAAACGAGCGTTTTGTGACTGTAAACAAAGGACTCAGCGATGGCGATCAAATTGTTGTTAATCCACGTCAACATGAATATCTTATGAATATTCCAGAATTTGCAGATCTGCCGCCTAACGAAGAATTTAAAGTTCTGCCGAAATTTTCACCTTCGGCAGATAGCGAGTCTGCGGGCCCACGCGGCGGATCAGGACCCGACGGTGCGCCAGGCGGCAGTCGCCAACCGGCCGAGATGGTCAAGTTGATGATGGACCGACTTGACACCGATCATGACGGCAAAATTTCCAGCGATGAAGCCGCTGTTGACGACCGGATGTCGCAACGCTTTGCCTCACAAGATGCCAATGGAGACGGCTTTGTTGAGGAAGCCGAACTTTTGAACGCGATGCAGAAACGAGCCACCCAAGGTCTGCCAGGTGGTCCGCCTAAATAGCTGACACGAGGCAAGCTAACGCCTCGTAATCTGCCTCGCGCAACTAAAATCCCGCCGCCTTGGAGCATTATGTCTACGTCAATCGAAGCCGTTGCTGAATCGCCAAATGTTGATCTGAAATCAGCTTCAAGCGAAACTAAATTCGCGTGCCGCGCCAAAGGGCTCGAAAAAACCTATGTGTTGAAGAGCGAAACGGTTCGAGCATTACGCGGCGTCAGCTTCGATGTTCCGGAAGGCGACTACGTAGCGATTATGGGGCCGTCTGGTTCAGGTAAAAGCACGCTCTTGAATTTATTGGGGTGCTTGGATCAACCATCGGCTGGACAACTTTTGTTAGGCCGAGACAACGTGGCCGAAATGAGTGACGACGAGCTGGCCAATATTCGATCGCAGCGAATCGGCTTTGTTTTCCAGTCATACAATTTAATTCAGCAGTTGACGGTTGTCGAAAACATCCAAGTACCGCTTTTCTACCAAGGGCGACTTGGCGCTAAAGAACTGCGACGGTGCGAGGAACTGGCCAAATTGGTCGGCTTGGAAGGCCGCTTGTCCCATCGCCCTGCACAACTCAGCGGTGGTCAGCAGCAGCGTGTTGCCATTGCTCGGTCACTGATTAACGACCCTTATTTTATTCTGGCCGACGAACCCACAGGTAACTTGGACTCTCGGACGACAGAAGAGATTCTGCAGCTGTTTAAACGACTTAACGACGAAGGCAGAACTATTATTCTCGTAACACACGAGGACGAAGTCAGCAGACGCGCCAAACGAATTATTCGTTTGAAGGATGGGTTATTACAATTCGATATCAAAAATTCTGAAGAATCACGCGTCGAGGCGGTCAAAAACGCCATCCTGAATCTGCCACCGGAAGAATGAAAACTTTATGATTTGGCTGAGAACACTCAATCTTGGAATCAAAAGCCTTTGGCTGCACCCAATGCGGTCTTTGCTGACCGTCTTGGGCATATTTATAGGTGTGGCAAGCGTTATTTGGCTTTTGGCAATAAGCAAAGGCATTGGTGACGAGGCTCGCAAACAAATCGAAGCCCTTGGTGCGGACACCATCATGGTGCGTTCTGTTAAACCGCCAAGCGAAAAAATTGCTACGCAGGGACTGACGCCATATGGTTTGACTCGTGCCGAGTACAACATGCTCATCACTACGATTCCGACCATTCGCTCCGCCTTACCAATTCGCGAAATGCGACGTCAGTTTCAATACCAGAGCCATGTCATGGATGGTCGGCTGGTTGGATGCACGCCTGAATATGCCGCAGCAAATCGGCTCGTGCTAAGTCGAGGTCATTTTATCAGTGATGCAGAGGACTATCGACGTGATACCTCATGTGTCCTGGCGTCCAAGGTCGCTGAAAAGCTTTTCCCGCTGGAAGATCCAATCGGCAAACGTGTCTATCTTCCTGAGAGCACTGACTACTATATGGTTGTCGGGGTTGTCGAACCCAAGACGGCGTCGGCAGCAGTGGGCGGTTCGATGGCGGCCCAGGATTATTCGAACGATATTTATATTCCAATTCGAACGCTGCAGCAGCGAATTGGAGATTCGGTAACCACTCAACGCGCAGGAACGATTGATGGGGAAATTATCGAGTTAAACCAAATCACATTGCGAGTTGGCCAAGTAAGCGATGTGCGACGGACTGCGAAACTTGTTGAACAGGCATTATCGTCTCATGATCGCATGGAAGACATCGCGGTCGATGTGCCGTTGGAATTGTTGGAGCAAGCAAAAACGATGCAGTCGATGTTTATGGTCTTCATGGGAATGATCGCCGCAATCTCGCTCGCTGTCGGCGGGATTGGCATCATGAACATCATGCTCGCGACGGTAACCGAGCGAACTCGCGAGATCGGAATTCGACGCGCTCTGGGTGCAAAACGATCCGATATTGTTCGTCAATTTCTGATTGAAACCAGCGTTTTGAGCGTCGTCGGTGGGATCACCGGAATTTTGTTTGGCTTGCTGTGCGGTCCAACGGTCAGCTTTGTTCGATATCTTTTGACCGTCTGGTCGCCAGAAACGATGAACGCGCTGCCAGCCGTAATCAAGACTGTCCAGCCAACCATCGTCCCTGAATCAATTCCAGTTGCCTTCTACATCTCCCTTGTCGTAGGGATTCTCTTTGGTATTTACCCGGCCATTCGAGCCGCTCAAATGAACCCAATCGAAGCGCTTCGGCATGAGTAAACCAGCCTTCGCTGGGCCATCGATGACTTGCGTTCTCCGCAACGAAATCGACCAACTGGCCTAAGCGACTAGTCCGAGGCGATTCATCCCTGAACGAGCTGCCGATTTTCGGATACAATCTGCACAGCGTTGGGCGACATCGTTTTCCGATCCGTCCGAACGCTGCGATTTTCTATGAGCTCCCGTTGCCGAGAAAGTCGAATTCGTTAGCGATATTTGGCGTTTAAGACCCGCCGCAAGCGATCACCACGAAGTTGAATTCATGGCTAAGGTTCTGGACTGGAAAAGGTCCGACGACACGCGCGACATAGTGCATTTGAGCGTTCAGGCATTGGCCGAAGGGCACCTAATCGCCATCCCGACTTGCACAACTTATTTTGCCGTCGGAAATGGTCTCAATGGCGACGTTTGCGAACGGATTTCCGATCTTGCGCGTCGAGCGAGTCGTGCTTCTGTCGATGCATCGAATCCTGTTTCGCGTCCCGCTGCATTGTTGGTGGTTCGCGGTCCCGACGAAATCATCGATTTTTGTCCTGACGCATGCCAGACATCAATCCGCCTTGCCAATCGCGTTTGGCCCGGACCGTTACAGATTTTATTACCTAGTTCCCATCGCGATTCGCTACTTCATCAACTACCCAGCCAATCTTTGCAGACGGTAACTAATTCTTCCAATCAATTTGCGGTATCGATGCCGTCTCATTCCGTCATTGCAGAAATACTTCGGTTATCCGCCGGTCCATTGGTCATGACCGAACTGCTTGATCATTCGACGAGAACGCCAGCGATTACCGCTGAGTCGGTGGACCAAACGGCAATTGCAATGGTGATCGACGCTGGAATAACCAAATATCAGGGTCGAGCGACCTTGCTCGAGGTGGCCGACAATCGTTGCCAAATCATTTCCGGCGGGGTGACCTCCAAAACGGAGCTGCAAAGCGTTAGTCGCTTGATGGTTCTGCTCGTTTGCACCGGTAACACATGCCGCTCACCAATGGCCGAAACCTTAATGCAAGCCAAGCTGCTCAAACGAATAAAGGAGCTCAATGGTCTCAGTCCATCAGCGTCTTCGCACGACTTTTTCGTACCCATCGTCGCCCTTTCCGCTGGAATTGCCTCCGGTGGCGGCCCAGCCTCGCCTCAGGCGATTGAAGCGATGAGTGAATACGGGCTGGATCTGACAAACCACCAAAGCTGTGCGGTGACCGAAAAAGAAATCGAGTCGGCAGACGTGATTTTGGCGATGACGCGAAGCCATCGCCAAGCGATAATATCGCGTTGGCCTGGCGTCGCGGACAAGACACATTTGCTCAGCGGCAACGGGGAAGATGTCAGCGATCCGTTCGGCGGGCCAGTTCAGTTGTACCGAGAATGTGCTGAGAAAATTGACGACTATTTGGATCGTTGGATCGAACGACTGTTGCGTTCGCCGCTTCCAAGTTGGACAGAGAGTTGAGAGGAAGGGCTAATGCGAGTTGCCTTGGGTAGCGATCACCGCGGATATCAAATCAAGAACAAACTTGTAACGCTGTTGCAAGCCGATGGTCACGAGGCGATCGATTTTGGAACCCAAAACGATCACGCAGTGGACTATCCAGACTTCGGTTGGCAGGTCGCTTGCGAAGTCGCCGCCGGTCGAGTCGAACGCGGAATCTTGATATGCGGCAACGGTATTGGAATGGCGATCGTGGCTAACAAGCTCGAAGGCGTCCGAGCGGCATCTTGTTGCGACGAAGTGATGGCTGAGATGTGTCGCCGTCACAATGACGTCAACATTTTATGCTTGCCGGGCGACTTAATTGGTGATCGGCCAGTCGTCGATTTGGTCCGAATCTGGCTTGCCACAGAATTCGAAGGTGGTCGGCACCAGCGCCGGATCGACAAAATCGCGTCGCTCGAGAAACAGATCCTCAACGGTCACTTAGAAAAATCGACCGACTGAGCCATTTCGTTGCGCGACCGCAGTCGTATCGAAACTCGTCGAGAGTATCGATTTTCCCTCGAATCGCAGCGAGTCAAAGGTCTTGGCGACTTTTGCTGCCGCAAATGCTTGCGACACTGGTTACATGCCTGCTGGTCGGCAAGGCATCTTGCGAGCGAAGGGTAGCGGTTTTCGATCGGGCAGGGCACCATCGTTCTCCAACAACCAAGTCCGCCGCTCTTCATTCGTTGCGTAATACGCCAGCCATTTCTCCGTCTCGGTTTCATCCAAGCAGTGCCAGTGCAGAAAATTTCGCGGTTCGTCGATCTTCTTTTCGTAGCTCGGCAAAATGTCGCGAACGATCATGCAGTACAGTTCGCGGTCGCTGAGATGGTCCGTGAATTCCAGAACGATTCGTTCGCCGTACAGCTTGTAAATCGTGTCCCAAAGCAACCGAGTCAGCGCATCGGCGGCGAGTGTATCAGGGTTGGGCAGGATCAGTTCCGGGGAAAACCATCGGCTGATCGGCAGCGCCGGAGCGCGTTCCCACGCGAGCATCGAAGCCAAAAAATCGTTCTCGATTTCCAGCGGTACTTGCTGTGTCGACAACATATCTGTCGCTTCATCTAGAAAAGGCTCCAACTCGTCTCTCAATCGGGCATTGAGAAGCAGTTGTTCGACCTCATCCAAGGATGGCGGATTTTGATGGCTCATCTGTGCCTTATGAACTAGAGATTTGCAGAATCAAAACTTCGAATGCCGACTTCGGACGACGAAACTCGCATCACAAAACTGATCGGCTGTTTGGGTCGATCACGACTTTCAGCGACGAAGCGTCCTCTGACTTTATTGAGACCGAAGACAAAAATCAAAGCGATCTTGAGCCAAAATGGGTTTCGGAGCCAAAAAGACAAGCCCGCCCCATTAAAAAACCGCACAATCGACACGATTTACCAACTACGCTCTTCCAAGCCAATTGCTGGACTATTTCCCTAGTCGTTTGGTTAGCGTTAATTGCCCCGAACACCAAACCAGTAACTGCCTGAAAAGCGGCTTCGCCAGCACCGGCTGACCGTAGCTCGGGTGCGATTGATCCGCGTAATTCTTGTCGTGTTGAGTCGTCACCGAATTCATCGATAGCGTTGCGCCAAACGCTGTAGTGCAGGCAGCCGGCGGCGAATGGTCGGTAGACCAACGGACGACCAAGATTCTTGTCCAAAGGCGCCTCAAAATTAAGCTTCGTAATCTGGCAAGCCACCTTTGGCCAATGGCGTCGTGACAACAGTCATTTGCGGCGAGATCGCGATTTTTCTTTGAATCGTCGCCATTTGGAAGATCGCGAGCAGAAACATCAAGAGAAACGAAGTTAGCCCGACAGCTAACGTTATTTAAAACAAGCGACACATTAAAAGTTTGGTGCCAGAGTTTTAGTAAGTTGTATTATACCGACTCGTGACACCGGCGTTTCCTCAGAAGTTCGACGGTGGACTCTCTCACGCGTTTAGAAATCAGTACGATATCTGAAACTAATTTAAATCGACGTCTTGTTGAGAATTGATCTAAAGTGCTCGAATAGGAACAGCTATGCGACTCAGAAACCTCATTCCAATCTTGGTAACGACTATCTTCACCGTGAATCATGCATTTGGACAGGAAACCAACGACTTAATGAAACCTTATAGTGCCCCGAAAACGCTGACGGTTGACCAAGTTGATGAGTACCACGGCACCAAAGTTAGCGACCCTTTTCGCTGGCTCGAAGACACCGAATCGGAGCAAACTGCCGCTTGGGTTGCCGATCAAAACAAGGCTACTTTTTCGTACTTAGAATCGATCCCCGAACGAGCTGCAATTCGTGAACGCTTGACGGAACTTTGGAACTACGAACGTTATGGCTTGCCCGACAAATTTGGCGACAACTATTTCTTCACCTATAACGACGGACTACAAAATCAAAACGTACTTTACGTTTCTAAATCGCTTGATGCCGCCGACCGCCGCGTACTGCTTGATCCGAATTTATTAGCAGCCGATGGAACGGTCGCATTAACCGATTGGCAGGTCAGCCCTGATGGAAAACATCTAGCTTATTCACTCGCTAGCGCGGGCAGCGATTGGAACACATGGAAGATCCGCGACGTGGAATCGGGCAAGGATCTGACAGACCAGATTGAATGGGTAAAATTCTCCAGCGCATCGTGGACCGCCGGCGGCGAAGGATTCTTCTACAGCCGCTACGATGAACCCAAAGCCGACCAGCAGTACAGCGGTATCAACTACTTTCAAAAGCTCTATTACCATCGAATCAATACCGAACAATCGAAAGATCAATTGATCTATCAGCGAGCCGACCAGAAAGAATGGGGCTTCGGTGGACAAGTCAGCGACGACGGCCAGCTTCTGGTCATCAGCGTGTGGCGCGGAACTGAAGATCGCAATCTGATCTATGTCGCTCCCCTGAACAATGGCCAAGTCGATCAGCTCACCGAACAAGCGTTCGCAGTTGTTGGGGAATTCGAATCGTCTTATCAGTACTTGGGCAACGACAAGATTGTGGAAGACGGAAAGCCGCTGCAACGACTATATTTCCTGACCGACAATGAAGCGGCCACGCGTCGGATCATTTCTCTCGATGTCGATCTGCAATCGCAAAAAGTTATCACATCGCAACCAAGTCCAATCATTGCGGCCCGCGAGCAAACCATTGAGTCGGCGACGTTGCTGGGCGATGAATTCTTTATCAATTATTTGATCGATGCAACCAGTCAGATCGAGCGATTCGACATGCAGGGTACAAGCCTTGGCACGATTGACTTGCCTGCTTCTGGGACGGTCACTGGGTTTTCAACCAAACGTGATCATGCGGAAACGTTTTACAGTTTCACCAACTACATTACGCCACCGACCATTTTTCGACTGGGGCTGGTTGATCAGCAGACGCAGCTTTGGCGTGAACCGTCGGTTAGCTTCGATGTCGATGACTACGCGACCGAGAAGACGTTCTACGTCAGCGCCGATGGAACAAAAATCCCGATCATCCTGTCATTCAAGAAAGGCTTGAAGCGAACGGGTGACGTTCCAACGATTTTGTACGCTTACGGTGGATTCAATATCTCAGTAACGCCACGGTACTCGCCTGCAAATTTGGTCTGGATGGAGATGGGCGGACTCTATGCAGTACCAAACTTACGAGGCGGCGGCGAATACGGTCGTCAGTGGCATGAGGCAGGGATGTTCGACAAAAAGCAAAATGTGTTTGATGACTTTATCGCTGCGGCTGAGTTTCTGATCAAAGAAAACTATACAAAGCCTTCGAAGCTGGCAATTTCCGGGCGTAGCAATGGCGGTTTACTGGTCGGCGCGACAATGACTCAGCGGCCGGAACTTTTTGGTGCTGCTTTGCCCGCAGTCGGTGTAATGGACATGTTACGTTTCCAAAAGTTTACCATTGGTTGGGCTTGGACCAGCGAATATGGAAGCAGCGATAACGCGGAACAGTTTCCTGCCCTTTACGCTTACTCGCCGTATCATCGTTTGAAGGAAGGCATGTCCTATCCTGCGACCATGGTGACGACCGCCGACCACGATGATCGAGTTGTTCCAGGGCACAGTTTCAAATTCGCAGCGAGACTACAGCAAGCACATGGCGGAGACGCTCCGGTGTTGATTCGCATCGAAACATCGGCTGGGCATGGTGCCGGGACATCGACAACAAAGTTGATCGACCAGACCGCTGACATGTACGCGTTCTTAGTGGACAATTTGAAGATGCGTTAGCAATTCTTTGGCGAGCTTGAAATGACAGGCTGAAGATTGACTACAATTGCGATTGCTAGCCGTTTGCGATCTCTCGACTAGCAAGTTTGTTTCCCTCTCGAAAATGAGCCCACCGATGAAATACGCCTTCCACGCCAACCGCACGTCATGTTTGTTACGTCTGCTGTCAATCGTCTTTATTGGCTTGCTAGCGACCAATTCAAATGCCCAAGACGCCATAAAGAGCGGCAACGAGATCGTCGGTCCCGACTATACGATTGATCGCGATCTGACCGACTTGGGGAACCCGAAAGGCAAGCTTTTTGAATTCATGATGCCGCTGAGCTCGAGTAAGAGTTTTGATGGCAAGGATTCAACGCTTGATCCAAAGAAAGAGGTGCGGTCCGAGCGAAAAATTTCGGTCTACATTCCCGCTGCTTATGTCGATGGCAAGGAAGCTCCGATCTTGGTTATTCACGACGGGCCTGGCCAGCTTGGACTGATCCGTAACGCTCTGGACAATTTGACAATATCCAAAAATGATGCACGCAAATTGCCAGCCTTCATAGCGATCGCTGTTCAAAATGGCGGCAACGATGGCAAGGGGAGCGAACGCGGATTGGAATATGACACGATGTCCGAGAGGCTGGCAGTTTTTATCAACGATGAAGTGCTACCCACGGTTCTCAACAATAATGAGATTAAGGCCGCTTATCCTGGAATTGCGTTCACTGACGATCCATGGGGCAAAGCGGTCATGGGTTGCAGCAGCGGCGGGGCAGCCGCATTGACCATGGGATGGTTCCGGCCTGACCTTTTCCGTCGGTTGATAACCTATTCAGGAACTTTTGTTGATCAACAAGATGACGACGCACCTGAAGAGGAAAAATATCCGCTCGGCGCGTGGGAATATCATTCCGGTATGAAGCTGATTGAAAATAGCGAAAAGAAGCCGCTCCGAATTTTTACTCACGTCTCAGAAAACGATTTAAGAAATAAAGATCCGGAAAGCACTTATCACAATTGGGTAATGGCCAATAAGCGGACCGCTGCAGTGTTGAAAGCCAAAGGTTACGATTATCGTTTCGTTTTCAGCCGTGAAACGAAACATTGCGACCGAAAAGTCTTTGAGAAGACGCTTGCCGATACGTTGGTCTGGATGTGGCAAGACTACCAACCTCAATGACGAAACATACGTCATCAAGGTTATCGCCTTTTCCTAACCTCCGAGATCAGCGAAAAGTGGCGTCGAGAGGTAGCGTTCACCCAACGAGCACATGATCGTAACGATCCGCTTGCCAGCAAACTCTGGACGGGCCGCTACTTGAGCAGCCGCCCACATATTCGCGCCGCTAGAAATCCCCGCCATGATGCCTTCTTCGCGAGCAAGACGACGTCCCCATTCGAAAGCCATTTCGTCATCAACTTGGACAACGTCGTCAACGATCGAAGTGTCCAAATTCTTCGGTATAAATCCGGCTCCAATGCCTTGGATTCGGTGTTTTCCAGGCTGACCACCGCTGATGACTGGCGAATGTTTTGGCTCAACCGCGATCGCTTTGAAATTTGGATTGCGGGCTTTGATATAACGAGCAACGCCTGTAATAGTGCCGCCAGTCCCAACGCCAGCGATAATTGCATCAATGTCTCCGCCGGTCGCTTCCCAAATTTCTGGCCCGGTCGTTCGTTCGTGAATGGCTGGGTTGGCTGGATTCTCAAATTGTTGTGGCATCCAGGCTGAGGAGTCCTTCGCAGTCATTTCAGCGGCGGTGTTGATCGCGCCTTTCATGCCGTCAGCGGCGGGTGTCAAAACCAAGTTCGCGCCCAGCGCACGAAGCAACGCTCGACGTTCGACCGACATTGATTCGGGCATAGTTAACGTCAATTTGTAGCCTTTGGCAGCACAAACGAATGCTAACGCGATGCCCGTGTTACCGCTCGTTGGCTCGATGATGTGAGTGTCTTTGGTCAGCTTACCGGACTTTTCGGCCTCTTCGACCATCGCCATGCCAATTCGATCTTTGACGCTATTGAGTGGATTGAAAAATTCGCACTTGGCGAAAACTGTTGCGTGCTCTTTTGGGACCAGTTTATTGATGCGGATCATCGGCGTTTGACCGACTGTTTGGATGACTGAATCGAAAGTTGTTCCGTTTTTCATAGCGGTCATATTTGATGTTTAGGCGAAATTTGCTGGTTAATGACAGGCAGCGATTGTACACCAGGCCGTTTGTCTTGGCAGTACCAGTTAGAATTGCTCGTTGGATCGAAAACTCGACGATCATTTCAGGCAAGATGGCGTTCGACCTGTTGTTGTCCGCTAGTCAGCTTGAAGAACGCTTTATCTATTCTACGTCGAATAGATTCTAGGCGCATCGGTTGGCGATCGAGTAACTTTCGATTTACACTGGTGTTAGCGTTAACGGAAGGTTTCTGAAATGATCTTTTCGGGCTCGGCGGACGTATCTAGTCCGACCGGCAACTATTGATCCGGTTTGATGCAAGCGATCCGAGATATAAATCGCTTCGCAAGTGCCGTGTTTGAGCAGAAAAGTAGGATAGGCTTCCAGCCTGTTGATGAGGCGAATGACAGTCTGGAAGCTTATCCTACCTTAGAAGACAGCCGGAATATCTCATCGAGACACTGCTCTAGTTTTTGAATTTGAGGAAACTGACAACTTGCCAGCCGATGACCAAGTCGATTTTGAGCTGGTTCGTGCGGCATTAGATGGCCAGGTTTCGGCATTTGAGAGTCTCGTCAGTTCTTGCCAAAATCGTCTTTTTCACGCGATGGTGCACGTTACGGGATCGTTGGAGGAAGCAGAGGACGTTGTTCAAGAAGCGTTTGTCCAAGCGTATCTGAAACTAGACACCTTTCAGATGAATAGCCGGTTTTATACTTGGGTTTATCGAATAGCGTTCAATAACGCCCTATCGCGAAAACGAAGGAAGAAGCCAGCTTTTTCGCTGGAACAATCACGCGAGCAAACCGGCGGCGAGCCAGTTTCGCCGCTCGACAACGCTGAAGAGCGCCTGATTCAGACGGAACAAATCGCCGCAGTGCAGGCGGCAATCAAAGAATTGAGCGACGACCACCGAATCATTCTCGTTCTTCGAGATATGCAAAACATGTCGTACGAAGATATCGCCGAAATCTTGGGCATGCCGATGGGTACCGTTCGATCGCGGCTGAATCGGGCCCGAGGGCAATTGCGGGTGCTACTAGAAAAGCGACCGGAATGGCAGAATGATTAGGCGGCTTCGTTGAAAGACCCGCTGGCCGAATCAAGTCAACATGTAAAAGGTTGTGGGGCGATGCTGAAACGTGATAATCCAGCCAGTTAGATTATACGGCGTCGGAATTTACTTTGGAAAGCGACCATTTATGAAGCGGCCGATTCGGCTGTGGGGCAAAAAACGCGGGCATCGCATCAGCGGCTGGTGGATCATTGGCCGAGTGAGCGAGGCGGCGTTTTTTGGTGCGCTAATGTTGCTTGGCGTTGCGGCGTTGACGTTGGTTATCGGCTGGCAGTTGATCAGCCCGGAGACCAACGTTTACTCGGTCGGCTACGGATTTTGGTTGCTGATCCTCGTTTCGATCAGCTTCGTTGGAATCGGCGGGCTCGGTTTCGGATATCAAGTTCTCACAGCGGCGATCACGGATGAGCATCGAGCCGCCTTGACGCAGCGGAGCTTTGCGCGAGCAGCTGACGGTTTGGCAATTCCTCGCAAGCTGGAAGACTATTTGCCGCGGCTGAATCGCTTCACGGACAGTCCCGGCGTGCATCTGCGTTTTCGGCTGCCGGAAACGAATCGCCAGACCCACCAAATTTTGTTCGCTGCAATGCTAGTCCTCATTTGGGACGTTTTTGTCATGGTGCTAGCGACTTTGGTGATCGGCAAGTTTCTATTGGGCCAGCCACCTTGGTTTGGCGTAGTGATCGTCTGCGGATTTACTTACGTTGCAGTTCGGTTGACGCGAAGATTCTTTGTCCAACTGTTTTTCGTCACTCGTATCGGCCCCACAGTGGTAGAGATTGACCATTTACCGCTCTACCCAGGCGGGCAAACTCGAATGCTGGTGGTCCAGCATGGCCGAATGTCTATAAAAAATTTGTCAGTCTCGCTAGTCTGCGAGGAACGAGTGACATACCATTTCGGCACGGATATTCGAACTGAAAGCCAGGAAACGTCGCGTTTGGTACTTTTGGAGCGTTCACGGATTCGAATTCAAGATGGAAGTCCGTTGCGATTAGAATGCGAGTTACAATTGCCGCCCCAAGCGATGCATTCATTTGTCAGCCCGCATAACGCAATCGCTTGGAAGTTAATTGTTGAAGGAGATATTAGCCGATGGCCATCGTTCTGCCGAAGTTTCCCCGTGGCGGTATACCCGGCACCAATGAAAGCCGCGAAACAAGTTGCCCAGTCCTAGCTAGAATCTGCGGACTGAAACCTAATTATTCGCCAGGTGAAACGCTCGATTTCGAAGTTGTACTCAACCCCATCGCGAATGTTGCTTGCAATGCGGTCGAGGTTTCGCTGGTTTGGTACACCGAAGGCAAAGGTTCGGAAGACCTAAATGTTCATTACTTTCGTCGTCTGTCCGCCAATCAACTCCCCATGTCAAATGCCGGAGATCGCCTTGCCTTCCAAACCGTCCTCCCAAGTGGACCAATGAGCTATCGTGGGCGCGTCTTGAAAATCTGCTGGGCGGCGCGTGTTCGCGTTTTTTTGACAAACGGCGATGAAGGCTCGGTGGATCGCTCCTTTGAGCTGCGATTGGTATAGTTTCAAGTTGCTAAAATTCATTTCGTTGACTTTCTTATTTCATCACTTCATCAAAAGACTTTCTCGGTGGCGCAAGTTGATTGGAGATCAGAATACCCATTTGCGTCGCAATTTTTCGACCTGGGTAAGAAGCGTTTGCATTTTGTTACAAACCTTGAAGGCCCATGGGTAGCAGGCTCTGTCGAACAATCGAACGGATCCGGCATTGACCAACAACCGGTCGTTCTCTGTATTCACGGCAATCCGACTTGGTCGTTTTACTATCGCAGCCTGCTCACCTCGCTCAAAGGTATTTGCCCAGCAATCGCGGTAGATCATCTAGGTTGCGGCTTAAGTGATAAACCGGCCAGCTATGATTACTGCCTTCAAAATCATATCGACAATTTGATCGGATTCGTTACCGGTTTGGATTTGCAACGCATTGTTTTAGTAGTGCACGATTGGGGCGGTGCAATCGGGCTTGGCGCTGCCGCTGCGATGCCAACGCGGATTGAAAAATTGATGATTCTTAATACGGCCGCTTTTCCGCCGCCGTATATCCCGCTTCGAATCGCCGCTTGTCGCATCCCGATTGTCGGTTCATTTGCGATGCTTTACGGAAACGCTTTTGCTCAAGCGGCCACCTTCATGGCCATCGATCGTTTGGATCGCCTCCCGAAAACGGCGAAGGCAGGACTGTTATATCCATACAACAGCCCATCCAATCGAATCGGAATTGATCGTTTCGTTCGCGACATTCCTTTGACCCAGCAGCATCGCACCTATCCAGTGCTCGAGAGGTTGGAAAAGAATCTGACGGCATTGCGCGGGAAACCTACGCAATTTGTCTGGGGCGCGAAAGACTGGTGCTTTCGACTTGAATGCCTTACGCGGCTACAAAAACATTTCGAACACTCTCAGACACGAGTTCTCGAAGACGTCGGACATTACGTCATGGAAGAAGCGCCGAGAGAAGTGTTCGACGAACTACGAAACTTGCTGGAGTGGAATCGTTAGCAGTCGCATGAACGGTTTCTCAAGCAACATCTCGGTCCGCGAAATTATCGTCGAGCCTTCTTCGGAAACTGAGGCTGTCTTTGCACAAGTTCGCAACGCTTGCGAATTGGAAGCGACGGCCATCAAAGCTGGCAACGTCCATCCACATGCAGCCTTCAACGATATGTCGTACCGCGATTTTTTCGAATCGGCGAGCGTTTTGGAAAATGTTTGGCAAGGCAATCCTCAAGCAACGATCGGCGAGTGGATTCTTGGTGCAGTTGAAGCGACTCAACATTCGATCGGCAAGAACAGCAACTTGGGAATCATCTTACTGCTCGCGCCGCTTGCCAAAGCGGCCCAATACGCAGACCAAGAAAACGACCGCTCAAGCCTGCCAACACATCGCGTATTGGGCGAGCTGACACCACTGGATGCACGCCAAGTTTATCAAGCGATAAGATTGGCAAAACCGGGCGGCTTAGGATCAACGCCCAGTCACGATGTGAACGATTCGCAGCCTGATGATTTGGTGATGGCGATGCACTCCGCCGCTCATCGCGACGATATCGCGCGGCAGTACGCGACCAATTTTAGTGACGTTTATGAATTGGCAACCAAGCTAACAATTGCGGCAGGGCGCAAGCCCTCCGATTCCTCTTCACTTTCCACCGTAGCGGCAGGGCGCAAGCCCTCCGGTCCATCCTCACTTTCCACCGTAGCGGATGGGCGCAAGCCCTCCGGTCCATCTTCACTTTCCACCGTAGCGGAAGGGCGCAAGCCCTCCGGTTCCTCTTCATTTAACATTCTCGACTGCATCGCACGACTGCAAATTGAGTACTTGGCACAACGTTACGATAGCCTGATCTTGCGCAAGTGCGGTGCAAGCATCGCCGAGGAAGTCCGTTGCCGTGCGAGCGAGCTTTTTTTATTGCAAACCAATAGTCAAGCGACTTGCGAATACATCAGCCAATGGCACAACTTTGACACTTTTTTGCGAAGCGACGGACACCGCCTCAATCCAGGCACGACGGCAGATTTGTTGGCCGCTGCAACTTTTGTTTACCTCTTTCAAAACCGAACTGTTTATGAGCTCTCCCCAATTCCGCGTTGATTTGCTGAAAGAACAACTCGTCTTTTCCGCTGCGCACTTCATCACTTTTGCCGGTGACATTTGTGAGTCATTACACGGCCACAACTATGCCATTCGTGCCGAAGTCTGTGGACCATTGGACGTTAATCGCTACGTTATCGACTTCATTGCCTTCCGCGATGCTTTGATCAAAATATCAAAGCAGCTCGACCATCATGTATTGCTTCCAAACAATCATGCCGAGATTCTTGTTTCTCACAATGAAGACGAAGTGACGGCAAAATTTCGTAACAAGCGTTGGATCTTTCCAGCCGAAGATTGCGTCATTTTACCTGTAATCAATACAACCGCCGAAGAAATCGCTTGGTGGATCGCCTCACAAGCAATCCAACAACTTCGCCCGATCGTCGGAAGCCATCTGGATTGGCTGGAGGTCGGTGTTGACGAAAACAATGGCCAGTGGGGTATTTGTCGCTTGGACTGGAAAACGAATCCATCGAACAATTAGACCAATCAATCGTCGCACGACGATTATTCCGATTGTTTTAAGTTCGAAAGCTTCGTTAATCCGTCTGAAGTTTGAGGGACGATAATACAAATTGTGCGAATCGATTCGCATAAAATTTGACCGAAAAATCGCGGATGGGTTGCGATCCTCTCTGGACTCGCGACACCTAAGTTCGTCGTAATTGTCTTTTCAAACATGACTAACGCTGTGGATGGCATCGAAAAAGCCGCTGTACTACTGATGTGCTTGGAAGAAGACGAAGCAGCCCTATTGCTGTCGCGTCTCCCGGCCCGTCAAGTCGAAGCGGTATCGCTTTCAATTGCGAAGATCACTGAAGTTAGCGGTGCGGTCAAAGAACGCGTAATCAACGAGTTTTTCAATAGCCACCCAAGCCCACTTGGTACGACGACGGGCGGCATTGAAAAAGCAAAAGCGCTGGTCAAAAAAGCGCTTGGCCGTGAGGCCGGAGACATGCTCAGCGTGCTGCAGCAGACGCTCGAAAGCTTGCCGTTCTCGTTCTTGCAAAAAGCCGACCCGCAAAACATTTTATCGTTTATCAGCGACGAACATCCGCAGACGATTGCGCTCGTTATTTCGCATGTGCCGGCACCATCGGCGGCTCAGATTCTTTCGAAGCTCCCGCCAAACAAGCAGCTTGACGTCATCCATCGCATTGCGGAAATGGGCCAGACGAGCCCCGAAGCAATCGAAGAAGTTGAAGATGCATTAGAAATGCGAATGGCGATGTTCATGAGCCAATCGTTCCAAAAGGCTGGCGGAGCGCCCGCAGTGGCCGAAATCTTGAACGTATCCGATCGAGCAACCGAACGCTTGATTCTCGATTCGTTAGCCAACGACAATGCCGAACTTGTCGACGAGATCCGACGCTTGATGTTCGTCTTCGAAGATATTCAAAAGCTGGGCGACAAAGAGATCCAAACGATTCTCAAAAATGTCGAAACATCGCAGTGGGCTTTGGCACTTAAAGGTGCCAGCCAAACGTTGCAAGACAAGGTCATGAAGAATATGTCACAACGAGCGGCCGAGATTCTGAAAGAAGAGATGGGCTTTCTCGGTCGTGTTAAACTATCCGACGTCGAATCGACGCAACAAAAGGTCGTCGACATCGTTCGATCGCTTGAAGAAAGCGGCCAATTGGTCCGCCCAAGCAGCAACGGTGAAGAACAATTCGTCGCTTAAAGACTTTGCGACAAGAGATCTAACCTTTTGAGGCAGCAAAGAGTTCAAATTTCCGATAAGCACTAAGTTTTCGATCGAAGCAACGTTGCGCGACGCCGTTAGCGTTTTGCCGCCTAGCGTGCCGGCCAAGAGAACCGACCACAGCCAAATTTGTTCGCTTGACGGCTAAACGATTCGACATGGAATCGGTATCATGCGGGAATGAATCTTTCACCCATGATGCGTCAATACGAAGAAGCCAAGCAGACCAGCGGCGATGCGATTTTGCTTTTTCGCATGGGCGATTTTTACGAGCTTTTTCATGACGATGCAAAAGTCGTTTCGCGTGTGCTCGGACTGACGCTAACGTCGCGCGACAAAGGCGAAAATCCCGTTCCCATGGCGGGCTTTCCGCATCATCAACTCGAAGGCTACATCGGCAAGCTGATTCGAGCAGGTTATCGAGTTGCCGTGTGCGAGCAAGTCGAAGATCCCAAGACCGCCAAAGGTATCGTCCGCCGCGAAGTCCAACGCATCGTTTCGGCAGGCACGCTGACCGAGGACGCGTTGCTGGACCCTCGCGCATCCAACTTGCTCGTCGCGATTTGTCGGCACCAGGAAGATCGGAAACGCAAACAAGAAACGCCGACGCCAACCGACAAAATCGGTGTCGCTTGGGTTGAACTGTCGACCGGACGCTTCGAAGCCAACTCGATAACACTCGCTACGTTGGAAGACGAACTGGCTCGATTGGAACCGAGTGAAGTTCTAGTCAGCGAGCAAGACCGCCCGCTGCTGACCCGCAAAGACCCAATTGGTACGTCGTCCAACGTCACTGCAGCACCAATCACAGTTCGGCCCGATTGGCAATTTCATTTCGAAGAATCGACCGCCGCGATCCATCGACATTTCGAAGTCACGAATCTGGCGGGGATGGGTTGGGAAGACGACGATCAAGCAGCCATTCGAGCCGCCGGTGCGGCAATCGCCTATCTTGCGGAGACCCAACGGATCGGCCTGGATCACATTGCGACGCTGACTCCGGCCAGGAACAGCCGCTATTTAGAAATTGACGCGGCAACTCGGCGATCATTAGAGCTGTCAATGAATTCTCGCTCCGGTGCACGTAATGGTACTTTGTTGGAGTGCATCGACGCGTGCGTCACTGCGAGTGGTTCGCGATGCGTTGCCCAGTGGCTCGCTGCGCCGTTGATCGACGCCAGCCAGATCGATCAGCGGCTCGAGAGCGTGACGGAACTTGCCCGGGACAATCGACTGCGCGAAACGACGCGACAACTGCTGAAAGAAAGTTACGATCTCGACCGATTGGTTTCGCGTGTTGCGACAGGGCGCTGTGGCCCGCGTGATCTGCAACAAATCGGTCGGACGCTTGAAGTGCTGCCGCGACTGAAGGCATTGCTCGATTTGCGGGTCTCTCGGCGACTGCAACAACTGCACGAACGAGTCGAACTGCAAACGCAAATCGCAGAACAACTCGCCGCGGCACTTGTATCCCAATGTCCGTTGCAGTTGCGTGATGGTGGATTCATCCAACCCGGTTATGACGGACGATTAGACGAGTTGAAGGAACTCTCCGGCGGCGGTAAACAGTGGATCGCACAATACCAAGCCAGGCAGTCACAGGAAACCGGCATCACGTCGCTGAAGGTCGGTTACACAAGCGTCTTTGGCTACTATCTCGAAGTCAGTAACACGCATCGCGATCGAGTGCCAGAACATTTCGTTCGTAAGCAAACTTTGAAGAATGCCGAACGTTATATCACCGAAGAATTGAAGGTCTACGAAGAGAAAATATTAGGTGCTGAACAGAAAGCTCGCGACTTGGAATACGAGCTGTTCAGCGAATTGCGAGCGGCTGTCTTTGGCGTCATCGCTTCACTGCAACGGACCGCTGCGGCACTGGCCGAACTGGATGTGCTGAGCGGTTTCGCGGAGAACGCCGTGAAGCGTAATTACGTCCGGCCGACAATGACCGATGAACCGCTGCTTGAAATATTAGAAGCCCGTCATCCGGTGCTTGATTCGATCATGCCGCAAGGCAAGTTCACGCCCAACGATACAATGCTGGGCAGCGAGCATGGTCGGATTCACTTGATTACCGGACCGAATATGGCCGGCAAGAGCACTTATATTCGGCAAGTCGCATTGATTACGATTATGGCCCAAGTTGGTTGTTTCGTACCGGCCGATCGAGCGACAATTGGAATAGCAGACCGCGTCTTTGCGCGGGTCGGTGCCAGCGATGAGCTGTCTCGTGGGCAAAGTACTTTCATGGTCGAGATGGTCGAGACCGCGCGGATTCTGAACACCGCGACCAAGCAATCGTTAGTCATTTTGGACGAGGTTGGCCGTGGCACGAGCACCTATGACGGGCTGTCTTTGGCGTGGGCGATTGTTGAGCACCTGCACGATACGACGGAACCGCGAACGCTCTTTGCGACGCACGACCACGAGCTGATCGACTTACACCGATCGTTGCCAGGCGTCCGGAATTTGAATGTTGCGGTGAAAGAATGGGAAGAGAACATCATTTTCCTTCATCGCATTGTTCCCGGCGGAGCCGATCGCAGCTATGGGATTCACGTCGCGCGATTGGCAGGCATACCACCGCAGGTCAACGATCGAGCCCGCGATATTTTGGCCCAATTGGAGCTGGACCATTTGCAAAAAAAGGGGCAATCCAAAGTCATGCCGCCGCGCGAAAAAAGAAACTCCGCCATCCAGATGACATTGTTCCAAGTCGCCGACCATCCAGTCATCGATCGCTTACGAAAACTGGACATCGAAGCCCTGACCCCAGACCAAGCCCTATCGTTGCTTCAAGGTTTAAAGAAGGATTTGTAGTATGATGCGTAGGAGCCAATCGAGAAATCATGCGCGTCGCGTAAGCATGCTGTGAATTTTCGGACAGCAAATCATCAAAGCTAGAGTATCTTAAAGACTGATATAGGTTTGAACTAGGCAAATCGAGTAAGCTTTTTCCAGTCCTAATTTACGGAGGGGATTGGAATGAAAGCTTTGAGTATGGATTTGCGAACGCGTATCATCGCTGCGCTGGAAGAGGGAAAGGAAAACATGCACCAAATCGCTGTGCGATTTGCAGTGCATTACAAGACGGTTCAGAAGCTCAAGTATCAGTGGCGAGACCTTGGAACGCTCGAACCGAAAACACATAGAGCCGGTCGGAAACGGTCGCTTTCGGATAGCCAACGCAATAGGCTCGATACGCTAATTCTTGAAAACTCCAGCCTAACACTTGAACAGCTTCGTGAAGAAATCCAAGCCAAATGTTCCACGGTGACGATTTGGAACGAAGTACGTCGGCTAGGACATACATATAAAAAAACGGTTGCACGCCGCAGAGCAACAACGGCCTGATGTGGCGAAGGCACGACGATCTTGGAAACAGACTCAACGACTTCTGGACTTTACTAAGCTATTGTTTCTCGATGAAACCGGCGCCAAAACCAACATGACACGCTTATGCGGTTGGGGACCGAGATCTGAACGCGTTATCGAAGCGGTTCCACACGGGCATTGGAAGACGACAACGCTTGTTCAAGTGATTGATTACCAGGGTTGTCGCGCCGCGATGACAACCGATGGTCCAATGAACGCGTGGATCTTTGACAGGTTCGTCGATTGGATCTTGCTTCCAGCACTTCGATCCGGAGACATCCTAATCATGGACAATCTTTCCAGTCATAAAAGCACGTCTACTTTTTTGAAGATCGAGTCCAAAGGAGTAGAGGCTCGATTTCTCCCTCCCTACTCACCTGATCTCAATCCAATCGAAAAGATCTTCTCGAAGGTAAAGGCTTCGCTTCGCCGCTTGGCAGCACGTACATCACAGGCCCTGGACAAAGCCATTTCTAAATCAATCGCATCGGCGACTTCGGATGACTGCCTAAACTGCTTCAAGGCATGCGGCTATGGCCTACAAAAATCTTAAAGATACTCTAGTGCTTCATCCAGGCGAGCGACTCGAACTTGGCGATTTGGTCGAGTAGATTTGTTGGTTTTCACCACCGGCATTTCATCTGCCACGCCGTTGGGGCTTAGATCGAACGGCAAAACCTTTCGATTAGGAATCTGAACTTGGCCTCCGGCCTTGCACGTCGTCTTGTGGAACGAAAACCGATCGTCGTTTATTTGCATCGAGACTTGATTTTTAGCCGCCCAGCGCAACGACTATGGTTGTTCGGCGAAGATGTAATTGTAGAGATTTTCGTACGACGAACCGATTTTCTCAACGTCTGGAAATGTAACTTCTTCGTTGACCGTCAGCCATTGCAATTCCATCTTGAAAGTATGTTCGGTTCGGACTTCTTTGCCCTGTAATTCTTCGACCCAATAACCCGATCCGGTTTTTAGAGTTGGCAACCAAATTCCATTAAACAACTTGTGTTCAAACTTCTGCGATTGATTTTTGTCGAGATAAGTAGGTTTTCCAGAAAATGTTGTATTTCGTGTCATTGTCATGCCAACGGGAGTTCGTGATTCCTTGTCCATCTTCCATACACCTACGTACATATGCTTGTCGGTTGTGGGTTGCGAGTAGTGGAGTTCGTTCCCTAAAGTCCTAACTAACCGCAACCCGCTTAGATTTGCAATTTGTTTTTCAAAGTAGGTGTGTCGATCTACTCCATCCAGCAGCGGACCGGCTGGAACGCAATGCAGTTCCGGATGCGGCGGTAAGTACCGACGATCAAAATCCATGTAACCTTTAACACCTTGAGGCGTCTTTTGATTACGAATAATGTCGTGAACTATACCGACGCCACTATGAAAGTACTCTATTGCGACCTTTTGCGCTGCCGCATTCAATTTCAATTTTTTCAAGTCAGGTTTATTCATGCTTGAAAAAATCTCAATAGTTGCGATCGACACCCACTCATCGTCTGGCGATTTGACGATTCGATAATGCGTTTCTGCAAATTGCTTTATTGAATTGGTAACTATGTCAGTGCTAGTCTTCTCATGAACAATGACATCGTAACTACCTACGGCTTCTAGGTTTGCAAGATAGACCTGAAGCAAAGTTGTCGATTCCGTTTCCGCTGTGCAATTGTTTTCACACTGGCTAATCAAAATCAAAGCCATGAATAACTTGGGAATTTTGTTTAACATTGAATTGAGGTTAATATTAGTTATAGGCAGGACAAATACAGTAAATCTGAAATACCTCAAGAATGTTACTGGATGACAGACGCATCTCAGATTTTTTAAGAGATATGTATTTGGCGTAAAACGTTGATCTTTCTATCGCCAAATCTTTAAACAAATACTGCTTTAAAAAACTCGCCCGAAATAAAAAAAGACATCATTACTGAGAGGCTAACAAAATACATCATCAGCCGGTATGCATTAGCATCCGGTTAACGTGAAAAACCTGACGCTAACGCATTCAGACGGATGTTTCGACCGAGGTATTTTGTTAGCCTCTAACAACTCGAATTATACCTCGGTCGAAAAAGGCGTTAAGGAAGGGTACATGTCGGTCCGTTAGCATGCGTTCCGTATTCTCGCAAAATCCCGGTACCATTTTTCATGCAGTACGGAATCGTACCGTAGTAAGGATCAACGAAATTTCGGTTTGGATCTGTAGTGCAATTCCATTCTTGAAAGCATGTGGTCAGCGGGCCATCTCCCTCGCCGCTATATCCATCGTAATCAGTTTGCGAATAAACCTGTGAATGTGAAACGTTGTTCAGCTCCGCTTCTGAAATACTAGAACAAGGTCCTGGGTAATTTATGTAATAAGAGCATATTGTTCCTACCCAAGGGTTATATTCCTGATTACAAGGAAACGTGCCAGTAATTTTACATTGGGCTTCGGATTTCGTGTGTAACGCAATCGCTATTAAAGCCGCGGCAATCGAGATTTTTGTGTATCGCATAGTCATTTTGTTTGCCTTTAATCGTTGAAAAATCCAACATTTGGTGCTGTGGTAATACTGGTTGCGAACCATTTTATCGCGTCACTGTTCCACCTTTGCTGTAAGTGTGTATTCATTGCCCGAAACGGAGACGCTAATCTTGATCTCCTCAGGAAGTAGAGGGACTTTCTCATCCACAAGCTTTTCTGACTTCTTACTTGGGACCAAATGAATCTCGACGCTGTAAATCTGCTTGCCTAATTTCTTGGAAGACAATTTCCCCCAAGCAGGACTCGTCAAAAGGATCTCTGGGGAATCGCCTAAGGATTGAATGAGAGACGCATCAAAGCGTACCAACCCCTTTCCAATCCAGTCGCCGGATTTCGCATCGTGAGTAAATTCGAGCGGCGAGGGAAGAAATTGAATCGGCGATGGGTTGAAAACTTGGACTAAAATGTCCAACTTGGAAGCTTTCGTATCTTCATTTTGCTGAGCTGAAGACTTGTCGAAGATGCTGAGTGTTCCTCGCGTAGCATCTGGGGGTACTTCAGACGAGTTACATTTGCCCTGGATTGTTGTTTTGTTGCCGACATTAACGATCGTCCATTGAACGAAGGACAATTCTTCCGTCGCGGTGACCACGAGTGCATCGCGATCCGTTTTCTTTCCTGTTATTAGTTCTAGTTCAAACTTAACTTCTTGGTCCTTTAGATTTGCCTCCCAAGTTGGAGGTACTCGAAATAAGACTTCAGGACCACCGGTAAATGCAATAGCATCAGGGATATTTCCAATTACTAAAAGGACGACTGGCCTCTGACGGCCCTCCATCATGAGTTCAATATGATATTGCGGTGAAGGGAAATATGGCTTTGTCGGCTCGAGCGTGATGACCATCGGAGAACTTTCCCCAACGGCGATGGGCGGCGGAACAGAAAGGACCTTCGTGCAGCCACATTGTGGCTTCACGCCCGTGATTTTTAGCGGTTTTCCAGTGGCGTTTTTTAGCAGCAGCGTGTATCGAGTTGCTTCGCCCGTTTTTTGCTCTCCAACAAAAATGCTTTTTGAAGCAAGCTCGTTGTCGTCGTCAGTGAAGGTGACCTCAGCTTCGGATCGTGCTTCATCGCGTTCTATTATCCACCCTTCTGGAACATTTTCAAAATCGAATTCCTGTGAACGAACAACGTCATTTTCCCGAGAGAGAAAAAGCAGAAAAACGATCGTCACAAAAAACAACCGCCTTACAATCTTGAAATCAGATGACGAGTTGGTTTTCACGTGAAGTTTTAAACCGAGTTTTATTCTTGGCATGTCTTTTGCGACCATAGTAGATCAACTGCCTATACCCTGAGAAGTTTTGCAATAGAACTCTAAGCACGTCCTTTGATTCCTCGGAGCTGTTTTACCAAACGCCTTCGTCCTCCGATTTTTGGGCGATTAGTCTGGACCGAGGGGGCGATGTCCTAAAGTCTATTCACGACAACGCTTAAAGAAGTCATACCTTCCTTTTTTTATTTTCTTGCCTGCTCCAATGTTGTGGGTAGCACGAAATTACTTTAGCATTTGGAGAGAATGCTTTTGATTGCGCCAGGTGACTTCTCCCACGATTGGTGGCTTATGAAAGTTCTTCCAGATTCGTACATCAACGATCTGATTACCCGTTGCCATCCTTGGAAGGTCGGCTTGATTGATAGAGACGCCATTGGATGGTGTGTCGAGCTTTTGGACGCGCATGTTCACGATTTATGTTGCTCAGTATGCCAGAAAGTGGCAGTTGGATACGACCATTTAAAATCTCGAACGGTTCGAGATATCGACTTTGATGGGCAACAGGTTCGGTTGAAATGTCGAGCGCCTCGCGTAGAATGTTCGGCCGATGGTGTGCAATTGGCAATGCAAGATTTGTTTCGATCGCATAGTCGATTTACGCGAGCCTTCGAAGACTCGGCGGTTCTTCAAATTTTGGACTCGGATTCCAAGTCAGCATTAGCGAGACGTTTGAGCGTTTCTAGAAATACGCTTGATCGAAGTCTTCGAGAAGCTCGGATAAATTTGCAAACGAAACCTGCTCGGAATTAGGGCTGGCCGCTTTCTGATTAAGTATTCGATCAAGCTAGCTTCGCCGTGTGGGTAAGTCGTTCGTGGCGCAGCGATTGTAGCGGTCCGGTAACTAGTTCCGCCTAGTGCCTTTCGAACAGGGCCGCGTCGTACTACGCAATTTAAACGAGATGAACGAATTGCGTGCAATGTCGAATCCAAAGCTTGCGGCTAAGGTCTAAGGGGTCAGGCCTCTTTGGCTAAGGTCTAAGGAAGGTCTAAGGGGTCAGGAAGGTCTAAGGGGTCAGGCCTCTTTGAGGACAATTGAGCGTCGTGTATGATGGAGCTTTCACGTTTATGGAGAGCCGAAACAATGCCTCGACCACCACGCGCTGACGAAGCAGGCGGACTTTATCACGCCCTCAACCGAGGGAACTTGCGAGCGACCATTTTTCATAAAGATGAAGACTTTGAGGCGTTCGAGCGAATCCTCTACGAGGCTTTGCAGCTTCACCAAGTTGAGCTTTATTCGTACCAACTGATGCCTAATCACTATCATCTTGTCCTTCGTCCGTTGGTTGATGGCGAGATGAGCCGCTTCATGGGCTGGGTGGGTGGTACGCATACGATGCGGTACCATGCCCATTATCACACCAGCGGAATGGGTCATGTTTATCAGCAACGCTACAAGAGTTTTCCGATTCAAGACGATCAGCACTTCTTTGTCGTGTGCCGATATGTCGAGCGCAATGCCCTGCGTGCTGGACTGGTCGATCGAGCCGAAAATTGGCAGTGGGGTTCACTGTGGCGTTGGCTCGTCAGACCTGAGCCCACTCCGCGTTTGCTCTCACCTTGGCCACTATCGCGATTGCCTGGTTGGGTAGCACGAGTCAACACTCCGCTCACCGACGCGGAGTTGGCGGCGGTTCGGTTATCGGCCCAACGCGGCAAACCGCTGGGCGAGGCAGGCTGGGTCGAATCGATTGCTCGTCGTCTTAACTTGGAATCGACAATACGTCCCAGAGGCAGAAAACGAGTTCGCTTCCCCGAATCCACCACCAAAGAGGCCTGACCCCTTTGTTTCTACTTGGCGAGTTGCAGCATGGCGGCGGCTTTGACGACGCCGGATTGTGGCTCTTTGTTGGTCGACTCGCCGCCGGTGACGTAGATCGCTGACTTGGCAGCCGTTGGCAAGACTTGTTCGGCGGGCTTGGTTTGTTCGACGACTCGGGCCGTCAGCCGCTGGGGTGCTTCGGATTCCGGAATGCGAACCTTGGCAACGTTGGATTCTGGCATCGATTGGCTTGGTGGGACGGGAACGCTTTGGTTGGTGTAGCGATTGAAAACCGTTTCCGATTGGTTGGTCAACAGCGACTTATTTCCCGTAGGTTTATCGACAGGTTTTTTGGTGCTGGCCGAAGAATTGAACATCGGTGCATCGCCATCGTTGTAGCGATTGCTTGGTGCTCGAGTCTTCGGCTCGCGTTGAGCCGAATCGTCGCGAAATGGATCTTGCAAATAATCGTTTTGGCGCATCGATGGCGGAACACTCAGGGAGGGGTCGTCCCTGAAGATGTTGTCGTTGTAAACTGGCGGAACTTCGACGCCATCACTTGGCGGCAAGGGTTGTGAAAGTGTCTTGTCGCTGCTGAAAGGAATCATCGAATGATCGCCGGAAAATGTTTGCTTACCGATCATCGAAGTTTGGCATCGATCGCAACTGGCGTTACCGCTGCACTGATCGCATTGGCATCGCGGACGTGGAAAGGAGCTCATCACTGATCGCTCAAACGAATCGGTCGCTCGATCCAAGTTATCCATCAGCCGTGCGCTCAGACGCGGCAAAGTCATCGATCGGTCGCGAGCTTGGTTGCAGCCACCGGAGCAATTGCAACCGGTCGAAACTGGTTGGCAATCGCACGCAGGAGCTTGGCAGCCACAGGACGGTTCGTGCATCCCTTGGCTCCAAGCGGTTACTGGAGCGGCCAAGCTTGCGACGGCGAAAGTCAGCCTGGCAATGCTTAGTAGCTTGGTCGGGTAATTTGCAGTTGCGGTCATGGAAGGCTCAATCTTCATGGATGTATTGATACTTTTTTGGCGATCAGCAGCGATTCGGCAGTGCAAGAGCCTCGCCTTGCCGAAGGTCGAATATCACCGCCGTTACTATCCATCGAACCGTCGAGATCGTTACGAACAGAACTTTCGGATTCACGAGAACAATTCGCCCATGTTACGCAGTTTGTGAAAAGCGGTTTTGCGTGGTTGAGGCCAAATTCAAACCGTCGCAGATTGGCCGCTCGCCGTTTTGGCATGGCGAGAGCGAAGAACGCATGACAATCACGCAGCGGTTCGTTACAATCGACCCCGATTGCTAGCCGCCGGAGGGCAGGGCAGGTTAGTATTCAGAACGCACCGTCAAATTCTGCGTTGAAGCTATTTGGTTTTTCATTCTTTGCAAGTCACCTGGACGCACTAATCTCTATGTCGAACGTCGCATTAAAAAAAGACCCATTTGCCGCCCGAGCTACCCTCAAATTGGCCGAGGGCGAGATCGGCTTTTATCGCTTGTCGAAAATTGAAGAGCTGGGTTTGGGTGCGGTTACTCAACTGCCCTATTCGATACGCATCTTGTTGGAATCGGTTTTGCGAAACTGCGATGGTTATGTCGTATCCGAAGACGACGTGAAAAATTTAGCTGCCTGGAAAGCGGCCAAGCCAGCCGAATTGGAAGTCCCATTCAAACCCGCTCGCGTTGTGCTGCAAGATTTTACCGGCGTTCCGTGCGTGGTCGATTTAGCCGCGATGCGTGACGGTATGAAAGCGCTCGGCGGCGACCCGAAAAAAATCAATCCGCTGATCCCGGTCGACTTGGTGATCGATCACTCGGTTCAGGTGGATTACTTCGGTACCGAGATGTCGCTTCAACAGAATGTGGAGATTGAGTTCGAGCGCAATCGAGAACGTTATGAGTTTTTGCGTTGGGGCCAGCAAGCGTTCGATAACTTCCGCGTCGTCCCGCCCAACACTGGCATCGTGCATCAAGTCAATCTCGAATATCTCGCGTCGGCGGTATTTGAAGGACGCGATTCGTTTGGCCCGGTCGCTTATCCAGATTCGCTGGTTGGAACCGACTCGCATACAACCATGATCAATGGTCTGGGCGTCTTGGGTTGGGGCGTTGGCGGGATCGAAGCCGAAGCGAGCATGTTGGGCCAACCGTTGTATATGTTGATGCCTGAAGTTGTCGGTTTCGAAATTGTTGGTGAGCTTCCGGGCACGACGACGGCGACCGATTTGGTGCTTCGCGTTACCGAGATCCTCCGCAAAGAAGGCGTCGTCGGCAAGTTCGTCGAATTCTTCGGCAGCGGCGTCGCGAAAATGTCGCTAGCTGATCGAGCGACGATTGCGAACATGGCGCCCGAGTATGGCGCGACGATGGGATTCTTTCCGATCGATGGCGAGACGTTGCGTTATTTGCGACGAACTGGACGCGACGAGAAACTGGTCGACTTGGTGGAACGCTATTCGAAGGAGCAAGGGCTGTTTCTCGATGCGTCGGCTTCGAAGATTCAGTACACCAAAACTTTGAAGCTCGATCTTGGCAGCATCGAACCATCATTGGCTGGACCGAAGCGGCCGCAAGACCGCGTGGCGCTCAGCCAAGTGAAATCGACTTTTCATAAATCTCTTATTGCACCAATTGCCGAACGCGGTTTTGGATTGCCCAGTGAACAACTGGCAGCAACAGGCAATGTGAAAGACAACGGCCACAGCAGCACGATTGCTCACGGTTCGATCGTCATTGCCGCGATTACTTCATGTACCAACACTTCCAATCCATCGGTCATGTTGGGAGCGGGCTTGCTGGCGAAAAAGGCAGTTGCGCGCGGGCTCAAAACCGCGGCGCATGTCAAGACCAGCCTCGCGCCAGGCTCGCGGGTGGTGACGGACTATTTGAACGCCGCTGGTGTGACCGAGGCGCTCGACAAGCTGGGCTTTTACACTGTCGGTTATGGTTGCACGACTTGCATTGGGAACTCTGGCCCGCTGCCAGAACCAGTTGCAGAAGCGATTACAGAAGGCAATTTGGTTGCCGCAGCGGTGCTGAGCGGCAATCGAAATTTCGAAGGCCGAGTCAATCCGCATACTCGGGCCAACTACCTTGCCAGCCCGCCACTGGTGGTTGCATTTGCATTGGCTGGTCGGATCGACATAGATTTCGAGACCGAAGCGATTGGCATCGACGATGATGGCGCACCAGTTTTCCTTCGCGAGATTTGGCCTTCGGCGGCCGAAGTTGCCGGGACGATGGAAGATGCCGTTCAACCAGAGATGTTTGTAAAGCAATACAAGACGGCCTTCACTGATAATGCCGCTTGGAATGCGATTCCAGTTTCTGCGGGCGAGTTGTGCCAGTGGGATACGGCCAGCACATACATTCAACGTCCGCCGTTCTTGGAAGGCATCACTGCGACGGCTCCCAAGGTCGGATCGATCAAGGGTGCCCGCGTGCTAGCGATGCTAGGGGATTCCGTCACGACCGACCATATTTCGCCGGCTGGTTCGATCGCTAAAGATAGCCCGGCTGGAAAGTTCCTTAGGGAGCACAGCGTCGAACCACGCGAATTCAACAGCTATGGTTCGCGACGCGGGAACGATCGTGTTATGGTTCGCGGAACTTTTGCGAACATTCGAATTCGCAATGAGCTGACGCCGGGAATCGAAGGCGGGGTGACGCGTTTGCTGCCCAAGGGCGACGTGATGCCGATCTATGACGCCGCGATGGCGTATCAAGCTCAAGGGACGCCGCTGATCATTTTGGCGGGCGCTGAATATGGGACAGGATCGTCACGTGACTGGGCTGCCAAGGGAACTTTGCTGCTTGGTGTCCGAGCTGTGATCGCGATATCGTACGAGCGAATTCATCGAAGCAATTTGGTTGGCATGGGTATTCTGCCGTTGCAATTTATGCCAAGCCAAAGTGCCAAGACGCTTGGCCTCAATGGCGAAGAAACCTTCGATATCGAAGGCCTAAATGAAACGTTGCAACCTCGCAGCACGATCACTGTCAAAGCAACTGCCAGCGATGGTTCAATTAAGAAGTTCGAAGCGTTGGTTCGAATCGATACGCCAGTAGAAATTGATTACTTTCACAATGGCGGGATCTTGCCGACCGTGCTTCGTAACCTCGCGCTGGAATCGTAGGCAGAACGCGTTAGTGTGAATACCGGATCTCTGGCCTATTAGAGGTAGCCAGACTCGCCAAGAGATTCGTATTTCACTTAAAACAAGGTATGAATTGGCCGAAAGTCTCGGCGACTTTGGCTAAGTCCAGTTCTTTCAAACTGTCAGCGTTTAGATTTGTCGTATTGATTTGTATGCTTGGCCAATTGCGACGTAATGCTTGGCCGCATGACGGATCTTTTCGTGATCGTCGGATGTTGTCTGTCGGATAATTCTTCCAGGAGTGCCCATCACCAGCGAGTGGGCTGGAATTGTTTTACCTTCGGGCACCAAAGCTCCGGTGGCGATGATCGACCATGGACCAATCGATGCTCCGTTTAGGATGATTGCCCCCATGCCAATCAAAATATCATCGGCGATATTTGCTCCGTGAACGATCGCGCGGTGGCCAATCGTCACTCGTTTTCCAATAGTGCAAGGAAATCCTGGATCCGCATGCAAGCAGCTGAGGTCTTGGATGTTTGACTCGTTGCCGACTGAGAGTGCCGCTGTATCGCCACGTAAAACCGCGTTGAACAAGACTGACACCGATTCTCCGATGGTGACATCACCGACTAAAGTTGCATTGGCAGCGATAAATGCTGTGGCAGCGATCTGTTCGGGCCGAAATTTCACGTCAATCATTTTTGTTTTTCTGGTTCTCTTGGCTAGGCGGCTTTTCAGTTCCTAATTCCATCGCGATACTGTTGGTTTGTCCTTGAGTTAGCGGACCAGCCGGAACGCAACGATTATCGCTCATATTAACAACCTGTTGGAGATATAATTATGCGTTGGGAAGGCAGAGAGGGCAGCAGCAATGTCGAGGATCGTCGAGGAATGCCGTCCGCCGGTGGAATTGCGATTGGCGGCGGACTCGGGACCTTGGTGATTTTATTTTTGGCTGTCTTGCTCGGGGCCAATCCCAATCAAATCTTACAGCAAGTTGGTCCGCCACCTGGGCAAGGCCAAGCTGGTTCAACACAAGCGACCAATCGTCCAAATCCAGCCGAAGAACCGCTTCGGAAGTTTGTCGGCGTCGTTTTAAAAGACACCGAAGACGTCTGGCGCGAGCAATTCGCTAGCCAGCTAAATAAACGCTACGTTGAGCCAAAACTGGTTTTGTTTACAGGTCAAGTTCGATCGGCATGTGGTGTCGCTGGTGCATCGGTTGGCCCGTTTTATTGCCCGGGCGATTCGAACGTTTATCTTGACTTGTCGTTTTTCAAAGAGCTTGCCCAGCGACACAATGCGGCTGGCGACCTAGCGATGGCTTATGTTGTGTCGCATGAAGTCGGGCATCACGTGCAAAACTTGTTAGGAATTTCTCAGCAGGTCCAGCAAGCTCAAGCTCGGGCGTCGCAAGTCCAGGGCAACCAATTAAGCGTCAGGACGGAATTGCAGGCTGATTATTTGGCTGGCGTTTTCATTCATCACGCTCAGGAGACAAAAAACATCTTAGAACGCGGCGATTTGGAAGAAGCCATCAATGCCGCAGCGCAAATCGGCGACGACACATTGCAACGGCAAGCTAACGGCAGAGTGCAAGAACAACTCTTCACCCACGGCAGTTCAGCCCAGCGAATGTATTGGCTGACCAAAGGAATTGAGTCAGGCGACTTAAACCAAATGATGCTGCCTTTTGAGATGACGCCAGCTCAGTTGGAAGCCACCGGACGTAAGGCAATCTCCCGATAGCACGCAACGGCGGCGGAACGCTTGAATCTCCAAAAAAGTGGCAAATTTGTAAAACTTGCTACATATCTTGTTTGTTTTTTTACAAACAATGTGACGTCTGTTTTTTAGACCGTCCTTATTTGTCTTAAACCTTATCCCGCGATTTGATTGTCCATCTTCAACGAATTTGCGTCTCTCGACAAATCGCTCCGAAGGTTCATTGGAAATGGTCTAGCGATTGCGAAGGCTGACCTCACTTCATCGCAGAAGCGGTTCAAGCTTTCGGCGGAATTTGGAAGGACTTGAAGCATAACGTCTGCGTTAGTTTTGCTGCCAATGGATTCATGGTTTGATACGTTTCCTTTTCTATGGAGTAATCGATGGCTAAGTTCAATTCGCGTCTCGCACGGAGCAAAAGTCGCCGTTTAGCTGTCGAGTCGCTGGAGTCGAGAAGACTGCTGACGGCAAGTTGCAGCGAACCTGATGATGCTGAAGCGGTATCGTCCTTTTTGCTGGCAGACCTCACGTCCAGCATTGCGAGCACTGCAACGGGTTTGATTAGTGCCGCGGATGCTGGATCGACACGCGACACGGCGGCAAGATTGGGAAATATCGAAGGCTCGCGGCAACTCTCTGGGACGCTTAGTCGTGCAGATCTTTTGGACGTCGTGCAGTTTTCAATCGCGAGCAATGGGCAAACGGAGATTTTGCTCTCGGGACTGAACCGTGATGCTGACCTTTATCTGTTTGATTCATCCGGCAATTTAATTGACCGATCGCTGAACAGCGGCACGACGACCGATCGAATAGCTCGGCGACTCGCTTCAGGAACTTATTTCGCAGCGGTTTTCAATCCTACCGCTCGATTTGTTACCTACTCCCTCAGATTTAACGTCGCGCTTGAACAAACTCAACCAACCGTTCCGGCTCCAGTTCAAACACCTTCGACACCTTCGACACCTTCGACACCGCAGAACGGCGGAACCGGAAGCGGCGGAGCGGGTCAAGTCGCACCGCTAACCGAGGTCGCAAACTTTGGCGGTGCCCGCGAGTGGAACCTCAATCAAATTGGCGCTCCCGAAGCATGGAACGCTGGCTTCACTGGGCAAGGCGTAACAGTTGCGGTGGTCGATACGGGCGTTGACTTGGACCATGCCGATCTCGTTCGTAGTCTCTATGTCAATCCTGGCGAAATT
>JBGSKY010000150.1:0-2504 GCA_041740995.1 Pirellulaceae bacterium
GTAGTTAGGTAGCACGAGTCGGTGCGAGGATACGTAATCAGTTTAGCTTCATAAAGTGATTGGGCACTTTGCAGTGTGTTGGCGGCCGATATTCCAAAGCGACGATTCATATCGCGTTGCAATTCCGTCAGGTCGAATAACTGTGGTGGCAGCGACTTCTCAGGTTTTCTTCCAATCTTCTGGATAACCAGCGGATGTTTGCTGACGCGGTTGAGCAACGCTTGTGCATCCTCTTGCTTGTCGAAGCGATCACCGGTGTAGCGAAAGCACACTTTTCGGTAGCTCGTCATCAACTCCCAAAATGGCTGCGTCCTGAACGTCCGAATCTCGTCATCGCGGCGTACGATCATGGCTAACACTGGAGTCTGTACGCGCCCCAGGCTCCAGAGGATCCCGGTAGTTCCATAACGCAAGGTATAGTTACGCGTCGCATTTAGCCCGACGATCCAGTCGGCTTCGCTTCGACACTTGGCGGCGGCATACAGATTGTCGTAATCCGCCAATGGCCGCAGCGATCGGAACGCAGATTGAATGGCCTGAGGTGTGAGTGAGCTAAGCCAAAGCCGTTGGGTTGGCTTGCGAATGCAGCCGGTGAGCGTAAGGATATAGCGAAAGATCAGTTCGCCTTCACGGCCCGCGTCCGTCGCACAAATCAGTCCATCCGCTGCCCGAAACAGTCGCTTCACGATCGCGAATTGTTGCTTGGTTCCCTGGTCATCGCGTAGCTTCAACTCGAATTCGTCGGGGATGAACGGCAGTGTACCCAGCGACCAAGTCTTCAATGACGGATCATAGTCAGCGGGTTCCTTCAACTCGACGAGGTGCCCTAGAGCCCATGTCACTTGATAGCCGTTGCCTTCAAAGTAACCGTCACGCCGCGCGGTTGCCTTGAGGAAGGCAGCTAGCTCACGGGCCACGGATGGCTTTTCGGCAAGTATCACTTTCACGTGTCACCCAACCATTCATGCGGTAGTTCAGACATCAGTTGCCATTCTTCCTGATCAACCCAGCGAGTCAATGGCAGCGATTTGGCTCGCAGATGGCGAGTTGCAACTACGGCGTTCCATGGGCGAGTTTTGTCAAGCAAAATGTTCCTTGTAGTGCCTTCTGAAAATTTCAAGAGGCAAAGTGAGCATTGGTTATGACACTCATCGCTTGGCATCACGAGTAGCGGTTGGATTACTGATGCAAACGCACGCTCATCACGACACATGTCAGTTGCAATAGCCGCATCACACGTAAGATAGCATTTGTGATCGACAAAGGACATTATTTAGCGCTAAGCTTCGATGGTTGCAAAACTCATAGAATCCAGTTCTTGACGAGCCCTATTATTGAATCAACCGCATCGCATGTAGGCAAATTTATGAGGACCCATTGAAAGGCATCACCAACCCTTCAGTTAACTTTACCGCAGAGAGAGCCCCACGCTCTCTCTGCACCCTTTACCCAAAATACTGCCACTGAATTCAGGAGGGCCTGGCTGCCGGCATCAATACAGAATGCTTATCGTTTGCTGTCGAGCTACCGATCAGCTCAAGGCGTCAAGTTTTGGGTGATCACAGAGTACGATTGCTCCTGCACAACAGTACTGCTGCCGTCGGAGTATGGATCGCGGTTAGGCAAATAGCCTGCAGGTCGAGCAGAGATATTTACAAGGGTTAACTAACGAAGGTTATTACCCAAGGTTTTGGCCGACTGGATTTTCCAGTCGGCCATTTTCCGAAACTACCATCAATTCAATTGCTTACTGTCGAAAGCCAACCCAATGAAACTGCCCGCATCCGAAACCAAACCTTACCATATGATCGGAGCGGGTCGACTCTCGTCCGCGCTCTATAAGCTGGGCGATGAAAAAACCGCTTGGCGTTATCGATTCAACATCTATCGCACAGACTTTTCCAGTGGCCAACTGTCGCATTGGCTGCAGCCCGACGATCTAATCGACATCCTAAAGCTGGTGCAGGTAATCGCCTCATAACTGGCCTACGACGGCTGCCCAATTGCAATATCGCAGCCACACTCGCGGCAGCGGCGCATCTTATGCTGAAGGCTATGTCTTACGCCTCCCTCGGCCGACTAGCGATTCAACTAAAAGCAAAGCTCCGGACTCTAGACAGGGTGAATTGATCCTAACACGCATGCTCGCCATCAGAGATGCCGCAAAGGAATGGCTCCATCATGAGTGCGATCTCAAGTTGAGAATGGGCTCCCACCGTGGCCGCTATCAGCATGGCTCCAAAGCCGAAAGCCGTGGCAAGGTCCACGGCGCAACTCACGAGGTCAAAGTCCTCGACGCTCCCGAACGAATAGCCCACCACCAGTAGTTTCCGACGTTCACGCATCTAAATTGAAATGTACGGACAAATGCCGTACAGTAGAGGTAACAAAGGGAGAAATCATGGCTACTGCAAATACGTCAACAAAATCGGCGAGGCTGGAAACGCGAGTTTCCCAGGAGCAGAAGGATCTAATTGAACGAGCGGCAGCTTATACCGGTCGAA
>JBGSKY010000151.1:0-1610 GCA_041740995.1 Pirellulaceae bacterium
CCTATCTGATGGAATTCCCCATTGCGGGTCAGATTGACGGCTACGATTCCAAATAAGCGCCGATTCCTGCTGCTTCGAATTGATTGCGAATCTCAAGCATCCAGTCGTTGAGGGTCGTGCGAGCAATGTTCATGTCGCGCGCAATGTCGGAGACCGACTGCGTTTTTCGACGTTCAAGAAATTCTCGAAGCGTGGGCGGGAGCTTCGAAATCATCTCTGCCAGATCCAACCTAAGAGAATTCAACTGTTCATCCGAAAGTCGTCGTTCTCTTCCAAGTCGACGATCAGAGTCCTTCATTCCGATCAGCTGGTTTAACTCAGTTTGCGATCCATCCTGCTGGTTAACTAACTTGCTGAGACTGGCCACACGACGCGGACCTCGTTTGGCAACGGTTCGATCGCGAACCATTTTGGAAAGGGAACGCTGAACGACCGTGCACACATAGGGATAAAGGTGCCCAACTTCGGGATCGAATAGAGCAAGGCTCTGCGTTGCTCGTGCGTAAACCTCCTGAACCAGATCCTCGCGTTCGTTTAGGTCGAGTCCAGCGGATTCAATCGCCTGGGTAACCTTGCGATAAATAATGGTTCGGACAAATCGATCGTCGCTAAGATTGATCGGTAACGGATTTGACACTTCGGACCTCCAAGCCCAATGGCTGTTGAGGCATCACAGGCGACAGGTCCGGCGTATAAGCCTGTGAGGCCTTGCCCGCATCTAGCGGGACTGTTTCTGGTGTGAAACAGACCTGTCGTCCGCTACTGGCGAAAATTCCCAAAGCGACTGGGAAAACAAGAAAATTCCCGAGCGCGAACATCGCAAACCCTGGAAAACACCGGAGAATTACAAACGGGAATTTTGTAGAATTCCAAGAGAGTGGTTTTGGGAATTTCCCAAATCAGAAGTAGGGACATGCCTTACTCGAATTGTCATTGCCGACAAACTAAGACTGAGGCGCAAGTTGAGATTTCAAGAAATCCAAAATTGGTTGGCGTCGTCGGCTCATTACCACCAAATGTGAATTTTGTTGGCAATAGCCATTTCATTTCGAAAGAACCCCAGATGTCACTAAGCGATTTTCTTGAAGAGAGCTCCGAATCGCACGCCAGAGAAGAGATCTTTAACTTCAAGCTCCTTATCGATCTCAAGGTGGCCGCTGCCGTCCGGAATATCACCTCAAAACGTACTATTCCGATGTCGAAGATGAAGGATTCGGTGTCATTTTTGATGATGCGGATACACGGCGACGCCAGACATGGGGAGCGAATGGCCGTTCTGGCGACAAAACCTGGCGACTTCTCGCAACTGCTTTTTAAGTAAACTGAACGAAACGGCCCGAAGAAAACTAGCCATCTAAACGATGGGTCGGGACTGGTCGTCCTGGTCGGAAACACTGAAGTGAAGCGATTTGTGCATCCGCTTTTGCGTTCTTGGCCTCGTCAGCCAAGGCGGATCGCACAATTGACTCAAGCACTTCAGGCGCGACGGCAACTCTTGCATTCACGACAAGATCGACTTCGCGGCCTTTCCACATTGATGGAAGAGACAGCATGGGTTGACCGGAATTACTGACCAAGTTGGATACGGCGTATACGCCTTCTGCCATGCC
>JBGSKY010000152.1:0-39208 GCA_041740995.1 Pirellulaceae bacterium
TGCGATTGCACAAACTTCAGCGACTGCACAAACATTCCGCCTGAACCGCAGCACGGGTCGTAGATCTTGCCTTTGTACGGCTCGATCATTTCCGCGATTAGATTTACCACGCACTTGGGCGTGTAGAATTCGCCTCCCAGCTTGCCTTCGGACGCGGCGAATTTTCCCAGGAAGTATTCGTAGACTCGGCCAACGACGTCTTCTTCTTTGTCGGCAACGGTGTCGATGTTGTTGATGGCGTCGATCAAGGCCGACAACTTGCTGCCATCGAGCCCCAGCCGGGAAAAGTAGTTGTCTGGAAGAGCTCCCTTGAGCGACGCGTTGCTCTTTTCGACCTGAGACAACGCCGAGTCGATTTTGATGGCGATGTCGTCCTGTTTAGCGTGCTGCTGAATGTGGCTCCACCGCGATGTCTCGGGCAGATAGAACACATTCTGCATCGTGTAGAACTCCACCATGTCGGTGTAGGCCTGCTTGCCTTCAGCGATCAACGCGGCCTTACGTTCTTCGAATTTGTCCGAGACGAATTTTAGGAAGATCAGGCTTAGAACGACGTGTTTGTACTCGGAAGATTCCACGCTGCCGCGAAGCCGGTTGGCGGAATCCCAGAGCGATTCTTCGAAGCGACTTTCAACCTTGGCAGTCGCCTTCTTCGGGGTTGCTGAGTCATTCTCAGAAACAGTTTTCTTTTTGGCCATGTATCGAATGCTTGCAGTAATGTGATTGCGGTGACACGAACCGATTGATGGGGATCGAGGTGCAACGAGAGCGGAAGACTATTTGCGAATGATGATGTTGTGTTCGTCGTCGACACGATTGGTACCGTAGCGTAATCAGACAATCGCCGCGATTTTACGATATGGCGACCAATGAGTGCAGGCCCTGATTCGTTTTCCTGCTCGGTGGACGAAGACAGTTTTCGGCTGCACGGCGCCGTTATAGAAGAGGCCCAATTCGACAACGGATCGACTTGCCCATTTCTGGGAAGTCGTCCGAAGTCGATTCGTGAACTCTGCTGCCTTGACTTATCGACTCGATTGACCCAGGTACCGAGCAAGTGGTGATAAGGCAATTAGCGTCCGAAAACGCCTTCAAGCATTCCCGCAAATCCTCGAAATGCAGCAGATGGGCTGGCAAAGTTGGGACAGAATCTCGGACGCGCAGCGGCCTTAACTCGTTCTTTTTCTTGCCGCTTTAGCCAGTAGGCTTTTTGCTAATTCACAGTCAATATCGAAATGCGAAAAACGGGCTTTTTGTTAGCCTTCAATTGCCCAGCTTGTTTAGCTTGCCGAACTTGAACTAACGACGATCGAAGTAGTTGCACTTGGTACTTTTTCTTGAACTCTCGACCGCGTTCGAAGTCGATTGAGCAGCAAGCTGACGTCGTCGAGATAGGAATAAATGACCGGAATTGCAAGCAGAGTGAGTAATAAGGATAGCGTCTGGCCACCAACGGCTAAAACGGCGATGCTCCGCCGTTCTTCTGCACCAGGCCCGGAAGCGATCAGCAACGGAAGTAGACCTGCGACGAACGAAATTGTGGTCATCAGAATCGGTCGCAAGCGATCGCGATTGGCCTGCAAAATGGCCGCTGTTCGTTCCATGCCACCGCGGCGAAGGGCGTTGGTATGATCGACCTGTAAAATCGCCGCCTTCTTTACTACACCAAAGAGGACCAGAATTCCGAGCGCGGAATAAACGTTCAAGGTCTCGCCGCCCCAATACAAGCTGATCAGACCAAATGGTATCGCCAGTGGCAACGACAACAAAATCGTAATTGGGTGAAACAAGTTCTCAAACTGGGCAGCCAACACGATGTACATGAAAATAAACGAAAGCAGAAAGGTCGTATTGAATTCCGACAGTGTGCTTTCTAACTCTCGGCCGCGCCCCATGACTTTGGTTTCAAACCCGGGCGGCACTCCTAATTTGTCCGCTTCGGCTTGAAGCGCTGAAATTCGATCGGACAATGCATAGCCGGCTTCGACATTTGCGCGGACTGCAACCATTCGCTGGCGATCTAAGCGATCGATACGGGCCGCAGCGTTCGAAAAGGAAAATTCGATGACGTTGTCTAGCCTAGTTAGCACAATCGGACTGGCACTTCCGCCATTCATCGTTGGCGACAGAGCAGCGGAATCAACCCGCGCGGCAGCGGGATTCGCACGAACGAACAATCTTGAAATCGCGTTGCTGTTGCTGCGATCAAGCCCAACCAATCGCAATTCGACGTCATACGCATCGTCAACGGAATTGTCGCGGTACCGAGAGACTCGATCGTCGCCGCCAACGGCAACGCGCAGTGTTTCTGCGATTTCCTGCACACTAACTCCAACCGAAGCGGCTCGCTCACGAAGGATTGTTGCGTGCAATTCTGGCTTATCCAAACGCAATGTCGTATCCAGATCGACAATCCCCGGTATTGATTCAGCTTCACTCCGCAATTTATCACTGAAGCTTGAGAGGACTGCTAGATTTGGACCCGTGATTGAAAAATCGATATCGACATTCGCACCTTGCCGCAATTGAGTCAAATTTCGCACACTCACCCTCAGGCCACTGATGCCTTTCAAACGGTCCCGAAGCTGACCCATCACTTCTTGCTGCGAAAAGTTATCTTTCCAAGCATCCGATGGCCGACCATTAAGAAGACTGCTCCACAAACGGCCAAAGCTGAATGATCGCGTTTCGGCATCGGTCAATCGCACGTAGGTTTCACCGCGGTTTACGCCACCAAACCCACGCGTGCCAACCGTGGTCAGAATGTATCGAACTCCTTTGGTATCCAAGATCGCATTTTCGACCGCTTGCATTGCCTGGTTCATCGCTGTCAAAGTGGTCCCTTCGCCGGCCGAAATGTTCACTTCGAATTCAGCTTCGTCTACGTTTGTTGGTATGTAATCTTTTGCCACCCAATCGTAAACGAACCAATTCGAACCAATCACTGCCAAGGCAATTCCTAACGTCACAATCCGGTAACGCATTGCACGACGCAGAATCCACATATAACCTGCCTCGACCCAGCTGTAAAAGCCTTGACGAGATTTTGCTTTGCCTTCCTTCAGCTTCAATGGCAAAAGCATTTGCGAGCACATCATCGGCGTCAACGTGAAGCTGATAAACATCGAAATGAGAATAGCAACTGTCGCTGTGACACCAAACTCAAAAAGCAGTCGGCCGGTCACGCTCGATAAGAATGATACTGGCAAGAAAACGATGACAAGAGAAATCGTCGTTGCCAAAACAGCCAAACCGATTTCGCGCGTGCCCTCAATCGATGCTTCATAGGGCGACATGCCTTTTTCTTCGATACAATGAAAGACGTTTTCAAGCACAACGATGGCGTCGTCGATGACCACGCCGACCATCAGAACCAAGGCTAACATGGTGACATTGTTGAGCGTGAAACCGAACATCTTCATGAATGCAAATGTCGAAATGATCGACGCTGGAATCGCAATCGATGCAATAATTGTTGACCGCCACGATCGCATAAAAAAGAAGACCGTTAGACATGCGAGAATGGAACCTGAAATCAAGTGAGCTTGAATTTCGTGCAGGGCCGCCAAAATGTATCGCGACTGATCCAAAATGATTGTCAACTGAACGTCATCAGGCAGCAGCGCTTCGCTTCGTGGCAACCGTTCCTTGATCGCTTCGATGACCGCAACAGTGTTCTCACCACTCTGCCGTTGTACTTGCAGAACGACCGCGGGCTGTCCATTTAAGCGGGCCAGCGTCCGCACTTCTTTGGTCGCATCAACAACTTGTCCAACATCGCTCAACCGGATCGGGCTGCCACCGATGGTATCGATGACTAAATCAGGAAAATCGCGGCTATCTTGCACACGTCCAAGTGTCCGTAACGCTCGTTCACGAAAGCCTTCGTCAACGCGACCACCGGGGGTTTCGGCATTCTGTTTTGCAAGCGCATCTCGCACTTGTAAAATTGACATTTCATAGGCCGCCAAGCGCGAAGCATCCACTTGTACCTGAATCGCTCGTTCGGCCGCTCCGGCGATTGACACCGCGCCGACTCCGTGCGCCGATTCAATGACACCTTTCACACTTCGATCAGCAAAATAATATAGCTCACTGGCCGTTCGAGGACCGGACACAGCCAGCGTCAAAATCGGAGAGCTCTCGGTATCGGATTTCCGAACCACTGGCGGATCGATGTTTGGTGGCAATTGATTGGTAATACTGGCGACAGAGTCGCGAACATCTTGAATTGCCGCATCGATATCGCGATCAAGACGAAAGGTTAAGATTACAAAAGACGAACCGTCAGAGGATATGCTTCGCAGTTCATCAATTCCCGCAACCGTTGCGACGGCGTCCTCGATTGGCTGCGTGACCTCTGACTCGACCTCTTCTGAAGCCGCGCCAGGATAGCTGGTTCGGACAAATACTGTTGGCAGATCAATGTTTGGTAATCGATCGACCCCCAGCGAAGGAAACGCCACTAGTCCAGCGACAACTAATGCAACAATCAGCATCAAAGCAAAAACGGGACGCTGAACACAAATCCTGGCCAATCCATACATGCGCGAAACACCTTCAACCGATTAGTGAATGACAGTTTTTGAAGCCGTAGGAACGTCTGTCTTGACCTGTCCTTCATCTTGCCCTGGACCTGTTTCAGCCATAGCTTGTTTTGGCTGCGACACTTTGGTAGGCGGACTTACAGACTGCGGCGGTTCCTTCGCGACTACCTTAGCAATCCGACCACGGGCGGCTTCTTTGATGACAACGTCACCTTCGGAAAGTCCTTTAAGAATCTCAGAAGCTTCTTCGGTACGACGCCCAACTTGCACTACTTTTTCGCGCGCAACGCCTTCAGAAACCAGCCAAACTTTGTCGATCCCAGCAAATCGAAAGAGAGCGCCATTGGGTAGAACAAGCGACTGCGCTTGAGAATCGATGAAGACTTCGGATTCAGCGAAAACGCCAGGACGAATCGTTTCGTTGGCGTTATCGACGATCGCTTCAAATAACAACGAACGGTTCTGGCGATCGAGCATCGGAGCGATTCTGGTAATCGTAGTTGTTTGCGGTTCAAGCTGACCGCTGGGAGTGACCACCAATTCCTGACCTTGATGCAGTTGATTGGCGAATCGTTCGGGGACTGATGACCGGTAGCGAAGTTGTTTCGTCACAGCAATTGTAAACATCGGGTTACCGGAAGAGACATAGTTCCCCATCGCGACATTCCGTGTTTGAATTCGGCCTTCGATAGGCGCAAATACAATGGTGTTGGAGAGTTTCTCTTCCGCGATTAAGACTTCGGCGGCTTGCAACTGGATCGTAGCAATCTTTTCGCGAACCGCATTGAGGGCTGATGAGTAACGTGCCTCCGCAACGCGTTCGGCGGCAATGGCGCCTTCCAAATCGGTTGCTACGACCGCATTCTGTTTGGCGAGTTGCTCCAATCGTTTGACTTGTTGCAAAGACTCATCCCACATCGCCTTGGCTTCACGGCTTGGTGGTGCATTGAGCGGGTCCAGCGATTCGACGCTGTCGCCCGGACGCAACCCGACGGCTGATTGAGCTTGCTGCAATCGTGCTTTCGATTGTTGGAGCAACAGTTCGTAGTCAGTGGACTTTATTTCGGCCAGCGGTTCGCCCTTTTGAACTTCGTCGCCGATATCGACCAGCAACTTAATGACGCGCCCACTAATCTCGCTCGAAACGGTGGTCACTTGATCGGCCTCAAGCGAGCCTTGCGATCGGATAACTTTGGGCCAGGGTCGCATACTGACCGCTAAAGTTTCGACCTTGATTGTGTCCAATGAATCAAGGTCGATCGCATCGCTTACGTCACTTGGTTTGGGAACAGAAGTAAAACGCTCGTCGGCTGGTTCCGAACAACCAAACAATGAAGCGACGAGGATTATTCCGAGCAAGTCCAGGCGGGTGCCGAAAATGAGCCGGCTTACTTTTAGATCAGCTTTCGCCATAACGATTTCAGTGGTGGGAGATAGACGTCAGGTGGGAGCCCCATTTTGATCAGGACCACTGTAAATTGCCAGAGGTTGCTTGCAACTTGTGCTTAACTCGTCTTATCGAAAAGTGTTTTGGCAGAACGTTTGCAGGGGCTTAATCGTAACACGTGTTTCGGGAACCCATTTCGAAGCCATAAGTTTCGTGCTCAAAGAAGAAAACTTTCGTACCGATCCAAATGCTCATATGATTTTGAGGTGAAATAGCTGGAAATTTTCCGCGGTTGTCTGAAGGTTGAGTAGCAGGGCAGGATTGACCAAACTTGATTTGGCGTTTGGTTGACTTCGCGATCGCAGAGCTAATGCGATTCAAATCGATCACGAATTGCTGTATCGCACGTTAATTTTTGTCGAGATGGTTGCGGAGTTTGTTGCCGTCCCATAAAACCAAACGTAGATTTTAAGTTTGTTTGGTGACCTTCGGCTGGCAGTTGTTTCCACAGCTGAGAAGCCATTTACCTTCAGCATCCGTCGTTGGTTCACTGACTGTTTTGGCGTACGATTTTCGAGAGTTGGTTCGAGTATTTCAAAGGTTTAAAAATGAAGTTATCACGTTTACTGTTAGTTTGCTCGCTTATCGTTGGTCTTTCGACCGTGTCATACGCCGAAAAGGTGAAGACTGAAGCGTTGAAAGACAAATCCAAAATTGAATTTGTCGGTAAGAAATCTGATGGCCAGCATACCGGCGGATTCAAAGACTTCGCCGCTGTCGCAATGGTCGATGAAGAGAACCCATCAGAGAGTACGCTAAGCATCACGATCGATACTGAATCGCTTTTTTCAGACGATCCAAAGCTGACCTCTCACCTTAAAAATCCTGATTTCTTTGACGTTCGAAAATATCCGAAGATCGAGTTCACGAGCTCGAAAGTTGACCATTCCGAAGAAGGCAAAGTAAAAATCACTGGTAAACTAAAGATGCTCGGCAAAGAGAATGACGTTGAAGTACCAGCCGAAGCGACCGTCGAAGAAAAGGATATGACGCTTGTTGCCAAGTTCAAGATCGACCGTACCAAATGGGGTATGAGCTATGGTGTTGGAAAAATTGACAACGACGTAGAAATCGTTGCTACGCTGCATTTCGGAAAAAAATAGTCGGCGGTTGACCGCGCAATATTTAGCTGGTCGATAATTTCACTAAAGCAAATTCAAATTTAGCGGACTTGGCACATAACGCCGGGCCGCTATTCGCGAGTCGCTCTCGAATTTTGCAGCTTGATCTTCATGTCGCCAGGACCGGTCCTAGGAAATTAACGTGGGCCAAGAACCCGTCGCTGCTTATATGAAGCACGCTGCGGCGTGACAATAACTTGTGCTATTATTTTTTGGTCTGTCGCTGTTGGACCAATTTTATCGAGACGCAGGTTGCTTGAAAAAAGTGGTCGCATCGACCGGCTTAAATTGGACAAGCATCACTCCGACATTCTGCAGTTTCGCTTCATCATCTTGGCTCAAACGCCAAATTGGAGAAGTAATTGCGTAGACCGAGTTCTTGTGAATCGACCGAGTAATCCGCTTTGGAATTGCGTTGTTCGAAGCGACCACTTGATTGAGCCGAAGTCGCAAATACGGTGGCAGACTTGGAGGATAAACCCCGTTCAACCTTGCCGACCAATCCGCAAATGCGGCGTACTGGATTGCAAATTGTGGCGAGGGTGTTTCAACAATTGTGCAAGAATAAGTCAGCTCATCATTGCCTAATGTAAGTAGCTTTCCGTCTTTTGTATCGGACCATTGCTCCTTCGAAATTTTGGTCATTGAAATCGGTGCTTGCTCAATCGCACTATCAATTTCGCGTTGAAGCACATCAAATTCGACCACTGCCCGTGTTTGAAGGATTGGATTGAGCAAGATGATTCGGCCTCTCGCTGGATCGATGACGGTCACGATCCCATTTTCGTCGCTTCCAAAATCGTAGAACACGCCCTCGCGAAATAGCGTCAGCGTTTGTTTCACCGGCGGGTCTTTTAGATCGACATACACGTCTGTATCAACCCGGAAGGCAGGCAAGCCGTTTTCTTGTGCAGTCAGCTCATAGGAAAAAAACCCGCATGTCAGTAGTGCCAAAGACATGACTGAACGACGGCCGAGCTGAGCGAAATATGACGAATTCTGAGCGAACATATATTCGAAAACTTTATATGGAATCGGGATAGACGACGAATTCGATGCGACGATTTTGTGCGCGGCCGGCTGCCGATTGATTGTCAGCGACCGGATGGTTGGGACCATGAGCGATGGAAAATAGTTGTGTATTGGCGAATTGGCCACGGGATTGCATGTAGTCAATTACAGAAACGGCTTGCAAGGCGGCGAGCTGTTGCAGACTGTTAGCAACGCTGCTGGGTGCTGGCCCGGCGTCGGTGTGTGCTTCAACGCCAATCCGATTTCTTGAAGCGTTCAGCGCCAGACTGGCAGCGATTCGGTCGAGTATTGCGCGTGCCGCTGGAGACAGTTGAGGTGTATTTTGGACGAACATTTGATCGCTTGGAACAGCGATTCGAATCACTCTGCCATCTACGATTGCCGGAAAGCCGCTAGTTGAAAGTGCATCAGCCGTTTTTTGCAGTGAGTTATTGGCTACTAAAGTTGCCCCGCCACGATTGCGAATTGATGCTTGCAAGCCACTTGCTTCCGAGCGCGCGGCAAAGACTTCTTGTTGCGTCTGAAGACTGGCAAGTTGAGCTTGCTGCAATTGCCGAGCAGCATCTTGCAGTTGAGTTTGTAAGAGATCAGATCGCTCGCGCTGAAGATCGGTCTGCTGTTGGGCCTGCGCGAGCTGCGTTGTCAACTGTCGATTATTCTCGTCCAGCAATCTAGCTCGACGTTCCATTTCTTGGTACTGCGCGGTGGCGGCCGCGTTTGACTGCGCGTTCAACAGAGGTGGGTTAGCTGCGGCTGCACCGGCCCCGCCGTCGCTAGCCAATGGATTTTGCCACAACGCAGAATTCAGACCGCTTGGACCCGACGGATTGTATGGTGCATAACCACCAGGTTGAGTCGCGAGATAGGAGTTCGAACGATTGCAGCCGGTAATGCTAATCCACAGCACTACGACGCTCATAGCCAACGAATTGAAACGATTGCCCCAGCAGGCATTCTTCGTTCGAGGTCTATGGCATTCGAAATTCATGGACAGAGCATTGTGGCTAATTCAAATATCTTTTTGTAACTAACGAGTGTAAATAACGAAATCAACAACCTGTTTGCAAGACGAATTCAAATGCTTGTCGTGCTTTCGTAGTTTTGTAATTCGATGATAAGACTGTGGAAAGATCGGAAACTGTACATTAATGAAATGATGACAATTTGATCATCTGCTCGCGCCTGACTGGCAATTGTTTGAAACAGATTGCCAAATTAAAAAGCATAGAACGCGATAAACGCGAGATGACACTTGCACGACAAAGCGAAATTCGCTTCGGCATAATTCATGGGGAAATTAATGCTACCTAATCGCTCACCAGGAAAGCAACAACGATATGTTTGGTCGTCAGCGGCAAACGATCTTGCAGCGAATATCTTGTTGCCCGTTGCAAATCAACAGTTTGGCGTCCGGCGGAGCGATCCGGTAAAAGTGGGCTTCGGTCTCTTGAACGCTGCTTGGCCAGCAATAGACAAAGTAAACATCCGCCTGATGATCGCTGGTCAGGTAATCCAACGTCAGAATTTTTGCGGTACTAGAATGATCCAGGAGCAGCTTTCGTGAAGCTTCGGCAAGCGGCGCGTCAATTTCCATACCGACCGCGTCGAAACCGAGTTGCGATGCCATTCCGGTTGCTAATCCAAAACCACTTCCCCATTCACAGAACCGTTGTTTGGGAAGATTATCCAAAATTGCCCAAAGCATCTCGTAGTCACTTGGGACGAATGAAAAGCAATAAACAGATTTGAAACGTGACCTGCCGTCGGCCAAAAGATCAAGCGTTTGCTGAGGAATGCTGCGAGTTGAGCTTTCCAACGCAATCTCGCTCAGAGGAGCAAGTCCATCATACGGATTGAATTCAGCTTTTTCCATCAACAGCTCCTTATTCGGGCACTTGCATCTGTTTGAAATGCACGCATGAATCCAAATTGCAGAGCGTTACACAAGTTTATACAACGTCCAATAGCGAAGGCCGGACTTGAACCGGCGACAACCGGCTTATGAAGCCGGTGCTCTAACCAACTGAGCTACTTCGCCCTAGAATTCACAAAAATAGTATCCAGAATCGCTTTTTGCAACCCCATCGCTGACTTCGATCGGCCAAAACCGCTTAACCAATTTGCGAGGCGAGCAAGGCGATGCCGTCGATCGCTTCATCGGGGATCTGATGAAAACCATCGAACTCGATCAACTGGGTTTTCGCACAAACACGCTGGAGAACGTTGTTCAGAAATAGCCCCGTTTGAATTGGCAGTACCGGATCCATTCGGCCATGGCTCTGCATTGATTCGGTTTGTTTTAGTCGCTCTGTACCACTTGCGATCCAAAGCGACTCACAAATGCACGCACCTGAAAGTAAAGCTAATTTGGCGGGGGGATCATTCATTCCTCGGGCTGCGACGTCCATCGCCAGCATCGCGCCTTGAGAGAAACCGCCAAGAATTAGATTCGCGGACGAGCACTTGTATTTTGAAAAGACATCAATCAATGTTGCATCGACCGCATTTCTAGCGTCATCGAGCCCAGGAGGAACTTCTTCCCGCATCTGATCGAACGAATTCGTAGCCGCGGCTTCCATCAGCCGAGCCATATTGATCGGCCACCAAGCCGCACCCTCATAGCCGGGCCCGCTTAAATCACAGGGTGCGCCGGGAAAAATCAGGACTGGATTAACACCCTGAGCAAAACATGCCAACAACAATGGTCCCGCCAATCCAACCAAGTCGTCTTGCGGCGCACCATAACCATGCATCAAGAATATCAGTTGCAATGCTGGCTGGATTTTTGGTGGTGCTACCGTCCAACAGTCCAATGGCCCAAGTCTATCGCGTGTCTTTGCGTAACTTCGGAGCTTTTCAATATCTGCTTGCGAGTGATTCATAAGCCTAATGTAACGTCAATTAAAACTATCGTTAATCGGTACAAACGCATTTGATAAATCGTTTGCATTTTTTTTTGATTCCTCAACGAGTCCCGAAAAAGATTGATGCCAACTTTCGGGGACGCCAGCCACAAATTTGAGTAGCTTGGCTGTTTTCGGATGTCGAAGCTCCAAGGTTGCTGCATGAAGACCAAAAAGACTAATGTCCCGTGAAGCAGCCGTCACACAACCAGCCATCAAATCCGGTGAGTAGATTGGATCGCCGACCACTGGCCATCCGCGCGTTGCGAGCTGCAAACGAATCTGATGCATCCGCCCCGTATCGAGCTCAATTCGCAACATAGAACAGTCGTTTGAGTGAGCGACTTTTTTCCACCGCAGCCGCGCTTGTTTTGCCCCGTCACTTTGCTCGTCGCAAATCTCCGCTTTGGCGACGTCGACGATTTTTCTCATCCAGTCGATCGCTAATCCCTCGTTGGGAGGATTGCCATTGACGATCGCGAGGTATTCCTTCCGAACGGTACGCAGATGAAATTGCGAATTAAGCTGTCGCAAGCTCGCAGCAGTTTTTGCAAAAATGATCACGCCGCTTGTCGGACGGTCAAGCCGATGGACCAACCCAATAAACTGCGGGCCACTTTGACCAATGGTCGAATCTTCCAGTAGTTGAGCGTGCAACGACGGGACGCCAGGAGCGGCTTGTGTGAAAACTCCACATGGTTTGTTGACCACAAGCAAAAATTCGTCTTCGAAGAGTCTATGCACAAACACCCATTCTCTGTGTCGAAAAATGGTGGCCGCTGGACGACCAATCCAATTCATTTTTACCAATATCTACGCTATTTCCATCTCGCTAAGTTATCGAACCGCTATCAAATTAGTAGTGGAAGCAATCATAAATTTTGGGCGTTCGATAGCGCATTCTCTGAGCGTTTTTCGCGCACACCAATCTTGACAATAGTCAAAACGCTTTGAATTTCGCCCGAAACTGAAGCTGGCACGAGCATTGCATATCAGAATTTTAGAAATTTAAGTGTTGAGCAACGTGCTATTCTCGGATGCAGTCCAGGCGAGCAACTTCTCACCAATGAGAAGGACGCCATACGTCGTAGCTGTATTTCGAGATACGAGTTTGCAAATATCTGCAAGCGGGCGATGGTAGTTCGCGAAACGAGATTACGATAGATAAAGCTTTGCTCGGTCGTTGCTCAGCGAATGTGTTCTAGAAATGTTATTTGAAGGAGAGTGTGATGAACGGTGAACAAATACGCGGAACTTGGAATCAGATCGCAGGCGCTGTACGAGAAAAATACGGCCAGATAACGAAGGATGATATTCTTTCCGCCGATGGCAATCTTCAAAGACTGATCGGCACCATCCAGGAAAAGACGGGCGAGAGCCGAGAGGTAATTGAGAAGTACGTCGAGAGTGCGCGTCAAAACGCAGGAGCTTACGTCAACAGAGTTTACGACAGCGCGTCAGATTACGCGTCGACTGCTGCCAACGAGCTTCGCGATCAGTACGGACGTTTATCAAGTAGTGTCGCCGACGGCGTTGAATCAGCGAAGGAGGTTGTCCACCGCCGGCCGATGGAATCGGTACTGACCGCTTTCGGCGTTGGAATAGCAGCCGGCCTATTGGCTGCATTTGCGTTGAGCAATAACCGTCGATAGTCAGGTTGTCATGATAAGCCCAATTGGTGACGAAGCCGCTATCGCGCGAAAGATGCAAGGAGTGCGGGAACGCGGTCGGTTAGATGCGCATGAACTGAAGCTCGGCGTGAACCGGATGAGTGATTGGCGTGAACACGTTCGCGCCCACCCGCTCCCAATCGTTTTAGCTGCGGCCTCTGTCTCGTTCCTCGTGGCAATGTCCGTGACAAAACCTTGGAATCAGAATCCTTCGAACGCTTTGAAACGATCGGCTCCGAAGCAATCAGCCAGCGATTCTGATGAGTTGCTGACAAAATCGACTGCTATGTCAGCAGTCGGCGCAATCGTTGGGACAGTAGTCACAACGGCGCTCAAGCAATACCTGACCAGTCAAGTACGCAACGCGTTAAGAGGAAAATAAATATGCAAACGATTGATCATCGAAGCAATGGACGGGCTACGCGGCCGCCGTATGGAAGTACAACTGAACAAGCATCGGCGCAGGACAAAGTTGTCAGTGCAGATGAAGATTTTTTCCAACCGATAATATCAAGCGTTGAAAAGACAGTAATCAAGTATCCAGGCGCGTCCGTTGCGATCGCTGCCGGCTTCGGTTTACTGGTTGCGATTGGAGTTCGTCGGTGGTTACGTTAAACGAAAGGACTTCCGCGATGCGACCCAATACGCCGTGGCAGGAAGTATCTCGCAATGCGTCTAATCTGTGTGACGACGCGTTCGAGTTGAGTGAACTTCAACTTAAGATGCTCCGGACAGACTTTGCCATTTTCCGTCGCCGCATTTGGACAGCCCTAGTACTCGTGCCTATATCGATTGGAATCTTATTAGCAGGACTGCCAGTTCTAGCCCTCGCGCTTGCTGGAACTGTCGGCGAGTTGTTTGGTTTGTCAGAAACGATGGGGCAATGGATCGTAGGCGGTAGTTTTTTTCTAGTCGCGATTGTGCTGGCGGCCCTGGCATCTCGAACAACCATCCGATCGCTCAAAGCCTTCGGGAACAGTCAACGCGAATTAGAAGCAAATATTAGATGGCTGCGGAAAATGGTTTCCGGACAGCGAAACAGCCATAATTACAACTCAGACCCAGATTTTTTGAGAGAACCGAAAAAGGAAATATGATGAGCACTTCAAAACTTGCGGTAGAACACCAGGCGGATCATTTGGCGAGTAAAGGTCCAGTTCCAAAAATCAGAAGCTCTCTGCCAACTGATCTTGAAATCCTTACCGCAGACGTTGGTGAAGCAGTCGTAACTTACAGCAGAAAACAGCCTGCTGTCGTCGCATGCATGATCTTTGCCGTCGGCTTCTTTGTCGGCTGGAAAATTAAGCCTTGGTAGTTCTTGCCGATGACGTTCTTATTGCAGCATTGACATCTTAAAATTCTTATCGTTGCTAGCGTGAATGACTCGCCGGGTTAAATCTTCGTCGAGCGACTGAATCGATGGCGGCGATCACCAACTCGGCACTTCTCGATTGACCCTCGGCAAGTGTGAGCAATTTCTGAGATGATTCTGCTGTTAAGAGTTCATCCAATTGAGCGAGGTCGTCACGCAGTTCATTGATTCGCGACGCGATCCAAGTTTTCTCTTCGACTGACAGATCACTCAAATTGCATTCTTCAAAGTCTGCAAGTCTGCTCTTAAGGCGACTTAAGCGATTGCGAAGCTGCTGTACAGATTGTGGCTCTTCGTCAAACCAAGCCTTCAATTCTTCAGACAATTCGTCCAGCACGTCATCGACGCTTGCAGAGCCAACTACTTTGACTTGCTCGCTCCAACGCGAAGAGGGTTTGCCTGTTGGCAAATACCTTGATAACAGACCAAAGGTTGATGCCGCCAGCAAGCATCCAAGCGTGAGGATCGTTAGCAGACCTACCGCTCGCAGATAATATCTCCGATCGGTTTTTTGCAATCGAAACGAAACTGGAAGCCTCAGCGCCGCCGGCCCAAGTTCATGACAGATTTCTAGCCGTCGAGCTAATTCATTTGTCGAAGGGGGGCGATTCTCAATTTCTGCGTGTTGCAACAAACGTCGTTGCAAGTCCAAAACCAGCCATGGTCTCCGCAGTATCTTTTGTAGTTGGTCGTGTCGTAGAGAAGGAAACTGGGGATCGCCTAATGACGAGTCGATCGCCGGTGCGATGTCTTCCAGAGTTTGCAGCGCGACAACCTCATTCGCTAAGCGACAATTGAAAATCGCAAACAACTCATTCAACAATTGTCGGCTTTGCTCGGACATAACAATAGCCGAAAGCCAATCGTTCAATTCACCTGCAGAAGCAGGCATGGCACGAATTTGCCACTTCACTCCAACTAGCCCCTCTAATCGCTCAACAATGTTTCGGAACGCTCGCAACGAGGCAGATTTCCGCATCGGCGTTGCGTCCGCCGTATCACTCGCTTGATTTGCCGTCACCCACTCGCGCAAAATTTGGCAGTCGCTAATCTCAAGAGCGTTCACAGCTCGCGCGAATTCGATTGTTTGTTCGTTTAGCAAACACGAAATCGCAATCTCGTCGAGACCTTGATTGAGCAAATCGATTTTAAGTTTAGCGGGCGTCTTCCCGAACAATAGACGGGCGTCAGAATCCGAGTCGACTTCGATTAGTCTATTTTTGAGAACTTCGCGATCGGCTAAATCGAGCAGCCATTGTACATAGGTTTGATCTGCTTTGAATTTTCCAGCATCCTTCCAAGCAGTTATCCACGTTGACACCCGAACTCTGTCCAACACTTGCTGATCGATTCGCGTTGCAAGGTAAGTGTCTGTAATGCCTGAATAGCGATCATATAAACTGAGGAACGGCGCAAAGACTTTCTCGGAAGGTGCGTTGTTACCGATCCAAATTGCAATCGCAGTGTCGTTTTCGCCTTGCCAATCCATCGTCGCAATCACCGACTATTTCTAATTCTGCAAAAGATAAGGCGTTGGAAATCAAATCGTTGAACAAGAGTCTGCTAGGCTATTTTTGCTTGAAACAGCGATTGGCCCAGTGAGACCTTCGTGCCACGTTTTATCGCCTTTGTTTCTAGCGTCCAGCAATCCTTCCGAAGTGAAGCTTTGTTGCAGGTCCTATTCCTTGCGGCGTATCGTCTGAACAGTTCACCAATAAAATCGGATCCAACGCGATTCCGTCCTCTCGCACGGAAATATGTAACCGGTACACGCCTGCTGTTGCGGCGTCCAATGTCAGGATGCCGGGAACACCAACACGCACTTCTTTGGTTCGTTGTTTGCTGGCCCAATGCCACCGATCTCTAGCCGTTGTTTGCCATCTAGCAGCCGACGTCGGCCAGTGCCAATCTATACCAAAATGCATCCCGTTATCTTCCGATGTTGTCGTGAAAGCGCGAGCCCACAACCAGTACTTACCTAGCGTCTGGAAGTGAATGTTGTAAGTTAAAACCGCCATCTTTCCTGGCTCATCTGCAAAGTTCTCCCCGCCGACCAAAAAATCATTGTGTGTCCGCCACGTATCAGGTAAGAGTCAATATAAGCCCCTGCGGAAGCATCAGAAATCTGCGTTGGATCGCCGTCAGGCTTGCTTTCCGGCACGGTCTGCCCAGTAGTGATGTACCACGCGCGAACATCATTCAATTCTTGACTAGCGAAATGTTCAGCTTCAATCGCCACAATGCCGACTTGTTCTGCAACTAATGCATCACTTTCAATTAAGGGGACTGTCAAATCTTCGGCGGGAGTACGGTTGCAAGAACAGCCAAGAAATATCGCTGCGCAAGTTATCATTGCTTTGAGATTCGTGGTCTTGAATTGGATCGCGCAAAGTATTCGAAAACTGCCATCCATGTTCTTCAGCATTTGAATCAATTCCGCCGACCCAAAGTCGCGACGCGCAATCTTGCAACTTACGCAACAGCCAGCCCACGACCTGTCTCAAGGTTGTCGCTATCGCTACCCCGCGCTTGATTGTAGTACCATTCTAGATCTTCGTGTTGTCATGAAGACCCGAATTTCAATCGACTCGCAATCGACTTGCTTCGCTCATAAATCGTAGCCGTACTTCCCATCCCTCCAGCAATATGCGTGAATCGATATAACTAAGAAATCTGTAAATCGCAACATAAGTAGAGGTAAAAAACAGGCTGACGGGCAGTAAAAGTAGAACCACTAACCAGCCCCAATTGCTCCAATTGCTGAAAACTTGAAACATCCACATTTGGGCCATCGTTAGCAAACAAACAAGAGCAGCACTAAGCCCTGACATCACAATAAAACGACCGAACATCTGACTAGCAATTGGCGTATGCAACAATTTCATTCGCTTGGCATAGTAACTTCTAATCTGCGATCTTGAGTTTTTTATTTCCGATTGAACCGATTGCCGCTCCAAAGTCAAAATTTCGGGTGCAAAGGGCCGTGTGGCGCGTGCGATCAAGACGGGGAGGATGATACATACGGCGAGCAGAAACACTTCTAAGAAGAACGAGAAATTCGTCGTCCAACCAGCTAAGATCGTCACAACTAGGCCAGCAAGTATGCCGCGTTTGACGACTAACGCGTAAAGCTTCATTGCGAGACCAGAAAAATAATTTTGCCGCATCATCGATAGACTAATCTCTTGGCGAAACATTCGTTGACCAATGTAATTGCACAATGGCAAGCTTGCAGCGGGTGCTTGAAGAATAAACATTGCAACGATATGCCAGACCACGCGATTCAGTACGTCCGAGTCGCTGAGAAAGAATGTCGATTCCGCACTATATCGGTCAGTCATCACAATTGGTGACAAAGCCAAAGCGTCGATGAAAAGAAATGGAATCCAGCCGACAAATGACCAAAAAAGAATGTTGAAAAAATCGTTTCGCAGTACAACAATCGCAAGATCAATCAGCTCAGCATTTGATCTTGATCGCACCACAATAAGCGTATTGTCAAGCTGCATGTTCCCCCTCCTCCAAGCTGCCTAAAACGACGAAATAAAACATCATCAAAGCCGAACTGATGATCGCCCAAAGTGCTTTGAAAGGGTAGGGCAGTGCGGTCGGAGAAATGCAGCCTTCAGTAAAGGCCGCCAGCGTAAATAATGTTACGGCACATAAAATAATCGGGACTGCTTCCTGAGCAGCATTGCGAATTGAGTCAAATCGTTTTAATCCGTTTGTTACAAAAAACCCAATCCCCAATCGCAGTCCAGCGGCAGCAGAGAGAACGATTGCAGTAAGTTCAAACGGACCATGAGCCGTTGTGAATTCTAAAAAGTTCTCCCCTCCAACTGAATCTTCTCGAGCCATATATCCAAACGAAGCCCCTAGAACAATCGCGTTGTAGGACAAATCGATCAAGCAAGGAATTATGAGAATTCCTTCGCCAAAACATCGCAGGCCGATTGAAGTGTTATGTTGAATGTAGAACGCCGACATGATTACATAGCGATCCTGTTCATCAGTGCTATCTAGAGGATCAACAAAACTCTCCTCTAGTTGATCAATTTGCTCTTGGCCCAATACGGATTCCGCGAACTTTGGAAATGTATGAGCCATTGACGCAAACAAAGCCGACAAGGTGAATAGCCCAAAGAACAAGAGGCTAGCGATCTGCACACACACATCGTTCATGATCTTTTGTGGCGCAAAGGTAAAGACGTTATAAAACAGTCCTTTCGTCGCCAATCCGCCAGATCGATAAATTTGGTTATGGCATCTTCCAACGAGATTGTGCAGGTAGCGAACTGTCGATGTTGGCAATCGATTTTCATTGGCCATTGCTAGATCGCTGCAAGCGCTTCGATACGCGTTTGCAAACGCTGTGGCTTGTTCACCAGTGGCTTTCCGTCGTCCTTTGGAAGTGCTGAACTTGGCATGTAATGCTTCCAGCTCATCCCACTTTGCCTGACGTTTCTCGAGATAGTCGCCGATTTTCATGTTGGTCTTTGAACTCTACCGATTAAACTTCTGCGAAATCCAAATCAATTTTTTCAGCTTGTAAATAGAATTCACGATAATGCATCGCACATAGCAATTGGTCGCCACTTATGTCCTTCGGGAAATCGTGTATTTGTCGCAAGGGCGAAAGCAGAATTGCTGCCAAGTCTTCACGTTGTCCCAGCGAAAGAAACAATCGGCGATCAACATAAAGCGCCAGAGTTTGAACCAGCGACGGTTTAAGCATTAGACCAACTGGTAAGTTGCGAGCAATCTCTTCTATATGTTCATCGCGAACTCCATGAAGCCGATTTGCAAAATCAGTCTCCTCAACAATGACGATTGTATTGGCAGCGATGTCACCGAGTCGCTGAAATCGCTTGGTCAAGCACATGCAAATTCCAGCAAACAAAAACAAAGGAACTGGGAAAGAATCAATTTCTAAATCTTCTCCAATCGGCAGCAAGTAGATCGGCATGATATCAGCGGTACGGCAAAGATTTCTAACAAGTGCAGCGACGCCATTGATTGGATGACCGTCGGCCATTACCGTTCGAATTCGCAAACAATACTTTCCCGGCGTTTGCCCATTCCAATAGTATTCGAAAAAAGCACCATAGAACCACGACAGAAAGAAATAGAACAACAATAAGGCCGCGAAAACGTAAGCGAATCCAAACGGCAGTCCAACAAATACGCCAGAGCAACTCATGAAGACGATCAAGCTGATCAAGAAAACAGCGCGAATGGTGACGTCAAGTAAAAATGCTGGTAGACGTCGTGTTAATCCGGCTAATTTGTACTCGAAACTAACGTGCTCCGGTGTCGTCACAACCGTTGATATATCGAGTTCAGGTTTCCGAATTTCGACAGGCATTTGACTACTTTATCAACCCATCCAATTGTCGAACTAATTTATCGAAATGGGAAAGTGCGACATCGACGGGTGTTGATGTGGTCATATCAACGCCAGCATCTCGCAGCAATTCGAGCGGATCTTTCGAACATCCACTTTTTAAGAAATTTAGGTAGTCTTTCAACTCCGCCTCTCCGCCCTCAAGAACTCGCCGAGACAAAGCGATCGCGGCCGAAAGTCCGGTCGCGTATTTATAGACATAGAATGCTCGATAAAAATGTGGGATGCGAAAGCATTCTAATTCAAGTTGCGGATCGATGACAAAATTTGGCCCAAAGTAGCCACCCAGCAACTCGCGATAGGCGGTCTTGAAAGTCGCGACCGTCATCGGCTCACCCGCTTCGGCCATTGCATGGATCTTCTTTTCGAATTCGGCAAACATCGTTTGTCGAACAATCGTCGCTCGAATACTGTCCACTTCATGATTTATCAACGACGCAAGCTGTTCATCGCTATCGGCTCGTCGCATCAATTCTGCCGCTAGTAATTGCTCGTTAAAAGTACTGGCGACTTCAGCAACAAAAATTGTGTAGTTGTAATACTGAAAAGGTTGATTGCCGGCTGAATAGTAGCTGTGCATTGAATGGCCAGCTTCGTGGGTGAGCGTGAAAACATCATTGAGCACGCTCGGCTTATAGTTCATTAAGATGTACGGTTCGCCATCGAAGCTGCCACAACTAAAGGCGCCACTCTGCTTGCCTTTGTTCGGATATCGATCGCACCATCGTCCTTTTAATCCAGCTCGCAGAGTCCGTGTGTATTCATCACCCAAGGGCCGCAACGAATCGATGACCAGATCGACCGCGTCGTCCCAAGTATAGTTTGATTGGGAATCGGACATTATCGGCACGTAGGTGTCGTAATGATGGATGTCTGAGAGCTTCATCTTTCGACGCCGCATGTCAAAGTAGCCATGAACGGCTGGCAACTGATTTCGTACCGCTTCGATTAAGTTGTCATAAACGCTGGTAGGAACATTGTCTGGAAACAAAGAGGCTTCCAAAGCTGATGAATAGTTTCGAGCTTTAGCGTAATAGACATCGGTATGGACACTGCCAGCCAACGTGGCGGCTAACGTATTTTCATGCTCAGTGAACTCTGCGTAGTACTGTTCGAATGCCTTTTGCCGGACCTCGCGAGATGGGGAGAGAAGAATTGAAGTGAACGTCGCATTGGACAGTTCGATGGTTTCATTTTTCTCATTCACGATCGTGCCAAATCGAAGATCGGCATCGTTAAGCTGGCGAAACGTTTGACTGGCGGTATGAGCCATTTCGCTTTGCATCGCCAGCAATTGTTCCTCGCGAGCAGTGAGCGTATGTTCTCGATATCGAACAACGCGTTGCAATACTAGTCGATACTCGGCCAAGAGTGGGTCTTGAAGATAGGCCGCCATCGTCGATTCGTCGATTGCCAAGAGTGCTGGACGAATGAAACTGGATGCCTGACTGCATTTGCTTGCAAGCGATTGAAATCTCGCGCTTAGCCCTTGGAAATGACTATTACTTTGGTCCTCCGTCGTTTTGAGGAATGCATAGATGCCAAGTCGCTCACCGAGTCGATCCATTTCGGTGTCAAAGCGAAGGCACTCCAAGATGCTCTCTGCGGTTTTCCCAAGACTCGTTTCAAACGCTTTGAAACCAACTATTTTTGAAGCGTAAAGCTGAAAGTCTTTCTCCCAAGATGCCTCATCGACGTACAGACTGGCAAGATCCCACGTATCGTTTAAGTTGACCTCTTGTCGAGTTAAAATCTTGTTCATCAAATTGCAGCCAATCGGGGTGGAATAGGAAAGTGTAAAGCATGGCACTTTCGTAGCCAATTGACAAGGCATATCGCGATCAATTGCCATCAGTGCAGACGTGTGTGATAATCGCAAAAGCAGACAGCGGACTTTGGCACTAGACTTTGCAGAGCAGTGCCTGAGAATCCTATTCTCAACTCTGGCTTGTGGTAGACTGCTTGCTTGAAAATCAGGTCAATCAATTTTGTTTTGGAGCTTAAACTTTAATGGCGAAGCGAGCTAGCAACGTGCTGGGTGAACCGCTGCAGTCGTGCAGCATGGATCCGATAACTGGCTTCTTTCGGGACGGTTGTTGCAATACTGGAGCCGAGGACGTTGGTCTACATTTGGTTTGTGCCGTAATGACCGACGAGTTTTTGAAGTTTTCCAAGAGTCGCGGGAACGATTTGAGCACGCCGATTCCCAGCTACCAGTTTCCTGGCCTCAATGACGGTGACCAATGGTGTTTGTGCGTTCTTCGTTGGAAGGAAGCACTGGAGGCCGGATGCGCGCCACAAGTCAACTTGAATGCGACTCATATTTCCGCGCTAGAATTCGTTGAATTGGAAGACTTGCAGGCCCATTCTTCAACCGATTGACGCAATCGCGTTGCGCATTTCAGTCGCCTTCGAATTCTAGTTCGGCACTAGAAGCGGGAACCAGGCCAGCGTATAACGGGGCGATCTAATTTTATTGCGCTTCGCTCATCGTCTGGCGATAAGCGTTTACTACCAGTAGTCGCTGCATGTTAAAACTTGCCGGTCCGCTAAACCGCTACCCAGCTCGCGTCACCAGTCTTGGTTTCGCGGTTCTCATATTGGTTGGAACTGGGTTGCTCTACGGCCCGTGGACAAGTGCAAACGCGGAAAAGCCGCTGACATTGCTCGATGCATTTTTCATGGCTACTAGCGGTGTATGCGTGACAGGATTGTCAGTCCGTTCGCTCGCGAATGAATTCACCGTTGTTGGTCAAATCATAATGCTCTTGCTGATACAAATTGGCGGGCTAGGCATCATGACGCTGACGACTTTTGTTTTATTGGCCAGCGGAACGCGGGGCGGATTACGTCATCACTTGGTTATCACCAGCACCATCGCGGGTCAATCCAGATCAGATTTGAGAAAAGTGCTTCGAAGTGTTTTCCTATTAACGATGTTTTCTGAATTCATTGGATTTGTAATCTTGTTTTTTCGGTTTCTGTTCGAGATGCCTTTTCTGACTGCCTTTTGGAACGCATTGTTCTTATCCGTTTCGGCTTTTTGCAACGCTGGTTTCGCGCTTGATGATCGATCGTTGATCGCTTTTCAACGCGACCCAACAGTGATAATTACGATCGCTAGTTTGATTATCGTCGGCGGCATTGGTTATCCAGTTTTGTTTGACGTCGCTGCTAATTTGAAGCGATCAAAGCGAGTTGATTGGGTCAATTTACACCTCCATTCAAAGCTGACAATTCTAGGAACGGTGCTGTTGCTAGTCGGCGGATTTTTGTCGATCCTGGGTTTAGAATGGAATAACCCTTCGTTTGAAGGCGAGTCGACCTGGTTCCGGATTATTACCGCTGCATTTCAAAGCGTGACTTGTCGTACCGCTGGATTTAATTCAGTTGATTTAACTCGCTTTGGCAATGGTACGCTCATCGTGATGATGCTTTTAATGTTGATTGGCGCTGGACCTTGTTCGACCGCTGGCGGAATGAAGGTAACGACATTCTTGATGCTGGTCGTTCATGCCATGAATCGATTTCGCGGACGGCAGAATGTAACCATGTTTCGTCGCACAATTCCGCAAATTGCGATCGACCGAGCGATGGCAACGACGATGTTGTTTTTTAGCGTTGGCGCTGTGGCGAGTATTGCGCTGCTGTCGCTAGAACAGATCGGTCAAACGCGCGAGACTCAGCGATTTCAGTTTCTGCAAATTGTTTTCGAAGTCGTTTCAGCGATGGGTACCGTAGGCTTGAGCATTAACGACACTTACAACATGACGACTGCAAGCAAGCTTGTGCTTGTTGCGTTGATGTTCGTTGGCCGATTGGGGCCAATTTCCTTTTTTTCCGCGCTCGCCAATTCACCAGGCAAGGCGGGACTGCAATACGCTTCCGAAGAACCGATAACTGGCTAAAAGAACCATGGCAGAAACTCGCCGATTTGTCGTCATTGGGCTTGGCTCATTTGGCTCCGCCCTCGCCAAAAAACTTAAAGGCAACGGTTTACGTGTTACCGGGATCGATTCCCTTACCGCACGCGTGGAGGAATGCCAAGAGTTTCTTTTTGAAGCAGTTATTGGCGACGCAACCGATCGCGACACGTTAGCGTCGTTGTATCTCGATCGAGCCGAAGCGGTTTTAATATCGATGGGTGAAGACATCACTCGATCGCTTTTGGCAACGCTGCACGCGAAAGAACTCAAAGCGAAACGCGTCATCGTAAAAGGTGTCTCTCGCGAGCATGGCAAGCTGCTCAAGAGTCTCGGCGTAGAGCGGGTCGTTTTCCCCGAAATTGAAATTGCGGAACAAATGGCAGATCGGCTGACATGGCCGAGCATTATCGATTTCTTGCCAATCGATTCAGACTACAGCTTCGTTGAAGTCGCGATGCCAGAAAGCCTGATGGGCAAGCTTTTGATGGAAACCGATTTGCGTCGACGATTTGGTCTTTGGGTCATTGGCATCAAAGACATTATGACAGGCAAGCTGATCATGTTTCCCGATGGTGAGTTTCGGTTCAATGAAGATCAGCTTCTGCTAGTCGTCGGAAAAGAAACTGACTTGAAAAAATTCCGCGAAGCGTTGGCTTGATGCCCTTAAAGTTTTGCGTGACAAACGCGGTCGCAAATGGCCGCAACGTGAGTCGCCAAAGCGTAGCAAATCTTCTCAGATGTGCTCAGCTTTGCCGCTCACGTTGCGACACTCCCCTGTTTCTCGTTCACAGCTACTGCTGTACTGTTTGGCCAACCCTTTCGACTGGAACGATGAAACCGGTTGCTGACATTGGATTAGCGGACAAAATAGTTGGCTTCGGCATTTTGAATCGGTTGGCGAGCTGAATTTGATCGGGACTGATTACCCGCTGGGCTCAATCGCCTTTGACGCTCGTTCATCGTTTGTGGAACCGTACCAGTTTGTGGTTCAGGCATTTCTTCCAAGTCCGACGGATCAATTGATGGAGAGGATTGTATTTTCTCTGGTTCAACCGCCGCGGGCGATCGATTCTCTAAACGTCCAGCGTTAGGTCCCAGTTCGGTTAGCGAGGTGATTGGCTGGCGGTCCGACATCGCATTGGTGCCGATCATTTGCTGGTAAGGACCTTCTGATATCACACCTGGTCTGCTAGCTCCGTAAGGCAGCGGCGTTCCAGCGGCTCGTTCGCGGGCATGTTCTTGAGCGTCCCAGTAAGCCTTCTCTGCCCATGGCCCTTCTTCCAAGGCGATGTTGTTGTATTCCAACAGCGACCCTTTGAGCAGGTGAATCTGGACAATTGACTTGTTGTATTCCGACAAAGCCCGAAAATATTCTTGCTGAGCTCGAGCGCGGCGTTCTTGAGCACGAAGTAGATTGTCAACAATCTGTTCTTGCTTAAGGTCGGTCGTTCCAACTTCAAAAACATCTTGCCACGACTTCGCATCGCGTTCGCTGGCAGCCCATTGGTTAAGCTTGATTTGTGTCTGTTCGTGATGGCTCTTCATTAAGTTCAAGTTTTCCGCTAACTCGAAATTCAACGCCATTTCCTTCTCACGCAACACTTCAATTTCGCGAGCCAGTTGTAGTTGGCTGTTGCGAACGATGCTCAATTGACGCCGAGCTCCAAAGGCTGGCGGTATGTATTCCATTCGCAAGGAAGCCTCTTGATAGTTGCCACCTAGCAGCTCTTCGAAGGCACTAGCTGGTCCGGATGGAAAAGCAGCATTGCCTCCGCTGCGACGCGATAGCGAATTGCCCACACCCAACCAACGGTAGAGCGCCGACACGTTCAGCTCAGGCAAAACCTGATTCTTTGCCGAGACCAATTCCAGTTCCCGTTGTTTGATGATCCATTGTTGCTGGCGAAGGTCGATATTTCTTGTCAAAGCTTCACCTAACGCGGCGTACCAATCAAATTCGACGCGGGCAGTGGTCGGTTTGTCACTTGGACGCAGCAGGCGGCCATCGCTGGATGCCCAACCCATCAAATAACGGAGCTCACGTTCGCGTCCGAAGACACCCGGATCGGCACCAGGCAAATTTCCACCAGTCAATGCGAGCTCGGTTTGAGCCTGAAACTGATGCACTTGCGCCTGAGCTTGAGCTTCAGAATAAGTCTTACCCTGTCCTAAATCGAGATTCGCTTTGGTCACTCGCCATGCATCTAGCGCACTGTCGCGAGCAACCTTTGATGTCTCAACGTTCCAATAAGCGAAATATAAATCCCAATAGGAGTTTTCAACTTCTTTGATCAGGTTTCGAATCCGTTCCTCGTATTGGTTCAACGAAATGTCTTCATTGATCCGTGCCAAGACAACTGGAATTCGATTGACCATTGCACCGCGTCCACGCATCAACGGGTGCTGCAATTGGACTTCGACGATTTGTGTGTAGTCTTCTGGAAATTGTCGACCAGTGCCCGGGGCGGGAATGTTATTAAAGCTGTAAAGCGTCTGTGTCCGAGCAGTCGTCACACCACCGGTCGCCAATCGCTTGCTGATCGCGTTTTGATATGTTACGTCGTCCGCTTGGAATTGTTGTGGATTGAATGGGTTGAGTGGCCCAACGTTCCGAGCGCGATCCGTTTGGTTGTACGATACAAACGAAGAGTATTGAGCATCAAATTCCGATAATGCATCTTCGACACCGCCCGTCTGATTCGCCCGCGCTGCGCCTCGTGGTAAAGTACGATTACCATTGCCATCGATGACCTGCGGTTGCGTGCTAGCTGTGCTAGACGTAATCGCTGGATCGAAAGTGGTGTTCAACTGTGACGAAGGGCTCGACAGAATCGAGGTTGCAATGTTACCCGTATTCTGAGTGCTGCCTGGAACGGCGCGCACCAGCTTCGTATTGGCCAGCGCATAGGCGATACACTCCTCTAGAGTGATGTCCATGAACTCGTAGTCATGGTTATCGACCGATAGCGGCTCATAGGATTGGGTCGCTTCTGGAAGCGATTCAATGTTGAGATCTGGGTATTCGATCTCGGTCGCTTTATCCAAGAAGTGGGCGAGGTCACCTCGATCGTTCAGATAGAACGGTTGCGTAGGATGGCAACCGGTCAAAAGAACGGCGCTAACCTGAAGACCAGCAATCCAGCGTATTACGTTTTTGTTCATATTCCGGGGGATCCGACCTTAGTGTTTCACGTCGATCAATTGGCCACTAGATCCGATCCGTATCGGCTAGCAGCTTTGCAAGCTTTCGGCCTGCATCCGTTGACCAGATCGCTTTTAGGCGATCACGTGCTACGACAAAGCACAATTTGCCCCCCCGGGCGTTGCGAGTTTGACATCAAAAACCAAGCCCCCCGGCTTATTTTGGTCGTTGATAGACGAAACTTGCTAAAAGAGTTATCGGCAAGCTTGGCGGCAAACTTTGACGATTGCGAAGAATATTCTGACGTTTTTTCAGATGACTAGAATCGCCAGCAATTTTAGAGGCTTGTCGATTCAATCACATTGAAGTTTAGCTATCAAGTCAATCATATCGGTCAAAGGTTCAATTCCCTTGGACTCAATCATCTGACAGATCTCCTCGAACTCCGAAGGATTTTGTCTCAGCTCGCGGAGCAAATGAATGCTCATGCTGACAACGGACAATGCTGAACGCATGTCGTGAGCTAATTTTCGGCGGCTCAAGGATTCCTCAGCCTGCTTCTCCGCTTCACTGGAAACATCCATAGTAGATCAACTCCATCTAAGCCTGTCAGAACTATTTTCCGTAGCGAAATTCGCCATCGCTCCAGTTTCCACTGCTGCCGCGATCCGCTCAACCTTCGCTTCAAAGAAATCGGAATTTTGTCGTGCTACAAAAGCCTAACGCAACGATTGCTTAGCTTTCCGATTTGCTCGATTTCAATTTCAACGACATCATTATCCTGTAAATATCGCGGCGGTTTGCGAGCCGTCCCTACACCAGGCGGAGTTCCGGTATAAATCACGTCACCGGCATTTAATGTCATCACTTGAGAGATATAGGAGACTAGCTCCGCCGGCTTGAAAATCATCTCGCGTGTGTTTCCGTTTTGCATCAGCTCGCCATTAATCTTGCACGTAATTGCTAGCTCATTTGGGTTCGGGACTTCCGATTTTTTGACGATTGCTGGCCCCAACGGAGCGAATGTATCAAAAGACTTTCCTAAGAACCATTGTTTTGCTGGCTTGCCAGTTTGCCAATCGCGAGCAGAAACATCATGGCCGACGCTATAGCCAAAAATTGCTTCTTCAGCCGCTGTCACATCGACGTTTTTGGCGTCGCTGCCCAGCACAACCACCAGCTCAGCTTCGTAATCAACTTTGTCGCTGACCGGCGGCAGCACGATAGCTTCGCCATCACCGACCATAGCGGTAGCCATTTTGCAGAACACAATCGGCTCGTCTGGAATCGCTGCACCGGTTTCCGCGGCGTGATCGCGATAATTCAGACCAATACAAAGGATCTTGCCGGGCTTGGAAATCGGAGCCAGCAACTGCATCGGCTCGTCGTTTACACCCAGCCGCTTTGAGAGATACAAAATCCGCTGTTCGAAATGCGACCACCGCTTTATCAAATCCACAGTGTCGATCGGCAAAGTTGGATCGGCCAAGGTGATGTCTTGAATTCCGGAGCTAGTCAGAAGCCCCCAACCGACCGAAAGGTCAGAACGGCGAAACCTGCAAATCTTCATAAGCGCAAATCGAAAGAGGAATTTTCATAATACCCCGTGAATTGTACCCGCGAACCAACGATCTAACGAGGCTTGTTCGAGCCTAGAACGTGATTGCCTGTGCCGGAATGCACAAGATTGGAAGCGAGAGCGACAAAATCCCAAGTATCGCTCGCGGCCAGCCAATTTGCACTGAATCATCGCGACTTGGAGGATGTCGCAATCGTAGCAGTAAAACTAACCCTAGCATCACCGCAAAAAAGTACTGGTTGTTGACGACAATATAAGCAATCGCGCCGACAAAGGCAGCTCGAGCGATCCAAATCGAATGATGCCCGAACAAGCCAAAGATTACATGGCCTCCATCAAGCTGGCTCATCGGCATCATGTTCAATCCGGTGACGAGCAAACCAATCCAAGATGCCATCAACAAGGGTGACGCGACGGATGTAGAAAATCCATTCGCGTTTTCCATTGCGTGTGTTCCCAATAGGCTGTCAAGAATCTGTAGAAAAAGTGGCTCCCCAAGACGCAGACCGCTCGCGATAGAATAGGCTGGGCTGCTGGGATAAATCAACCCGATCGCGGCAAGCGGCAAAACGACGGCCAAACCAGCTAGCGGGCCTGCAATTCCGATATCAAAAATCTGTCGACGGTCAGCGGCGCGGCCGTCCATCATGATTAGCGCGCCCATCGTGCCAAACGCATTGAATGGAAATGGAATAAAAATCGGATATGACGACTGCACTCGATAGACAAGCGTCATTAAAAAGTGCCCCATCTCATGAGCAAGCAAAATTCCGATGAGAGCTGCCGAAAAGACTAACCCAGTTTGCCAATTGGCGATGAATGATTGCCGGATATTGATCGCCGAGCCTTGCAGAAAAGACTGCTCAATGGCTGCTTCAGGTGCCCAAGTCGTGACACCGGCCCAAAACGTTGAAATCAACGTCAATATCAGTAGGAAAAGTGGCCAACCCCATCGGCGTTTCGGTTCATAATCCGTCGCAAAGTCTATTTTTGCGGGGGCCGGTTCATCGCGCAATCTCTCTAGAACACGTTCAGTTTCCGACGGGAAGCTATCCAAGCTGTTCGACAAAACTTTGGTCCTTCGTATTGGCAATTTTCCAGGCGAGCCGGTTCTCTCTACGCTGAGCAATAAAACAGCGCTTGTAAGCAAACTGCTGTATGCCGCGCCCCCGTTTTTCAACTTGACACCGCAGCACTACAGTATACGTCGATCAAGCTGCCACGGCTCGGTCAATAGCTTACGACAAAACCACATCAGCGCGAATTGCTGATGGAGCACCAATGGATTGTCGGACGAATTGAAAGACGAACAATCCCAAAATTCGCTCGCGACGCGACCCAGACGTCTGAGTTTAGCCGATGGAAATAATAGATGCTCTCGAAGAAGCGTCTTTTGTCGCGAATCAATTACTGGCTAATGATCACGCCATTGCGAAAGATTGGCGTGGGGCTCACTTGCCGCGGTTGCGTATTAGAAGTTCCGGGACGATTGGCGGTCGACTGTCCATTGCTTGGAACGGCCCCAGGAGTCGTTGTGGCATTGTCGATCAGCGACCAGCGGCGACCGCTTAGGTTTGATGCGGCATTCCATTGAACATTTGGAACAAACAAAAGTGACTGGATGGCTGAACCGTTAATCCTAGCAGTTCCCCAATCGGTATCAATCGTCAGCTGTTTGATATCCGTTGCTCCAGTAATTGAGTCACCGTTGAGCATGACAACGGTCGTGCTAACGTCTTCGCCAGACGCGAGCCGGACACCAGCAACTTCGCCCAACGGAATGCTCGCTTCGCCAAAAGAAGTTTTCATCGACAGTTGAGTCGTATCAACGAGCGTCCCGCTGATCTTGTTGCCGTTGAGCAAGTCGACCGAGAGAGTTAGCGGTCTGACCTTTGGATCGATCTTTTCCGCCGGAATGCCATTTTCCACGGCTACAGCTTCTGCAATTGCTTCATCGCCATTTTCTTGGGCTACTGCGTTACCTGCGTTGAACGGCCCAAGAGTAGCGGCGGTCAATGCAAACGAGCGGACAAAATTGGCAAATTTCATATCGCGAATCCTGGGGGAACGAAGTCGTTCGGGCTTTCGAAAACAAAACAAAACTGCGGCCTTCCGCATAGCCAATAGACTAATTGCTATGGCTCAAAAGTCACGTAAAAAACCGCGTGTCATCAGGCTACTGCTCGAAACCGCCCTAGTTAAAAAGGAAATGACAGATGTCGCCATCTTGCATGACGTAAGATTTGCCCTCCACACGAAGCTTTCCGGCCGAGCGAATATCCTTTTCCGTCTTGTGCATTTCCAAGTCGGGTAGCGAGTAAACTTCGACCCGAATAAAGCCTTTTTCGAAATCAGTGTGTATGACGCCTGCCGCTTGCGGAGCCGTTGCACCGACCGAGACGGTCCAGGCACGAACTTCTTTTTCTCCGGCTGTAAAATAGCTCTGGAGCCCCAGCGTTCGATAAGCTTGGCGGGCGACCACGGCCAGCGCCGGTTCGGCCAATCCGACCGCTTCCAACATTTCGTCGCGGTCGGCACCAGTCAATTCTGAAAGCTCCGCCTCTAGCTTTGCGCAAACGACGACAACTTCAGCGCCGCCGAGTGCGGCTTGTTGGCGGACCGCAGCGACGATTTCGCCGTCGCCTTGCAAATTGTCTTCGTCCACATTGGCGACGTAAAGAATCGGTTTCGCGCTGATCAAACCAAAACTGGCAATCGATTTCTCAAGCGGTTCCGCGAGTGTCAGCGAGCGCAACGGTTTCTCTTCCAGACAATGTTTCAAGCATTCTTGGATTGCTTGGACTCGCAACTTTGCTTCTTTGTCGCCGGATTTGGCAGCCCTTTCGGCCTTGGGCAGCGCGGTCTCTAGGAGCTGGATATCGGACAACAACAATTCTAGTTCTATGGTCTGCATATCCGCGACAGGATCGACTCGGCCGGCGACATGCGTCACATCTGGATCAGAAAAACAACGCACAACTTGCAAAATTGCGTCGACTTGCCGAATGTGCGTTAGAAATTTATTTCCCAGACCTTGGCCCTCACTTGCGCCTTTAACAATGCCCGCGATATCGACCAGCTTCAGGATCGCGGGAATCGTTTTCTGAGGCACGATGTAATTTGTAATTCGCGTAAGCCGATCGTCGGGGATGCTAACGATGCCTTCATTGGGCTCAATGGTGCAGAACGGATAATTGGCCGCCTGAGCCGCTCCTGTACCCGTCAACGCGTTGAATAAGGTGCTTTTGCCAACATTTGGCAATCCCACAATCCCAGCTTCCATCGCTGATTGTTCCTACAAAACTGACTAAAAATCCGACTGGACACTGCGTCCGGCGAGTTGGTACTGTCCGCCGCGAGACCTTCTCGGGCAGGCGAGCAACGCAAAGGGCTGATCCCTTTTCGGTAAAAGTGCCTAGATGATACGCGCATTAGCGTGATTGTGTATTCCGAGTTCAAAAAACTTAAATAAGTGATTCACTGGAGTCAAAATGCAAGACTTTAATTTTTTCCGCTGGGTCCGCGACGGCGTCAAGCAATCGGTGCTGCTGGGAGTCAGCGATGCGATCGAGACTATCGGTTCGCCAGACGATCCAGCCGACCTGCATCCTAGCATGGCTGCACTGCTGCAAGAAACTTCAGCCAGCCGCAGCGGCGCACCAAAAATTGTCAGCCGTGGCGGCAATTCCAATAACCGCAAACGACTTGGCCGCTCATTGAAAGACATTGAGCCACAGACCTAAGAATCGTTCATCGGCAAACTGAGAACCAATCCGAAAAAGGGCTTGCCCTCTCCGCTGGACCAACTGGGCAGACTCCATTGGTCGGGAAGGCTCTTCGGGGCGTTGGCAGACCACCGACGTTCCAGATCGGTGTTGCCGCAATTTGCCTTGCAGTGCCTCGCAGCTTTTTCCTCACTTAGGCCAGGACCAGTCTTGGCTTTGCTAGGGGCTGGCGCGAAATAACTTCCCGATTTGCAGGGCACGTCAATCTGAAACTGAGCACTATTGGTTATGGTCCTAAATCTGCATTGGGACCCCCATGGGCTTGTCTCATGGGTGAACCAGCTTCGTGAGCGAACACCACGACGCTACACCAAAAGCCCCCAACGGGTTCATCCCGTTTGGTGAATCAGTTTGCTTGATGCGTCAAGGAACTTTCGCTCCGGTTGGAAGAACCCACACGGGGGCGGGAAAGACCCCACTGGACTCTTTCGGAGCGTTGAATGTCGCAGTTTTGATCTGCTATTAAACCGCGAAAAACGGAAGTTTGATTCAGAACAATTCCTAAGCTTGCCAGGACGGGCCCTGGCCAATGTTAATAAGCCGCTGAAATCTGTTTCGTCGATTGTTAACGAACGTTAGCTTTAAAAGCGGTTCAGTTCGCAGCGCCTACTTCGCGATCGGACCCTCTAAGTCCGCCGACGAAAGTCATCGCGATTCTCCCGTCTGCCCATCGATCATTGTCAGTGGTTTAAACTCTTGTGGCAGCCTTGGTACCCTATGATTGTCGTGCGTCTTCGATTATTTTGATCCACAGCAAGAAAGCGTTGATTGACTGCCAGCGCAGTTGAACCGCTTTTTCGCATCGGGCGTAAGGGACGGGGTCTGTAGCGGTCAGCCAAACGGCTCAAGCCCCTCATCAACGCCTTTGTCGCAGACCACAGAAACGTAACTTGGGAGTGTTTGGATGGCAGTCGATACCACCGCAGCGCCGCAAAGTGTTGTAGGTAAGTCCGGTGACAGGACGGCAATCGTTGATTCGGATGTCATCATCGAGACCCGCGGTTTGAGCAAAATCTATCGTGACTTTTGGGGTCGAAAGAAAGTCCACGCGCTCAAGAATCTTGACATTGAAGTTAAGAAGGGCGAAATCTTTGGGCTGCTTGGTCCAAACGGTAGCGGCAAATCGACGACCATCAAACTCATTCTTGGTCTGCTCTTCCCAACGACTGGGCGAGCATTTGTATTTGGTAAAGAAGCTAGCGAAGTCTCCAAGAACGAACGCATCGGCTACTTGCCTGAAGAGTCATACCTCTACAAATTTTTGAACGCTGAAGAGACGCTTGACTTTTACGGACGACTGTTTGACATGCCGCCGGCCGTCCGCCGCGAACGGACAGAAAAACTGATCCAATTGGTTGGACTTCAACGAGCTCGACGTCGTCAGCTGAAAGAATATTCCAAAGGGATGACGCGGCGGATTGGTTTAGCACAATCGCTGATCAACGAACCTGATTTACTCGTTCTCGACGAACCAACAACCGGATTGGATCCGATCGGTTCGAGAGAAATGAAAGACTTGATCCTTCGATTACGCGACGAAGGCAAAACGATCTTGATGTGTTCGCACCAATTGGCAGACGTGCAAGACGTTTGCGATCGAATTGCGATCCTCCACCAGGGCGAATTGAAGGAGCTCGGACGCGTTGATAGTTTGCTGAAAGTCCAAGAGATCACTGAATTTCAAGCTCGTGGACTTTCCGAACAAGCCAAACAAGAGATCGCAGAGGTCATTTCGCGAAATCAAGGCGAAATGGTTTCAATGGGCAATCCAACCACCACTATGGAAGAATTGTTCTTGGATATCGTTCGCGAAAGCGACGCGAAGAATGCTCCCCCTGTGAAATAGAATCTTAACGACTGGCACTCAAGCATCGGCCCTGATTTGGTCTGACTTGTGTCCAATCGATTCATTTGCTGCTCGCAGTTTAACGTTGCAGCACTAAGACCTTTCGAATTTTTTAACCCCAACTGAACCAAAGACCGTCACCTCGAAGTTATGCGACTTGAACCGAATCAGTTTTGGACGTTCGGCGAGTGGTTCTTTATCCACAACGGCCTGCTAGACGCCTTTCTTTTGGCCTTGGTGCTGATCGCACTTGGCTTCGTCGTCAGTTATTTGGTTGCCATGGTTCGCTATGGTCCGGGTGAAGGATTCTACGTCGTATCAAAAAACATTCGTGACCTGTTCCGAACAGACCTGCCCAAGACTAGCCTTCGCCGCATTGGTGCGATTGCAAAACTAGCCTTTATGGAAGCCGTTCGTCGAAAGGTCTTGGCGGTCGTCGCTATCTTTATTGTTGGCTTGATGTTCGCCGGTTGGTATCTCGATCCAGACTCGGACAATCCAGCTCGGTTATACATCTCATTTGTCCTAGCTTCGACAAATTATCTCGTGCTATTGCTGGGCTTGTACCTGAGCACTTTCAGTTTACCGGCTGATATCAAAAACAAAACGATTTACACAATTACGACCAAGCCCGTTCGGGCAACGGAAATTGTGCTTGGACGGATCGCTGGGTTTGCTTTCATCGGCACGACGATTTTGATGGTTCTGGGTGTGATGAGCTATATCTTCGTCGTCCGTGGACTTTCACATTCGCATGAAATGGAAACGCTGGCCAGTATCGACCAGTCGGGTGAAACGACACTCGAAGGCCGACACCGCCATCGGTATACACTGGGAGCTACACAAACCGATTCCCAAAAGGGTCATTACCATCCGATCCGAGAGATTGAAGTCAATGGTGAGAAACGCCTTGAGGTCGGCCCAGTTCGCGGCGCTCTTGAAGCCCGCGTTCCAGTCTATGGTGAGCTCAGTTTTACTGACCGCGATGGGAAACGGGGCACGAAAGACGTGGGGCTGAATGTCGGCTATATCTCCGAATATCAACGTTACGTTGCCGGGGCGACATTGATGAGCGCAATATGGACTTTTGATGACGTAACGCAACAACGACTCGGCGATCAGTTGCGAATCGAAATGACGCTTGCCGCGTTTCGAACGGTAAAAGGCGATATTGTCACGCCGGTCAGTGGAATCATGATTCTGCGAAATTCTGCAGGTACGATTGAAAGCGATCGCCGACGTTTTCTCGTTAGAGAATTCGAGCTGGATGAACATATCATCCCTAGGAAACTCAATGGTTTCGTCGATGGCCGAGCGCAAGAAATCGACCTTTTCGACGACCTAGCAGCCGATGGAAAAATTGAAGTCATCATCCGATGCGAAGACACCGGTCAATACCTGGGGATGTCGCAAGCCGATTTGTCTTTGCGGGCTGGCGATCGACCATTCATTTACAACTTCTTTAAAGGTTACGTGAATATCTGGCTGCAGATGGTAATCATCATTTCGTTCGGAGTCATGTTCAGCACTTTCCTCTCCGGGCCAGTGGCGATGATCGCAACGATGTCGGCGTTAGTGCTTGGCTTCTTTGGTAGCACGACCTCCATTTACTTTGAAAACATGAAAAATAGTGGCGGTGGACCAGTCGAGGCCTTCATTCGAATCGTAACACAAAAGGGCAGCATGCTTGACTTTGATCTGGGCAACCAAACGCTCGAAACGGTGATTCAGAAAATTGACTACGGGTTGATGTACACGGTTCAATTGCTCAAGGGAGCGGTCCCCGATTTCAACAGCTTGGGTGCGTCGGACTTTGTGGCATACGGTGTAGATTTGTTTGATGGACTTTTACTGCGGCAGATCGTTATCACTTTTGGTTATTTTGTAATGACGACCATCGTTGGATATTTCTTCCTCAAGACAAGAGAGATCGCAGCGTGAACAATCCGTTTTTCGTCCGCAAGCTTTTTTACGTCGCCGCGATGGCGTTACTGTTGATTCCGCTCTATCTGCTCGGTCAACCTTCAACGCGAAAAGCGGACGGACAGATTGGCGGCGGCGGCCAGCTATCCGAACTGCGTGACCGTTACGAAATCGGTCAAGCAGATATTGGCCAAATTGATCCGGCGAGCGAGAGCATGCGACTTGCAACCCTCGGCATGCGAGGTATCGCGGCGGCTTGGTTGTGGCAAAAAGCGGAATACTACAAGGAAGAGAAATTTTACGACCGACTAGCCGCAACTCTGAATCAGATCGCGCTGTTACAGCCGCACTTTGTGAAAGTTTGGGAGAGCCAAGCCCACAATCTGGCATACAACGTTTCCCACGATTTTGATGACTACCGACAGCGATATGCTTGGGTCAAAAAGGGAATCGATTTTTTGGTTAAGGGAACCGAGTACAACCAACGCCAGCCAATTCTTCAATGGCATCTTGGAAAATACACGACACAAAAGATCGGTCGATCAGATGAAAAGCTGCAATTCCGCGAACTCTTCCGAAACGACACGGATTACCACAACGAATTGATTGCGGACGGCCTTACGAACTTGCCCAGCGAGGCACTTGGACCAGACCGTAAACCTGATAATTGGCTGGTCGGTCGCTTATGGTTTCTTAAGGCATATGATCTAGTCGATGCCGGTGCGATTATCAACAAGAACGAAGTGCATTTCTATGGCGAGGCACCCTGGACTCAGATGTATTTTGCCGAAGCAATCGAATCCGACGGCGTGTTGGACGATCGGGCACGTTTCGCCTGGAGCCGGGCCAGCGAGTCGTGGCGAGAATTTGGCAATCGCGACATCCTGACAACTTGGGGCGATTCGGTGAAGCTTAATAACTTTGACCGATTAAATTCGTTACGGGTCGAATCGATCACCGAATTTGAACAGCTCACGACCAAGGCCCGTGAACGACTGCTGCAGGAGTACAAGCCTTCGATGAACGAAAGCGAACTCTATGTAATTGAGAAACCCGATTCCGAACTCGACGCCGAACAAAGGATCTTCAAGCAGACAACTCTCGACAAATATTTGTCAAACCGCTTTGAGATCGCCCGCATGTTGCCAACAGATGAGCGGCTCAAGGCATTGACTCTGGCCACATTAATTCGCGAAACCGAAGAAACGATTAAACATACTGACCAGTATCGCAACCTTTGCAATTTTGCGTACTGGGAAATGCGGGCCAAGGCGGAACAATCACCGGTTACCTTAGCGGCCCGACGGCAAATGTACGAAGCTGACAAACTGATCGATCGAGCTGATTTGAGTGCCGCGACCAAGTATTACGAGAAAGCTTGGCTGAATTGGAACGCAGTCTTTCATCGTTACCCTGAGATGATGCTCGAAGAAATTGCCGACGAAGTGCGAAACGCCATCAAACGCTACGGAATCGCCACTGACACGGAATTTGATGAATCGTTCGCTCTCTACGAGTTCGAAAATTTTCGGAATATTCGTGACGGCAATCGCGCTGACGAAATGAACAATCGTCGGTTCATGCAGATGCTTCTTGATGCGCCTCAATGGGAGTCGGCGATGAACGAGCCGGCCCTACTAGATAACGATGTCATTCCGTTGCCAGAAGGAATGGATCCGAAACCTTCGAAAGTGACGAAAGAAGCTTCAGGCTTGATTCCAGTGAAACCGGAAGCGCAGCCATCATCCAACGATAGTTTAACCACGAAAGCTGAGATTCAGTCCTCATCGGAAAATACACTGGGCGATGATCAGCCGATGAACAATTTAGAAGTCACCGCAGATGGGCCGGCTACTGTTGGCCGACCGCCTTCGCTGCAACCGCCCACTGACGAATGATTCGCGAGTTGGCCCTTTCTGGCGTTGGCCAAAGTTTTTGAAAAGGCAGCCGGCATGGATTGGGATCAGTACATCGGTCATCATCGTCCCAGAAATTGGTTCGCGACTGCGGTCAAGAAAGATCGACTGGCAAGCAGTTTTCTTCTTGTCGGACCACTTCAAGTCGGCAAAAGAACTTTCGCTCGTCTGATTGCGAAGACTCTCTTCTGCCAAAACCGTAAGACAGGAGAATTCTCGATCTGCAATCGCTGCGAGGGGTGCGCGCAAGTCGAAGCCAATACGCATCCCGACCTGATTCAAATCGCCAAACCAGCTGACAAATCAACACTGCCAGCCGAATTGCTGGTCGGCTCGCCGGAGCACCGAATGCGCGAGGGGCTTTGCTACGAGATTCGCAAAAAACCGTTTTATGGTCAGCGACGAATTGCGATCATTGACGATGCAGATTTTCTGACCGAAGAAATTGCAAATGTACTTCTCAAGACACTGGAAGAGCCGCCTGCTGGATCGCTGATTTTTTTAATCGCTCGCAGCGAGCAACGACAATTGCCAACGATCCGTTCGCGGACTCAGACGATCCGGTTCAATTCGCTCTCACAGGACGATTTGTCGAACTTGCTGCTCCAAATCGGATGGACTCAAACGAAGGAAGCGGCCGATGCTTTATCCAAACAGAGCGATGGTACATTGGGCCTAGCAAATCAGCTTCGTGATGAGAACGTTGGAAAGCTGCACGAAACATTCGGTGGGCTTTTGCAGGAAATGCCGTTCCCGATTGGAAAGATCTGCAAGACCATTGAGGCGGGACTGAAATCCGTTGGCGATGATGGGCAAACGCGACGCCAAACTTTGCAATGTGTGATGCAAAATGTGATTGAGAATTTGCGTCACGAAATGCGAACCGCGTTGATGACTGCCAAACCAATTCGCAAACGTGCGCCGCAGCGGTCGCCGTTGCATCCCGAGCTTGCTGTTCAGGCAATTCAAGTCACGCTTGAGGTCCAGAGCAAAATTGATCGCAACTTAGCGCCGACTGGACTTATTGAGGCATGGGCAGTTGAAATGGCGAGAATCGTTGACGCTTCCAGAGCCAAGTTCGGCTAGCCAGATAAGCCGTTAGGCCGACGGTGACTCCCGCACAATCGGCCAGCCAGTCGAGCATATCCGCAGTTCGGCCGACCGGTATTTGCGAAAACTCATCAATTGCTGCGTATCCAACGCAGACCAAGGCAGCGATCAGCACGTTCCAGCGTGGACGATGTATGCTGGTTGGAATTGCCCAGGCCATCAAAAATGCTAGACCTGAGAAAGCAAGGAAGTGGAGATATTTATCAAGGTGAGAAACGTTTGGTAGGCTCAATCGCGGCCAATGCGTACCGGTAAAAATCATCAGCCAGTAGACAGTCAGCAGCACCGATGCGACGCGGACTCCGTAAATCGTCGATTTCATGTATTTTTGAAGTGATTGCTGTAATGAAAGCGGTTGCGAGATTCAACGGAACCCAAAGTTATAATCCGTTGTCAGCACTTAGCGGCCCGTAAATCCACTTAGAACCTATCCGAAAAGGGGTCTGCCCCTCTCCGTTCCTCCAAAGGGTCAGACCCCTTTTCGG
>JBGSKY010000153.1:0-47353 GCA_041740995.1 Pirellulaceae bacterium
GCTTTCCCTCTTGGATACACGCATCTCCTACTGTCATTGAGATGCGTACCGCTGCGCCGTCAGTGCTGTCTACCCATGGATGATCGGGGATTGCAAACGCAATCGATAGTGGACGCTCAGCAGACAAGTGCGGATCAATCACTCGTCGATTGAATGTCTGTCGTAAACTGTTAGTTGCAATCAGTCCAAATCGGTTCAAAAGCTTTTTTGGGTTTGTCGCGAGTTTCGCGGCTTTGTCCCACCAATACATGACAAAGTCTATCGACTCAGGCATGGGGTCATAGACCTTGCGGATCGTTTTCGTGTAACCATCGCCGAGCAAGTCACGCATTCTGGCGGTTCCGATAAACGGTGGATTCCCAACGATGTAATCCGCTTGTGGCCATTCTGCTTTTCGTGGGTTGATATAACTTAGCTCTTGAACCCGAGCAGTTTCATCGGGGATTTGTTCGCCGGTTACTGGATGCGTCTTGGTAGTACGTCCATCCCAACGAGTGACAGGTTGGCCAGCTTCATCAAAGACTGGCTCGATGCTGTCCCAAGCTAACACTGCATCGCGGCATTCGATGTTGTGATAGCTCTTCAGAATTGGTTCGGGCGGCGAAATATCGCTTCGCGTACGAAAGTGCCACTGAAGAAAGCCGATCCACAGAACAAGCTCGGCGATACCTGCCGCGCGTGGATTCAATTCAATGCCCAGGAACTGATGCGGATCGACGCCGATACCCGGTAGATTCACGTCGCCAAACTCTCGTAATGCATTAAGCACTTCGCCTTCGAGTCGCTTCATCAACTCCAGCGCGACATATAAGAAATTGCCGCTGCCGCACGCTGGATCAAGCACGCGGACTTCGCACAGATGGCCGTGAAAGTCTCGAATGATGCGTTGAGCTTCCCTGCGTTTACCGTCCTCATCCAATTGAATCGCGGAAGCATAAGCAACTTCCCATTCCTCCCGCAACGGTTCTATAATCGTCGGCAAAACAAGCCGTTCAACATAAGCTCTTGGTGTGAAATGAGCGCCCAACTTGTGCCGTTCGGTCGCCTCAAGCGCTCGCTCCAACAGCGTTCCAAAGATCGCCGGTTCGACGGTCGTCCAGTTTGCCTCGGCTGCTTCGATCAATAGTAAAAGCTGATCGTAATTCAATGGCAGTGCAGAATGATCTTCAAAGAACCCGCCGTTGAAATGCTTGACCTTTTGACGCAAGAACGATGAGAACTTGCCCTGATCCATCGCACGCCATAGCTCTTCAACCATTGGCTGAAAGTTCTCTAATTCTGTTCGAAGCGATAGAAGCAAGTCGCGGAAGCCATGCTTTGGAATTAGTTCCACATCTTCGGCAAACATGGTGAACAAACATCGCATCAGAAAACCAGCCACAACCTCCGGCGTATGTTGCGATTCAAGACTTCGGGCCAACTTTGCCAACCGGCCAGCAATGTCACGTGTGACGCTGGCAGACTTGCGGCTCAGGTCCAATTCCTGCGGATCCGTGAACAGCAATCGCAACGTCTGTCGAACATTTTCATCGCCGATCTGATGCAAGCCGATTCGATAACTTCGCGGATCAGGATACGGCTGATAGTTCTTGCCGGATTGTGTGAAGTCGGCGTACAGATCGAAGCAATAACCAACATCTACGACGACAAGAAACGGTGGCCAATCGGGCAATGCTTCGGCATATCGTTTTGCTTGGCCTCGTGCCCGCGTCATGGCTTTGTCCCATTCGGCAGTTCCACGTTTGGCGGTACCGGATCGCCTTCGACGTAGCAATGAAGCTGTGGCTAGCCTTTCCTCCGCCAACGCATCTTTGCGTTCTACGCCTTGCTTGGATTCGAGAACAAAGCAGCCTTGCTTATAGAGGTCGACGCGACCATCGCTGAACGTGCCGTCGCCGTTGTTAAATTTAACTGCTTTCTCAAAAACGTACTGATTTGAGTCTTCGTCATCCGCGATCGCCGGTTCCGGATGCGGAACCTCTAAGATGTCGCACAATTCCTTAACAAACGACTGAGAGTTAGCTAATTCAGCTCCGCCCGAACGTTCCCATCGGGCGATAAATTCTGCCGGTTCCACTTTTCCTGCTCCACAATTCCAACAAATCGGAGGCGAGAGTTTAGCAGTTTTGCAGTCGTCCTACAGGTATAGAGACTCGGAGAGTCAAACGACCGAAAGCTAAGCGTCGAATATTTGTTCCCCGCTCAAACCTACGGTGGACTAATATCGGACGACTGCTAACGTTCGGTCGGTGACAATTCATCGAAATTGCTTGAAGGGAAGGATTGCCAACCACAGTTCTAAAAGGCGTATAGCTACGGTCGGTCTTGTGGCAAGCCTTCCGTTTTCGGATCGCCTGGGCGAGCGCTCGCTCCGTTCGGTTAGAGTGGGGCGATGGCCGAATTGTCGCTTGACCTCACTTTTTATGAATTCAACCAGTCAAACTCGAAAAAATTTTCATCCTTTCGCATTCGATCACGCAAAAACCTTGTCAGGCCATTCGAACCGCCAAAGATTTTTGAGCTGAAGATTCACCGCTAGCCGCATCCGAGTTTATCCTCCGACTCTTCATCGATCACCCTTTCGACAACTTCAAATGGACCGTTGATCTCTGTGCCAGCAGGTACAGCCATCATACTGGAGTTGTATTTATTCGGGCCTGAATTCCATTCTGAGATGGTCTTGATTGCCAAGCTATGCCGCAAATCTCGGCTGAGGCAAACCATCTCATTAGCCATCGGGCGAACAAGCCACAGATCGAACCGACGCCTTTTTCGTTTAACTCCTGTTGCGCCATCCTTGGTAACACTGGTCGCGACTAGCTTTGACATAAAAGCTGATTTGACGACCTCACTGCAATTTTTGCCTTCTGCATCCATGTAAGTAACTTCGAACATCGTTTTAAATCCTCAAGTCCGCCGATCGGTACGCTGACAGCATGGCGGACAACTACCGCCAGCGGCCTTTCGGCGATTAATCAGATTTGCGTTTAGACGCGTCGCGGCGTTTCGGTGGCTCGTTTGTCTTGCAAGCTCCCGCCGATCGATCCTGGCTGCAATCCGGACCGGATTGGATTACTGCAACGGCTTGACCGGCGATTGCCACCGTTTTTAGATCGGCGGCAAAAGATGACAACAACTCGGCCACTGCTTGCTGATTGTCCTCACCCGCTGTCAAAGCCGATTCGCAAATACTTTTGATCGCGACAATTGCTTGGGAAAGTGCACCTTTTGGGACTGAATGCACCAATTTGTGCACCAATTCGCAAAGTTGCTGTTTGTTACGCTGCTCTGAATTCGCCGTTTTCCCTGGGAAAGTGCCACTTTTTGAGGCATCAAAGGCGTTTTGGTTCGAGTCCCTCACCGCCCATTGGTTACGAAAAGATAGCTTCGCACAGAAGTAGGCAAAAAGCCTTAGCCCCAGGTCTTCCGGGTTCATTCATCTCTGTGCTGAACGCTTCTAAGTCATCAAAGGACATTTCCGGGCCACTACCGTCGTATGCGCGGGATGTCGTTGGGTCATTTAATTTCTTGATCACCGCGTTGAGATCAGAATTGGCGAATTGCCAATAATGCTCTCTCGCGATTCCATCAGTATGTCCACCGGTCTCTGAGGCCGTATGTGAAGCGAGTGATCTGGCAAGGTCTGTTGTTCCCGATGCTCGGGCGATTGTGCCAAAGCTTCGGCCTTTGCTTTACATGATCGTTCTGAAGCATTCTGTCAGCCGCTATTCGAAGACTCGAATTGGATCGAATCTCGGGAACTAAAAATTCAACTCTGTCTTCGGCTTCTATGTGAAGTGTGAGCAGTTCTGTTGCGATCATCGATCAGAAACGGGATTGCAAGGAGGGTTTTTCGTTCGCGATCTTATTTATCCCAATTATGTTTGATGACGATCCGATTCTCTATTTAAGGTCGCGCGACGTTGTTAGATATCGCTTCTGGATTGTTTTTGCGACCTTACCATTGTCCTGAGTCTCTCAGATTCGATTTTCGGGAGTTCTCATGTGTCCAAATTGGTCGTCGTCCAACGACACTCTAATTGAAATCGAATCGCATCTGAAGAGTTTAGGGTTCAAGTTCAATCAAGAAGAAATTCGGCTCACCGGTTTTTACCTCCAAAACAATTCCGGAGCCTTCTATTCGACTGTAACGCTCTGGAATCTGTTGTTGCTCGCGACTTCGGTTCCTCTCACGCGACATTTCAGCCAAGCGAGACATGCGTTTGTCTTTCGCAGCAGCATTTGCCGCGGCACGCTGGTCTAGATCTACGATGTTAGAGTTGTCAGGCATCGGCATCGTCCGTTCGAATTCGGTATAGTCGGATTCGATGATGGTTACACTAACCCGTGACTCACCGAGCGGAGCCCCATCTTCGAAACCGAACGTACTTAGGATGAATTCGCCATTCGAGTCGGTTTTTCCTGACGCCAACACAGGCAATTTCGACTGCTGGAATACAACAGAAGCACCAATTAACGGCTGCCCTTGAAAGGTGACTTTTCCGGAAACTGGCGCCAGCGGAAGACGGTTCTCGTCAAAACAGCCGACCAAAAAAAACAGCCCAACTAAAAAACTACTGGGTAGAGCACTTTTGAAGCTTTTATCAGACGCATTAAACAACGCGACACCTCATTGAGAAATTCCGTAACATTGAATGTGCCAAGTAGAGCTACGGTATCGGGTCTATCAATTCCCCATCGCTGCGATCGCCGAGTTGATGATAGGTCCGCAAGTCCATGCCCTCCGAAAGAAAATGTACGCTACAGTCTGCGAAAACGAAATTAGCGCCGCCGATGTGCTGGGATTTAAAACCAGAACCAGTGTTGTATGAATTGAATGAGTTACAGTTCCTGCCTGTTTTTCCATCGTTTCCGGCACCCTCGCCTGGACAGGTCGGGAAATTTATAGGCGCGGTCGTCGCATAGTAAAAAGCTGAACTTCGAGCCCAATTGCTCGGATACAGTTTCCATTCTTCTGTACCGCAGAAAGGCTTAATCTCACCCATCAGAATCGTGTTGGATAACCCATCAGTTATGCTCGGAAAATTCGCGGACCAATTCAAATACGAGAATGGCCCAGATATTTCGCCTGGTTCGTCGGAGTATCCATACGGCGCATAATTTCGATCGCGACTGAACGAAGAATGATCGTAGGCTGTACAGGCCCCGAGAGAATCCATGTAGGCAGATCCAATTGAAACGGCGTAGTTGGTTGTTTTCCATCCCGGCTCTTCTGATTTGCTCTTGCCATAAGAAGGACAATATAGGATTGGAATTTCGTGATCGCGTACTTTTCTACCGTTTACCAATTGGGCATCAACATCGGTTGAGCTAGAAAAATCAATACCTGTAAACAACGCGTTCTGCTCGTAGAAAGGCAGTAGCTTGACCAATGGTCCGCCGGTATCAATGGGCCAGGGTTCAGGGTTGGCGTAGTGTTTGTGGCCTTGCTTCGGCAATGTTTTAAAGGTTAACTCGTAATTATGCATCGCAAGTCCAAGCTGACGAATGTTGCTTGTACACGAAGTTCGTCTAGCAGCCTCTCGAGCTTGTTGTACTGCCGGTAGCAATAGCCCGGCAAGAATGCCGATGATTGCAATCACCACTAAGAGCTCAATTAAGGTAAAGCCGCGAAAACATTCTTTCCTCCGCATAAATCCACTCCCGATTTAATGAAATGATCAAACAGCAAAACAGCAGTAAAAATAGATAGAACGACGCAACGGTTTCATTCTGTTTTGGAAAGCTGGAGGGAGAGCTTTCCGAGATCTAATATTTCGTTAACACCTAAGTGAAGGATGTCACAATCTCGCGAGCGTAAATTCACTGCGTCGCTTCAAGTTTTCCGTATTGAATCGCTCGTCGCCGCTTTAAAACTACAAGCGAAATAGCTACGCTCATTAGGCTCAACATTGCAAGGGTGCTTGGTTCAGGCACGGCCGAAGGCGACTGCGAAAACGAAATGTTGTCCAAGCCGAAATTGCCACTTGAATTTCCGTCAGCATCGAACAGCGTTACAACTATTGATTGGGCTGTATAGTTTGGTGAAAAAAGGAAACCGTTGGTAGTCAAGTCCGTGTTGGTAAATGTTAGCGGAGACGTTCCGCCGGTGATTGTGACATTGTCCAGTACACCGTCCCCATAGCTTTGGTAGTAGGTGCTCAGAAAACTATTTAAAGTGACTTCAAAGCCAGCGTCAGCGGTCAACGTGAAGGATACGGTCGCACCCCCGTCATCGTTAAAATAACCGACTTGCGAATTCGATCCGATCCAATTTCCGTCATCAAGAAACGAAAAGTTTCCATTTGTCGAAAAGGTAACATTTGGTGTGTCAAAGTCGCCCGAGTAACCAGTGTCGGCCGTATTGACGTTGCTGCCGTAACCAATCGGGAAAGGGTCATTGATCGCCAGCACGCCCGCAAAGTCAAAATTCAGAATCGTTGCTGCGAAACAGTTCGTAGAGCAGCAGATCGCGACAGTGAGTGTCAAGATAAAACGGACGCAGTTCATAGATGTTTTCCCAATCAAAAATCCAACAATTAAAAAATCAAACAACATCCGCCTGTCTTGTGCAGCGACTTCACCAAGAGAGATGTCGCCGTTCCGCTTAACGGAACAGAGTAACGATATCGATCCTGACCTGAGCAGTCAATGAAATTATGTAATATTCTGAGAAATTGCTTTAAAAACTCTGCTGTTAGAGGACTAATTCGACAACGAATGGTCTCGTGTTTACGACTGGCGATATTTCGTTAAGCGATACGAGCCCTGAAATTCGTTTCAATCGTGTCGGGCGATTTTCACGGCGGGCGCCAATTGGAATACTGACCGGTTTCTACGCCGATTACTGGCCCATTATTTTTCGGCAATCAGATATCGGTCTTCGAGAGACCGCAGTAGTCCGGGCACCATTGGAATCGATTGCTTGTAGATTGCGATTTCAATCGGACAAGGCCCTGACAAGCAAACGCTCTTGTTCATTGGACAGTTGCTCGAGGTGAAACTGAAGAGTCAGAATAGAGAATACTATCGCTCCGGACTGCGGAATGCCTGTGAGCGTTTGCTAATTCACTCGAAGTTGCGGTTTAAGAACTTGCTCTTCAACACAACTTTCGCGGTTTGACCAGTCGTCTTACTAAATGACGAATGACCGGCAGGCAATTCTTTTATACCGAAATCATATTCCAATTGCGGCGAGCGCATCGGAAAATGGTATTGCATTGCTCACGCCAAAATGCCTTCAACAAATTTTGCCGCGGAATTTTCAACTAGATGAATATCTCGAGTGCCGCTGCGGAATTTGACTTCATTGTGATCTAGACCGAATAGATGCAGTACTGTCGCAAGCCAGTCATGATGCGTGACGATGTCTTCTACCGCGTGATGCGAGAAATCGTCGGTTGCTCCATAAACATGTCCAGCTTTCATGCCACCACCAGCGACCCATTGGCTGAAGCCAAAAGTGTTGTGATCACGTCCGACTCGTTTCATAGGATCGGCGCCGGTGGGGATTTGAATGACAGGCAAACGCCCCATTTCACCGGTAAATTGAACCAGCGTTTCATCGAGCATGCCGCGTTGTTTCAAATCCTTTACTAGCGCGGCTGCCGGTCGATCTATACCTAAACATTGCTTAGGCAGCTTTGTCAAAATCTCATCGTGATGATCCCAGCTTTGACCATTATTGAAAATCTGAACAAACCGTACGCCACGTTCAACCAAACGCCGTGCAATCAGGCAACGCGTGCCGTAGTCTCGTGTAACTTCCTCATCAATACCATACATCTGAATCGTCGCTTTGGATTCAGATGAGATATCGAACGCTTCCTTTGCAGACAATTGCATCTTGGCGGCGAGCTGATAACTTGCGATTCTCGCCGCAAGATCAGTCTCGCCCGGGTGTTGTTTTAAATGACTTCGATTGAAGGCTTCGATCAGTTGCAATTGTGTACGTTGTGGCTTTCCCTGCAACATCGCCGGTGGATCGAGGTTAAGCATTCTTGGTTCCGTTGGTCTGACCACGGTGCCTTGGTAAAGTGAAGGCAACGCACCGTTTGACCAGTTTTCGCTACCCATTAATGGCATACCGGCTGGGTCGGTCAAAGCCACGAACGCAGGCAACTCCTGAGACATCGAACCTAATGATTTCAGCAGCCATGCGCCTAGCGTTGCCCGACCACGAACACCACTGCCCGTATTGAGAGCATACATTGCAGGCAGGTGGTTATTAACGTCGCTATGCATTGAACGAATCAATGTAATGTCGTCCGCTATCTTTCCTAAGCACGGTACCAAATCGGAGAGTTCCATCCCGCACTGTCCACGCGGACGGAATTTTGCCATTGGGCCCATCAGCTTTCGACTCGCTTCAGCCGCGTTATCAAAAACAACGTCACCAGAGTAATCTTGACCATCGCGTTTTATCAGTTCGGACTTTGGATCAAACATATCCATTTGGCTTGGACCACCGATCATGAACATCGAAATCATCGCTTTCGCGCGCGCAGGTTTTGGCGGATCTTTCGGCATCAAATCGTAAGTTTGTGGCTCAAGAACTGGTGGCTTGAGATTCGCCCCCTCGGCGTAAACGCCCTCTTGTTGCATCAACATCGAGGCGGCAATTCCGGCTAAACCGAAACCGGCGGACTCAAGTACGTGTCGACGGGAACATAATTGATATTCTTTCATGGCTTACTCCACATATAAGAAGCGGTTCGTGGATAACAATGTTTGGCATAGGCTTGCGTAAGCCGCAATGTCGGGTGCGTGGTCAAACTTCTTTACCGTTTCAACCCAGGCCGCTTCGTCGTATTTGCGAAACTCGGCTGATTGAATTTTCAGGTACAGCAAACACTTGCGCATTTCATCCGCCGTTGGTTCGGCCGCATAGAAACGTCGGAATAGCTCACGAATACGGTCGTTGGAATCGATAAATTCGCTCTCAAACATTCGATCGGCGACCTGATCTGTGACTTCCGTGATCAGTTTGTCATTCAGAAACCATAATGATTGCGGCGCGACAGTCGAGCACAGCCGCCCATCGCAGTTAGGAGACATGATTGGAGCGTCAAACGTGTCTAGCATTGTCAGTGGCGAAATTCTTTCGTTGGAAAGATAGATACTGCGTCGGTTTTTCTGATTACCGACATCAACAATGTCTTCCAATAAGCCGTCGTTGTTAAATATTGCGCGACCGATGACAACATGGCCATCGCTCTGCGTTGCGATCGGCACAGACGGTCCACCCATTTCCAAATTGAGCAAACCGGTGACGGACAATATTGCGTCGCGAACTTCTTCAGCGTCTAAGCGACGCATACTCATCCGTGAAAGCCATCGGTTGCTTGGATCGACCTTTTCGCTCGAGTCGCTTCGAAGCGAAGATTGTTGATAAGTGTGCGACATGACGATCATTTTGTGTAGTCGCTTCATATACCAGCCGTGCTCAACAAAGTCACTGGCTAACCAATCAAGCAACCGTGGATGGCTCGGTTCTTCGCCGGAAAGACCAAAATCACTGGTTGTGGTCACCAGCCCTTTTCCAAAGTGATGGGACCAAATTCGATTAACTGCGACGCGCGCAACAGTTGGATGAGTGCCGTCAGTCAGTTGCATTGCATAGGCAAGTCGGCGACCGGTCGTGGAAAGAACCTCGCGATTAATCGGAATCTTTTCCGCATTTCGCTTGCGAGCCAACACGAATACTTCGCGTGGTTGAACTGGCGACTTGGGTGAGAGCGGATCGCCGCGTGAGAACACGGCACTCTTGGGCAGGGATTTATCTGATTCGCGAATGCATGCAACGATGCGCGGAGTAGGTCCACTTTCACGCAGTTCGTCGATCTTCTTTTGTGCCTGAAAGAACTCTTCGAACTTTACTTTGTCGTAGGTTGATATCTGTCCCAAAATACCTTCAATCGATTTAAACATCGGAAACTGCTCGAGCAATTTCTTTTCTGAGTCGTCGCGTTGATCGTGTTCTTTTTCTGCGGCCGCGATGATCGCTTCCCTTCGATCGTCCGGTAATTCGCTGATGAGACGAGCGTAGATTTCAGTCGCGAGTTCGCGTTTCTTCTTGGCGAGTTCTGCTTCCTGCTCTTTAGCAATAGCGTCGATCCGTTCAATTTCTCTGGCGATGTCTTGCGGAGTCAAATCTAGGACGCGATTTTCTGGTTTGGTCCAACTATCAAGCGGGAACGCTGGATCGAAAATCGCGCGCAGGCTGTAGTAGTCTTCCGCAGAAATCGGGTCGTAGCGATGGTCGTGACACTGAGCACAGCCGACTGTCAAACCAAGGACCGCCGACGAGACAACTTTTATCGTCTCAGCGACAGCCTGATTGCGATCGTTGATCGCTTCCTGTCGCTGCGTCAGATCAGGCGCCATCTGCAAAAATCCTGTCGCGGTTATCAATTCGACGTGACGATCATTGTCTGGATCAGGCGGTGATCCGTGAGTAAGATCGCCAATGATTTCATCGCCAGCGATTTGTTCCTGCAAGAATTGATCGTAAGGTTTATCGATGTTGATGGAATCAATTACATAATCGCGATATCGCCAAGCATAGGGACGATGAATATCGTCAGCCAAGTAGCCATCAGTTTCGCTGTAACCAGCAATGTCGAGCCAGTGTCGTCCCCAACGCACTCCAAATTGTTCGGAGGCGAGTAAGCGATCAACTACCTTTTCATACGCTTTAGGCAAGTTGTCAGCCAGGAATTCATCGAGCTCTTGCGGTGTTGGTGGTAGGCCTGTCAAGTCAAAAGTGACTCGGCGTAGTAACATGTTTCGCTCGACCGTTGGCGATTGATCAAGTTTGATTTGTCTCAGCTTCTCCAGCACAAAAGCATCGATAGGCGTCTTAACAATACCATCGCTAATGAGCGGAACTTCTACGTCTGCGACTGGCTGGAACGACCAAAACCCTAATTCCTCTGGCGTGTATTTAGCTTCATTGACGTCCGCCGGTTCCGGTCGAAGCGTTGGGCTTCCGGCAGCAATCCAGCGACGAATCGTATTCTTATCCGCGGCATTTAGCTTCTTTGGCCCCTCGGGCATTTCATCCGATTCTATCCGTTCCCATAGAAGGCTCTCGTCGGGATTATGATTCGAAATTGCCGGTCCTGAGTCACCACCATGTTGCATCAAGCGAACCAAACGGACATCTAATCCGCCTGACAAGTCCTCCTCTTCCCCGTGACAATGAAAGCACATCGCCTTGAAGATCGGGCGCACGTCACTTTCAAAATAAGGAACGTCGACAAGATTTTTCGTTCGCTCAGCCTCCGCGCCAAACAAGCTGTTGCAGCTAAGCAGAATCGCGAAAGCAGCTGAAGTAAATCGTAATCGCCAGCTTGCAAAGTTCATGAGAATAACTCCGTTGCAACGCGGACAGGTCCGCCATCAATCATCGACTTGGCAAGCCCATTGTGCTTGTAAACTAACTTTTTGTGATCTAAACCAAATAGATGCATGACCGTCGCGTGAAAATCTTCTGCCGTGAAATGACCTTCGATTGTTTCATGTCCCCACTCATCGGTCGCGCCATGAATTAGGCCTGGTTTTATGCCTGCACCGGCCATCCACATGTAACCCGCTTTGCCATTGTGATCGCGACCCCAAGATGGTCGCTCGCCGGTCGCCTCTGCAGTCGGCAAGCGTCCCATTTCGCCGCCCCAGCGAACTAAGGTCGTCTCAAGCAAGCCGCGTTGCTTTAAATCTTTGATCAGAGCCGCACAAGGTTGATCGACTGCCCGGCAACTCTTTTCCAAACCGGCTTTTAGGTTTCCGTGACTGTCCCAGTCGACGTCACCATTTCCATCCAGGAATAAACTGATGAAACGCACACCGCGTTCGACTAGTCTTCGAGCAATCAAACATTGCTCCGCATAGCCTCGGGTGTCTGGATTGTTGATGCCGTACATCTCCAAGACATAGGCTGGTTCGCCGCTCAAATCGAAAGCTTCTTTGGCCGAGTCTTGCATCTTGGCCGCGAGTGCATAACTTGCAATTCGGGCATGTAAATCGGTTTCGGATGGATTGTTTTGCAAGTGCGCTAGATTGAGTTGATCGAGAAGCTTCAGTTGCGCCTGTTGACTCGCACCAGCCAAATGCTCTGGCGGATCTAAGTTAAGAATTCGAGGAATTGCATTGCGGACCATGGTGCCCTGATAAAGCGACGGAAGATAGCCTGCAGACCAGTTGTGTTCGTTCAGATATGGCAAGCCTCCTTGAGCTGTTAGGGCAACAAAAGAAGGCAGCGAATCGCTTTGGCTACCTAGACCATATGTCAACCAACTCCCGAGCGATGGATGGCCGGGAGTCGGATGAGCACTGCAGGCTAAATAAGCACCACGATCGTGCGCATTGGTACCGAAGTGCATCCCGCGAATATGGCAGACTTCATCGACGATTGACGCAAGATGCGGCATCAATTCGGAAACTTCTAATCCACATTGGCCATACTTCTGAAATTTCCAAGGAGAGCCAAATATGATTCCTGAAGCGCCAGCTTGGTTATCAGTATCAAGCTTTCCAGGATACTTTTCGCCGTCGCGTTTGGTCAGTTCTTCTTTAGGATCACACAAATCCATTTGGCTTGGACCGCCAAACATGAACAAGTCGATCATCGCATTGGCGCGGGCAGGCATTGGCGGCGTCTTCGGCTTCAGATCGTAAATAACATCGAAGTCTGGCTTAACGATTTCCGTTTCCGCGGCAAGCAAGCCATCGCGCTGTAGCAACCACGGAATCGCAATAGAAGACGCCGTGATGCCGCGCAAAAAATTTCGACGCTGTTGTGAAATATGAGTGTTCATGGTGTATAAAGAAACTCGTTCGAGGCAAATACAACCTGGCAAATCGCTGCCAAAGCGTCGACTTCCACTTGTCTTGTCAGTTCTTCTGTGTTGCTCAGCAAGCGTTGACGATGTTGTTCGCTGGTGAGGAAATTAACGGCAGTTGCCAGCTCATCGGAGCTGGGGTCACGACCATAAGTTAGCCGCCACAACTGACCGATGTGCACCGACGCATCGCCTGGTTCGGAAATCAATCTTTCGGCGAACGCCCTGCTCTGCTCGACTACAAATGTGTTGTTGAGCATCATCAGCGACTGCGGAGCGTTAGTGCTACAAACTCGTTGACTACAATTGGGAGCCATGTTAGGCATGTCAAACGCTTCGAGCACTGAAAGAGTTCTCTCGCGACGGAGTTGAACGTAGATGCTTCGTCGATAAGCTTGTTCACCCAGCGGTTCGATTGCCTTGACGACGCCATTACTTGCTTCGGAAATTTCTTTCCCAAGCTCGATCCCACCAGCCGGATTACGAGCGACAACTGCAGGACGACCACCTATGTCGCATACCAATTTTCCGCTGACGGCGAGCATTGAGTCGCGAACCACTTCCGCTTCCAGTCGGCGAAGTGACATCCGCGCGAAATATTGGTTGGAACCGTCAATCGACTCAGCAGGTAGGTTGCGGTTAGCCTGTTGATAGGTTTTTGAGGTCATTACCAATCGATGGAACGACTTCAAATCCCAATTGGCATCCACAAACCATTGCGCGAGATAGTCCAGAAGATCGCCATGCAATGGCCGAGGTGTTCGCATACCAAAATCTTCGGTCGTTGTCACGATTCCTTGACCAAAGTGATGCATCCAAAATCGGTTCGTTAAAACTCGAGCGACCAAGGGATGGTGGCCGCTGGTCAACCATTGGGTATATGCCAATCGCCGGCCCGTAGTCGGCAGATTCTCTTCGTTCGATTTGATGATGGGACGGGCTTCGAAGATCTGCAAATCCCCTGGTGAGACAACTTCGCGAGGCTGTGCTGGATTGCCACGATGGAAACGTCGTGTCTGAGGGATCGAAGACGGGTTTTCGGTTGCCGCCATAAAAGTCCGTGATAGTTTGGTCGCGCGAATCTCTTCTGCCTTGCGCAGCAATTCGACTCGCAAAGCTTCCGAGCTTTCGGTGTTGGGAATAAACCTTAAGTGGTCTACGATCTCAAAGTCGCAATCGAACTTCTTGAGCAATTCTCGTTCACCTTCACTGCGTTCATCGACTGGCTTATTCCAAGCGAGTCGAATTTTATTTTTGGTCGCTTCGTCGGTATCACCCATGCGAACTTCCAAATATTCGGCATACACTCGGTTTATTAAGGCTTTTCGCTGAGCGTCGATGGCCAGCGCGGACGCTTCGATCGTTCTATTAGTTTCTAACTCCTGGGCGGTGTAAGCCTCGTACTCACGTTGCTGCGGTTCACGCCAATCGGCTGGGTTAAAGACGGGTTCTACCAGCGAACGTATACGAAAGTAATCAACTTGTGAAATTGGATCGAAACGATGGTCGTGGCACTGGGCGCATTGCAAAGTTAGGCCTAACAAAGAATTGCCGATGATGCGGATCGTGTTGACTAAGACTTCTTCTTTTGCAACAGATGGATCATCTGGTCTATCAGCCGTGGTATCGGGAGCCATTCGCAGAAAGCCAGTCGCCGCGATAATGTCCCACTTCTCTGGATCGTCGATAACGGTATCGGTTTGCTGCGAAGTCAAACCTACCAATTCATCACCAGCCAATTGTTCTTGGATGAAACGGTCCCAAGGTTTATTCTCGTTAATTGCACGGACGACATAGTCGCGATACTGCCAAGCGTGATCACGAGGGCTATCTAAATCACCGCCGTTGGAATCGGAGTAGCCAACGACGTCAAGCCAGTGTCGCCCCCATCGTTCGCCATATGCGGGCGATTGAAGTAACTGATCGATCAAACGAGACCAAGCGTCTGGCGAGTCGTCCTGGACAAACGCGTCGATTTCTTTTGGCGTCGGTGGTAAGCCCAACAAGTCAAACGATGCGCGACGAATCAGCGTGATACGATCAGCCGCGACTGCAAAATTCAGATTTTTTTCGCTGAAGGCGGCTTGAATGAATGCGTCGATCGGATTGGCTTGTCCAACATCAGGCACCTGAGGCTTAACGACCGGATTAAACCCCCAGTGCGACTGTTCTGAGTCAGTTATGTAAAAGTCTGGTGCTTCAGGCGGCTCAATACGCTTGGTTTTGTATCCCGACGACAACCAACGTCGAATTGTGTCGACATCCTGCGATTCTAGTGGCTTGCCTTCGATCGGCATCTCTCCCGTCGCAACGACTTCCAATAGTCGCGACGCTGATGGAGAATCCGCGTCGATTGCCGAAGCATCGAGCATAAAACGAACTTGTCGCAAATCCACATCACCTTCCATTTCGCCATCTTCACCATGACAGTAAAAGCAATGTGCTTTTAAAATGGGTCGGACGTCTGATTCGAAAAACAAAGTGTTATCGTCCTGCGCAAGCAGTGTGCAGCTAGTGAGAAAACAGACGATTAAATACATCAACTTTGGAGTTCTCATGGAAGTACCTCACCAAAGAATCGAAGCCAATTGCCATGCATTACTTGTGCGATAGCCATATCGCTGTAACCTCGGGCGGACAATTTCGAACATAGGATATTTGGCAAATCGCTATAGCGTTTCAAGTCTGTCGGCGTCTGTTCGTTGCCGTAGCCGCCATCTAGATCTGTCCCAATGCCAACGTGTTCTGTATCGCCCGCCAATTCACACACAATGTCAATATTTTGGACCACTGCATCAATTGTTGCTGTTGGTATCGACTTGCCATAAGTGAAACCGTGCTCAAGCATAATTGCATCGCAGGCAATGCCGATAATGCCGTCTCGCTCAATCACTAACTTGGTTTGCGCGTCGCTAAATTGCCGCTCCCAGTTGCTGACTCGACGCGAGTTTTGATGGCTAGCGTGGACTCGACCGCTGAACAAATCGGCAACTTGCCAGAAAGATTTTTCGGATAAGTGAGTCATGTCTACAGTGATCCCAAGTCTCTCGATATGCTTGAGCAGATTAATTGCTTCCACAGCCAAGCCATTTGCGCTGCGAGTGCCGCCGCCATAACGATTGGATCCATAATGCGTCAGTCCGATCGCCCGAAGGCCGTGCTGATAAAACTCCTCGATCGTCTCAGGAACGAGCAATGGATCGGCTCCCTCCATTGTCAAAATAATTCCAAGCGATCTGTTCGCCGAATCGGCATTGAAGCGATCAACATGCTGTCGCAAATCTTCAGCGGTTCTAAGCATTCGCAGCCAACCAGCTTGTTCCATCGCCCGGTAATAGGCTAAGTGTGCGTGAGCAAATGAGTAACATGCCTCCGGCGTTGTATGTCCAAAAGTGTCGGCCACGCTCTGCTCAAGTCTTGCAAGTAATGTGGCCAGACAAACGCCGACGCCAGCTTGTCGCAACTCTGGAAAGCTGACCGTGTTAGTGCATCGTCCTAGTTGCGATTCCATTCCAGCGACTCGTTCTTGCACACGGATATCATCCACTGATTGCCGCAAGTCGCGGTTCAGGTCGACGCCATTAAGCGCCAAGTCGAGATGGGCATCGAACAATAACATTGCGTTGCTGTTGAAGTGAGAAGCTTTTATAGAACACCGAATCGGTCGAACGCTTCGGTCGCCGACATGCCACCTTTGACCGCTTTTCGTACTTCATTCTCGGCTTGAATTTTGTCCCAGGCCGCTTGAATTACCCGCGTTTCGACCTTCCTTGGAACGACAACAATACCGTCGGAATCGGCTGCGATAATATCTCCTGGCTCAATCGCCACATCATCAATTTCGATTGGTACGTCATAGTCAATAACGCGTTGGCGGTTGCGGCTGTCGTATGGACAAACGCCGCGAGCGAAAACTGCGAAACCCATAGCCTTCATTTTGGCGACATCTCGGATTGCACCATCCACAATCACCCCTGCACAACCACGATTGGTTGCTGCACCAGAAAGCAATTCACCCCAGATGCCAGACCGCATGGAACCTCCAGCAGCACAGACGATCACTTCGTCCATTTTGCAGGAATCGATTGCCGCCAATTCCAGTTCATAAGGTTTGGGATCAACATGCGCCATATCGGCCCAGAGAGTTGTTTTGGCGCGACCAAACAAGATTTTTCCATCCGTTGTCAACGGTGAAATTTGTACTCGCGGTGACTGCTGACGATAACCGGCTGCGTCTAGCGCGTCGCACAGTAAAGGAACGCTTAGGTATTCCCGCAACAACTCGATGGCTATTGGAAGTTCAGTAAAATTCGAAAGCGTAGTTTTCGGATCGCCATCATCAATTCTAGCGGTCCGGTGAATCAATTTTGAATGGTCGTTCGCATTGCTACTGACCTGCAGAACTGACCCATTTTTAGCTGCCTGACCTTGCTGTTTTGATGTAGTAAGTTTCGACATGACGTCTAAAAGGCTACCCGGCCTTATCCTTTTGGAGAGTGTTTGAAATCCTTGCTGCTCCATCGCAAAGCAGCTCAATCCATTTTTTCTTTGTGTCGGGCTTATTGATGCGGACAGCCGGAGCTGACAAGCTGATCGCTGCCACAACACCTTCGTTGTCAAACAAAGGCGCCCCGATACACGAGACGCCTAAATCCGTTTGATCCTCTTCAACTGCGAAACCATTCTTGGCGACTCGCGTGAGAATTTTTTTGATCTCGGTTTCTTCAATTACAGTTTTTGGAGTCCGTTTTTCAATTGTTGCATGTCGCAATAAGAACTCTTGGCGTTCCTTTGGAAGAAACGCCACAATCGATCGACCCAGTGCGGTGCTGAAGCATGGATCGCTCATCTGCGCCGAAACAGCTCGCCGCAGAGTTCGTGTTGTTTCGATGACATGTAAATAAAACACTTTTTCGAATCGTAGTATTCCCAAATTAATAGTTTCGCCAGTTTGCTTGTTCAAATCACGCATCACTGGATCGGCGACCGAAACCCAGTAGGGATCGTTCGCCGCCAGCGCTAATCGCTTGACCATGCCCGTTTGTCGATAGGTACCGCTGCCACAATTTGCAGTGTAACCCAGCGTGCAAAGCGTCTTGAGCAAGCGATGAGCGGTCGATTTGGGCAAACCGACAACTGCCGCTAACTCACTGAGCGAAACGCCTTTCGGTTTGCCTGCTGTAGCTTCCAAAATTGCAAATACCTTGACTAAATGTGCTGATTCCATAAAGATAATATCGTTCCGTCTGGTGGAACGCAAGCCTTTCGTTTAAGTTTGTTTTTGATTTCTCGCCGAATACCAACAAAAGGGTTTTTTGCGGTCGTTTTACTGACGCGAAAGTTGTGTGGATTTCAATAGCAGACCTTGCGATCTTGTTTGGACAGTTTGGCAAGCCTGCCAAGAATTTGATTGCAACGGACTATTTTGACTCATAGCATGCAATTTCGCCACTAGAGCCGCAGCGCATGACGTTCATGGTGGTGGATTCCCTGGGTACGCGCGACAGCGCGATGACGCTTTTATAAACGAGCATATATTGAACAACGACTGGTACACGATAGAAAACGCGTGCGAAATCCCTTCGCCAGCTGTACTTGTTTATCCGCAACGCATCAAAGCGAATTTAGCCGAGATGATTCGTGGAGTCGGCGATGTCGGCAAGTTACGTCCACACGTCAAAACACACAAGTTAGCTAAAGTTGTGGCGTTAAAACTGGCCGCAGGTATTACCAAATTTAAGGCTGCGACCATTGCCGAAGTCGAAATGGTGCTTGCTGCTGGCGGACGTGATGTGCTGTTAGCATATCAGCCAGTTGGCCCGAACATTTCGAGGCTCGTCAAGCTGACTCAGCAATATCCGAACAGCATGATTTCGACGTTGGTGGACGATCAGTTGATCTTGCGCCAACTCAGTCGCTCTGCCGTTGACGCTGGCATCAACATCCCGGTGTATCTTGATTTAGATGTTGGAATGCATCGAACTGGCGCTGCGATCGATCGTGCCGAGGCGCTTTATAGGGAATTGGCATCTAGCCAAGGCTTAATCGCAGCAGGGTTTCACGCTTACGACGGCCACCTGCACGATGCCGACTACGAAAGCCTTGTGCGTCAGACTAGCGCTGCATTCGAGCCGGTTTGGAGATTACGCGACGCCTTAGAACGCGAAGGGATTTCTGTCGGCAACATCATTGCCTCCGGTACGCCAACCAGTAATCTTTTGGCTAAACACGATCGAGTAGAGGTCGGCGCCGGCACAACGGTCCTGTGGGATGCTGGCCAGTCGCTGTACTGTCCAACGCTCAAATTCTTAAACGCCGCAGTCGTGCTAACCCGCGTCATCAGTCGTCCCACCGAACAGCTTTTGTGCCTCGACGTTGGACACAAAGCAGTCGCGTCAGAATTCCCACCGCCGAGGATCAAACTTTTTGGCTTAGAAGACGCTACGCAGGTAAGTCACAGCGAAGAACATCTACTTATTAGCACACCCCGCGCGAGCGATTTTCCACCCGGAAGCGTTATTTACGGTTTGCCTTACCATGTCTGCCCGACTATTGCGCTGCATCAGTATGTTTGGTGTGTGGAAGGTCGTAAGGCCGTTGAAATGTGGCCCGTTACTGCGAGAAATCGATGCCTCACGATCTAGAAATTACGACTCCGAAAATTGTTGATTTAGCTTCGTCGCTAAGCTTGGATGCTGCTGCAGCACAAAGTCTGTCGACGTCACATGGGACGTCGCAGATTGACACAACGCCCCAATATTTCGGAGGTGCAACCAAGGTCCGCTATCGCATTATCGCCGTTAGTGTAGCGATGGCCTTCATCTTGTATTTGGATCGTGTTTGCCTGGGTGAGATTGTCAAAAATCCAGCCTTTCTTTTAGAGTTTGGCGGGTCGAAAGAAGAGCTTGGGAACGTCCTTGGGGCGTTCTTTTTTACTTACGCTTTGTTCCAAATTCCGGCCGGCTGGGCAAGCGATCGCTTTGGCGGTCGAGGAGCGTTGACTGTCTATATTGTCGCTTGGTCGGTTCTAACTGCAATAACTGGGATGGTCAGCACAATTTCTGGCTTGTTGCTGATCCGCTTAGCATTTGGGATTGCTCAAGCGGGCGCGTACCCAACTTCTGGAGGTGTGATTCGGAAATGGTTCGCAACCGAAAATCGCGCCTTGGCGAGTGGCTGGATCAGCATGGGAGGGCGCATCGGCGGCGGCGTAGCGCCGTTTCTCACAACGTTGTTGGTGCTGCAATTCGCTGGATGGAGAAGCGTATTGTTTCTCTATGGAATCGTTGGGTTAGGCATCGCTGCTTTGTATTGGTCTGTCGTGAGAAACAGTCCTGCGCTGCATCCACGATGCAATTCCGAGGAGATCGTACTCATTGGCCGACCGGTTGATGATACGCGCACACAAGCGAGCGACATTTTGCCGATGCTTTGGTGCTGCATGAAGAGCCGAACATTGTGGCTAAATTCTCTCGTCCAATTTTCGGTAAACATTGGTTGGGTGTTTTTGATAACTTGGTTGCCAACCTATCTAGTTGAAGCAAAAGGCGTCGATCCGTTGCAAGGTGCGTGGATGGTCAGCCTAATTTTGTGTGTCGGCATACCAGCCCAATTGCTTGGCGGCTGGATTGGCGACCTGTCAGTGAGAAAATGCGGCCTGCGTATCGGGCGAGTACTGCCGGTCTCGATCGCTTGTTTCCTTGGGGGGTTGGCATACATAGCTTGCTTGGCATTGGACAACGTCTGGTTCGTGGTTCTTTGCTGTGCCATAGTGTCGCTAATGACTGATATAGGTAACCCACCATTTTGGGCGATCAGTCAAGACATTGGTGGCCGCAATACGTCTTCGATTTTCGCATGGTCAAACATGTGGGGAAATTTAGGAGCCGCGTTCTCCGCATTCCTCGTTCCGCGTTTGATGAAGTGGGGCGAAGACAGCGGAACCGGTGACACAATGGTATTTGCGCTTTGTGCAAGTGCGTTTTTTGTCAGTGCTTTTGCCGTCTTGGGAATGGATGCCACCAAGCTGGTTCAATCTCCGAAACGAGTGGTCACATGATTCGATCAATAGCAATAATTCTTTTTATTCTGCTCTTTGAAAGCGATGTCTTGGCTGATAAATCGCGTTTCACTGCAACGCCGCTGACTGAGGAAAACTCGTTTACTGAAGGAGTCGAAGGGCCGGCCTGCGATAACGTTGGAAATGTTTACGCTGTCAACTTTGGAAAGCAGCAAACGATTGGACGGGTTATGCCCGACGGAACGGCTTCAATATTTTTGGAGTTGACCGGAACGAGTTGTGGAAATGGAATTCGGTTCGGTAATGATGGCTCGATGTTCATCGCTGACTACAAAGAACATCAAATTCTACGTATACGACCAGGCTCAAAAAAGGTAGAGAAATTCGCGGGCGATCATGCTATATACCAGCCCAATGATTTGACAATCACGTCCAGTGGAACGATCTTCGTGAGCGATCCAGATTGGGAAAACGGCGGGGGGCGGATATGGCGAGTCAGTCCCCAAGGCGAATGTACGATCATTGCGGATAATTTGAAACTACCTAATGGTATTGAGATTTCACCCGATGAACGAACGCTCTATGTCGCTCAAACTAAAGCCGCCGAGATCCTTGCTTACACCCTTAGCGATGACTTGCAAATTCAAGATCAAAGTCTGCTGATTCGGTTCAAAGACCATCTCATCGACGGGATTCGTTGTGGCAAGAACGGCGACATCTTTGCTGCCAGATATGGTTCTGGAAAATTGGCGGTCGTCTCGCCTGCTGGCCAATTGCTTTATGAGATCGATGTATTGGGTAATGCACCCAGTAATCTTTGCTTCAGTCCTGATGGCAAGACCGTTTACGTGACCGAAGTAGAAAAACGTCGGTTGGTAAAAGTCAAACTCGAATAGTATCAAGTCAGCGCAAGAGCCAAGGTGCTGACATTCCCAATGTCCTAAGATTTGGATACCGGGAGGTCGTCAAGCGGGTAGACCGGTCGGCGAAGAGCTTGGTATTTAAAATTAAGGAGATTAGACGAACAGGGGCCCGGCGTATCGACCCAAATTTGACGCCTTGCAATCGGATCGTACGCTTGGCGATGAGCCACTGCCGCTTTGACAACCATGATGTTAAAGTCTTCTGGGTTGATGCCAAAGTGCCGCCACTGCCCGAGGTCCATTGGAGGGGTCGCATTGCTAGTGATCAGTACAGTGCAAGTTCCATGTTTGACGATCGCGCAAGTACCCATATCAAAAAAACTGCCCCATTGAGCTGCCAAATGAGAATGCGAATCTTCAAGCGGAAAATGGCCTTCACCAAGATGCAAAAGCACGCAATCCAGCTCAAGTGGTGGATCGTATAGGCGGCTGCCCTTCCCACCTAAAGAAAGATAAACTGAATCGCCGATCTTTTTGTCGCGTAAAGTTTCAATCGCCATCGAATCGCAAACACAAAACCCAATGTTGTCAAATTGTTCTTTTAACAATCGACGCAACAGTGTTACACCTCCACCAGGCCCCCCGCCCCCTACGTTGTCTGATGGTTCAACGAGAATGTTTAAGCCGGTTAGGTCTCCTTCAGCTCGCCAGCGGTCTAAACGCTTAAACACGCTGTCGATCGCTTCGTCGACCAAGTTTCCAGCCGCTGCGTTCGCGATCGCAAATTGCTCTAGCAGGTTCAATGCCGATTCAGCAGTCTGCTGTTCTGAATAAGTCGCCAATGAAAACGAGACTCCAACATGAACTCCGTCGCAAAATGCAAATCCGGCATTTACGCTAATCTCGATAAAGTCCGGATGCTGCTTTTCTAGATGTCGAGCTAGGTTCAGCAAACCGCGCATAGGCTGTGCGGCTGTACCAGTCCCAGTAGGTGGCCAAATGATCGGAGCTTGACGAACGTACTGTCGCGGCCGAATACCTCTATCCAAGCATTCGTTCAGCTTTTCGGTTGCGCGCATCGCTGATTGGCGCGCATCAACATGAGGATTTTCACGATAGCTAATTAAGCAGTCGGAGTATTGAGCCATCGCATGAGAAAAGTTTGCGTGTAGATCCATCACGCCAAAAATCGGCAGATTTGCTGCTCCATTGAGTGTTCGGATGCGTCGCAATAATTCGCCTTCCATGTCAGGAAATGTTTCGCACGAACCAGCTCCGTGAATTACTAGAAAAATTGCATCGACGCCACTGTCCAGGAACGTTTGCGCATCGCTTTCGAACCTATTCCAAAAAGTCTCAAAGGCGCGTTCGGTGATAATACCGCTTGGCTCAGCGATGGCTAAGGTGGTCGGTAATACCTGCCAGCTGAGTCGATTCGCGACTGTTAAAAAACCGCCAGTCGGTGAAGCGTCGGAATGCAATTGCAATATTTCCTCGCCTCCGTAGACGCGAAAATTATTCCAACATGTCGTCGTTTCTAAAAAAGAATGAGTTTCGTGGACCAAGCCTCCGAAGATTACGCGTTTTGATCTGGTCTTCATGTTTTAAGGAGTTGCGATTGCAAGAATAACTGCGGCAGTCAACAAGCCTGCACCAGCAAAGCGGGCACGGAAAACTCGGCTGTTCAATTCTGATTCTGTTCCACCAAGTCGTTTACTTAATGTCCAAGCGAGAATAACGGCCCACAAACCTCGTAATGCGAACACGATATTAATCCTGGCTGCATCGCCAAAGAACGAAAGAGCCAGCACGATTAAGAAGGCTTGTAACATCGACAGCAGGCAAGTCACGGCAAGCCAAAAACGGAGCTCGGGATCTAGTAGTTTTTTCCACTCCACCCAAGGCAACATGACCAACGAAAGCAATCCCACAAGCCAAAAGGTCAAAGGCAAAATCCGGCCGCTGCCCCAAACTGGAGCCCAGCCTTGGATCAATACATCGAAATGAGCATAGAAAGTCGATGCAATGAGGGCGAAGCTAATTGTCGTCAAGACGTTCTTACGCTCATGACGGCCTGTCCATTGAACTAGTCCGATACCCGCCGAAGCCAGGAATGTTGCCAACCAAATCCAAATGCTGACGTTTTGCGTACCGAAGGTCGAAAGGAGCAGCGCCACAAAAATTATTTTGATGCCAAATACGGGTGTTGCAATCGAGATGTCGCCACGACGCACGGCGGCGAAAGTGAACATTAATCCAAGTATGAAAAAAATCGCCAATGCCATCGGTTGCCAAAGCAATATTGCTGGCTGCATATGCCCGCCTAAAGGCCAGAAAAAGGTAAAGGCCAATGCCATCGACAAGTTGGTAAAGAACAAAACGGTCATCGCGTTTACGCCCGGCTTATCTGGCCTGGGACGAGCGGCGCGCTTGACGCAAATTAGTGACGCGACAAAAACTAGGCTTGCTAATAAGGGAATTAATAAGTGCATTATCGCCGAGCTTCTTCCGCGAATAACTTCATGAGCTTTCGGGTTATTGGCCCAACTTGACCGTCTCCAATTAGTCGTCCGTCAAGCTTTGTCACGCCAATTACTTCGGCTGCTGTGCCCGTCAAAAAGCATTCTTCAGCAACATAAATATCGTGTCTCGTCAACGTTCGCTCATGAGACGGCATGCCATGTGAAACGGCAAGCTGCATCACAACACTACGTGTAATCCCGGCCAAAATTCCCGCATCGGTCGGCGGAGTAAACAAATTTTGGCTTTTGACAATGAACAAGTTGTCACCTGTGCATTCGGCAACTTCACCCTTGTGATTCAGCATTAAAGTTTCGATACAACCAGCTCTCAAACCTTCAATCTTTGCCAAAATATTATTGAGGTAATTGAGTGATTTGATTCTAGGACTCAGCGCTGCAGGATGATTTCTAATCGTTGATGCCGTGACCAATTCTAGCCCGTTGTCATAATATTCTTTAGGGTAGATCGCAATCGCATCAACAATGATGATTGTCTGCGAGTCACAACATTTATACGGATCCAAGCCGAGCGGGCCAGTGCCGCGGGTGATGATTAAACGAATGTAGCCATCGTGTGCTTCATTTCTTCTCACGGCCTCTTTAACTTCGGCTTCAAAGATTTCGATTGGCATCGAAATTGGAATTTGCAAAGCCAATGCAGATTCATAGAGTCGCTGCATGTGCTCTCGCAATCGAAAAACGATTCCTCCATAGATCCGCAGTCCCTCAAAAACACCATCTCCATAGATCAGGCCGTGATCATAGACGCTAATCTTCGCATCCTCCCGAGAGTAGTAACGTCCATTAATATAAACCTGCTGCGACATATTTCAAAGTCTTCTAATAGATTGGTTTCCAGTCCACTGTTCCGCCAAACGGAAAATTTTGCCGTCAGTTCGCCTTGAGGTCAATCTGTTTTGCGAATAAAAATATTAGTATTTTGCGATTTCAGGAATATGTTGAAATGAAATCCAAAACACTTGTGTTTCGCTAGGCGGAATGATATCCTGTGCGATCAGTCGGTTGAAAATAAAGATACAAGTGTTGTTAGTATGAAAAACCAAATCGAAAGCGTTGAGTTTAAGTCGATGGCCGTGCTGTTATCGGCGATGATCTTGCATTTGTTATTTGCCTTGAGGATTCAGGCTGCTGAACCACTACGTGTCTTAATGCTGGCCGGTGAACCAAGTCATGGATATGGTATGCATGAACATGCTGCCGGGTTGCGAGTTCTTGCAGACTCCCTACGACATGCGTCTAGGCGGATTACGACCGAAATTATTCAAGGGTGGCCAAGTCATATAGAGTCGGTCCAGAACGCTGATGCGGTCGTCATCTACTGTGACGGCAAAGAGAACCATCTGGCCTTTGAGGCATCCAAGCGACATCAGATTGCTGAAGTGCTCACAAGCGGTGGCGGGCTTGTCGCGATTCACTATGCGACAGAAATGCTCAACGACGAATCAGGAGACCACTGGCGTGACCTGCTGGGTGGCCATTTCGAAACGAACTACAGCGTAAACCCGCACTGGGTTGCCGAATTTGAATCGTTTGAAACGCACCCGAGTAATCATGGGCTGGAGCCTTTCAGGATCAAGGATGAATGGTATTTCAACATGCGTTTCTCCAAAAAGGGAAAGCTGACGCCAGTCCTTCGGGCTATCGCACCAGAATCTACGATGTCGCGACCGGACGGCGATCATAGCGGAAATCCTTTCGCTCGAAAAAGCGTTGCAGCAGGCGAGTTACAGACAGTTGCCTGGGCCTTCGAACCAGATATCGGTGGGCGAAGTTTCGGATTTACGGGTGGTCACAATCACTGGAACTGGTCAGATCGGAATCAAATTCTTCTACTTACCAATGCAATTCGTTGGGCTGCAGGAGAGGAGATCGAATCAAGTGGGGCTACCGCCTTGACGCCTGCAATTGAATCTTTAATCAAAAGTCAAGACGAGCCGATCCCAGCCGACTTTCACATTTCGCATGTCAAACAACAATATCGATTTGATAACCAAGCTGAGGAGTCAGACGATGCACAGTTCAATCCCATCCAGCATGCGATGTCGCCCGTACTGGCATCGGACAAAAACGCCTCGATTAATATGCACTTAGAATTCGAATGGCCACCTGCAGGGCTTTTTCTCAAAGCCAATCGAAGACTAAATTGTCTTGGTCAAGCGATTTCGACCCACAAGAACGGAAGGTCCTCTCCAGCAAATGGAGACAGATCAGAGCAACGATACAAACGCTTTGGCTGCGTTGCGTCTGTTGATTGAACAGTCGGGCGCAGAAGCAGTGACGGCGTTCATTAATTATCAATCGCGCGAAAATAAAATTCGAATCGCGGCCTTGCTCGGAACAATTGGCGACGTACCTTCAAACACGTTGCTCAATTCGATGATGAACAGTGACCATTCAAGCTATGAAATCACTTCATCGGTCGTCAGAGGATTGAGCAAAAGTACAGCCGGCCAAGAAAAAATTCTCGAGCTAGCCTCGGCTCAGCAATTACCCAATGAAGTCGCTTTGTTAGCAGGTGGATTGCTCAGCCGCTCAGCCGACGAAGCAATCCGTTGGAAGGCTTTGCAAGTCTTACCCAAGCCAAATCTAGATGCATCAAATCCGTTACCGCCACTTGATGTGTTGGTACGGTTGGAAGGCGATGCGGCCAAGGGGCTGCAAGTTTTTCGCGGCGTGGCGACTTGTAGCAATTGCCATGTGGTCAGTGGCTATGGAAAAAAAGTTGGTCCGAATTTATCAGAGATAGGCAGCAAACTGTCTCGTGAGGCGCTCTATGCTGCAATCCTAGCTCCTAGCGCAGGTATCAGTCACAATTATGAAAACTATCTGGCGATGATGGACGAGGACAGAGTTCTGTCCGGATTGTTAATCGCCCAAACTGAAGATCGCATCGTCTTACGCAACGCTGATGCAATTGACATTGAAATCGAGACCGACGACTTGATCGAACTACGAAAAAGCGACAGGTCAATTATGCCGGAAGGATTGCATCAAACAACGGACCAACAAGGTTTGGTCGATCTAGTAAGTTACCTTATGACCTTGAAAGCTAAGTAAGTTTTCTTATGAAAAACATCGCTGTTTCCTATCCGCTTGATGCCGAGACACCCACCTCGCATCTGCCGTTTAGCCCTTGCGTAATTGTCGGTGAGCTCGTTTTTGTGTCCGGTCAAGCATCAGTAGATCAGAGCGGCCAAATCATTGGTGGTACAATCGAAGAGGAAGTCCGCCGCAGTATTGGAAATCTAGAAGCGGTTCTGAAGACAGCGGGCTGTACGTTACAGGACGTCGTCCAAACCCGAAACTATGTACGCGACGATGATGATTTGGCTCGCTACAACGAAGTCTATCGCGAGCTTTTTCCTGATCCCAAGCCAGCCCGAACGACTCTTACTCGTTGTCTCGGCGAAGCAATACGATATGAGATTGAGTGCATTGCTGTTCTGAATAGGTCTCAAATAATCTGAGCAAGCGACAGTTCCGTGATCGCTTTTAGCTGCTCTGTTTTCGCAACGCTTTGGTTAATATTCTGTCGAAGGTGTCGGAAAACGATTTTTTGTCGGCTGGTCCATAAGCCATAGCATTTCCAACCACATGGCCCTCGCCACGCAAATCGTCCAAGAAGTTTCTCATTGATAGACGTGACGCTATTGTGTCAGCACAATGCTCTTGTCCACGAGGGTCGATTACGAAGAGATTTTTGGCCACTAATTGAGCTGCCAAAGGTATATCTGCAGTGACCGCGATGTCGCCTGGCGAACTGTTAGCCACGATGTACTGGTCTGCTTCGTTGGCGCCGCTGCCAACTTGAATGGCCGTGACCATCGGTAGCTGCGATGGTTTCGCAATGCGTTGATTTGCAACCAAGTGAGTTATGATATTTAATCGCTTTGCCGCTTTGAAAACGACTTCTTTCACGGCTAATGGTGTCGCGTCCGCATCGATCCAGATTTTCAACAGTTTTTTCGCTTCGTAAAAGAAAACATCATCAAAGTATAATTCGTCAGGGCATTGACCAAACTTGTCAAGCCTCTGGCGATAAATCAAGTTAGTCAAAGGACCGCAATCCGGCCAAGGCAAGGGTTAGCATTTATATCAAGGAGGTTTTATCATGCCCAAGTTTTACGTTACTTGTGGGTCGCAAACTTTAATTACGGATGCTCAGATGGCTGGACAGGCAGCACTTCGGTTAATCGACGAAGTGCTTATTTCTTGTGTCTGGAACTATTGTGATTGGCGTTCTAGCGACGAAACTCGTCGAGAGAAACTTGCGAGTGAAGTTTTAACGCATCTGGGCACGATCGTCCAAGTGAGTCAGTGCGGCGACGGAGCCAGCGAAGCGGGCGAGTTTCAAGTCGCCGAGTTGTTTGAAAGCTGGCATCGCCTAATGTGCGCTGTCCAGGAAAAGTACGTTAAAGTTGGCTTGGCGAAAAATCGTGCTTTCCAACGCATAGAATCGTCTTTTGCAAAGCCGCGAAAACCTCGCTAGCGAACACTAAGATGTTCTATCGATAGTTCACCGATGGTTGAAAAATACTGACCACGGCTCTCTTGTACGGACTTGTTGAAAATTGTTTTTTGGCTGAAAACTAATGCAAGTTAATTTTTTTCGGGATGTGACTCTGGTAGCAGAGATCGGCGTGAAATCGCATGGCCGGGTTGAACAAATACTTGCTGAATCGAATTCGTCCGCAAAAATTCTCGTTCTCTAATGACGCAAATAATCACTACGTCAAAGACGCGACGTGCGACTTCACAGAGATTTAAAAACGAATCAAACAGCTCAAAAGCATTCGATTTTGACCAGAAATCGATTACAATCCCGGCAATACTTTTCGGCTTGTCTAGATTTTCGGAGTGCTTGCTGGTGCCCTATTGCCTTGTCTCCAACCAACGTCGCTGGTCGCTCATTGGGTTGTTTTTTTGTCTTGTTGGTCTCGGTTTGAGTGCTGTAGCCTTGGCAACGCCAAACATTATTGTGATATTTTGTGATGATCTAGGCTATGGTGATCTTGGATGTTTTGGGCACCCGACGATTGCGACACCGAACATAGATCGTATGGCGTCCGAGGGACAAAAGTGGACTGAGTTTTATGTTGCCTCTAGTGTTTGCACACCCAGTCGAGCTGCATTGCAAACGGGAAGATATCCGATTCGATCGGGCCTGAGTGACACTGGAAGACGAGTTTTGTTTCCCGATTCGACAGGCGGTTTGCCAGCCAGCGAAACCACGATCGCGGAACTGCTAAAGCAGAAAGATTACGCGACCCACGCCATAGGCAAATGGCACTTGGGGCACCTTCCCGCATTCTTGCCGACCAGCCATGGCTATGACAGTTACTTTGGGATTCCTTACTCCAACGATATGGACCGAGTCGAATCTGCGCCTGCTGGTAAAGAAAGTATCTTTGAACCGAAGACTGAATATTTTGATGTTCCATTGATGCGCGGCGAGGAGGTTATCGAGCGTCCGGCTGAGCAACATACGCTCACACGTCGGTACACTGAAGAAGCCATTCAGTTAATAAAGAGTTCAACGGAGAAGCCTTTCTTCATTTACCTTGCCCACAATTTGCCTCACGTTCCACTGTTTGCTTCCGATGATTTTACCGGGACCAGCCGCCGCGGGCTCTATGGAGATGTGATCGAAGAGATCGATTGGTCTGTTGGACAAATTCTGAACACGCTGCGGGAACTTAAGATTGCCGAAAATACTATGGTGGTTTTCACTTCGGACAATGGACCGTGGTTGAGCTATCAGACGCATGGCGGTTCAGCCGGTTTGTTGCGGGATGGAAAAGGTTCCACTTGGGAAGGTGGAATGCGAGTTCCAACAGTTTTTTGGTGGCCAGGAAAAGTGAAACCTGCTGTGATCAGCGAGATTGGTTCGACGCTTGATATATTACCAACTTGTGCCAAGCTGGCTGAGATATCGATCCCTGAAGACCTCCTTTTAGATGGGTTTGATTTAACCCCGACGCTTTTCGAGGTGGATCCAAGTCCTCGAAAAGGCATGATCTACTATCGTGGTGACGAGGTCTTTGCGCTTCGGTCTGGAATGTTTAAGGCACATTGGAAAACTCAGACAGCATACGTTGGACAGAACCAGCCGGAGATTCATGAAGCGCCACTACTGTTTCATCTCGGCCACGATCCAGGCGAGGCGTTTGATGTCGCTGCCGACAATTCGAGTGTCATTGCGGAATTAGAACAATTGCGGGACGCTCATCTTCAAACCATTCAGCCGGTCGAGGATCAATTGAGTAAGCGCTAGCCTGGACTGACGTATCTGGTTCGGCAAGCCAGCGCGGAACCGGCTGGTGATTTCCGCTTTGAAATCCAGATTCAAGGGGACATTGACAAACGTTTCCGCGAGCCACTCAAAACAAGCCCATTAGGCGTATGGCGGCAATCGCTGTGAAAGTTAGCAACAGCGTATCGAAAAGTTTTTGAGGGATGTATTTAACAATTTTGCTCCCTAAAAGCATGCCTACGACCACGAGCGGGCTGAGCATTAAATTGAGTCGCACGGTCTCGATGCTAATTAAACCAAGTTCATAGCTAAATGGGATTTTCGCGCAGTTCAACAAGCAGAAGAACCAGGCGCACGTACCAACAAACGGCAACTTTGGTACGCCGATTGAAAGAAAGTAGATTGCGATTACTGGACCGGCCGCATTGGCAATCATCGTTGTAAATCCGGTAACCAGGCCAGCTAGCACCGAAAGTGCACCCGTATGGTCGCTATGTCCAATTAGCTCTGGCTTCCAGAGTCTAATGCATTGGATAACGGTCAAAGAGAAGATGATTATTCCGATCAACCTAGCAATGCTTTGACTATCTAATCGATCCATCAGAAGCCAACCTATGATCACTCCAGCAATAGCCGGTGGCATCAAACGTCGAACGTAGTCCCAACGCACATGTTTGCCGAAGAGAACAATTGCTGAAACATCACCAACAATTAACAGTGGGAGCAAGATACCGGTCGATTCCCGAGCTCCAAAAACGTTCGCGAAGATGATGACATGCAGCATGCCAAATCCGGCCAGCCCGCTTTTTGAAATGCCAATACCAGTCGCAGCGATCGCCAATAAAAGCCATTGAGCGGTGGTGAGATCAAAGTTCAATCTTTAACCTGACCTATGATTGCACGGGAGGAAGACCGCCTTGATGGCTACAAGTCGCAGCTGCCAAGCTGACGGCTGCTTGAGCGATTATTTCGGGTGGATCGTTTCGCAGCAATCCACAGACCGCAGCAGCAGTGAATGAATCGCCAGCTCCGACAGTGCTTTCCATTTTGGAGACCGCTCTTGCTGGTGTGAATATGTGTTCACCCCGATGGAAAACGTGAGCACCTGACGAGCCACAGGTTACAAAGAGCGTGTTGATTCCAAATTGTTTTTCCAAAGCAATTGCGAACTGCGAGTACTCGATTGGAATCGAAAGTGCATTTGCGACAGCGGGAACTTCTTCATCGTTAAGCTTTAATGCATTGCCTAATAGAACCGACTGATAAATGATCTCATCGGAGATCTGAGGCTTTCGGAGATTTACATCTAAAATGCGCAAGCGGTCAGCGGGAACCGATGACAACGCCAACTGAATCGCTTCTCGCGAAATTTGATCGCGTTGAGCCAGCGTACCAAAACAAACGGCCGATGCGCGAGGCAGCAGTGTATTTAAAGAATACTGGTTAGCGCAGATTTGATCCCAGGCGACTGGTTGATTGATCGTGTAGCTTGGTTGTCCATTTGACAGGAAGACATCAACAGTCCCAGTTGGCAACTCGTTTCGAGTAACACCTCCACTATCAATATTTCGATTCGCCAATTCGAGAAGGGCGGCGTTCCCTAATTCATCATTCCCGACTGCCGATATTATTGCTCCGCTAAAACCCAAAGCAGCAACATGCCCGATGAAATTTGTGGGTGCACCGCCGAGGATTTTTTGATCCTCAAAACAGTCGTAAAGCACTTCGCCAATGGCGACAACAGGTCCATACATAGATTCAAAATTTGCTCGGTGAAATAATTTCGCATCGAGTTACGTTCTTCAACTCTTCGCAATAAGAAAACGTTATGCTAACAAACTAGCTTAGCAGTACATTGGCTCAACGGATACCTCGCAGGCATCATGCCACAACGTCGACCGTCGTTTCCTTTCAGTGCTGTGTAATCGTAGCTCAGTGTGCTTTGAGCAAATTTACCATGGCAGCCTTAGAGCCGCAAAATAGCATCGCGGAAAAGAAAATTGTACAGATATCGACTGCTGGCGACTTTTGTTTGTGCTTTCGCAATACTTGTTAGCATTAATGTTCGTTGGATAGCGAACAATGAATGGTTTGATTTGCCCGCCAAACCATTTTCCGATGGCCCTGATTATGAATCAATGGCATGGGGACTTGCTCATGGAATTGGGCTCTCATCACACTTTGGTAACCCGCAATGGCAGCAGACTTACTTGATTGCGGACCCGGAAATCTACGACGGTTGGGAGCAAAAAACAGGACCAATTGTACCGCGGACTGACCGCCCTCCCCTACTGTCAGTTTGCATAGCTGGGATCTACTTAGTACTAGGCAGCAATCAAACGGCTTACGTCGTGGTAAGAATCTTTTTAGCGATTTGTCTCTCGCTCGCGGGTGCTATTGCCGTGGTGATGTCTCAGCATATATGGGACCGGATCGCGGCGTCGTCAGATCAGAATATTTCGCAGCGATGGCGTATTACGATGCCATTTCTGGCTTCAGCGTTCTGCCTATTGATCGCTGTTTTTGATAACAACGTCAAGCGATACATGGAAGACTTTTTGACAGAGCTTCCTGCTTTTGCATTAACACAAATATTTGCGATCGCGGTTTTTGCTGCTATGAACGCACGGCAACCGCGTTGGGCGATCGTCGCCGCTGGAGTCCTATTTGCGTTAATGTCTTATGCTCGGTCGCTGTTCATTTTGTGGATGCCAGGACTGTGCGTGCTACTGTTTGTCCTGTTTTGGATCAGTTATCAGCCACGCGTGGTTCATGAAAAAACTATGCAGCCAAATGGTTTAAAGGGCGCGATAGTTTCACTGAAGCAAACCGTTTTATTCGCGTCGGTCGTCCTGTTATGCCTTTCCCCTTGGCTAGTTCGCAATTGTCTCGTCTTACAGACTTTCATGCCGTTAGGTACGAAAGGGCCCGTGACACTGATGGGAGGCTATTGCGATGAATCTTTTGACGCCGGCGGCGATTGGCGTTCCGAGCCAGAACTATATTGGCGCAAGGTCGAGCGGACAAGTTTTGGGACGGAGCTCGACTGGTCAACCAGCGCAAACATCGTTTATGAACTGGAAATGGTTCGAATTGCTCGCCAGGAAATCAAAGCTTGGATCAACCAAAATTGGTCAAAGATTCCGCGACTTATTGCTGGTCGTATATGGATTCACTTCAATCCTTATTCTGGCAAGAGTGGAATCGCGAAATTGCTTGCCGCAATCGGCGCGATTATCGTTATTTACCGAGCACCAAGATATGGCATCTTCTTAGTTGGCATGATCGCAATTAATGCAACCGTTGTAGCGGGCTTGTACAGCGTCGGTGGTCGGTTCCTTGTGCCGCTTTATGGCGTGATGTATGTCTTTGCAGCGATCGGTTGCACAGGATTGTTAAGCATCGGACTTTCGAAAATGCGACGTTACATTTAGGCCCATATTAATTTTGTTGAAGCTGATGCAAAACTGGCGAGGTGCGTTGGCTTCATTGGGACCTTTTTTTGGTTAGACAATGGCTGCGAAAGCCGGCATGCGGCCCGCCTGGATAGTAAAACGAGACTGCAAATTCTCAGTGAGTGTACTTCGCCGAAAATTCCGAACAGTCAAACCTAGAGAAGCGGTTTCGTTCGACTGCCGAGGCGATTTACTTTGCTGGTGGTATCGTCACAAAGATGTCTCCATCTTGGATTCGGACCGGAAAGGTCTCAACTTTCAGCGATAGATTCTGCATATACGCACCGTCGCTCAACCGGAACTGCCAAGCGTGCCATGGACAAGTCACACAACCGTCATCTAACCAGCCCTCGCCAAGCGATGCGCCGGCGTGGGGGCACATATCGTCAATTGCTCTGAAGGTTCCGCCGTCATTGAAAATGGCAATAAACTTTCCTTCGATTTGGCAAACCTGCGAGGTTCCGGGAGCAATGTCATCGGTTTTAGCGGCAAAAAACTCATTTTCCATTGAGAAATCCTAAGAAACTATTGTCATAAAACGTTAAAAAGTTGTCTGGCATACGCATTCGCTCTATCATTTTGATTGTCGTCAATTGAGTTGCATCAGTTACAATAGATCGATGGACTCAACGCAGCAATTCTCGCCGAAAATCCCCAAACCATCGGAATCGGATTCCCCATCTGACACCGATGAAGCAACTACCATTCGTCCCTCAGGGTACGCGAAAGCGCCCAATAACATAAGCACCACGAACCGCAATGAAGACTTGGTAGTGGGAGAGAAAGATTCTCAACCGTTGTTGAAAACTATAGACAACGGAGACTCTAGTTCAGCATTCGATACTGAAGCGACGATTATTTCGGCACAACCGGCCGCGGGTGCAACACGAGGTATGCCGCTCGGCAGTGAGACCAAGCTGCCCAGCAATAACGGTGGCTTAATTCGCAAGACTAGTTCTGTTGTTGCGGCTGCTCAAGTTTTGCTGGGGCAGTAGCTCGATCATTTTGAGCTGTTGGAAATGGTTGGCGGCGGTGGTATGGGCGCTGTCTTTCGAGCGCACGATACCAAGCTCGACCGGATCGTTGCGGTAAAGGTCATTCCGACTGCGGGCCAGGATCAAGATATGGCTCGACGTTTCAGGTTCGAAGCGCAGAGCGCTGCGAAGCTGGATCATCTTCACATCGCCCGAGTTTACTACGTGGGTGAAGTTGACAACTGGAGCTATATCGTCTTCGAATATGTCAACGGAGTTAACCTTCGCGACTTGGTCTACAACAAAGGTCCGCTAACAATTGATGATGCGGTTTGGTTTACAAGGCAAGTTGCCGAATCGCTGACGCACGCTTCTGCCCGATTTGTCGTCCACAGAGATATTAAACCCTCTAACATATTGGTGACGAGGAAAGGGCACGTCAAGCTCGTTGATATGGGGCTAGCTAGAACAACAGCCGTTGAGCGGACGGCGAACGAGCTGACAGCAAGCAACATTACGCTGGGCACATTTGATTACATCTCGCCAGAACAGGCCAGCGACCCTCGGTCAGCGGACGTGCGGAGCGATCTTTATTCGTTGGGTTGCACGCTTTACTTTTTGCTAACCGGTAAGCCGCCATTTCCAGAAGGAACGGCAATCCAAAAGCTAATGATGCATGGGAGTGTACAACCGCGTGACATTCGCGAATTGCGGCACGATGTATCTGATGAGCTTGCAGCGATCATTGCCAAGTTGATGGCAAAAAACCCAAGTCATCGATATCAGCAACCCGTTGAGTTGATCAACGATCTTTACTTGCTGGCTGAGTTCGAAGATTTGCCAAAAAGCAAACAAGCGGGAACCGTTGCGATCACTCCGACAATTCAAGAGGAATCGGTTTTTGAATCCTTGTTGCCGTGGATGGTGAGTCTCGGGCTTTTAGTTTGCGTTATCCTCTGGATGCAAAATATGCACCGCGCGAAATCGCTGATCAGCCTGCCACGCGAGCGAGTTGCGTTCGCTGTCCAGCAGACTGACGACTTGCCAGCGGACAAAACGGTAAGCACATTTTCTCAGTCAAGTTTTCTCTCAGATTCGGGATTCAGCGACATTCGTTCGGGCGCATCGGATGCGACAACTTCACCGAGCGCTCGGTCTATTGGAGCGACAACTGGTGGCGATATCGTCAACCAGGCAAATGTCGCCACGTCGCAACATCCCGTACCCAGCAATCCAAATCCAACTGCATTATCTGCTTCTGGCGTTTTGCCCCAGGGAGATTTTGAAGCGATGCTCAAAGCTTCGGCAGGACTTCGAGCTTCCTCGCAGGTGAGCGAAAATGTACTGGCTGGTCAAGAAAACTTGCCGAATTCGCAGCCTGGTTTTTTCGATGTCAACACAACTTCTCCAATCACACCAAGCTCTGTTAACAAGTCGAGGTCGAATTCAGGTCGCTTGGCTGTCTCGGAATCGCCAGCAAGCCTTAACCAAAGTGACTCCGCGATGTCTCCAAAGCTCGTAGACGGTTCAATCGCTGGACTTTCCGCCAATGTCCTGATGCGCGAGGGCCAAGGCGCGAGCATGCCCTCCAGTGCGGATGAAACCGCGAAAACACTACCGTCCAATAACCTCCCAGGATCGTATGTCGACAATCGTTTCCGCTCAGATCTCGGTGAGACGGCTCTTGCTTGGCTTTCAGCAAACGTTCGATCGCAATCGCCGACGATCGTCGTTGACAACTCGATGGTCCAAAGCGGTTTTGCCAATGTACTGATTGCGCGAACTCTTGAAGAGGCTTTGTCTATCGCGTCCGCCAAGCCAGAGTTCAAGGAGATTGTATTGATGCAATCGATTCGAATAGAAAAAAAGTTGACTTGGGATCACCCGTCGCTGACTATCCGTTCGCTCGGCGAGCGTCGAGCTCAAATACAGATCGTGCCAGCAACAGACATGATGCCTCAATTCCAAACAAGCGAAAGCGATGAGCTGATTTCTGGATTCGAGCTCGGTCCACAATCTCTAAGATTGGTCGATGTTGATCTTTCGCTTTCCAGTCCTGAAATGAGTGCAGGGATAGTCGCGGGTTTCGCACTGCGTCCCGGCGCAGCTATCGAATTAGAACATTGCACAATGACGATGCTGCCCTCAATTTCCGGATGGAGGCCCACCGCGTTTGCAAGTTTGCCAAGAAACAATGTAAAGGACTACGGCTCTAGCCAAGATCGTCGAGCGTTGACGCGATTTGACGAAGGCTTTTTGCGAGAGATTCCCGCACCACAGCGCGATAACGCTATCGAAGAAAAAGACTCGGATCCGGTTCAAGTCAAATTGATTAATAGTATCGTTCGAGGCAATGGCGATTTTTTGACTGAACCCAAAGCGGTAAGGACAGAACTGCGATGGGAAAATGGATTGCTCGCGATCGACGGGCGAATGGTCGAGTATGGTGGCGCAATTACTATGAGCCGATTGCCTCTAAATATTCGGGTTGCTTTGAAGCAACTGACAATTGCGTCGCAACGCGGATTCTCGCGATTGAAATATGTCGAGTCAAATGAGCATCCCGTTTGTTTGTCATGCAATGCCGAAAATTGTGCTTTCATAATCGATGCCGATGCGGCGATGTATGAATTCGAAGGTGTGCCGGACTTAGCCGGGCTCGGATTGGCGGCCAGCGACGCTGCGGCATGGTTGAATTGGCTAGACGTTCGAGGAAACGAAAACGCTTATGACACGACCGTTCGAGAGATGATCCGACTCCGTTCGCAGGGCAAGATAACAGCGAGGTTTGAATTTGAAGCGGCGATCCGAACTCTGTTGACCGAACGTTCGCCAGAGGCTTCGATTCGTTGGAGCGGTTCTCCGAAGTTGACAACGCTAATGTATCGCCAAACGCCAGAAAACTATCGCCAAAGGCCCGGTTCGTTCCAGCCTGGTTTGATTTTTGCAAGACTTCCACCGATCGACAACAACGAGAGTCCAGCAGTTACGCCAAATTAACTTGTATAACCGCAGCACAGTTGGAAATATTGTGGTAATCGCTCGATTGAACAAAGCCGATTGACTAATCGCGAGTGCATGGCTTTGATTCGTCCGGTATCGTTTTTGACATGACGATTAAGTTGCGAGGATTTTGGTTCATGAAGCTCTTCAAAGTTGTACAGCAAAGTTGACTTAAAAGATTCGTCAGGAAAAACCAATACAGACTGGTTTTTGACCCCACGCAGTTCTGACGGGTTCAATTCGCGGAAAATTCGTCCAGGGTAGTTAAAAGTCGTTTTCGCCGACTTGCATTGTAAGTAAGGTTAGATATTCTTCTATTGTCCCGCTTCTACGCCAATTCAAGGAGTACAAATCGAAATGAAAAAGTTGCTTTTAATTCTGGTCACCAGCGCTAGCTGCGTTGGGTTTCTCGGAAGCCCGGTTTTCGCAATCAAAGCTTTCAATGAAGCCTGGACTGAATTTTATGTGAAAGACTCGAAGAACGAGGATTTCAAAAAGCTTTCGGAAGAGGCAAAGTGCAACGTTTGCCACATTCAGGGCGAGTCGAAAAAGAAGCACAACCCTTACGGCGAGTCACTTGAGAGTCTTTTGAAAAAAGATGACTACAAGGCCGATCGTTTGAAGGCAGAACCAGAAAAAGTCAAAGAAGAACTGGAAGCTGCTTACAAAAAAGTGGAAAGCGAAAAAGCGAAGGACGGAAAGACTTTTAAAGAGCGAATCGATGCTGGAATGTTGCCAGGCGGCGACAAGGACGGCAAATAGATCTTCCAAGCGGTTATCTGGTTTTTTGCGATCCGTTCTTTAGACGTCGGCGTATTTAATTGTTACGCTGGCGTCGTTGTTGGTTGAGTGAAAAACGCTTTGGACATGGACGGTTCGTCAGCCACTACTCAAGCGACGTCGTGCAGCCCAGTAAAATCGTGCAGCCCGGTAATTTTGTGCAGTACGACAGTTGGCGCTAAGAACTTCTAGCGAAGTGCACAACTGGAGTCTATAAGCGGTGGACTTGTCCAGAATCGCTCGCGAGATCAAGGTAACCGGCATTTGGTTTTAAGAACACAATCCTTTGTTGATTTCATTGCTATGGTCAAAACTTTGTTCAGTCTGTTTGCCTCGATGGCTGTTTTAGTTATCGGTCTTCAACGGGCAAGCGCGCAGGAAGCTATTGAAGTTAAAAACGCTGAGGAGACAGGGTTCGAAACCATATTTGACGGCAAGACTTTGGATGGTTGGAAAATCAACGAAAGTCCAGAATCTTGGTCAATCGACGATGGTATGATCATCGCGAACGGAAATGTGAGCCACTTGTTCTATGTGGGCCAAGAAAAACCTTTCCACAATTTCCACTTCAAAGCGGACGTGATGACCACGCCGAACAGTAATTCTGGCATCTATTTCTGCACGAAATTTCAGGAAACTGGATGGCCTAAATTTGGCTATGAATGCCAAGTGAATATCTCACACAAAGACCCAAAAAAGTCGGCGGGTATTTATTCTGTGATGGATGTCTTTGATCCGCCAGCAAAAGACAACGAATGGTATACACAAGAAATCATCGTAAAGGATCGCAAGATAACTTCGATAGTTAATGGAAAGACTATCGTCGAGTACACCGAGCCTGAAGGTAAGGAATCTTCATCAAACGATTTTGAAAGACGTTTGGGCGAAGGTGGCACATTCGCATTACAAGCCCACGATCCCGACAGTAAAGTTTATTTTAAAAACATCAGGGTCAAACGTTTGGATTAGATCGCTGTTTGGTAAACGTTGCCAAAGCTCCAGATTCATTCCGGATTGAATCTTGCAGTAATTTGCTTACTTGACGTGTTGGTTTGCTTCTGATGCTGACGTTTGTATTGGATATTTTTAGGCAACGAAATATTTTTCTTGACTACCCTCCAGTCGGTTGATGCCTCATCGATGCCCGTTTGTCCGCCCGATCGATAGCCGCAAGAATTTTTACTGATAATACACACTTGTCTTGTTCATCGCACTCTCGAGCAAATTTCTTTTCGTGTTTGATTCTTTCGCTAACTAGTCTGTTTTCGACTTGTAAAGCGACGGCACAGGAGCTCGCGTCCGATCGGTCGGCCGGACAACCAGCGATCAACGACTTTAGGTCGCTTAGAATTACTCACGGATTGGGCCAGCAGTGGAAAATCGGCTACGACACGGAACTTCGAATCACTGCCGCCGACAAAGTGCTCGCAGGAACCATGCTCGAATTGACGACTGTCGACGGTGATGGCATTGCTGTCACATATCGAGTTGACGAAGGAGCTGTCACAGCGTTCGATAAGGATCAAAATTCTAGTCCAGCAAACGATTCATCCACGCTAGTTGTTCGGCATGGTCGACTTGACCGTCCGATGAGAATTCGACTCTTGGATTCCAACAGGAAGGTGCAATTTGAACGCAACTTAACAAACGAAGAACGCGGAACAGTTTTGCCAGTTGGCCAGCCATGGATCGCCGCCATTGGGAGTGATCACAATCTTGACGACATCGGTTTGAAGTCTGCCCGAGGTGGCTTGCCGACAATCTCACTGAGCAGTCTGACGTCCGCTGAAAACTTACCTCGTTCGGCGGGTGGTTATGCCGGAGTCGATTTGCTAGTCATGCCGACAACTGACATTGAACTGCTCCGCTCCATCTCACCAGATCAATCCGAGGCAATTTTAGAGTGGCTCGCGGAGGGGGGAAGAATACAAATATGGCTCGGCGCCAACGCGCTCGCGGCAGCGGAAATTCCATGGCTTTCAAAGCTGATTCCGGGCAGAGTTCTGGATGTCTCAAGCGAGGTCGATCCATCTGTCTTGGAGTCATTTGTTTCGTCGAGCCAAAGCACTCGTCTAGGGTTCCTGAAGTGTGCCCGAATTGAGGTCGCGGACGCGAGAGTCGACTTAACGCTTTACTCCGCCGATCGTGAAAGTTTGCCGTTTCTGATGCATAGCGGATTCGCAGCGGGCGTGGTCGATATCGTTGCAACCGATGTCAATAGTTCTATCTTTTTAGATTGGCCAGATAGACGGCTTCTACTTGAGCGAACGATTGATACCGTTGAATTTGCAAGAGCTAGGCAAGCTGCAAATAGCTCGATCGTGAATTCTATTGGTTACGATGATGTGACAGGTCAAATTCGCGCGAGCCTTGATTATTTTGAATCGGTAACCGCAGGTTCAATTACTTGGCTGTCAGTCCTGGTCGTTTTGTTCCTGATCATAATTGGACCGTTTGATTACTTTGTCATCAACAGATCGCTGAACCGATCAGTCTGGACTTGGCTGACGCTGGTGCTGTCATGTTTGAGCTTACTGACCTTAAATCATTTCCTTAGCACTGCGACGAAGCCGAATTCTACCGCCATTAACTCGTTTGAAATCATTGATTATTCATATGATCGAGGTTTGATCAGCGGCCATGCTTTCGTTCATCAATATAATGGTCAAGCTGATCGATTCAACCTCTCAGCCACCGTTCGAAACTTATTGCCAAACGAGCAAGCGACGACAACTTCACAAGATTCTTCAACTGGTCGATCGCCGACAACAGCTAGTCTTCGCTGGTCTGGATTGCCAGGCGCAGGGTTGGGTGGCTTTAACTCCAAGGTCCGCACGGATGTCGGAATGCCGAGATACGACATTGTTTCCCAGCAGGTAAACGGAGTTCGCGCAACTCGCATTGATGGCATAGGGATTCCAACTGCTGGTACGGTTGCAGTACGCGCTAATTGGTCAGGCGAGTGTGCTTCGATCGCAGACACTAATCAATTGAAGAACCATCCTGGCTCGGATTTGCTTGAAGGCAGCTTCACCAATCCACTGGATTGCGATTTGATGTCGCCGCTATTGATGTACGAGAATTGGTCCTACCCGCTCGATGGTCCACTGGGGCCGGGCGAATCAATATCACTTTCGATCGCCGACTCGCCGCGCGATTTGACACGGCAGTTGCAGCAGCGACGTATCGTCGACGATCGGGAGCAAAGCGTTCCTTGGGATCCAAGGTCTCGGCGGAATCTTGACCGCCTGTTCCAATTGATGAGTTTCTATCGTGCTTCCGGCGGTCGTCAGTTTGTCGGCTTGAATTTCGACTATCTAGGGCAATTCGATCTGTCTGAACAATTGCGTCTGAATCGCGCAATAATCATCGCCGAGGTAGAGCAACCAATTTTGAAATGGAAAGCTCAGACCAACGAACAGACGTCGGTTGTTAAAGATGGTTATCGAAGCGCATTTGTGCGGTTTATACTCCCGGTGGCTGACCAATAGAGGTTGATGTGATCAAAGCAACTGGACTGACAAAAAAATACGACGACATGTATGCCATTCGAGACATCAATCTCGATTTGGAGCCGGGAGATTTATTCGGTTTCATCGGTCCCAATGGAGCCGGCAAAACGACGACGATGCGAATCATCGCAACTCTTTTGCAACCAACTTCGGGCGAAGCTTTCATCGGCGGCTATTCAGTTGCTAGTCACCCAAAAGAAATTCGGCGGTTAGTCGGATATATGCCCGACTTCTTTGGCGTCTACGACGACATGACTGTCATCGAGTACCTAGAGTTCTTTGCGGCGGCATACAAAATAAACGGACCTCAACGCCGCAAGCGGTGCGATGAAATGTTGGACGTTGTCGATTTAGATTTCAAGCGTGATGCGTACGCCAATACACTCTCTCGCGGACAAACCCAACGTTTAGGGTTGGCAAGAGTGCTGTTGCATGATCCCAAGGTACTGCTTCTTGATGAACCGCTAAGCGGATTAGATCCGCGCGCTCGAATTGAAATGCGCGCCTTGATGCGACGACTTGGGACGATGGGAAAAACGGTCATCGTCTCGAGTCATATTCTTCCAGAATTGGCTGACGTTTGTAACAAAGTTGGCATTATCGACTCCGGCGTCCTTAAAAAGAACGCCAGCGTTAAAGACGTTATTCGCGAAGTTCGGTCGCAAATCATTTTGATAATTGAACCTAGTGATGAACGCAACTTCGATGCGGCCGGAAAAATTCTTCAGGAACGTGACTATGTGCAGTCAGTCGAAGCAGTATCGCCGCTGTTTCGGGTTCACCTGCATCCGGAAATCACCGAGCCAGCGCAGTTGCTCACCGAACTCATTACCGCCGGCATCTCGATCCGCCGTTTTACCGAAGAAGAGATCAACCTCGAGTCTGCGTTTATGGCGCTGACAAAAGGAAGTGGCGGTAAAATTTAGTCGCTTGAATCCCGCACTTCGCACCGGCAACTTCCCAAGCCAAGTCCGATTGGGAAGTTGCATTTCGGGCGGAAAACTCTTTTGTCATTACCGTGAAAGCGGGCCTGACCCCTGTGGCTTGGGTCTGTCACTATTTACTGCATGGCAGTATTGGACGCCTCTAAGATCACGGCGCATCCATGACTTGTCGTTGTTCCATCCGTGGCGTTATCATCCCGTCGGAAAACTATCCGAACTCGACGCTGGCGGTTATCACGAGCACTCTGCCAGAGTTGCTCGTATCGTTTTCCGCTCTCATCCAAATTTTGGATGCTACTGTCGCTTTGGACAAAACGACATAATGCAAGCAGCGTGCCAAACTCAAGAAATGCAAGCCAGCCAACGAACGGCGCTAGAAAACTCCAGCTAATGCTCCGAAGTTATCTGCGAACAGTCAAAAATTGAATTGATCCAGTCAAATCGTTTTGTAAAAATTTCAATGCAAGCGATACCAAATTTACAAAATGCAAGCTATTGCATTTGCTCCGCGTCGTTTGATTCGTGCAGCCGTGACAGGCCTTGCGTGGAATCTAGCGACTGAATCACGGTTTCAATCATCGCGTCAAAAACGCTTTCTAGCGTTTGATAGTCACGATCTTCGCCTTGCTGCTCGACTAAATAAGTTCCTTGATTGAGAGAGAAGGCGCGCAGCCTGCAAACGACCAAGAGATCTAACAGAAAGAAACGAATCTCTACTCCATGGCTATCAGCGACACTGAGGTCCGTCTCATCGGGTTCAATTTCTAATTCGGCATACTCCGCTTGCAGAGCCTTGCATGCGTGAGCGATGACGTTGCTGGGCGAGTAAGTCCATGGATATTTAGAAATCGAAAAGAACGATCCGTTTGGATTTTCAAAAATAACTGAATCGGCCGTGAATTGAGTCTCTTCGCCAGTCGCGACATTCTCTGAAACCGTCCAATTGTCCGGGTAGACGCATTGGATTCCGATACCCTGATAGGTTTTTGGCATAACAGCAGATTTCTTTCGAAATACATTTTCTCTAATCGACCCTTTTGACGCAGTTTACCAGAACCGTCGTTTGGGATCAAAATGGAGTGTGCAAACACAGCGGATCGATGATAACAAAACTGCGTTTTTTGACGATTGGCTTGCACTTCGACAAATCATTTTGGTATCCCTAATCGCCACTAGTACTCCTTAAAAATGTATCCAGGCGGTCGACTGACTTTGTGCTTCTACAAATACAGATCGAAAATTTTTGTTACATCGATCTTTTCAATCGGTATCGCATCTCAAGTCTTTAACTGTGGTTGTCGTGCTCTTTCGAATCGTCGTCCCGATCATCGCGTCGTCCAGGCTCGTCAGTTATCCTCTCAAGGAGTCGATTTGCTGACACGCAACCAACTGCGTTCGGCCGAGACCTGTTTCTCGCAAGCGATAAAGCAATGCCCGACCGACGAACGGGCGCACTGGGGTATTAGCCAATCGCTTTGGCTATCGGGTGATCGAGTCGCCTCTATTCATCACATGCAGGAAGCCATCCGTCTCTCTGGAGAGAATCCAGACTACATGGTGAGATTGGGAGAAATGTATCTCGAGGAAGGCCAAATTACAGACGCTCGTGCTCTTGCAGAGAAGGTTTTAGAAACACGTCGAAACAACGCCACAGCTTGGGCTTTGTTAGGCAACACTTGGGTTTCCGAACGAGAATGGGATTCAGCGCTCCAAGCATTTCATCGTTCGATGTTAGTGCAGCCAGACAACCCAAGTGTGCAACTGGCAGTCGCTGAAATTTATCGTCAAATGGGGCGACCTCAGCGCGCCTTGGCAACCCTCGAACGGATGGGAGATCAGCGTCCCGGAGTCGAAATCAACGGCGAAGTTCAACTTGCCAAAGGGCTCGCACTGGCAGATTTGGGGCGTCAAGCCGAAGCCGCAACGGCTTTAACTGCCGCCTCAGAAAGACTTCCAACCACCGATCTACCACGGCAGTTGCAACTGGCGACAGCACAACATCAAATCGGGCGATTCGAAGAAACCAAAACGACCTTAGCGAGAATTCTGAACGAGTACCCTGAAGATTCCAACGCGCTGCGACTGCAATCCATTCTGCATTTGTCGTTTGAACATATCGCCGCAACGCCGTTGAGCGAGAACTATGGATCGAGTACGACCGTCCGCTGATAAGTTCTATCTTGTGATGACTTGTACGAGAGCTTCTTGCCTTACGGTCTTGGACGTAAAATGCCGCGCAGTGCATCGCGAATAGGTCGCGAACTTTCGGGTGATTCTGTTTCACTTGCGGAGTTGTTCAGTTCTGAATTTTCATTATCAATGGTCGATTGCTCGCGACGTTGACGCCGTCGTTCAATCAATTGCTTCGCGAAATCTGCGGCGGCTGCAATCGTCTGATCAGCATCGCCATTGGACAAGCTCTCCAATGTTGCAATGACATTGGCGACGCCCGGTGATTCGTCTTGAACCGCTTCGCGAATTTGACCGAGCAAGATTGCTGAATCGCCACGAAATGCCAACCAATCGATTTCTGGCGAATCCAAAGTTCCTGAGATCGGCAGAGTAATTTTCGGCACGCCGAGAGCCTGGACTGAATCACGACGGGCAAGTTGCTCAATCGGAACCGGAAAATCGAGCGCGAGATTTAGTTTTTTATCAACGATGCCAACATCGCCAGCAGTTGAAATCTGAAATCTTGGATCAGTTTTCGGCAATCCAAAGTTTAAACCGCTGTGTGATATTTTTTCATCGCGCATGCCTACCAATACAACCGACCCGTCGACGAAGACAATCTCTTGTAGCGGCTCTCGCCCGCGCATGGTTGCGTAAAGCGCAAGTAGCTTCACGATCTGAGGCTGAGTCGGTCCGCTGCGGACTTGATGCAAGGTGATCGATGCATTGCCAGTCGATTTTTGCGGCGCGGTAAGATCGATAAAAAGATCATCGGTGGCTAAAGATATTTTTCCGTCAAACCAAGCTGATTTTGCCAACAGAGGCACAGCATACGCCAATCCGAATTCTAAAAGCTCGGGCGTCAATTCTACCTCTTTTAGTATTTGCGTTGCTCCGACGTTCAAGCTTGCTTGCTCGGCTTCACAAGCGTATCGAAGGGTAAGATCAAAAGGTGGCACGATTACCAGCGGTAAGGCCTGATCTTCTCTCTGTACCTTCGTCGAAAACTCGTGAACTGCAACCAGCAATTTCGCTTCGGGGCGTTGATTTGTTACTTGTGAGCCAGCTTGCGAGTCACCCTGGACCGCTTTTACGAATCGGCCAAGGTTGGTTTCGTTGGAGACTAATTGAACGTCAACAGTTGGCTCGTAGATATCAACACGACCGAAATCGCGCCCGCCGGTCAAGAATCCAAAAAGACCGCGATTCGTACTGATCTCGCGAATCGTCAGCAACTCGGTTCCGTCCTCCTGGTGCATGCGAACACCCAGGACTCTTAACGGCGAAAACCAGCGCAGTTCGATGGAGTCGATTTCAAGTAAAAAATCATCAGCTCGAAAGCGAGCGACGATCGGGTCAATCAACCATTTTGATCCCAGCAGTCGCGGCAAAATAGCGATAAAAAACAGTCCGCAAAGCGCGAACGTCATTAAGATCCAAAGCCACTTTTGGGCTAAACGCTGCAGCATCATTGCAATTCCTATTGGGGGTCAATTGCGTAGCCCCTATGATACTGGAACCTTTCACCGCGTCGTCATTAGATTTGTATCATTCGTTTAGGTTTTCCGTATGTCCAGCGGTTCAAACAAGTCAAAAAGCTTTCCACTGACCGGACCGCAGTGGCGATTAGTACTGCTGCTAGCATTCATAAATTTCACGCACATTCTCGATTTTGTCATTGTAATGCCGCTGGGCGATCAGCTTCGACAGGAGCTGCTCATTACCCCGCAGCAGTTCGGTTTTGTTGTTTCGATTTATGGCATTTGTGCGATGGTTTCTGGCATTGTCGCTTCCACAGTAATTGATCGCTACGATCGACGATTTACCATGCTCACGGCCTTCGCTGGTTTTATCGTGACGACATTTTATTGTGGCGTTGCGCCTGGTTATGAGCACTTGCTGCTAGCCCGCGCGTTGGCTGGTTTATGTGGCGGCGTCGTTGCTTCAACGGTCATGACTTTTATCGTTGTTCAAATCCCTGATCAATCCCGA
>JBGSKY010000154.1:0-32776 GCA_041740995.1 Pirellulaceae bacterium
ATTTGATGCGGTGGTCGATGAATTGAAGAAGTCGCACAAGCAGAATTGGCAATATCTTTTGTTCCCCAAGATTGGATACAGCGAAGGAACTGAAGACTTCATAGTTCGTGGGCAACATATCGGAGTTGCTTGGAGAGCGGATAAAGCAACGTTAGTTGGCAGTCCTTATGCGATCGAGGTTGGCAGCAGTGAAGAATTTGGTCTGAAGTTTTGGGAGCGGCGAGCGACTGCTGTCAAGTTCTCCTTTGGTGAAGGCAAAACTGACGTCGTCGTCATTCCGGTTCATTTAAAATCGAATCGACCTGATCCAGAACATGATGATCCGAATTGGACCAGTAAGCATCGTGCTCAAGAAGCTAAAACTTTGGTTGCGCAACTTCCCGCCTTAAAGAAAAAGTTTGAAGATGAAGATATTGTGATCTTGGGTGACTTCAATTTTTTAGCAGACGACAATGAAGGCGCCGACACGCTAGTTGCTGGTGGTTTTCGAGACTTGAATGCTGACGACCAGGGAACCACGGCCGCTTGGGGTGAAGGTTACAGTAGCGCACCTTTCGACCGGATCTTTGTCGCAAGTACGCAATCCGAATTCAAAAATGCGGAACTCAAGATCTCAAAGCCTATCGGCGATGACGATGCAATTCGAAATTACAAGCGACAATATTCCGATCACTACATGGTGACGTGCGTTGTCGAGATTTCCGCAGACGATGACTAGTTCGGAGTCGCCTGGTTCACCAACTTGGTGTAGAACTAGACCCGATCTTGCAGACGTCGCTGCCTAGCCCGGCTACGATTGCAATTGTCGCAAATTCCGTGAATAGTCAGGCGATGTGATTGAACGCGAAACCTATGATCTCGCGCGACAGCATCGCGAATTGAGATAAGATCACTGCTCTGAAACTCGAACAGTTTCAGGCATTTGACGCAATATAAATGGTCGTGTTGCGGATATCCGTAGTCATGTTCATAGACCGCACGTCCATCTAGCTCAAAGCTGCGAAGCAGACCGGCGTCGACGAATTCCTTCAATGTTCTGTAAACAGTCGGTCGCGAAACGTAATTCTCGAAACCTTTATTTGGAAGCTGATCAATTAACTGCTCTGCGTCAAAATGTTGATGCTGGGCAAAGACTTTTTCTACCAAGTAACGCCGTTGATCGGTGTTCCGAAGACCGCGACTTTGTAAGTACTCTTCAAACCGCTCTAGCGGAGTCAAAGAGACTTCAATGGTCTCAAGTGGTTTATTTGTAATGGCTTTGGCCACAATAAGCGATTTGTCGCTGTGCACAGTCTCGCCAATCTGCATTTCAAAAATCGAACAACCAGGCCAAGAACGGCCGAGGCAGTTAATTCTAAGGCAAAGAAGCGAAGATTTCTAGAAAGAATTCGTAGCCGAAAGTTCAACTTTAGCTATGAGCTTCCAAGAATTTGTCCAGTGCCGCAGATAGTCGCTCTGGCGAATCGTATGAACCATCTGCAATTGCTCGGCGAATTGATGCGATTCTTTCAGTTCGGCTGGTCGCAGTTGCTGACTCGCCAGAAATAATCGCTTGGGCTTCGGGCGAAAAATCTAGTTTGTCGGATGGAGTGATGCTTGCATTGTCACCTTTCGCGCCAGCAGCAAAATCCAACTTGTTGGAACGCTGCGCTCCCTGTAGCGACTCGCCCGCTGAGATACCAAAGGTGTTTGAGATTTGCATTGCTATTTCCCCCAAGAGCTAACTATTCGTCCTGAACAATATACATCCAAAAAACAGAACGCCAGAGCGATTTGATCAACTTGGCAGATTCTGCTGTACAGGGATGAATGACTATGCAGTCGGTGTGCCAATAAACGCTACAGTCTACCGAGGGCCGGCAGTATTTCCCGATAGGGTGCGAAATAAGGCTTAGACGCCGTCATAACTATCGTCAATCGAGTCGTGCCGCGTCAAGAGCGATAAAACCGGTAAGCTGGAGGATATCGGTTGTTTCGCTTGGCAAGCAAGATTTACAAAAGGATTGAAAATGAAACCTTGTCGGCGTTGCCTGATGTCGTCATCGCGGAATCCGAGTTTCACTTTTGATCGAAGTGATGACGGTTTCTGGCCTTTGAAACGCGACTGCCATTATCAAACCGGGCATGTCTTGGTAGCGCAATGACGCGGGCACAAAGTTCTTGTCGCGGATAGATTCCAAATTGGCGAAACGAAATTCATTTGATTCATCAAGCACCAGTTTCGAAACTTTACCGGGCCGCTGCAGTACTGTTGCCAGGGCCAAAAAGCTATCTTCACCGCCAGCATACATTTCAACTTCTACTAATTGTTTGGATCTGATGTCCAAGTCATCAACGATTGCCATTAGTGCGCCAGCTCGTCGGACTAACGCGGCCGCGTTATAACCGTACGTAAATGCAGCGGCTGGTCTCGGATTGCCGACCAATTGCTGCTGAGTAGGTTCGACCATGTCGTTGGCCAGCGGATCAGCGATCTGCCAGTGAATATCCAAAGTCGAATCACGATCGGAGCTAGCTGTAAAAGTCGGATTATGCGTCTCACCGATGTGCAGTCTTACGCGTTTGATTGACGTCCAATCGATGACAATTCTCCGATCGGCTTTTGCTTTAATCGCGTCGCTAGGAGTGATTGTTCCCAAAGCAACGCGATTGCCGAGCTGATTATAAAGTGCGAATTCGGGTACCGGTTTATCGATATCCCAAGCTGCCTTGATCGCTAAATTCTTTGACCACGGAAGCCCCATCGAAGTAATGACATTCCACCCTCTTGCGAGCTGCTGTCCAGCGATCGACTCCAAAAATTCCTCGCGATGCTTGAATTGTTTTAAGTCGTAGTGAGTGTCGATTAATGTTTGCCAGTTCGTCAATAAACTATTTTCAAATGCAAGATCCGCCTCGGGGCGTTGATGTTCCGCATCCCAAACAGAGAGTTCTTCGCGATCACTCCAGTCGAAATCCCGTTCTAGGATTGGCTCTTGCAAACCAAGCCCGAATAAGCGGTTGATGAACCCGTAGAGGGCAACGCGGCTAACGTGATTGAAGTTGTGTGGGAAGTGTGTTGCTGCAAAGAGTTTTACATTTTCCGAGACGCCTGCATCTTCGTAAATTTTTCGCAGCGCCGGAAATCCATCCTGCTTCATATTGACTGTCCAGTCGTCGGCGCTGGTCATCATAAGTGGCCGCGGTGCAATCAGCGCTGCAATTTCTACGTTGTTGGTATGGACTCGCAGTAATGAAGAGTTCTCACAAGTACACCCGCCTTGCATTCCCGTCGAAACCATCACTGCGGGAAAGGCTCCAGCAATATCGTCGCTAATTGCGGCAGTGACAAAGGACTGTGTACCGCCTCCGCTGGCACCAGTAATTGCAATCTGCTTAGAATCGACGTGCGGCAGAGTCTTTACAAAGTTAACGGCTTGAAGGTTTTGCAATATTTGCAAACTCATAACGCTCTGCTGATACAGTTCGGCCCTTGTACTAAACAAGAGGTTTTCCATGCGCGGAGCATCGTTCGCATCAGATCTGGTTTCAGGGTTGATCTGATTGACTCCCCAACGATGAGCTCGCTCAATCGATATCTGCTGCGAGTCCGCATAGCCAAGCATATCGTAGGCAAAAACAATACAACCCATGCGAGCCATCTGGACGCATCGAGCTTGTATATGATTTCGAGCAGCGGCTTCAAATCGTTCGGCGCCGCTCGCCAACAGATTTGCAACTTCTGCATCACTTGCCCGATGCATACGGCCATCTTCCCAATGTCCATGGGGACAAAGAATGGCCGGTAGAAGTTTTTGATCGGCTAGATTGAGAGGCTCGTATAGCGAACCAGTCAGAAAAAAATTCGGTAACGTCTCAACAATGACTTTGCTTATGCGGTAGCCGTCTTTTTCAATCGAACCAAAGACTTGACTTTGCAACGCGTTAGCTTGGGGAGAAGGTTCCAAGCCCAGGGCGACTGTGAGTTGATCTTTCAATTGGGTTCGACGCAGCGGCCAGTCGGCTGGATCGGGTGCCTCAAAAGAAACATGATCTTCCAACGTCCGCAATCGACTCGGCAAATGTGCATCATTGGAAGCACTTGATTCGCGGTCTTGGCCAAATAAGCTTTGTGGGGAATTTTCAGCCAACGCCAGACATAGGCATGCAATTGCGAAGTAACGCGATTGTCGTAGCAGCATTCTTCGGCACCCCCAAGAGTCCAATAAAACTAGAGTCATAGTATAGCTTCGCAGCCTCTGCGGTATCTCTCGCAACAACAACAATTCAACGTCGATTGCTTGATAGCATACATGGAATTCCCGGTTTGACCGGCTCAGTGCCTCAATCTGACGTTTTTCCGCACGTCGACTGATGCAGCCGTTGACTTGCTGGGTTAAACTGAACAATGTGCCAGTAAGAACTCTCGCGGGGAACGAGCGTGAGAGCCGGCGATAACTCCTCTCTAGTCTGTCAGCCAAAATGCATCGATTAAATCGATTTTTATTCTGTTTTTGCTTTGCAATTTGGACGCCCGTCATTTGGGCTGATATGCAAATCAGTGGATTCACGGACCAGACAAACGATCGTTTCACAAACGATGACGCGTTTATTCTCAAAGCATTTGACTTGAGCGGAATTGGGCAAGGTGATGGCGGGCTTACGCCTGCAACCGGGGGGCAGTTTGCGACTTTGATTAGCTCTAATGTCATTATCAGCGCAAATCACTTTCAACCAAACGGCAACATCGTGTTCTACCCGGACAACAATCCCGGTTCGACGCCAGTTGTTCGATCGATCGCAAATTCGTTGCGAGTCCCTAACACCGATCTATGGTTGGCAAAACTCGATACTCCAGTCGATAACACGATCACTTACTTCAATTTTACACGTGAGATAATTGTTGGGGATCCACCAAGTCTGGACGGGTCATACAACTTCAAGACCGATACCCAGTTTCAAGGCTTAATCGGTTACACGTCCGGCTTGTCAATGACCGTACATCCTGTAACAAGTGATCAAGCATTTGGGCGGAATGTAATTAGCGCCTATAGTGAAAACATTCCTTTCGGAGACAGTCAGAGCGACACGCTCGTCCTGTTGCTTGAGCAGCCCGGCGATCCCGATTATGTCTTATATGAATCTCTCGTCATCGGCGGAGACTCTGGCGCGCCATTCTTCATTGAGCAAAATGGCGCATTGCTTCTTTTAGGAATTAACAGCTTTCAATTTCAAGATACGAATATGAATCCCGTCGCTAGCGGCATCAGCTACATTGGAAACTCAGCCGTATTCATCGACCAGTTCATCGCTGTCAGCAGTGTGCCTGAACCGGCAACGATTGTTTTGCTCGCGGTTGTTGGCTTGTTGGTCTGTTCACGTTTCGCGTGTTGGACGAAACTCACTTAGGTTCGTCAGCTAGCCATTTGTCAACCTGCTCTTCCAGCAAATTCAAGGGCACGGCGCCTTGCAACAGCACAACCTCATGGAAGCGACGTAAACTGAATTTCTTTCCCAGTTGCTTCTCGGCGCGCTGACGCAGCTCGAGAATTTTGAGTTGACCAATCTTGTAACCTAGAGCTTGCGCTGGCCAAGCGATATAGCGGTCGACCTCAGCAACAATATTGTGAGGACTCAGCGCAGTGTTGCTCTGCATATATTGAATTGCTTGCTGTCGAGTCCAACCCATGTCATGGATACCGGTATCAACTACCAAGCGACAAGATCGCCACGCCTCCATGCTAAGTCGGCCAAAGTTTTGATATGGATCGGTGTAAAAGCCGAGCTCTTGCCCTAACCATTCGCTATAGAGGGCCCAACCTTCCACATAGGCGGTAAACATTGTAAATCGCCGCATTGGATGAACTTCGGTCAATTCTTGCTGTAAAGCAATTTGCAAATGGTGTCCTGGGACAGCTTCGTGCATCGCTAACGCTTCCATCTCGTATTTTGGGCGTTGCCGCAGGTTGTAGGTGTTCAAGTAAAAATTTCCGGCCCTTGAACCGTCACCAGCGGGCGGCCAGTAATAGGCGCTAGTTGTTTGCGGCGCAAAAAAATCAGGGATCTCCTTTAGACCGTACGGTGTTCGCGGGAGCGTCGAAAACGCTTGCGGCAAGCTGCCGTCGATTCGCTTCAAGATCAGCGCTACATACTGCATCAACTCTTCAGGGGTTGTGGCATAGTGAATCGGATCGCTACGCAATGTCTCAATAAATTCGTCTAGCGAGCCATCGAATTGGAGCTGTTCGATAACCTCTCGCATTTCGTTCTTAATTCGCGATACCTCGTTCAAACCGAGTTGATGGATTTCTTGTGCTCCGAGATTTGTCGTTGTATGCTTGGCAACTTGACTGCGGTAAAACTCACGCCCATTGGGCAATGCGCGTGCCGAGATAGTAGAACGTGCCGCAGGTATGTATTCCTCGCTAAGAAATTGCCAAAGCATTCGAAGCGACGGAATACTGTTTTCTTGAAGTGCCCGATGAGCTTCTTTTCTCAGCCGCATCCACTGCGCATCGTCAATTCCAGCAGGAGAGCTAGCCAGGAATGGGCGATACAGTTCGCTTTTCGTTGGGTCAGAGATAAGATGCGGTTCCATTTGAACCGCCGACTCACGCAAGACAACAGCAGGTGTTGTGATTCCGCATTCAATGCCCAATCGCATTAGATCAATTTGCTCGTCGTTGTATCGAGCAAAATCGTTCAGACGACCAATGTAGTTTTCGAAGTCTTCGAGTTGCTCAAGTTTCATGGTATTCGCTAGTTCCAAAAAACTTAAGTGATATCCAGTCCGTCCAGTTAAAGGCGCTAGAAACGTCTGGAATTCAAACGCGGAAATGTCGTCAATTAATCTCAATCGCAAAACTTCAAGATTGATGCGATCGGTATCGGGTAGCGACTGGCTAGAGATTTGTGTTAAACGTTTGAGGTATTCTCGTCTCTGATCGTATCTCCGTTTCTGATTTAATAAATCGACTCTCGGGAAAGTGTTTTGCCCAACATCAACGCCAGCTTCGGTCGCTAACCAACTGTCCTCGGCAAGTTCCCAATTCCAAATCTCGTTGAGTAGAACATTCAACGCTTCTTGTGACTGCCGATCTTGAGTGTCTGACTCTGCAATTAAGAGTTCGCAGGGCACTAAGCAGAAAAGGCTAATAAAAAACGCTGCAGAAGTAAAAACAATTCGCATCGACTCGGGTTCACTTCGGGCAAATATTGGCATGTGGTAATCCAAAAATCTTTTTCAAGGTTTCTCGCTCATGCTACAGTCGCAGGAAAATAAACCGCAGCCAGGACAGCCCGAACCGTACTTGTCACGGAGCGCTTGGCTCAAATCGACATCAGCGATATTCGCGATCGTCGTCAACCAAGCGAGCACATCGGCAAACTCCTCTTCTAAATTTTTTCGGTCATTGTTTGTCCTCAGGGCCGACGCCAGTTCGCCAATCTCCTCCATCAACCACATAAAAGTTCCGTCGATGCCGCGCTGCGCGTCTTTCGTAAAATACATTTTGCGGATGAGGGATTGAAAATCGCGTACCGAAATACTTTGCTGTTCATCGTTCTTTTCGATCAATTTGTTGTCCTTAGAAGATCAAAGAATATTTTAGGTAGGTGAGAAAATTCTGGCGTTGTTTCAGCGGCGATGACAATTAAATCGGTTTTATCTAGTGGTACAGAGACCGCTGCAGAATTATGTGAGAGACTTAAGTCAGGGCTCGTCCAAACCAATTCCAAAGCGTCATTCCGACGGCTCAAGATTTTGACTTTGGTTACAGGCGAATTTAGATTCATGTGGGCAGTTGACCGTCGTCCAATTAGGCCAGATACATTGCTCTCGATGGTTCTCGATTTTTCTGAAAAGCACAATTGCAAGGTTCCCAAAAGTTGCTTTGCGTTTGGGTCGACTTTCCAAGCACCAGTTGAATTTGCATGGATTTCAAGATGCCTTAAATCGCTCACATCTTGTCCAATCGCTCGAGTATCAGGTATCGAATAAAATCGTTCGGAAGGTTGATAAGTCCAGGGTAAAGCGGTTCTGTATTGAAGCAAAAATTCTGGGCCAAATAAAATCGTTTTTACGCGATCGATGCGGCTTCTGAAAACTGAAGTGACCTGCGTCCAATCGATAAAATTTGACACGCATGCGAAACGAAAACCGCTTTCTAAGGTGCATTCAATCCGGTTATCTTCCTTTTTTTGCAAAGATTTCGCGTGCAAGACGCTGCCATCAATCCATTTCACAACTAGCCAGTCGTCAGACCTGGGTGATATCCGCTTTAGTATGGGAGAAAGCCTTAATGCGGCGATATTCGCGATGGAAACTCGACGCAACGACTCGTTTTGTCGCAATTCAAGTGACATCGTTTGCACATCGCGAATCAATGAACGTTCTGCATTGAGGTTGTTGACCACTCCAAATAAAACACTTTCGTCGTTTAAATAGAGAATGTCTTCTGTTTGAACACTTGCCGAAAGCCATCCTTCAATGACGGTGTCTAGAAACGTTCCCTGCCTATCAAAAATAATCGCTGCAATGTAGCTGAACGGGATTGAGATGGTTCTAAAAATCGGACTGTTCAATTGCAAACTATCAAGATCGTTTCCAACCAAACGTCCGTTGATGATTGAGCCATCAACAAGCATGACACCGCTTGGCGGAACATTGACGATATTTTGATGCCGGTAAAAAGCGAGCAATTCAGTTGACTGTGCGACGATAGATCTGTCCGAGCCTTGTTGTCGAAAAGTAAAATCGCCTTTTTCATTTACTCCCAAAAACGAAGTGTCAACAAGTGACCGATCGGTGAGATGCAAGAAACCGACGCCTTCAAAATCGTCGCACGTATTGGTACGAAAGGCTTGCGCGAATAGATTTGATGCAAGCAAGCTTGCGATAAAAAAAACGCTTAGGGTCGTTTGCCGGTTGGTTGAGATTCGTCTGAGCCGATTTTGTTTCATCGCTGATAGATCGGTAAAAGACTGCGAGGTGTATTTAGAATTAGACACGCCATTGCTGTTGCATATTCGGGCCCTTGGCTAGAGTCGGTCCACGAACCATTGTTCATTTGCATCGGCGTAACCAAATTCTTCAGTCGAGAATACCAACGAATCCAAGATTCGTTTCCGCGATGCCAATAAGCTTGTGAGCTGTAGTAGTGTGCATAAAAAAAATAACTCGCATCGGCAATTTGATTGTTAGTAAGACTGGCGTCAAGAAATTGGAAAGCTTGATCGAGCGTGCTTTCGGAATTGATACCTGAATTGATACCGGAATTGTATATCGCGACGACGGCTGCCGCAGTCAAAGCAAACTTGCTCGGACCACCACCTGGCTTGTATGCGAACCCGCCGTCTGGATTCTGCAATAAGCGTACAAACTGGATTGCCTTCATGACGCTTTCTTCGGGCACAAAAAAACCTGAGTTTTTTGCCGCTCTTAGCGCCATGATCTGGCTGACAGTAACCGATAGGTCGGCGTCGCTGGGGTTTGGATCATATCGCCAACCGCCTCGATCATTCTGACTTCGAATAATGACGTTAATTGCGGATTCAATCTTTTCGCCGAGAGAAATCGTCTTATTGGTTCCATGAAGTTCCGCTAAAAACAACGTCGCAAAAGCATGCTCATACATCGGGCCGTGAGACTGAGTAAGTGGGTCGTTTATAAACCCGCTTGGCTGAGCAAACGACACGATTCGTTTGGCAATCCGCTCAAGCAATTTCCCCGCAGTTCCAACTCCTAGCCGATGACCAGCTGATAAAAATGAAAGTCCTACTAAAGCACAGATACCGAGGTTTTGTCCCCAACGTTGCGTTGTAAAACGGCCATCAGATTCCTTGTTAGCAAGATAAGAAAGTCCGTTTTCGATCGCTTCCGAAATTTTTTCCGAAAATTCCTCGTCAACGTCTGAGCGTTGGGCATTGGCAATATTTGAAAATATAGATTGGTTAAGTATCAACATGTTTGCAGCAGCAACTCCAAGCGATTGTCGCATCAAGTGTCTTCTGCTCAATTGTTGGCATTCTTGTCGGTTCCGCATCAAATATTGATAGCTTTTAATGGGCAAAATGTTTTTTCATGCACGTGTTCATCTAGAATTTAAAGCTTCATTTAATTTTTCGAAATAGTCTTTCGTTTGTAATTCAAAGCCTGGCGTGAATCCGAAATTTCGAACGGTGTTCAATTGGCTTCGGAGTCTCTCTGGAAGACTGCCCCAAGTTGTACCGGTCGAATCGAGCATCGATTGACGCAAATTGATGTTCGGTTCCGCCTCGTTGGGGTTCGAGTTGCTGTTACCCGATTGATTGCCAAAGTTTCGATCTGAGTTTTCTGACGACTGTAAAGCGTCGTTGTTTTCGTTGCTGCCGCTCTTCGAGTTGTCCGATGGAAGATCGGATGATGACGAGTCAGTTGGCAACTGCTGGTAGGCGTCGGTGTTTTCTGGCGAAGGCTCGCTTGAATTGGGTTCATCAACACGTTCATTTCCTCCGTCCGTTTGTCGCCTGTCCATGTCTTCGAGCTGTGGTTGCGATTGCGTGCTCGATTCTAAACTTCCATTTGCTTGAGCTGCGAGAATTTTTTCCAGTCTTAAAAGGATGTTATCTTGCAGCACAACTGCTTCTACAAACGACTTCGCAGGCGATGTTGTCGATGTTCCAAGAAGCTGCGCAGCAAGTCTCATTTCTTCGGCGATTTCAGGCAGTGTATCGAGCGCACGAGTTGATTTCGATAAGTTGTCCGAAACGGGATTATTAGCACTATCTGGTTGCTGGTCTTTGCGCAAGTCGTCGAGATTCAACGAGTTTATCCACTGATCAAGCGACTCAATTGTCTGTTTGTCCTGCGCGGACGCGTACGAGGGGCCTAGGCATATGACAACTAAAAAGGCAAGCCGCATAGAAGTGTTAATCGAATTGCAGCAATGAGCGAAATCGGATTCAAAGTTAAAATAGGATTTTGTTTGCATGTGATTTTAGCCTTGCATTATTGGCCGCGTTGAAGTTTGGCTAATATGGTGTCGATGCGTTCAGCGAGCGATGTCTGATACTTTTGAAGAGTCTGCGCATCACTGAAGGTTTGGTCCGGCATGCGAATTTCATTTTGCGGACCAGAAGATTCTGCAAGTGTCATTGTTTGATCTCGAATAACCTGTTGCAAGCGATGGAGCAGTTGCAATTCCGACAGTGAAAATTTGTCTTCGAAATCGGATTCGGTGTCCTTTGGCTCAATTAATTCTTCGTTCGATACCGCAGAAGACTTATTTGCCAAAACGTTCTCCACTTCTAGCAGAGCGACCAAATAGGACTCCACCATCTGGGCGTCAGGCAGCAAACTGGCAACGGCGATTTTGCGATCCATTTTTGCAATGAGCTCGCTGGCCGTTTTCACAATTTGTTGCAACGACCAAAGCGAAAAATCGTTCTCCGCCCGCGATTGTATTGAGCGTTGAATCTCTTCGACCAGATTTGATTCGACCTTTCGCGAAATGGCATATCCTTTTTCGAGCGAAACTTCGGAATTGCTGACATTGAGCAGTTGTTGGGTGACTGACGACTGTAGTTGCTGCCAATGTTTTAACTCTTCGATTCGTGAAGTATTCAGTGCCATCTCTGCGTTTCGCAATTCCTGATTCGGGGAAAGCTCGTTATCCGAACGATTGCTTTCGTTAATTTCTTGAATACGCTGCTCAAGGCGACGGATAATTTCTCGTTGCGAATTTAGTGACTGATCCAGTGCTCCAGATTTTAAATGTGATTCGCTTTCATCGATCAGTGGCGCGATGACTTTGTCCAAACCAATTCGATTGCCGCCTTCTGCTTTGTGCAGGGCTTCGCTGGATTTCCAGCGTTCGCCGACTTGCCGTTGATCACTGGCAACCGAACGAAGCGACGGTCCATCAAGCGACTGTTTTTGAATCAACGCTTCCGTCGTTCGCTTGACTTCGTTTTGAAGCCGTAGTGTTTGTGATGCCGCCGTCATTTCAGTTGCCGAGCGCTGTTCGGATTGGAGCAAATTTACAAACGATTCCAGCTCTGCTCGCAATGCATTTTGGCCATTTATTAATTGCTGCCATGCTTCAAACAAAGGAGACTTGTCATTTCCAAAGCCGATCTTGTTCGATCGGCTAGCTCGCTCCGCTGCTTGTTTTATCTTTGCGAGCTGGTTTGGAATGGAGTTCTCGAATTCACGATCAATCTGTTCTAGGATTTGCACTGTTTTTTCATTGTTCAGCCCAGTTGTTTTAGCGAACTGAATTGCATTAGAGACTTGTAGCTTCAATGAGTTTTCATCGCCTTGCAAAAGAGTGTCGATGTTGGATTGTAATTCGAGCATTCGTGAAATTTCGCCAGTTTGACCGGATGGAGACGATGGGTTTTGCCTCTCTGCATCGGCGATTGCTTGGGCTCGCTGGCTTAGTTCTGAAGCTTCGCGTTGTATGGAAGCTGAGTGCTCGAACGCGGAGCCTATTTGTTCTGTCAGTTGATCGAGGTGCGCTATGTCTTGGATTGTTTCGGAAAGTTCAATTCGAATTGGCTTTGACTTTGTTCGCTGATCGGCTGAGTCGATTGCCTCGACCCACCAGAGCAATTCGGCGTTCGGTTGTTGTGATGTCAGAAATGGACGTATTGAAATGGTCTTTGCAAATTCGAAACTGCGTTGAGAGTCGATCGAAGCATTTACATTGAACGGCATTAGATCGATCGGCGTTGCGCTTTCTACCCCGTTTGAACTAGGCTGATCGAAGTCGCCTACAAATTCGACAAATCCGGTGACTGACTTGAGAGCTCGATCATCTTCTGCGAAGCCACGCATATCTATCGATGCTGATGCTGATGCTGATGCTGATGCTGTTGCTGTTGCTGTTGCTGAATTTACAGGGCCAGAAAGCCTTACTATGGGCGGCGTGTCTATCAAAAACTCAATCTGCAAAGGATAGGCAACGCGGTAAGTGTTTTTGAAAGCATCTTGAATATAAATCGCAATCTCAGTTGTAATTCGATCAGGCTTCATTGTGTCAGCGACAAAAGTAGTTTTGCGAGACTGAGAGTTTGCTAGTTCCGATAGGTCAAGCTCAAGCTCTAGTTCGTCATCCGGGGAGCTAAGTAAAGTCAGTTCCGGAACGTCGTCCGAAAACACGTTTGAACTCAATGCTTGTATTTTGGCCGCGAAGATTGGTGCACTGAAACGAACCCAAAGTTTCACTTTTGCGCCCTTCGAAATAGCAATACTTCTCGCCCTGCTTCGTATCGGTTTCGCTGTCAAGGAACGAGAATCTTGGACCTCCATCGAATATCGAAACTCATGCTCAATCGCTTCGACTTTCTGAATCGCCGGAATTAATAACCATTCGCTAGGCCTTGAGTGCGTCGAGACTGCTCGGACTTGAAATGACTGACTCGCTGATCCAATTAAGAAACTTGAGTATTCGGATTGCGTTTCGTTTTCTGATTGATAGTTGAGCGACGGATCGGAAAATTCTAAGGTGACGATTTCTTCAATCGATTGAGCCTTAGATTTGACCTGTAAGCGAAGCGGTTGATTGATGATGACCATCGATGGCGGGTCGATAAACTCTAGACGTGGGGAACGATTCACTTCGGATAAAAAACCATCACGGATTGCTGAGCCTATCCAAGTTTTGAAAATTAGGTTGCTTGATAATGCGAACCAAGATAGGCATCCCAACACGATCGCTATTAAAACAAATCGCAGGGGTTCTTTTCGATCGACACTTTGATGCCAGTTCCATCCGGCCACCATTTCTTTGGCCTGCTTCAAAACCAAATCATTTGATTGATTCAATTTGCCCGACCTTTTTAAATCGTCCAGCAACATTGCGATGGCACGAATCTTCGAACGCTCTATTGGTTTCGCAGCTTTTACTTGGCTCGCGATTCGCGAAAAATCTGTTGTCCGAATTTCTCTTCGGTAAAAATTAACAACAGAAAAGACGCTCCAAATCGCAGCGCTAGAGAGCAAGAGCTGATTGATCAAAACTGGGATTAAGAAGCACGTGTTGAGTATCGATGCGACCAGAAACACCGCCGCAAGTTGGATTGCGAGAACACTAAGTAAGCGAATCGACTGCCAAAAAAGGACACTGTTCTTAAGTCTCCCAAAGATGTTCAGGAGTTCGGCAGAATTTTGAGTAGTATTTTGGAGTGACACGTAGGCATCGCGGGGTGAGTGTCGGCAGCGTTTTACCTGCCTCGAAGGACTCAACTTCATCATCAAACTTATCGCAAAACAATCATCAAAGCTATGGTATCCTGGGAATAGAATGACGGAAAAAGATTTCTAAATGCCATTGTCAGTTAGTTTCGATTCGTATTGTGTGATCCTCTTTTGAACGTGAAGATGATTGCAAGCTGAAATGTTATCCATCAGCGGTTTCGTAAGGTCAGTAAAATTTGTAGCTTTGTGTGACGGTATTCTCCTCAATGGCCACTAACGCAGCCGTTTTCATTTCATAAACACTCACAGAGTAATTAAAGGCGAACTTGTGTTGCGAGAACATGGGACTCCGGATTTGTGCGGCTTGTTTGTACCGAACATTACGCCCACGGATAAAAAGGGGCGGCTGGATCGAGAGAAAATGTGCGGCTACATCGATTGGTTGATTGAAAGCGGCATTCATGGGCTTTATCCAAATGGTAGCACCGGCGAATTCTTACGATTTACCGCTGCCGAACGTCGCGAGATTATGTCCATTGTGGTCGAGCATGTTGCTGGGCGAATTCCGATCCTGGCCGGCGCAGCCGAAGCGAATGTTCAGGAGACGATAGACACGTGTAATTTTTACGCCGATTTGGGAGTTCGCGCGGTCGCAATCGTCTCTCCGTATTACTATCGTCTCAGCAGCAATGCAGTTTATTGCTTCTTTGCGGAGATCGCTAAAGCAGCACGTATCGACGTGACGCTGTACAATATTCCCATGTTTGCATCGCCGATTGACGTTGAAACGATCACGCGACTAGCCCTCGAATTTCCACGTGTTGTCGGAATTAAGGATAGCTCCGGCGACTTACCAAACATGATGCGGATGATCGCCGCGATTCGTCCTCAGCGTGCTGATTTTCGGTTCTTGACTGGCTGGGATGCATCGCTTGCCGCGATGTTGATGATTGGTTGTGATGGGGGAACCAATGCGACGTCTGGCGTCGTGCCGGAATTGACATTGGCTATCTACGATGCGGTTGCTTCTGGTCGCTTTCGAGAGGCAATCGACTTACAGCATTTACTATTGCCGCTGTTTGATTTGATGATATCAACCGCAGAGTTTCCTGAAGGCTTTCGACGGGGTACGGCCGTGCGTGGTTGGGACTTTGGAGCGTCGCGCCAGCCAGTCTCGGATGCATCAATCCGCGCTGCCGATGAAGTGCAAGATAAATTAGCGATCCTTGTCGAGAAAACACTGCTGCAACTAAAGTCGCAAAACAAGAATTAGTCGTTGCGGGCAAACGTCGCAAACGCGCGGGGTAGTTCATCGAGAAGGTCCGTCGGCAGCACACTTGGAGTTGCAAGTCGGCTCGCCGCCAAATCGCCGGCTAGGCCATGCAAATGAACTGCCAAAACCGTGGCGTCAACGGGCGGCATGTGTTGGCAAATGAATGCCAGGATAACTCCGGCTAGTAAGTCGCCGCTGCCTCCAACCGCCATTTTGGGATTTCCTGTCGAATTAATGACGACTGAATTCTGAGAAATAGTCGCGGTTTGGTGACCTTTGAGAACGATGATCATATTTTCTGCCGCACAAATCTCCTTCGCTCGTTGGATTTGACCAGCTCGATTACTGCTTGCTACGCCAGTCAGCCGAAAAAATTCGCCGGGATGTGGTGTTAGTATTCGAACGAACGAAGCTGAATATTTTTCCCAGCTCGCGTCCTTGGCAATTGCATTCAAAGCATCCGCGTCGAAAATCATCGGCCTTTGAGCTTCGTGAAAAAGGCTGCGGCAAAGCTTACTAAGTCCCAATGATTGTTTCATTCCAGGCCCAATCACGGCGGCGGTCGATCGTTCAATTAATTGTAAGAGCCGCAGTTTGCTGGTGACATCGATTCGACCGAGATGATCTTCCGTTAACGGGATGGTCATGAGCCCTGGGTGAAATCCAGCAATGGTCTCCAAGCAACGATCAGCCGACGCAACGGTCGTTAGGCCGGCGCCACACCGCAACGTGGCTAACGCGGCCATTGAAATTGCTCCAGCCATACCCCTGGAGCCGCCGATCAATAAAGCTTTTCCAAAGTCGCCTTTGTTTGCGTCAGCCCGCCGTTGCGGAAGCTTGGGGAGACGATGAATTTGAGATTCAGTCATTCGCTATTACCAGGGACTTTGAAAAATTTGATTGCTGAGCATAATAGCGAATAGAATGCCAGTTTACGAAATTGAAGTTGATGAGCTACCAAAGGGTCTTCGTGGCTGCGCGGTGACTATCGGGAATTTTGATGGTGTTCACCTCGGTCACCAAGCTCTCCTCAAATGCCTAAAATCGAACGCCAAGTCGATCGATGGCGCAGCGGTGGCTATCAGTTTTGATCCGCCACCAAGCCAGCTTTTGAGGCCGGATAATCGCCCGCCAGCACTTTCAACGCTGGCCCGTCGCATTGAGTTAATGCAAACGCATGGGGCTGAACATGTTGTAATTCTCAAGACATCCCATCGTCTTTTGCAACTATCAGCGCGAGAATTTTTTGAACAGATTCTGGTCGAAAAGCTAGGTGCAAAGTCGATCGTTGAGGGCTCGAATTTTCGCTTTGGAAAAGCTCGTGCCGGAAACGTACAAACCTTAAAAGAGTTTTGTAGCGACCATGTCATGCAACTTGAAATTGTCGACGATCAGTTTCTCCAAGAGCAACCGATTAGCAGCAGCGCAATTCGCAGCGCGATAGTTGCTGGAGACTTGCCACTAGCGAACGCAATGCTTGGTCGGCCTCACGAGCTTGTCGGCGTCGTTGCTCACGGACACGCTCGTGGAAGAACGATCGGTTTTCCCACTGCAAATTTGGAACAGATAGGCACTCTATTGCCCAGTTTTGGAGTCTACGCAGCAATTGCCACGACCAATGGGCAGACTTTTCCGGCGGCCGTCCATATCGGACCGAATGTTACTTTCAATGAAAGTATTCCAAAAGTCGAATGTTTTTTGATCGGTTATCAAGGCGATTTGTATGGCCAAAACTTGCCAGTTGTTTTGCTTTCGAAGCTTCGTGAAGCTCAACGTTTTTCCGGCGTCGAGCCACTGGTCGCACAAATGAAGATCGATGTCGAACGGGCAAAATCAATCGTCGCAGAAGTAAACAGCAACTGAAATTCTCCGCACGATGCCAACATGACGCCATAAGCTTATGTGAATCGGCTATATTGACTCACAGATTGATTGGGTGTTGTGATTGATCAAGATCACAAAATTTGATTGTCTCCAAAAGTTTCTTTCCCATTCTGCATAGATGGACCAGACCCCGACGTGACTAGCACTTTTGATACTGATCGCTTGGAAAAGATTATTCGTACGAATCAAAAGTTCGTATTGACTAGCCATATTCGACCTGACTGCGATGCCCTTGGAAGCGAATTGGGAATGGCTGGACTGCTCCAATCGTTAGGCAAAGAAGTTCAGATTATTAATGGACATCCGACGCCGCCAAATTTGAGCTTTCTCGATCCCGTCGAAAAAATATTAGTTGTCGGCGACACGATCCGGGCCAGCGAGATTAGTAGCCAGTGTTTGATTGTCTTAGATACGAGTGCCTGGGCCCAATTGGGGCCAATGGCGGATGTTGTTAGAAAGTTTTCCGGACCGAAGTTGTGTATTGATCACCACGTCGGCGAAGATGACTTGGGGACAGAATTTTTCAAAGATACAAGTGCCGAAGCGACCGGACAGCTGGTCTATCAACTGGCAAAGAAAATGGGTGTGAAAATCAGCAAAGTAATGGCCAGTGCGCTTTATTGTGCTATTGCAACAGACACCGGATGGTTCCGTTTTGCATCGACGACCAGCGACACTTATCGAACGATCGCGGACCTTGTTGATGCGGGGGCTGATCCATCGGCCATTTATGGCGATTTGTATGAACGCGATACTATTGGGCGAGTCCGGCTGCGTGGCCGCATTCTTTCGAGGACCAATTCGGAACTAGATGGTTCGCTAGTGCACACCTACGTTCGAAAAGAAGACTTCGAAGAAACCGGGGCCTTGCCCAGTGATACCGAAGATGCGATCAACTTGACGCTGGCAATCGCCCGGGCAAAGGTCGCATTCATTTTGGTCGAGCAGCTCAAAGGCGGCTTCAAGATCAGCTTTCGCTCACGTTGTCATGTAAATTGCAACGAATTGGCTAAGAATTTTGGTGGCGGTGGACATCGGGCTGCGGCGGGCGCCTTTGTCGAGGGTGAATTTGAAGAAGTGCAACGTCGCATTTTGCAAGCCACTCGAGATGCCTATGCAACATCCGCACACGGATAATTGCTAAGGCAAGTCTCCCTCAGGTTTTGACGTATCAATCGAAGGTGTTGATTCTTCCCAACCCATCTTCTCCCAAGCTTTGTGCAAAATATCACCGTACACCAGCTCGCCACCTTGATGACCGGTGATGCTGACTAGCATCGCACAACCTATTAAGCCGATTCGCCAGAAATGGCCAGACTTGGATTTCCAAAACGACACGGTCGCAACCATCGCCAACACCAGCGAGAATACCGCGCTGCCAATACCGAACCATCGGTGACGGTGAAGCAAGAGCTGGTCTTCCGACCATCCCGCCGGAGGGAAAAGTCCGACGTAGGTGTATCCTTTGTGGATCGCAAACCCCCAGCCAGCGATGCATGAAACAATCGAGGACAGGGCACCAATGATTAGGCAGAGGAGTGCGAGTCGGCGGGCAAAGTCACCACCACCGATATACGAAAAAAAGGCAGCCGCAGCGCCAAGTAAAATAATCGCAATTGGGAAATGCACCACAGCCGGATGAAAAAAACCAGCGGCTGTCAACGATCGTTCTATCGAAGAAACTGGCGCTTCGGCAACGAGAACTTTTTTCGCAACGCTTCCCAATCCTCTGACTAAATCTGGCGTGGCTAAGTTATCCGGCCATATGGCGCCCTCGTCCAACCAAAGCTTCAATACGGCTAATTCGTTGGCTGGCAACGGTCCAGTAGGTGGCATAACCAAAGAATCAAGTTCGACAGATTTCGGATTAGCAATCAGATAGTCGATCCATAATGAGCTGTCCAAAGAGCCACCAGAATCGACATAACCCAGAAGTGCGTCGCGGTCGAATATTTGAAATTCGTTTTTGGCAGTCTCTCCAACGTGACACTCGGCACATCTTGCTTTGAAAATAGGCAAAACGTCACTTTCGAAATTGACGATTTTGGATTCCGATTGCGCCGCAGCATTCGCAGCGAATGTCAGAAAAAGAAATGGCACAAGCACAATCCAACGGCAGAAATCAGCGCTAAAGATGCGCAACAAGCTGGCTCGCATAAACGACCATTCTAAGGCGGGAGTAAAGGTGGGCAGCTCGTGACGGCACGAAACAATCAATCGCACTGGATTGGTAACTGTTCGAACGGTCGGCTAGCGCGTGGACTCAACTAGTGCTTGGCGAATGACATTTGCTTTGTCGCTTTGGCCATTAACTCGAAGCAGTGTATCAAGCATTACGCGGGCGTCATCGAATTCATTATTGGAAGCAGATGGCGATGCAACTTTCGCTTTCTTGATCGCGTTGTCATCAATTCCAACGAAGTATTCGTCTTTCGTTTTGGCGCTAACGAGCGTTTTGGAGGCGTTCTGTATGAAAGGATTGAGGGCATCGATTTGATTCAAACGCATCGCAGTCTGAAATTTCGACGAAAGCAAGTTTGGCTGCAAATCCAATTGTCCATTGTGACTCGCCAAACGAAAGTACTGCGCGACTTCGGCATCAGGCCTCCCGTTGGTCATTGCCAGCAGCCCGGCTCTTAAAGTCAATTCGGCTGGCAAATTATTCCGTACGCTCATCAATTGCTGGCAAGCAGTTTCAGCCTCGTCGAGCGCCCCACGAGCAGTCATGTCGTCGATTAAGCCTATTGCAACTGTGATCCACCCGGCCTTTTGATCTATCGCATAGGGCTGTTGGTAATCAATTGTGATTTTCGGCTCCGCTTGGATCGGATAGCTGATCGACGAAGGCGATATCGTCGTAGCGTCGTGACAATCATTGCACGAGTCGACGATTGGAGTTTGGTAGTAAGTGGTCGGATAGCAAGTCGGGAAATAAGTTGAGTAGTAGGTCGGATAGGACCAAGTTGAGTAGCTCGTGTAATAAGTTGGAATTACTGGCACGGAGTATATCGGACGCCACGCATAATTTGGCCAACCCCAAGCTCGATGTCGTGCAATCAGGGGATGGCGATAAGCTGAGTACGAATAGATGGATACCGAAGGACGGTAATAATGATAGCCAATCGGCCGATACCCGTAACCGCCGAGTCGGACACCATGATGTCCAATCCACCGATGGCCGTAATAGCCGTAGCCGGTTGCATCAGCGGTTTGCGATCCGAAAAGAGTGACCGCAGCAAGAAAGGCAATAATGAATGGTCGCATCGTTTGGTTATCCCAATAGTTTGAACAAAGACGTACGAACTATTGTAACTAGATGATAACCCAATGGACAAACGGTTTTTTCTCCGCCAGCCTCTGACTAAACTCGGCGTTCGCGAAGGCGGACAGACTTGCCACTACGTTCTCGCAAGAAGTAAAGTTTCGCACGTCGAACAACGCTGCGACGCTTGACCTCGATTTTCTCGATTCGCGGCGAGTGAAGCGGGAATTTTCGTTCGACCCCTTCCCCAGCGACAATACGGCGAACAGTAAACATTTCTCGCGAACCACTACCGCTGCGAGCGATAACAACCCCAGTAAATACCTGGACTCGCTCCTTAGTCCCTTCCAAAATCTTTGAATGGACATCGACCGTATCACCAATTTCAAAAACTGGGACGTCAGCTTTGAGCGATGATTGTTCGACGAGTTTGAGGATTTCCTGGCTCATGGTTTTGAAGCGACAGATATCGCGATGTTGATGGCTTAGAGAAACGATGTTGGGGGGCGTATATTCTACGAAATTGCTTGGAATGAAAAGAGCAAATTGCAATGGAGCTGCATTTTCCGCTAAAAACCTTAAGCGATTACGACTCAGTTGTCACGCCAAAAAGACTTCAAATCGAGCTCTCTTTATCGGTCCGGACGTAGCAATTCTTCACGCTTTGACATAGTAGTATTGATTTTCTGTTCCGCACGCCATCGCTCAATGGCTTCGTGGTTACCGTTCAAGAGGACTTCTGGAACACTTAATCCACGAAATTCTCGAGGGCGGGTGTACTGAGGATATTCCAAGATTCGATTGCCGCGTGAGAACGAGTCTTCGATGCTGCTATTTTCGTCGCCCAGAACGCCGGGAACCATGCGAATCATGCTGTCGATGAAGACCATCGCGGCGACCTCGCCACCATTGAGCACGTAATCGCCGACACTCATTTCGATCGGTTGCAAGATATCGCAGACTCGTTGATCGAAGCCTTCGTATCGACCGCATAACAACAAAAAACGTTCGTTACTAACAGAAGACAATTCTTCAATCGTTCGTTGATTCAGCGTTTGGCCCTGAGGAGTCAACATGATGACTTTCGGCGGGCGCGGGTCGAAGCCAATAATTTCTTCGACGCTCAATACCGTCGGTTCAACGGAGATAAGCATTCCCGGACCGCCACCAAAGGGACGATCGTCGACTTTATGATGTTTTGTGTCGGTCGACCAGCGCCGCAGGTCATGCGTTTGGATCTGGACAAGTCCGGCAGCGATCGCTTTTGCCAGAAGACTCTGTGTCAAATATCCGCTGAAGATCTGCGGAAACAGAGTAATAATATCAAATCGCATGGGACGTCAGTCGCGTCAATATGCGGCTACGAAGGGTTGGCAGGAGCCGCTGGTGCAGCAGCCGTTGATCGCTTCTTTGGATTTCCCTTGCTGTCGCGATTGAGCCGCTTGAAAGCCGCTTGTTGGTGTTCAAGGTGAGTTCCTTTTTCGCCGTACTTCTTAATTAGCACGCCGACTGCGTCGCTCGGTTGAGCACCGACGCCGACCCAGTAATTGATCCGTTCGCCGTTCAGGACTGCGCGGGCATCAACTTCTTTACACATTGGATCATAGTAACCCAATTCTTCCAAAACACGACCATCACGAGGGCATCGACCATCGACAGCGCAAACGCGGTAAAACGGACGCGCCTTGCGTCCTAGCCGCTTCATACGAATCCGTACAGCCACAGAATTAAGCTCCAAAAGCCAAAGTTATCTAAAACGGGTCGCTAGTTATAGCTTCGATCAATCATCCTGGGGAGACGTTTTTGGATGTTTTTCGTCCAAATCATTTCTGACGACGCATTTTTTTGAGCATCTTATCGCGTTCACGCTGCATTTTTTCTTTTTCTTTAGGCGTCAAACGCTTGCCAGTGCTTTGTTTGATCTTGCCACCCTGCATTGGATTAAAAGGATTGCTGCCCATCATATTCTGAAGGTTTTTCAGCATCCCCATCTTGTCTTTCATGTTTCCGCCAGCCGCCATGGACATCATCGGCTTCATCGATTCAAACATCTTGACGAGGTCGTTGATTTGATTGGGCATGACGCCTGCGCCTTTTGCGATCCGTACGCGTCTCGGCGTGTCAATCAGCTTTGGGTTATTGCGTTCGGCAACAGTCATTGAATCAATCATGCCAGCTAGCTGCTTGAACTGTTTTTCGCTGTCACCGGATTTGAGCATTTTGGAAATGTCGCCCATCCCTGGCATTAAGCCAAGCATTTTTGACATCAGGCCTGGTTTTAGCAACTTTTCCATAAGTGTCCGGAAGTCGCTCAGCGAAAACTGGCCCTTTCGCATCCGGTCTTCAAGTCGCTCGCGTTCGTCTTCGTCGACCAACTTATGAGCTTGACGCGCGACTTCCAAAATGTCGCCCATTTGAAGAATACGACTAGCCATACCTTCGGGACGAAACGGCTCCAGCGCGTCCAGGTGCTCGCCAGTCCCGATAAACTTGATGGGAACTCCAGTCACCGCTTTGACGCTTAGCAGCGCACCGCCACGTGCATCTCCATCAAGTTTGGTCATGACAACGCCGTCCAGTTCAAGCGCTGCTTGGAACGCTGAAGCGCTGTTCACGGCGTCTTGGCCGGTCATACCATCGACAACAAGCAAAACCAAATCGGGCTGGACTTGTTTGTCGATCGTTTGCAATTGCTGCATCAACTCTTGGTCAATCGCCAATCGACCAGCGGTGTCCAAGATCACAACATCGACGCCATTGGCTTTCGCTTGCGCGATACCGTCACGGCAAACTTGAACCGGATCAGCAGCTCCCGCTTGACTGTAGACCGGAACGCCAAGCTGTTCTCCGATCACATGTAACTGCTCAATGGCTGCTGGGCGTTGAAGGTCAGCCGCAATCATCATCGGCTTAAATTTTTGCTCTCGGATCAGTTGTGAAAGCTTGCCGCAAGTGGTCGTCTTTCCAGCCCCTTGGAGGCCGCACATCATAATGATCGTTAGCTTGCTCCGAGTCAGCGGCAGCGACGAATCAACCGGCCCAAGTACTTTGACAAGTTCTTCGTAGACGATTCGGACCAGCTCTTCGTGCGGGCGAAGCGAAAGCAAGACCCGCTGGCCGACGGCGGCGTCCGTCACTTGGCTCATGAAATTTTCTACGACCGGCAATGCTACATCCGCCTCAAGCATCGCTTGCTCAACGGTCTTTAAACCGTCGCGAATATTCGATTCGCTGAGTTTTCCTTGACCGCGAAGATGCTTGAATGCTGATTGCAAACCTTCTTGGAGCGATTCAAACATGGTTCTCTATTGCTAACTTGGTCGAACGAGGAGCGGTTGGTTGAAAATCGAAAAGCCGATCTCCAAACTCAATTGAAGACAATCTGGTGCAACACGGTAAATTCCTGACGCACTAATTTATAGGAGGGATGGACCGCCGACCAGAGCTTTCGCAGTTCTGCTAGGCATATCGGCCGGGCTTGTGCTCGAAAAGACCGTTCGGTTAAACGGTAGATTTCGACCAAACAATGCAATTGGGAAAGCAGCTCCAACTATGGCAAGCGAAACCGTGGCCTTCAAAAACGCGACTTCAGCTATGGCCAGTAAAGCTCCGCAGCTGCGAACGGTAAAAGCTGTTGCGGCAACCAGCGAGCAAACGCTCGGGCAATATATTCCGTTAATCCACCACTTTCAGATGCTGCAAGACGAAGATCGCGTCGGCGCGTTTTTCGAAGCAATCGATCAAGTCGTGCGGCCCGGCATGCACGTCGTTGAGCTTGGCGGAGGAACCGGCATTCTATCTTCCTTTGCCGCGCGAAAAGGCGCTCGTGTTAGCTGCATTGAACGGAATCCAGAGTTAGTTCGCCATGCCAAAAAATTTCTAGCCGACAACGGGCTCGCCGATCAAGTCGAAGTCGTTCAGGCTGATGCCAAGCGATATGTGCCCAACAAACCAGTCGACGTTGTAATTTGCGAAATGCTTCACGTCGCTATGCTTCGAGAAAAGCAACTGGAAGTTATCAATGAGTTTAAATCGAACTACATTCAGGCAGGGTTCGATGGTATGCCGCTCTTCGTGCCTGAGCTGTCGATGCTGATGTGGCAGCCAATCGCCCATTCCTTTCATTTCGCTGGCTATCACGCTCCGCTGCCAACTTTTCAGGCACCTTGCATGCATCAGCCGCGAACCGAAGAATTGGCAAATTTTGCGACGTATGCAAACATTGGCTACGCGGACGAACTTCCGATGTCTTTTGACGCCGCTTTTCGCTTCGAATTTATTCGCGGCGGGCGGTTCAATGCAGTTCGGTTCGCGACTCAAAACGTGTTGGGCGTCGACATGGCCAGACAAAAAGCGATTGCGTGGCCTAATCAATGCCTGGTTCTTCCAATTGAGAACCCCTACGATGTGATCGCTGGCGAGCAGGTGGATGTTCAGATTCGTTACTCCGCGGGCGATTCGGTAGAAAGCCTTTGGGAGTCGATGGCGATTCAAACTATTCCTTCGATGGGCGGCTGAGAATTGGTTCGCAGGCAATTGACGACGTGTTTTGGGACTGAGTTTCACTGGAGCGAATGTTGAATTCCTCGCCTTTTTCGATGGTAGTGAAGGTCCAAGCCACTGTCCGAGAGGCAATGGCCGGGCAGCAAGCGGGGCACGGGTTCGATCATGTCGCCCGGGTGCTTGCTCACGCACGCAACATCCAGCGTGAATGCGGCGGTGATTTGCAAACAATCGAGCTCGCTGCGTTGCTGCATGACATTGGCGACGCCAAGTTCAACCAGGGAGTTGAGCGAAGCGCCGAATTTTCACGTCAGATTCTTGGTCGTCTAGAAGCAGATCCGGTGCTGATTGAACAGGTTGCCGATATTGTGGACAACATTTCTTTTCGCAAAGCAGTTCCCTCTCAAAGTCTTTCGTTGGAAGGGAAAATCGTTCAGGACGCCGATCGATTGGATGCGTTGGGAGCGATCGGAATTGTCCGGACTATAGAATACGGTGCAGCTAAGGGGCAACCTTTTCATTGCTTTGACGGCAGCGAAAAGACAGGTATCGCCCATTTCTACGAGAAGCTTTTCAAGCTGAAGGACCTCTTGAACACCGACGTTGCTCGAAGAATAGCGGAGCAACGCGAGACTTTCATGCGAGGATTTGTCGATCAATTCCTTCGCGAGTGGGAGATTTCGAACGATCCAAGTTCATTCATTGGCTAAAACTTCGCTCGCGAGCCGTCGGTCCTGCCTATCGCAAACGAAGGTCCTTTTCGGTTCGACGTTTGCCATTTAAAATCGTCAGTTTCCTTTGACGACCGATCTGCCGGCTTGGCTCGCCGCGTAAACTACTCAATCACTCCCGCGAAAAATTCGAAGCCACTTCACCATTTAACTTGTACAGCCGCCATCAATGACAAACCACGACCGCGAACGTCACTTTAATTTTTCGCCCGGCCCCGCTGCCCTGCCCCTTCCGGTGCTGGAACAGATTCAGGCCGACATGTTATGCTTGCCCGACGCGGGAGCATCGATTTTGGAGGTTTCTCATCGCAGCAAAGCGTACATCGAAATCCAAGAAGCCGCAAAGCAGTCGTTGATCCGCTTGTTGAAAATCCCAACGGATTACGATGTGCTGTTCCTTCAAGGCGGTGCGCGACTGCAATTTTCAATGGTCCCGCTCAACTTGTTGCGTGACTCCAGCAAAACCGCCGCTTATGTCGTAACTGGCTCTTGGGGGAAGTATGCTCTGGCGGAAGCCAAAAAGGAGGGCGACGCGGTCGCCGTATTTGATGCCAAGGCAACAAATTACGACCGATTGCCAACAGCTATCGAACTTAGCCAAGCAACGGCTAAAACTGGAAAAGATCCGGCCTACGTCCACATCACCAGCAACGAAACTATTCAGGGTGTTCAGTTTTTAAGCGATCCAGCCTGCGATTATCCTTTAGTTTGTGACTGTAGTAGTGATTTCCTATGCCGTCCAATCGATGTCACAAAGTATGGCATCTTGTACGCGTGTGCTCAAAAGAACGCCGGACCAGCGGGTGTAACGGTTGTCATCATTCGAAAGGATCTGATGGCTGGAGCGTCTGAGAAGCTGCCGGGTTACTTGCGATATGCCAACCACTCAGAAAATGATTCGATGTGGAATACACCGCCTACGTTTGCGATTTATACCCTGGGACTGGTCGCCAAATGGCTAGAGAACGAGGTCGGCGGGCTAGCAAAAATGCTTGATCACAACTCATATAAAGCGAAGATGCTCTATGATACGATCGACCAAACACCAGAACTTTACATTCCGCATGCACAAAAAAACTCGCGCTCTCTAATGAACGCGACGTTTCGATTTCCGAACGAACAAATCGAAGAACAATTCTTGAGCGGCGCGAAAAAACACAAACTTGATTCACTCAAAGGCCATCGCAGCGTCGGTGGCATTCGCGCGAGCATTTATAACGCAATGCCGATTGAAGGTGTCAAAACGTTGGTTTCGTACATGCAAGATTTTGCAAAAACAAATTCTTGATGCTGATTCGGTTTGAGCCATTCGATCGCCTGTCCTCCTATTTCCTCGCTGAACCTATCAAGATCTAATGACAACTTATCGCATTCTTGTTCTCGATCCAATCGCCCGCGAAGGGCTTGAACTTCTTGACGCCAATGATCAATTCGAATACGAGATTCGGATTGGACTCAAAGGCGAAGAGCTTCGCAAATCATTGAATGAATTTGATGCCGCGATTGTTCGGAGTGGTGTCAAAATCACTGCCGAATCACTAGCCGGAAACAAACGATTGCGAGCCATCGCGCGAGCCGGTGTCGGGACAGACAACATCGATAAGAACGCAGCCACACGACTTGGTATCGTCGTGATGAATACTCCCGCTGGCAACACGCTCAGCACGGCCGAGCACGCGTTTGCTCTAATGTTGGCCCAATCGCGATCAATTGCCGCCGCCAATCAAAGCTTGGTCGAAGGTCGCTGGGATCGCAAATCGTTCATGGGAACTCAGCTAGCCGACAAAACGCTTGGAATCATCGGCATGGGCCGCATCGGACGAGAAGTTGCCAGTCGAGCCAAAGCTTTCGAAATGCGGGTGCTGGCCTACGACCCCTTCTTAACCGAAGACCAAGCCAGCAAGTTGGGAGTAACACGTATTGCAACCGTCGCCGATTTACTTCCTAAGGTTGATTACTTGACTGTACACACGCCGCTGACCATCGAAACAAAGTACCTAATTGGCAAAAAGGAGCTCGAAATCCTTAAGCCAGGCGTTCGTTTGATCAACTGCGCTCGCGGTGGCATATATGATGAAGCCGCCTTGGTCGAAGGGCTCAAGAGCGGAAAAATCGGAGGTGTTGCTTTGGATGTGTTCGAGAACGAACCATGTATTGATAGCCCACTTTTTGGGATGCCAAACGTCACATGTACCCCTCACTTAGGCGCTAGCACTGAAGAAGCACAAACGCAGGTGGCCATTGAAGGCATCGAACTGCTGATGAACTACTTGCAGAATGGCGAAATTCGCCACGCTGTCAATGTCGCCGCTCTGGATCCCAAGACACTCGAATCAATGCGCGGCTATCTAGATGTAGCTTACCGATTGGGACTATTGATCGCTCAATGGAACAATGGCAGCGTAGATAAGTGCCAACTAAATTATCGTGGCGAAGTCGCCTCGAAGGATACTCAACTGCTCAACGCGGCATTCTGTGCTGGATTGTTGGAACGAGCCCTGGATGGCGAAGTCAATGTCATCAACGCTGAATTATTGCTTCGCGAGAGAGGCATCGAGCTGGTCGAAAGTCGTAATCGGGAACCAGGTGCCTTCAGCAGCTCGATGAGCGTTGAGGTAACCCAGGGTAAGAATCAACTGCGAGCGGGTGCCACACTTTTCGGCAACAACATGCCGCGGCTAATTGCTTTGGATGATTGCCGATTGGAAGCCTACTTGGATGGCCGTTTGCTATTCTTTAGCCACACGGACAAGCCGGGAATCATCGGTCAAGTCGGAACTATTTTCGGCAAGAATTCAGTCAACATCGCGCAAATGGCCGTCGGTCGCCCCGGCAATCAACCTGGAGGTGATGCTATCGGAGTATTAAATCTCGATAGCACACCTTCACAGCAAGTTATCGATGAAGTTCTGAAAATCGAGGCGATTAAAAAAGTCTTTGTTATAGAACTACCCGAAGCAGGCCAGCTTCCTCCCTGGCTGAACTAATTGGCAAGCGTGATCGAAACCTGTTGGTCCAATGGCAAGATGTCAATCTGGCGAGTTGCCTTCCGACCGTCGGCGCTTACCTCTAGGTCGTATGAGCCATGAAATGCTCGCAGCGTCGCTTGGCCCAATGCGTCGGTTGACGCTTCCTCATTGGTCCACCACGTTTCTTGTGTAAGTTCTTTCCAAACTTGGCCATTGGGTTTGATCGTCCAATCCCTACGGTACATCGCACCATTTGGACGCCACATGCTGCCCTCCCAAAATCCCCAAACGGTGATCCCTGTTACGGAAGGATGCGAAAAGAGTAGGGTCATGAAATCGCGAGTGTATTGCGCCTGGGTTTGTTGGTCTCGCGAGTCGATGTCAAATTCAGTGACTTCAATAGGCAGTTGAAATTTTGCAAATCTATCGAGGATCTCTTTCGCTTTGTGCATCGGTGTTAGTTGGCCTTGAAAATGGCATTGCATACCTATGCCTTCTAGCGAACCGCCGTCCGCAAGAATTTGATTGATTCGCGTTTCGTACTGCTCGATATTGCTGTCTTGATTCGGCTCAGCAGCCAGAATACCGTACTCATTGATGAACCACCTTGCCGAGGGTTGAGCCTGATTGGCTCGAATGAAAAGTTCAGAATAGTATTGATTACCGAAGAGTTCACCTAGCACATTTTCGTCTCGCAATTCGTTGATTGCGTCCCAAGCAACCATCGGCGTTGCAGCAGTTCTCGCTAATGCATCTGCGACAGCGAGATCAACTTCGCGTCGAAATCGTTCCGGCTCGTTCCGCAATTGCATCACACGCTTCGGAAAAAATGTCGGATACAGCAACACGTGCGTCTTAAGCTCAAATCCGTTGGACGCAGCCCACGATGCTATCGCATCGGCTTTGCGTTTGCCTTCGTCTGGATCAGTGCCCCAGTCTGCCCAGTATCGCGGTAGGGTCACACGATTGAAAAGCTGTTGCAATCGTTCGCGGAAGATTTCGGCATCCTTGGTTTCAAGCAACGGAGTATCTTCGCTGAAACTCCCAAAGGCAAATGCGTGTTTCCTTTGCTTAAGGCTGACCATTGCACCACTTGCCGCTCGACCATCGTCGCCGATCACGCTGACCGTTACATTTGACTTTCGAATGGATTCAATTCGCTTGCTTGCTTCGGCAAGGACTTGCTGGTCGGCTGGTGTTTTTTCGTAAGGCAACTGACTAAACGGCCAGTCGGATGGCGGAACTTTTCCGAGCAAGACAAGCCGCAGATTGCTGATCTCGACTGACTGTTTTCGTAAGCCGCAATGGATGGTCGCCATCACGATATTTGCTGGGAAATTACGATCAGCGGCGACACAGCAAGCGTAGTGAGCCTTGACCCTATCGACACTAATCTTCTCAGTTGATCCAGACTGATTTATACCTTGATAATTGTCGGCTTGTTGAAGATAGACAACTAGTTCACCACTGGCGGAATTGGTTTGGTCGAGGCATTGAGCGTCAAATTCCAAGCAGAGAACTTCTCCCGCTTCGACGCGTTGGGCAATCGGCGGCGATTGCATCTGCATTGCCCACGCCTCGGTCGTCGGTGCTTCGCAACGAAGTTGGATCGATTTGCTGACGCGATTGAATGTGCCAACGCTTGGTTCGGCAAGCAACAAGAATGCCGAGTCAGAAAATGCAAGCCGTGGCGTTTGGCCGAGGCTTGCAGATAAAAAGGTAAGCGACAAAAGGGTTGCGAAGACTAGCAACGGCAATCGCCAACGACTTATTAAGACCATTCGAAAGAGATCGCTATAGATCTGGAGTCTTCACCGAAGGATTTAGTTGCTTGGCCAATGTGAATTGTTGCCTTGCGCCGACTGAATCACCTTGTTTAAGTGCCAATTCACCGCGCAGTAAGTATACGGGCAACATTTCGCTTATGCCCTGCTCAAGAAGCTCCAGCGTTGAACGAGCTTCTTCAAAATGCCCGGTTTCGATTTCTGCCTTAGCTTTCACCAGCAAGTAATCAATCATCCGATGTGAAGTGACTGAACCCTTCTTTTCGATTTTTTGAACTAGATCATAGGCTGCTGGATAATCTCCAGTATCAGTGCTTACCTGCAGCTCATCTAGCCATTGGACCGTGGATTCAATCGTGTTTTCAGGAACATTCTCGGATGTGAAGCAACCGGAACTGGCTAGCAAAACAGACAGCAACACAGTCGAAATAAATGTCTTCATGAAGTTTCACCCAAGGTCCATTCTTAGTTTCGAGCCGCTGCTATTGAGGTGTTTCGATCACCTCTTCACCACCATTCCGAGAACCTAACGCTCGCCAAACTGTGAGATCAATTGACTCGTTGATAAACTTTGCTGAACCGTCGGCCAAAGCCACATTTACGCCACCAATGTGATAACTGCGGGCGGAAACAATAGCGTGTTCGCCTGGACGATCCGCGATGGCGCTACGTTGTCCGCAATCAATATGCTTCCAGTTTGGAGGGGCGACATGGTTGTACATCGTGCTGGAGTAAAACGCGAATGGCCAGCCGTTGGAATAGAGCTCTCCACCGAGCCATCGACCCGCCGAATTAAAATTAAATGTGTCGATGACATGTGGTCGGCTCTGACACTGGGAAAAAAATTCGTCAGGCGTGAGCATTGTGAAAGATCTGTTGGTAAGCGTCGTCATGTCGCTTGGCTTTGCAGGTTGGTTCCGCATATCGACGCCACTGCCCATCGAACGTTCCGAGAACATAACCGTGTTCGAAGTGCCATCGGTGAATGCCGCGCTTGTCAGACCTTCACCAATCGTGAACGCTCCATTGCCGGAGCTCATCAAGTTGCCAAGCATCGCTAGCTTTGAATTATCGTTAGTGTTCTCAGCACCGCCGTAAGGTGTCGATCCGCCGAAGTTGTATCGGTAGCTATTCTCCGTAATGCGGCGAATCGCGTTGACCTCTGAAGGACATATAAATAGAGGGCCGGCATGGCGATAGGCTTTATAATTCGCGTTCACCGGAGTACCCGCAGAGTTGATCATTTGAACGGCAGTCGCCGCAGAAAAATCAATTTCGTTGTAGATGTTAGTTTGCTCCATGAAGGGGAGCAAGAATGTGTGAACCGATCGAAACCCAGTCCAAGCGCCTCTCGGTAGCGTCATCGGATAGGTTGTGCCGCCGATGTTCACAACTCCATTCACCACATAATCTGGCTCCATTCGACCTGCTGGCATGTACTTGAAATTGACTTCATATTCAGCAGCTGCCAACGTGAATTGACGTACGTTGTTCAAGCAAGAAGCTCGACGTGCCGCCTCGCGAGCGTTCTGAACCGCTGGCAGGAGTAGACCAACCAAAATGCCGATAATCGCAATCACGACTAGCAGCTCAATCAACGTAAACGCAGCTCTCAAATTTCGAACCATAATTACCTCAAAATTACAACAAAAAGCCGTCCGATTTGCTTCGATAACTCTGGCCGCCGCGAGCGTTCTCAGCTTCCCAAACCGTGATCATATTTCTTCACACCACCACAACAATCCGAATTCTACACGATCCAAGCAGCCAATTTCGCAGTAATTTTACTGACTTTTGCCGTGTTTTTTTCTGGCTTGAGCTAATGGTTAGCCAAGCGTCGTAATCGTTAGGCTGCGGTGTGAACCTGACGTTTACCTCTCAAATTTATTTTGCATCTGGAAAGGTAATTCGTCCTCGATTGAAAAATTTGATACCACTTTTTTCGACTGCGTGCCATGATCGAAAAGAAGTTCGTTGCTACCTTCCTCAACTTTCCACGGAAAACAGTCCATTAGCGGACCAGTTTTGCCATATGGCTAGATCGCAACATTGTACGCATTATGCAACAACAATGCCTGCAATAAGAATTAGCCGACGTTAAGAATTGGCTAAATTTCGAAACGCAATTTCTTGCACTAAGGCAATTGAGCTACCTCTTTTCGCTTTTGCGCGCCGGTAGTTCGAGGTGAAGACAGCTCTCACACAACCCAAC
>JBGSKY010000155.1:0-2123 GCA_041740995.1 Pirellulaceae bacterium
TAAGAACAGTCATGCGCGATCACTGAATGAAGAGTGAACTCGAGTGACTCAACAGTGCAACCAATCGATCCACCGGATTGGCCGATCCGATCACTCGACCAAAACAACATCACCTCGGCCAACCGGTGATCTTAAACGTTCTGTTAGGAAAATTGCTATGACGACGAGTTTCATGAACAGGCGCTGGCGTGCCGGCATTACTGCAGCCCTTTTCGCTATGATCGTGGGTGCGACCTCGTACCTTACAGTTCGCGCTAACAGGACGGAGAAAGCTGTCGCTTGGATCCAGGCTCAGGAACTCGGTCTAGTTCGATTTGATTGGCAAGATGCAGAGCGTGGATACGTACCAATCCGAGATGGCATTCACAAGGCAAACTGGATCCGGCGTTCGTGGGGTGGCGTTGAGGACCTCACGGTTCGAGACGCATTGCTCACGGATCTAGCGCCCATCTCAAATGCGGATACTGTTCGATTTGCGAATATTGTGACGAAGCAGGAATTGGATCTTACGCCTCTGGCTCAACTACGGAAACTTGAACGGCTCGCCCTAACCGCCAAGCATGTCCAATCACTAGCACCACTTAAAGAATTGCCAGAGCTGAAGTGGCTGTTGATCGTCGATACGGAAATTCCGCAAAGCGCAGTCACAGACCTGCAATTGGCAAGGCCGGACATTCAGTTCCAGAGCATAAAGTCGTTTGACAGCATAGATAAGAACACAGAACCATGAAATGCACGGGAGGACGGGAGTCGCGATTCTTGGTTTGCTTGCGGTTTTTCCACCCGTCCCCCGTGATTTCTATCGTTCGTCGAATTAGTAGCGTTAAAATGGTCGAGACTGGAAAAGCTCGCACAACTTGTCCAACTTGCTCAAAAGGCATGATCTTCCCCGTGTCGAAATGCGGCACAACGGTACGTTGTCCGAACTGCGGAGGCCAGTTGAAACTACCCTCGTCGCTTTCGTCGCCACCGCCCGCAAGCCATTCTCCACCACCGACAATCTCCAATAATCGAACCCCGCGCGAAACCAATACTGTGCGCAATGTGGGGATCATCGCGGCAGTCTTGAGCGGTCTGCTAATATTATCGTGTGGTGGGTGCCTTGCTCTGTCACTGTTTCTGATGCCGTCGCCTGAACAACTCGAGGAAATGCGTCAACACGCAGATGCTAGACGGGCGGAAGATCAAGCGAGATTTAGCAGCAACTTACTCGATTCAGAATCACTCGGTTTCGCCGAGGACTATTTCTTTCATCCGATTGATTCACTCGACCTGAATAGAAGTTTGAAGGGCATGGGGGCAGAACTTGCTTTTATGCACGATTCCGACGAATTCCGTCGATGGGAGAGCAATAGTGCGGGTACGCTGGTGCTAACTGGACCGAAACAATCCATTACTGGTATCTTTCTTCGGACGGCTTACCCGTCGGACCAAGCTTCGTCTCTTCGCTCAACGGCACTTACAATACATATCCTCGGTACCGCTCTAAATCCGAACGTTGGTAGCGGACAGCAGTCAGTACAAGTCAATCAAGCGAAGAAGTTTCTAACCGACAACCTGTCAAAGCGTAAATCGGGAGAACTCCAGATCGGTAAATTTACGATACATCGTATTGAAAGATTCCCTGATGGACAAGATATTGCCATCGTGCCAAGCGACACACAAATCATTATACGCGACGTTTTCAGACAATGTATGAAGGACTAACCGGAAAGACATGATTGTGTCGATCATAAATCGTGCTCGGCACACTTCGCGTGCATTTGAATACCACCACACGTTCCTGGATTACTCAACTATGGTACAGAAAGATGAAGCTGTGCGGCGTTTGCGGACAGCTGAACTAAACGAGATTGCGAACGAATTGGAGGCATGGAGGGATATAAATGGTAACAACTGGGGATGGGATGGATGGATACGTTCGGCGCATCCAAACGCTGTGGCTATAATCTGGCCCGACGAATAGTGCTCATCGACGAACCATGATCGAGATAGGGCCCGCATTGCTGCGGGACCCTCTCACACCACCGGACATGCGGGTCCGCATCCGGCGGTTCGTTTCTTGGAAGCAAACTTGCTCCAGATCTCCTCGAGGCTCGCTAGTCCTTGGCGGGTTAAGTACT
>JBGSKY010000156.1:0-3002 GCA_041740995.1 Pirellulaceae bacterium
TCCAGTCGATGCGCGTGATTTCGATGATGCGATTTCATTGTCAAAGGATGGCGGACGTTGGACGCTGTGGGTTCATATTGCTGACGTGTCGACGTTCGTGATCGACGGCAGCCCGTTGGACCAAGAAGCTCAAAAGCGTGCAACAAGTTGTTATTTGCCCGATCGCGTCGTCCCGATGATTCCGGAAATCATCAGCAACCACTTGGCCAGTTTGCAGCCCGATCGGGTGCGTTTGACTAAGACAGTTGAGATCGAGATACAAGATGATGGCGTGATCACGTCCGTCGAAGTTTACAACTCAACGATCCGCAGCAACATGCGGTTTGCTTACGAGCAAGTCGATGAATTCCTGGCAGACCCTGAAGGCAAACGAGCTGCTTGGGGCGATGCGGTATGCGATTTGTTGAATCGGATGCACACGTTGGCCATGGATATGCGTAAGCGTCGCTTCAAACGCGGTTCGTTGACGATGGATGTGCCTGAGGTCAAGATTGATCTCGACAAGAGCGGTAAGGTGAAAGGGGCACACGTCGTCAAGCACACCGAGAGCCATCAGATTATCGAAGAGTTCATGTTGGCCGCGAACCAAGCGGTGGCCACATGGTTGGATGACCAAGATTTGGGTTTCCTGCATCGCATTCACCCCGCGCCGGATCGTCGCAAACTGCGGCAACTAGAACAATTCGCCAAGGACCTTGGTCTGCCAGTGACCAGTGTTGAAAGTCGATTTGAAATCCAGCGATTGTTAGATTTGGCCTCCGGTACAGCGCTGGAAGACGCAGTTAATTTCGCGGTCTTGCGAAGTATGAACAAGGCGGTTTACGGCCCGCATCGCGAGGGACATTATGCGCTCGACATGGAGCACTATTGTCACTTCACCAGTCCCATTCGTCGGTATCCAGACCTGACCGTGCATCGGTTGGTTCAAAACATCATTGACGGAAAAAAGACGCCGGACGAATCGTTTGCAAACTTGTTGCGCCTTGGTTTTCATTGCAGCGATATGGAACGCAATGCGGCGCAGGCGGAACGCGATCTGGTGTTGTTAAAATTGTTGCACTTCATGAAAAAGAAGGTCGGTGAAACGATGGACGCCGTCATCAGCCGCGTGTTTGCCGACGGCATCTATGCCCGTTGTCTGAAACTTCCTGTTGATGGATTCATTCCCGTAACTTCCCTGCCCAACGACAAGTATCGCTATGAAAGACGTGGACAAATGTTGGCTGGGTTCAAAGAGGGGAACCAGTTTCGCTTGGGCGATCGTATTACGGTGAAGATTGCCAAGGTGGATTTGCAGGAGCGTCAGTTGTCGATGGAATTTGTCAAACAAACCGGTGACAGTAAGCAAGTGATCTGGAACACGGCTTCTGCGTCAGAGAAGCGGCGCAAGATCGAGAAATCGTCGGGGAAAAAAGTTAAAAAGAGCCGGAAGCGCGAGTAAAGTTTTTCACTTTTCAAGTGAGCCGCTGGCGCTAGCCACGGGTTAAGGCGGATTTGATGTCGGCTGAAAAGCCCGCTGCCACCGCCGTCGGCTCACTTACTTCAGCCTCCCCAGGACTAGTGGGGAAATGCGATTCGTATATGTAAATCATGCCAAAATCAATTCAATTCATTCACAACCAACGTCCCGTTCAAATCGATGTCGACGAGCACGTCGAGTTGTGGACGAACGAAGCAGAGTCAACACCGGGGTTGAGCGAATCGGATTACGCCGATGCGGTCTACGAAGCTTTGCAGCATCCGGTTGATTATCCACCGGCGGTGAGCGGGGTTGTTCCCGAGGATAAGGTGGCGATTGTTGTCGATGCGGAGCTTCCCGAACCGGGCGCGGCCGTTGCCGGTGTCTTGCGTCTGTTGGCAGGTTTGGACGTATCGCGGATCGATGTTGTGATCGCCGAGTCCGCTTCGGAATCGACGCGCAACGCGATTCTCAATTCGTTGCCGCCTGGAATCGAGCTAGCGATACACAGTGGCCAGGGACGTGACGATTTGAGTTACTTGGCTGCGAATGAAGCGGCCAATCCGATCTACCTCAATCGCCGGATTGTCGACGCAGACCTGGTGATCCCGGTGATGGTGGCGCGGCAAGCCGATGCGTTGTTGAACAGTTCGACGGCTAGTCCCGTGTTTCCAGCGCTGGCGGATAGTCAGTCGCAAGTACGCGCGCGACTAGACGTTGCGGATATCGCTAAGGTCAGCAAGCGGCGGCGCGGTGTTGCGGATGACGAAGCGGCTAGCGTGAATTGGTTGTTGGGGTTGCAATGGACGGTGGTGGTCGACGTGAACAGCGATGGTGAAGCAACGGCGGTTCACGCCGGCACGGTGGAGCTGACGACGGCGCTCAGTCGAGAGGCTTGGGAACGTCGGATGCTGGCAGAGGTTGCGGACGTAGTGATTGCGTGCGTGGATGGCGGACGGCAGCAGCAGTCACTACCGAATTTGCTTCGCGCGGCATTAGCGGGCCGGTCTTACGGTGGTACAGAAGCATCGATTGTGTTGGTTAGCGACTTAGCAGAACTGGGTCAATTGGTTGGATTTGACGATAGTGATGATGGTGATGCCGGAACCGATTTGGTGACTTATGCTCGTCGAATGTTGCGGCAGTTGATCAACGACGGGGATTCAGAGCAGCGATTTTTGCTGCTTTCCAACTGTGACGAGGCGGAGGTCGAAGCGTTCGGGTTCGGAGCCGTTGAGGATGAGGTTGCGTTGTCGAGGCTGGTGAGGGGCCAACGATCTTGCGCAGTGTTGCGGAATGCGCAGTTGGCTGGGATGAGAGAATAGAGCGGCCGGGTCAACTGTTCCTGTCTCCGGGGGGACGGTTTCCACAACGATTGGTTGGCGCAACCGTTATTAACTGAATCGCTAGCAGGCAGACTCTGCCTAATCTTCCAGAATCGCCTTGGCGTTACAGATTCCGTGATTAACGCTTCCTCCATAGACGATGTAGACGGTGCATCGCATTCCTCTTCGCTCGTCCACACCTCTTACCACGTTCTTTG
>JBGSKY010000157.1:0-3349 GCA_041740995.1 Pirellulaceae bacterium
GCCATTTCCGGGCACGACTTTGTCTCTGTTCAGACACCAGTCTTTGCCCGGGCTATATGAGAGACCCAGCCCGGTTGATTGGGCTTTGTGGCCGTAGCGGAAAGCGAGGTCCGAAAGCCCATCACCATTCAGATCTATTACCGAGACCGTCAATTCTCGATAATACTCGCCCTGATTCACCTTCGTTTCATAATGAACTTCTGCACGATTCCGCGAAACGAAAGGAACCGGAGACAAAAATGTAGCAGGCGCGCTTGCCCAGCCATTTCCAGAATTTAGAAACGCTCGCTGATAAAACGAGCCGTCGATCTGCCTTCGCGCAACCAGAATGTCCACGCGTCCGTCGGCATTCACGTCCATGAACCGAACGCCCATATCGCCATTGTCGGGATCGGACAGCCGCGCTTCGGCGGGCAAAACGTAACCCGCAACAGGAACCCACCCCACAGCATTTCCGAAGCCGTCAAACTCGATGGTCCAAGCTCCCCAATCTTTTGCCTCTCCATAAGCGTAGACAAAGTCGGCTATCCCATCTGAGTTAAAGTCAACAAACGCCCCGGCCGAACCGCCCTTCTCGTGAGTGATGGGTCTGGGCAACTTCAGCGTATCCACACCGACCCAACCATTCCTGGTGTTAATTTGCGTGGTGTTGATGACTTCCTTCCCGTCCTTGTCGAGGTGGAAACCGACAACGTCCGTAAGGCCATCGGCATTGAGATCAACGAACTGAGGACTGGCACCGACCTTTTCCTGACGCGCGAATTCAATCGGGGGAACAAAATCTAGGACAAGCGAAAAACCACTGCCGGTATTGCGAAGAGCCTTGGTCGTCACACCAGCTTCGACCGGCAACAAAAGAAAATCCTCTCTCTTGTCGTCGTCAATGTCTTCGACGGCCACCAAATATGTCCCGTCGACTGCCTCCCCAAGGTTGACTGGGACGTAGTCAAGCGCACTGTCGAGCGCCCAACTTCCGGTTGGCTGATCAAAGCGAAAAACCGAAATGTTGGCCTTTGCCGACTCCGTGGAGAAGAGAATGGCGACGTCTTTCCGCCCGAAGCCGTCCGTGTCCAACGGAAAGATATCGACCACACGATTCATCTGATCGGCGGTCAATGGAAGCTTTTGTTCCGCGACTTGCGCGGTCGAGGTTACGCCAATTACTGAGATTTCTCCAACATTCTGAACCGAGACCAAAACACTGTCACAGGCATTGCGTGTCAAACGCTTCGCGATCGAAATATCGCCACTTGATTGATAAGTTCCGATGTCCTGGAGTTCGAGATTTCCACCTGGCAACACGGATTTTTGCATAAAATGTATTGCTTTCCTGTCAGGTGAAAGTATGGCCAGATCCGGCAATCCGTCGCAATTAAAGTCACCATCAAGCACTTCAGCAGGCATTTCGGTCGCAACCCAACCCGACACAGGCTCACTTTGCCATTTGTCCTGTTGAATGGACCAAGCACTTAGGGTGCCCTGCATATCCCAAACCAGAAGCCTCGGCTCCGTCACCCACGTTGTCGGGAATGTTCTCAGAAGTCGCTGACCGTCCTGTACGATTACAAACGGCGGATCGCGCCCCGGAGCTTCCTTCCAGGCATCGCTGTCCTGAAAGTGGGCAGAAGCTTGCGGTGTTCCGTCGATAACGCGGCTTGAGTAAAGTTCTGGTTTGTTGTCTCCGTCGGAATCAAAGAAGAAGACAGGATCAGTTTCATCGCTATCGCTCGAAAAATCGATTGGTGGTGCAAGTGTCCCGTTCGGCAGCCACTGGCTCGAGTCCTGTTTGAATGCCCTACGGATGCTGTGACCGCCTACAAACGCTGAATAGAGAAGATCGCGATCACCATCTCCGTCGAGATCAACAAGACGATATCCCGACTCAAGAGAGCGATATGATCCAAAATCTGATGGAAGAGAATAGTCTTGCGATCGATTCCATCGCGGATCGAATTCAGTGTAAGTGAACTCTGTCTTTGGAGAATCAATCCTCGGACCTCCCATGTCTGCGCCAACTTCTTTGATCGAAGTTAGGGCGTGGCCTCCAAATCGACCGGTCGCCTTGTACTCAAACTCGTAGCGACGAAATTCGGCACTTCCGACATAAGCTATTATTCGCTTTGCTAACAGGCTTCGAGCAGTATGCTCACCCCCGACAAATCCAGTCGAGTATACCTTACTCTTTTGTTCGTATTCTACTTCTAATCGAGCGAAAGCCTCTGCTCTTAGGGAGCTAATGTCGTACAATTTGGTTGGAGCCAGCGCTCCCTGTCGCAATGTCCAGAAGGCCTTTTCGATACCAAAATCACCTCCGTTTTGCGTGTATAGAAAAACGATTTGATTACCAAACGTATCTTCAATTCTACTTAGAGCCCAAGTAAGGATTTTTCCACCTGAAGTTATAATCTGTGAGTTGGGACTCTCACCGAAGTGGAGAGTTAAGCCGGCTTTCGTTTTGGCAATAAACTTTTGACCATCTCGCCAAACGCGTGTCTGATCGTCGACGGACTTTGCAAAATAAGGTCCACCTTCTGGAGCAGTTACCAGCCGTGCGCCGTCCATTGCCAGCGCATCAGAAGCATCATCAAAGGTGATCGGAGAAGGCCGTCCGTCGATGAAGGCAGTGCGATTTATTCGACTGATTGACGAAGCGCCGGCAAGTGACCAGCCAAGTCCAAATTGCCCGGGTCCAGAATTGCTATCATAGGTTAAGAACAGCTTAGGGGCCATTCCGGCCGTTCCAGATGGCAGAGTAATTGGAACATTGTAGGATGATGATCCGCTTAAATTTACAGTCAATTTTCCTTCAATCGTACCAGGAACCGTTTCGGCGAAAATGCTTTTTGAAAAAAAAACCAAAAAAAGCACAACAAGAAATCTAATAAAGTTCTGCATTGGCCTCCCCTCGTCAAAATGCGTAGGTTTTTTCGGCGAACTTTTTAACGAAAATGCCCGCTTGGAAGACGAACGAAGCTCTCAGCGAAAAATTCGTCCAATCCGCACCAAGTTGACGCACCAACTGACTGTTTTTCTGGGCATGGACACCCCAAACATGCAGCCCCCCCTGCGGTTGGATGGTGCGTCTAAGATTAACACTTTAATGGCCGTTTTTCTACGATTCTGTCGTAGTGGTCCGTGGTCGACGCGCTCACCGGCGCGACGGATCGATACGAAGAACAAGCAAACGGCGAGCACGATGGCACCGTAGCGCAGCGCCGCCCGCAACCACCGACTGGTGGCGATCTTGGTGAGGAGCGCGCCAATCATCGCCGCCCCCGCTTCAAATCGTCGAGCCGGGCGTAAATCGTGACCGCGATGCCGCCGAGCGCCACCGCGATGTCGAAGGCGG
>JBGSKY010000158.1:0-1841 GCA_041740995.1 Pirellulaceae bacterium
GTTTTCGTTGTCGATGATTTTAAGCTTTGATCAGTGGATCGCGTTTATGTCGATACGGCGACGAACGAGAGCCAAGCAGGAGACGTTGGATAGTCAGCCGCGCTGGCATCATAAGTCGTTTATGATGGCCGGCATGATGACATTGGCTCTGTTGCCTGTTCAATGGATGAAGATGCCTGATAAGGTACCGCAATTGACCGATGGGTTTTCTGCGGATCTTGAAATGTCAGAGCTTGGCCGTGATTTCTTAGCCGAAGGGCCCAATGGTTTTAAGCTGGTTGAGTTTGAGCGTGTCTTACGGGTTCCCGACGATCCATTTGGTCATCACTCGCAAATGTGGCGATTTTCGCGCGGCAACACCGAGGCGTTGATTTCATTGAACTATCCCTACCGCGGTTTGCATGACGCGTGTCTTTGTTACCGATACACGGGCTGGAACGTACAAGACGAACTGATTTTCGGTTCGGTGGATACCGGCGACGAAGTCGTTGTTCAGCAGCCAAGCGATTCATGGGTGGATACCCCGGCGGTTCGAGCGAATTTATCGCACCCGTTAGAAGGCGAAGCGATTTTGTTTTATTCGATGCTGTCACAGTCGGGTAAGACCGGCGTGATTTTGGACAGCCGAAAACTTGGAACCGCTTCAGGGCAATTATCCGGCAGGTTTCAAAATCAAACGTTCCAAGGGAGCGATCCCGAGCAATGGATTCAATTGCAGATGGTTGCGTTGCAACCCGGCGGGTTTTCTGAACCCGAACTTGAACAGTTAGAAACTTGGTTTAGGAACGTGCAAGGCAAGCTGTTTAAGAAGTGCAGCGAAGAGCTTGGTCAATGATGGCTATCCAATGTAGGTGCGATGATATGAGAGTGAATGGCACGTGGTAAAACGAAGAAAGATTCGGCGTTGGCGTGAAAAGACGACACGTCGTTGGCGACGCCGTTTGGGTAACATGTTTGGTGTGATCGAAAACCTGTGGTTGGCACCGGCAGGCTGGATCGCGTCAGCATGGAAGTTTTCAGTTTTTCAGTTTTGGCGATGGCAGACGAGTCGCAGCTTCCGGTCGTTTTTGCTCGGGTTGCCAGCGGTCATCGTTACCGTTGTCGTGGGGTACATCGCCATAGTTGCCACAAAGCAACCCCGTTCGGCCTTGGCCGAACGCTATGATCGTCAAGCGCAGAATGCGCTTGACGCGAAAGACGTTCGGTATTCACGCCTGTGCCTGGAACGAGTGATTCAATTGCGGGGTGAAGACACACAAACCCTGATGCGACTTGCGGAGGTTTACGCGTCGCAGCAAGATAATCGCCGTGTTGCCGCGCTGATGACTCGACTGGCTCCCGTTGATCGGACGACGCTGCCTGAAGCGCACCTGTGGAAGGCGCAAAGTCTGCTGGCAAAGCAGGAATTAACCAGCGACGAGCTGGATGAAGTAGAGCAACAACTTGCCAATGTCCTCTCGCTTCGGCCTCAAGACCCCGCGGCGCGATCGTTGCTGGGGCAAGTCTACGCCCAGACCGGACGTCCGAAAGACGCTGTTGAGATGTATCAGGGCATCGCCAATCGCAGCGCGAACGATTCGTTCCGCTTGGCGGAAATATCAGCGTCGTTGTTAGATGTCGCAACAGCTCGTGAAGCCGCTGAAAAGGCTTTGGAAAAATACTTGGTGATATTGCGCCAGAATCCAAAGTCTTGGGACGCTCGCCAGGATGTTGTGAAGACACAGGTGTTTTTAGAACGCTTTTCCGATGCAGTGGATACGCTTCGGGAGTCGCGGGACTATGCGGATGCACAGGCAGTCCGATCATCGCTTGCGAGAGTTTATGGAACGTGGACCCAGTTG
>JBGSKY010000159.1:0-12554 GCA_041740995.1 Pirellulaceae bacterium
GCTATGAAGAAATGTTGACGCAAACAGTGCTGCAAGCGTTGGAAGATTCGGTGCCACCAGACTGGCCGATTGAACTGGCAGTCGAAGGCGAAATGGGCAAGTCGCTTTTTACGTATCCAGCGAGCTGGCTGAAATTGGTGCTGCGTGCAAAGTCGCGTGGGAAGCTTCATAACTTGCATGTTGGTATCAGCGCAAATTATGAAAACGCACGCGGCCAAGTCAAACCGAACGAGTCGCAGCAGCAGGCAATGAACGAACTTATAGAGGCTTCGGACTTTGTCGGTATCTCCTGTTATGCCAAAGTGAGCCTGCCACCCACTGTCGATGATTTTACGAAGACGGTTAATCATTTCACCGGCGAGTTCGCTGAAGTCGGATGTTCGATTCCCAAGGACAAGCCGTTACGGTTTACTGAGATTGGAATAGGCGGCGGTGGATTTGACAAAGATTGGAAATTAAGTGTTCCATCTCCATCGGTGGAAGGGATGACTCGGGCAGCCTTTTTTGGCACTGATGACACATCCAAAAATCCCTGGGCCAAAGCAGAGTTTCGTGAGTTCCGTCAGCAGTGGCACCGCGCTGCCTTAGAGTTTCTACAAACTCAGCCCGCCGACTGGCAAGTTACATCCGCTTGGCTGTGGAGCTTCGGTTCATGGGACGTCCACGGCTTCGAAGCTCCCGCCTTCCGCGATGAAAAAATCGTCGAAATGATCTCGCAGCACAATCTGGATATTAAGCGGAACACGCGTCGATAAGCTACCGCTTCCATTTTCACGCTCAACGACTATCGTGCGTCTAGAATCAATTTAAGCTCAAAGTTGTTTAAATTCTAAACTGCCGTTCGCTTAGTGATTGGCGCTGAAATACTTCTCGAGTTACGCGTTATTTCATTTTGACGCAAAGCACTTTTGTTGGTTGTCCTGAATCTGTATTTTGATCCCCATGAGCTTGTCTCATGCGCGAATCGGCTGAATCAATTATGGAGTTAGCTTGCGTCGGTAATTGATCGATCGATTGAGACGAAACATTCGTCATCATTGTGAATGGCAAGACGAGAGTGATCGCAATTACGCATTTGTCTGACTTGTTGCGCATGCTGGTCCAAATCGATCGAACATCGCCTCCCCCGACAACTGATGTCGCTACCTGCATATTGAAAGTGCATTCCCAAGGGTCCTAACAGTTAAAACGAACGTATGCGATAAATCGGACAATGCACGTCTATCGGACCTTCAGAATTACCCAAAGCGTATCACCGATCGTCGGGGCGAACGTTATCGTTAAACTGGGTTGCAAAGTAATCACTGACCCAAAAAGCCTGCGATTCCAATTTTCTGATAACCTGTTCTAGGTAATCATCACGATCTTCGCGACCGGAGCAAACCAATGAAATCAATGCGAAAGCTTTTGCTTCTGATGATCGTTATCGCGTCAGTATTTGCCAGCGGCGTAAACGCGGACGTCCAGCCGAACATTTTGGTCGTGCTTGCCGACGATCTTGGATACTCCGACTTGGGTTGCTATGGAGGTGAGATCAACACACCAAACATTGATGCTTTGGCCGCTGGCGGAGTAAAGTTTACGCAAATTTATAATTCGGCCCGTTGCTGCCCAAGTCGAGCATCATTGATGACGGGACTGTATCCAACTCAAGCCGGCATCGGCGACTTTACAACCAACAAACCTGATGCGAAACGAGGACTTGGCTACCTTGGTCGTTTGCGTGAAGACTGTGCTACGATCGCCGAAGTGTTGAAGCCGGCGGGCTATGGTTGTTACTACGTTGGCAAATGGCACATGCACCCTCAGACCGGACCAATCGATCGCGGTTTCGACGAGTTTTATGGCTACACCAGCGATCATTCGCACGATCAATATGATGCAGACTATTATGAAAGGCTTCCGAAGGGGCGACGCAAAGAGATTGATCGGCCACGTGAGGACTTTTATGCGACTGATGTTTTCAACGAATACGCATTGGAGTTTATTCGTCAGGGCCAACAAACTGACAAGCCCTGGTTTCTTTTTGTCGGCCACTCATCGCCGCATTTTCCAGTGCAAGCTTCTGCCAATCGAGCGGACAAGTACTTCCAGACTTACCTTCGTGGCTGGGATGCCCTGCGACAAGAACGCTTTGCACGGATGCAGAAGATCGGACTAGCCGGCGATGAGAGTTGGGTTCTGACACCGCGCGAGATTGTTCCCGTCGATCGCGACGATATAGCCAACGGTTATTCTGGAGCTCAAAACCCATCCTGGGACTCGCTGGACATCGACCGACAGCGAGATCTCGCCCGAAGAATGGCGGTTTTTGCAGCAATGGTTGAAAGCGTCGACGATGGCGTTGGACAGATATTATCGCACCTACAGAAGACCAATGATTTGGAAAACACACTCATTGTCTTTCTGAGCGACAACGGTGCGTGCTACGAGTGGGGACCTTTTGGTTTCGATGGAGTTTCACGACGCGGTGAAACGATCTTGCACACCGGTGACGATCTGACGCAAATTGGTGGTCGTGGGACTCATCATTCTTACGGCAGCGGTTGGGCAAATCTTGGGAACACGCCGTTTCGGATGTACAAACATTTCACGCATGAAGGCGGCATCAGCACGCCGTTCATCGCACATTGGCCCAAAGGATTCTCAAAGAAGGCCGGCTGGATTCGTCAGCCTGGTCACGTGATGGACATTATGCCGACGTTGATCGAAGCTTCTGGCGCGAGCTATGCACGTCGGAGCGGTAATGTAAACATGCAACCTTTGGAAGGCCAAAGTCTGCTGGCGGCGATGCGCGGCGAAAATGCTCTTGAGCGAAAGCTCGGCTTTGACCATCAAGCGGCACACGCATGGCGCGATGGCGACTGGAAAGCGGTTTATTCCAAACGGATTCCGCAAGAACTGAAATGGGAGCTATACAATTTGGCCGAAGACCGATGCGAATTGAACGATCTAGCTGACCGGTACCCTGAACGATTGAAAGATATGATTGCCGAGTGGGAACAATGGGCTACCCGAGTTGGTGTGACTTGGTCAAACTAAAGGTTATCGCTAGCGAAATTTGTCTGAGATTCGCTCTTTTGTGGCAAGTCTATGTTTCGCAGTCGCAAAGCAACTAATGTGATTCACTGTCCAATAAATTTTGTGATTTATGCCTGACGAATCGAACGCCGTTTCTTCTTTGATCGAACAGCTTGGTAAGCTTCCAGGCATCGGCCGCAAGTCCGCCGAACGGCTTGCCTTCCACCTGCTGCGAGTTCATGAAAGTGAAGCGGTCGCGCTGGCTGATACGATTCGCCGAGTTCGCAAGAATGTGCGCTATTGCGAAGTCTGTTATAACTTCACGGAAGAGACCAAATGTTCGATTTGTCGTGATCCTGGACGCGAACAAAATAGGATCTGTGTTGTTGAACAACCTCGCGATCTAATTGCTTTGGAGAACTCTGGCGCTTTTCGTGGTCGCTACCATGTGTTGCTTGGTCGAATTGCACCATTAGACGGCATCGGCCCAGATCAGTTAACCATCAATGCGTTGATTGAACGGGTCCGCTTGGAGGGAATCGCAGAGGTTATCATGGCGACCAATCCGAATGTTGAAGGGGATGGGACGGCATTGTACATTTCCAATGCGCTGCGAGAATTCCCAGCCGCGATAACTCGCCTTGCGCGAGGAGTTACTTCGGGTAGCGTGCTTGAATTTACCAACCGCGAAATTTTGGCCGACGCGATCAGCGGGCGACAGACTTTTTAGAGCATAGAAACAATAATTCGTATGAGCCGTCGAGAAAAAATAGAAGCAATGCTGGTCGATGAACCTAATGACATTTTTCTGCGTTACGCGTTGGCGATGGAGCTGAAGAAAGAAGATCAATTGGATTCAGCGATCGCGAAAATGATCGAGCTTACGAAGGAATCGCCACCGCATGTTCCGGCATTTTTCATGGCCGCCCAATATCGAGCCGAAGAGGGCGAGATCACTGCGGCGCGGACGCTTCTTCGCGACGGAATCGACGTTGCCCGCGAGCAAGGGGATTTGCATGCAGCCTCGGAAATGAGTGAGTTGCTACAGACGCTGGGCGACTTAGGCGAATAGACGTTCTCGATTTTTTCGTTTAACGCCAGGCCGAAGGCAACCGAGTTTTATGTCCAGCGAAAAATCGCTTGCTATTGTTTTGCGATTGGTCCAATGGAGTGAAACGTCGCTAATTGTGACCTTGCTGACGAGAGATTTTGGCAAGATCAGCGTCGTTGCCAAAGGCGCGTTTCGGCCAAGCAACCCATTTGACGGAGCCCTTGATTTGCTGTCACTCTGCTGGGTTGTCTTCATCGATAAACCTGGCGACGGACTCGATATTTTGACCGAAGCGAAAATGGTTCGTCGGTTTCGAAGCGGTCAGCAAAACTTGGAGGCATTAAATTGCGGCTACTATCTTTGCGAACTGCTGCAACGAGCGACCGAGGCCGATCAAGCGATGCCCGAACTCTTTGCAACAACTGATGAAACACTGAGAGCACTTGATGCTGGCAAATCGCCAATCGATACCATTTTGCGATTCGAATTGCGCTGTCTAAATCTACTTGGACATCGCCCAGTCTTACAAGCTTGCGCAGTTTGTGAAGCTCCGATTCCAGCCGATGCGCGTCAGGTCGCATTTTCAGTTCCAGCCGGTGGGCTCTTGTGCTCAAAATGTTTGCCGGGACAGCGTGAAATTCTAAGATTGCACAATGACAGTATTAACTTTTTAAGAAAATTGGACGAACAAGATTGGGATAGCGGTGAGCCGGTATTTTTGCCTACACCACGCAGAGCCGAAGTTCGGCGTTTGATGAATCGTCTATTTGAGTCGCTGCTTGAGCGTCGGATTGGCGTTTCGTACCTACTGGATTCATTAACTCGGTAGCCGGAATATGCAGCCTCGTCTTACAGCCATTACGTCAGGCATCCTAGCAGCCCTAGTGATGTCGAGCGGTTGTTCATTGGTACGCCCCAAGACAAGCGATCTGCCAGAATACGCCGCTGCGAAAAACGCAATTGAAAGCTACGAAGATTCTGAAGGCAATTATATTCGTCCAGAGGGTTTGAAGGCCGAAAAATCAAAGAATGGTCTTACAGGCGACAAGATTCATATTCCTTGGTTTGGTAACAAGCCGCTCGATCGCACTCAAGCGCGGAAAGAGTTTGCCGTTGCCGACCAAATCTTCCAAGAAGCGTCCGCCGAAACCGGTAAGGTACGCAAAGACACATTTAACAAAGCTGCCAAGCAGTATGTGTTAGCCGCAAAATATTGGCCCAACAGCGCATTGGAGCAAGACGCTTGGATGATGGCTGGCGAAAGCCGATTTTTCGCTGAAGAATATCCTGAAGCAGAAGACCATTACGTCAAACTGCTACGCAACTATCCGCGTACCCGTTATCTCGACGCGGTCGATAAACGTCGTATGGAAATTGCCTTGTATTGGATCAAGCACGATCGTTTCGAACACAAACCATTTTACGTATTGAACTTTACGGATGATAGAAGACCGTGGAACGATACCGGTTCACATGGAAAACGGGTCTTGGAAAAATTACGATTGGATAATCCGACTGGACGTCTAGCTGACGACGCGACGATGGAGCTTGCTAACAGAGCGTTCGAGCGTGGAAACTATGCCGAGGCAGCCGATATCTACGAAGATCTACGCACGACCTATCCGGACTCGCCGCACCAATTTGATGCACATTTTTTGGGTTTGAAATCGGTTCTCGAAACTTACAACGGTCCTCAATACGACGGCCAAGCTTTGGAAGAATCGGAAAAATTGATCAAGACCATCACTCGGCAATTTCCAGAACAAGCCAAAGAACAAAAAGAGTACCTCAATCGTGTGTACGCAGAGATCCGGTACAAAGAAGCTGAACGGCTTTGGGTTAGCGGAACGTTCCGCAAAAATCGTGGCGAGAATTTAGCAGCTGTTCATTATTTCGACGAAATTTTGACTGAATACAGCGACACGCCATTTGGAGATCAAGCGACTCTGGCTCGAGCAGCGATCTCCGATTTGCCACCTCAGCCGACACAACATTTGAAGTGGCTGGCTGATCTTGTACCGCACAACGACAAAGTCTCACAGTTAGCAAGACAAGTCGAACCGGCTTATCAACCCCAAATGCCAGGCGATGATCTTCCAATTCAGTCCGCTCCGATTATCCCTGGTGAGCGTGAGTCACAGCCGATCCGTTATGCCGAACGAAAATAGCAAGACCGGTTTTCGGACTGTTCAACTGATACAAAAACCGACGTGAATGTGCGCTGACCAAATGCTCAACCTCGCAAAAAACTTTCGTTACGCGACGAAGTGCTTGATCATTGCAGGCAGCGTTTCGCTTTCGTTAGGCAGTTGTCTGCTCCTAGGCTGTGCCGGTTATCGAGTCGGCAATGCGTCGATGTATCGACCAAATATTCGCACGATTCACGTTCCAATCGTTCGCTGCGATTCCTTTCGAGCCAACCTGGGCGTCCAATTCACCGAAATCTTGCAGAAGCGAATTGAGGATCGGACCCCATTCAAAATTGTGGGTGGCGAAACGGCTGATTCAACGTTCATCTGTCGAATCGTAAATGACACAAAAAACGTCGTGACCGAAACACTAACGGACGAACCGCGTGACGTGTTAGTCGGGTTGTCGATTGAGACAAACTGGACAGACCGATTCGGCAACGTATTGATGGAGAATCGATTCTTGCCACCGGGCGAGTCAACGTTTTTGTTTACCGGCCAGACGCATCTCGTTCCAGAAGGTGGACAGTCGATTACGACGTCAGAGTTGCAAGTCATGGAACGGCTCGCCGATCACGTTGTCGACCAAATGGAAATTCGTTGGTAGTTTTACAGCACAGGCTACTTGAGCTTGTCGAAATCATCGAACCCGTTGGCACGAAGAAATTCATATTCTAATTCTGCGACTTGATCATGACCAAGCTGACCTAAGATTTGTGCGCGGTGAAATCGATAGACCGCAAATTCACGCAACAACTGCTTAGCGATCAATTCGATCTCGGTTGGAATTGGTAGCGGCTTCAAGTTCGCCTTCATCCGTCTAAGCAAGTTCTTCGACTTTGACTCGATATCACCAGCGTTCGCGTCTTGATCAACCGAATCCGTTTTGGTTTCAGTAAGCTTACTTGAACTGTCGCTAGTGTCACTCGTTTCCGGCGAATCTACCGCGTCTGCGTCAGTCGTCTCGGTCGAATCATCTGGTTGGTCAGCGAAGATCTGTTTCGCGTCGTCGTCCAGCTCTAAAACCGCATCGGTTGAGCTGACTTCGGCCTGAGTTGTGTCAGTGTCGGTCTTGTCCTGGTTGGATAGCTTAATCGAGGCCGCTTTCTCGGTTGCACTGACTATCGCTGGCACGAGGTCGCTAACGCTAAAGTAGCTCAACACATCTCCACGCTGTAGATCGCGGATGAATCCGATCAGTTTTTTCTCTTTCGACATAAAGATGGACATGTCTTCTTTGCGGAGCATTTCGGCAGTCTCGTTGTACCGATCGATAATTGCCTGCTGCATCAAAAAGAGCGCTTCATCGTAGCGTTGCTGGCCGAACAGAACCCAAGCCTTAGTGTCGAGATAGGCCGCCGTTTGCTCCTTTGACAAAGCGTAGTCAATTGCCGTCTCTGCTTCGTCGAGACTATCGTTTGCCAACGCAGCAGCGTAGGCGAACGTGTTATTCAAATTCGGCCCCCGTGAGGGCGCATCAGGATAGAATTTCACTATCAATTCGATCGCTTCTTTATAGCGATCTTTCGACATCAAGATTTCGACAAATTGCGACACAACAAAGTATTGTTGATCAGGTGGCAAATCTTTGGCTTCGTCAATTGCATCTTCCAGACCGAGTTTCGAAGTTACGGCAATCTTGTAAAAGACATAGTCGCGATTGGTGACAATTTCTGGATCGGTTTCGCGAGCTTTCGCCAGTAACGATTTGGCTTGCTGGATAAACTCGTCGTCAGGCTGCTTTGCCTTTTCGAATGCATTTTTTGCCGCCGCCACATACCATTTGGCTTTCTCAATCGGTATGTACGCAGCAATTGCCGGCAGGAATATCAGCACCGTAAAAAATGCGATAATCAGCCCCACAATGTAAAATTGTTTGCGCGGCGAAGTGACAGATCCTTGATCCATGCGATTGCTCAGTTGGAAACTGGAAAATACGTTTTGCGAAATGGTGAGCGGCGGTTGCTATCCTAAGAAGTGCATCTTACGATGATTTGGTTGGATGTCCAAGTTGCCAGTCGCACAAAGATTCAACTGATGCTTGTAGAAACCCAGGAGAATCACCAATGCCTCTATTCGAAATTGAAACAGACGCTCACATCATTGTCATTTGGGCAGAAAGTGAAGACCAAGCCAGGGTTCAATCCCAAGAGTACTTTCCGCTGGATCGGATCCGCCGCGTGGCACGCCGACCAAGGGACTGCTGGGTCATATCCAAGTCCGCGCTTGGCTTGACTGAAATCGACAGCAAGATCTGCGACATCGCTCGGGCATGCTTGACATCGTCGTCAGGCGACAAGGTCCAAGCCATTCGGCTCTATATGAATCGCACTGGGACCGATCTTGAAAAAGCTCGCCGAGTGATCGAGTCAAACATGGTCATGGGTTGGTGACGCGGAACGCCAAACAGGCGTTGAGGTTCTTATGGCTGTTCCGCCAGGCGACGCCATCACTGGACGTGTGATGATATATTGTCCGCTATGGACACTGCCGCAACAAAAAACACGTATCGTCTGCAGTGGTTCGGATTCTTCGCCGGACCAATAGCCTGCTTGATTGCTTTGTTGATACTACCAGCCAGTTACGCTGTTCCTGATTCAAGTTCAATCGAAGGGCCCACCGCGTCGCGAGGTGCGAATCAAGCTTCAACAGTGGAGGCAATCTCTGGTTCTAAACAATCAGAGTTTCCTTGGGCTGGACGGGCGACACTTAGCGTCATGATTTGGATGGCAATTTGGTGGATGACTGAAGCAGTCGAGATCAGTGTTACTGCGTTATTGCCGATTGCGATTTTCCCAGTTATGGGAATCGCGAAAATTGATGCGACCTGCTACCCATACGCTGACCCCTTAGTATTTCTATATTTCGGCGGTTTCGTCATCGCTCTTTCCATGGAGCGTTGGGGACTTGGCAGACGCGTCGCATTGATGACATTGCGCGCAATCGGTACTTCGGCCCCGCAGATGATCGCCGGTTTCATGATCGTCACAGCGGTGCTCAGTGGGTTTGTCTCTAACACCGCAACGACCGCCATGATGTTGCCGATCGCGTTGAGTGTAATCGCCTTGGTCATCAAACCTCAATCATCGGGAACTGTCGCAGCAGAAACTGAACATGAACCGACTAATCATGCGAACTTTGCAACCTGTCTCTTGCTCTGCATCGCTTATTCAGCTTCGATCGGCGGCATTGCGACGATCATTGGCACGCCAACCAATTCTTTTTTAGTTGGTTTCGTTCGTCACCAAATAGCGGAGCCGTACAGGCAAGATTTCACCTTTCTTGGCTGGCTTCCGATAGGTGTTCCACTAGTTTGTTGTATGTTGCCGACGATCTACTTTCTTCTAACACGATGGCTCTTTCCAATTCGCGGTGTATCGATCGAAGGAGGACGAAAACTGATTGACGACCAACTTTTAAAACTTGGCGGACTTCAACGCGGTGAGCTGATCACGCTCTACGTATTTTTCTTTACTGTCGCACTTTGGTTGCTTCGACCGCTTTTGACCAGCATGCAAATTTCTATCGACGGCACAAACTGGAAACCGCTTGGAAACCTGACCGATACCGGGATCGCAATGATTGGTGCAATGTTGCTTTTTATGATTCCAGTCAACGTTTCGAAAATGCAATTCACCATGGATTGGGCAACTGCCCAGCGAATGCCGTGGGGCATTTTGTTTCTTTTCGGCGGTGGACTCAGCCTTGCTGCGGCCGTTCAAGCCAACGGAGTTGCGGAATTTTTAGGAGCTCAAGCTGGCATCTTTGGTAGTCTTCCACCATTCTTGATCGTGCTCCTAGTGACGACGGCGATAATATTTTTGACCGAGCTGACATCGAACGCCGCGACAACTGCGTCGCTTGTCCCGGTCTTGGCGGCTCTCGCACCCGGCTTGGGAATTCATCCTTACCTATTGATTTTCCCAGCAACCATTGCAGCCAGTTGTGCATTTATGTTGCCCGTCGCAACACCGCCAAACGCGATCGTCTTTGGCTCAGGGAAAATAACAACCAAACAGATGATGAAAGCAGGTTTTTGGTTGAACCTGATCAGCATCTTCTTAGTGACGCTCATTGCTATGTATTTCATCAAACCATGGCTAGGGATTTAGAGCCTATTCGAAAAGAGTTCTGCCCTCTCCGTTCCTCCAAAGGGTCAGACTCCTTTTCGGAACAGTCTGGCATTTGCAATTTAAATTTGTCGACGCCTGCGGAAGTGATGTGATTATTGATTTCGACATCCAGCATTGCCAGTTCAATAATCCAACAAAGATGCATCAAACCGTCATTTGTTATTACTGTTCGATTGATGTCTAGAAGTTCCAACTTCTTGAGCGTTTTGTCGTAGTAATCCTGAATCCGTTATTTCTGTTCCTGATACATCCAAGTGCCGAAGACTTGACATTTTGGCGATCGTTGCAAGTGATTTGTCGCCGATTTGGGTATCTGCCAAAAGCAGTACCTCAAGTTCATTAAGCGATTGCAAATGTTGAAAACCATCGTCGGAAATTGAGTGTCCGTCAAGCTGAAGCGACTTGAGAGCGGTCATTCCTGAAATTGTTGGCATTGAATCATCTGTCAATCCAGTCTGGAGCACCTTGAATTGTTCAAGATTCGTAAGTCGACCTAATTGTTGAAAGCCAACATCCGTCACGGCGGGAGCCCCGAAGATGTCGAGCTGACGAAGTCTGACGATCGACCCAAGTGATCCAATGCCCTTGTCAGTGACAGGAGCACGAATGATCTGTAGAAACTGAAGGTTAGGAAACGCGGCGAGCTGTTCAAGGTGACCATCCGTAATTGCCGTGCCGTAAAGGGTCAGATGTTGCAGAGTATTCGAGTTAGACAGTTCGGCTAAGCCATGCGGAGAAATCGAAGTGTCCATCAGGCTTAGGCTGCGCCGATGGGTGACGCGAAGTAAGTCGCCGACGCAAGCGTCGGTGACACCCAACCCAGTAAGCGATATGTCAAGCAAACCCGACAGCTTGTGAAGGTCCTTAACATCCGCATTGGTTGTTGCTGGATCGTTGAGGGAGACAACGTTGACGGTGGCGTAGATGTCGTCACCAAGTATCGCACGAACCAATTTGGACCCAGCGGGGGGGTTGGAAGAATCAATGGATCCCGCCCGAAGCTGATAGTCGTAATATGCCGAGCCACCTGCGGCCTGAATTCCGACAACGATCGGACGTTCCGATTGGGTGCGAATCACGTGTTTGCCGAGCCACGCAAACAACGCCGCGACGATCGCCATTGCCAGAAGCGTGGAGCGAAGGCTGAATCGCAACCATCGTCGGCGAGGTTTGGCGGCTGGTTCGGTTTGAAGCATGGAGGGGTTAGGGTCGCCTAACGAATAGCGATCTATGCTTCTGTACTCGGATGGATAGATCGTACGTTGAAATGAGACGCTTCGCTGCATACGCATCGGCTATGCGATGTGGTATCTCAGCGCTGTTCGATGTCAGTCTAATCTTACGTACGACGCGCTTGGCAAGAAGTGGATACCTAACCCAAAAGCAATGTTGTTTGCTGCATTGAAAACCCGAAACAACCCCATAGCGACTTCACGAGCCAGGCTGCAGAGCGGCGTAGTCACCAGCCTGATGTCACCGCGAGAAACTTAACCTGCCGCTGGGCTTCATGAACCAGGGCCTAGATGTTGGCTACTTCTCAGCAAGCCATGCGCCGAGTTTTCGGAAAACTCAACCGCACGATCCTACGCCTCTTCATAGCAACGTGACTTCTAATCCTTTACCTATTATCTCGCCTTGTTGAGTCGCAGAACTCCCAACTGTCACTGGGCGCTTCAAACAAGGCCACTTGTGGGCGCTTCAAACAAGGCCACTTTCTCTTGGTTGGCCTGGGGGTAGGGGAATGTTTTAGTTTTCGGTTGCTGACCCGGTGAGCGCTTTGGCCTTATTTGAATCTTTTGCGGATTTCTTCGGCCCGGTGGGCGCTTTTTCCTCAGTGGCCTTGTTTGAACTAGAACTCGGCGCGGCTGGTTCGCCCGACTCAAGGCGCTTGCTCAAGCGATAACTCTTGCCGTTGATCGCAATGATCTCGGCATGATGCATGAAACGGTCCAGAATTGCCGTCGCCGTCGCTACGTCACCCAGCAGCTTGCCCCAGTCCTCCAGCGGACGATTGCTCGTCATCATCGTGCTCCGTGTCTCGTAACGTCGCATCACAATCTCAAACAGAAATTCGCCGCTGCGTTTGGGCAACTCGCGCATCCCAAAGTCATCAATGATCAACAAGTCAGGCTTCAAGTAATGCTCGATCACCTTCGCATG
>JBGSKY010000160.1:0-59297 GCA_041740995.1 Pirellulaceae bacterium
AGGGCAAACGTGTAAACAGATCGCGACCGATCTGGACTGCAGCGTCTCTTGGGTCTGGCGCGTCAGCCACCCCAAGGGCGGACGGCGAATTGACAAGCGGACCAAACGCAAAATTCTACACGAGATCGAGCTGGGTCTATATTCGCTGCGTACGATTGCCAGCCGATACCAAGTCCATCATACGACTGTCCATTTGTGGCTGCGACGCAATTTTCCGCACCTCCCCAACTCGGCCCGACCGCATCGCTGCCAAACATGCAAACGCAAGATCACCAGCCATCAATGCGTCGCCTGCTCTATGCAACATGCCTCGCCTTTTCACTTGGCCCGCTGATCGGTTGCACTGCTGCCCCGACTCGCGTTCGTCCGCTGACCACGCCAGCCATCGAACAACCACCGGCCAACTTGCCCGCCCCATTGCATCAACGCAATTGGGTTGGTCCGCTCGGTCAAGGCTCTTGTGTCCACGCATCGATGGTCAATCATCTGCGCTGGCTTAACGAAGAGGAACTCGCCAAACGCTGGCGGGCCACTTACAGCGACGGCGAATACGATTCGCGGCTGCGCAAACGACTCGACGCCGCCGGTATTGATTATTGGTACACGGTCAAAGCCGACCCGCGATTCCTTGACTGGTGCAGCCTCAATCGTCGCGGTTGCATTCTCTGGTGGAAACCAAGCCATTGTTGCACCTTCGAAGGCTGGACCATGAAGGACGGCCAGCAATTCGCAACCATCCTGGACAACAATTATCCCGGTCGTTTCGAGCTAACGCCACGCGAGCAATTCATTCGCCTTTGGGCCGGTTATGGCGGCTTCGCTCTAGCGGTCGACAGCGATCCGGCTAACTCCCTTCCTTATCGATCCTATGAGGTCATCCGATGAACGATACCGTCCGCGTCCGCATCAGCCTCGGCCTGATCGTCTGCTTTGTCCTTCCGGCTTTGGTCCAATTTGCTCTGTTCAATTACTTCGCCAATCCGGCGATCCACGCCGACGATTCCGGACCGCCGCCAACCTGGCGACTTCCGGCGGCTGAACCAACGCCATGCGGGCAGATCAACGAACGCGTTTTGGAGCTCCAAAAACCCGCCCCGCCGGTCAATCAAGCTGCCCAGCAAGAATTGAAGCAAGGCATCTTTTTCAATCGTCGATCGCCGCAACCAACCACAACCACGGAAGCATCGCCTTCCGCTTGCAGCACTTGTAGCCCCGCTCAAATGCGACCCGTGCAATACGCAACGCCAACCTATGTCCCTAACTACGTTGCACCGGTCGCACCGTCCGCCGCCTTTTCGCCGCCGGTCGTCATCAACCCGCGCTTGCCAGTCCAACCTCCAGCGCAAACGGTTGCACCGAGGCAACCGAGCTCATCGGAAATCATGCCGCCAGCGGTCCTGGTGCCCGCCCAAAATTCATCCGAACCAATCCTTACGCCTGCAAACTACGGCGCAGACAAAGGCCCGCCTGTGACCAGCTCCAAATACCAGTTGGCGTTGTTTTTGGGCACCGATGCGAAATCGAAAACGCTGATCGATTGGTTCAAGACCGACTCGGAATTACTGAAGCTGCGTTCGCAATGCGATTTCAATTACTACACCGTGACCAGCCCGCTTTACCGCGAGCGTTTCGCGGCCACGATTCCGGTCGAACAGTTCCCCGTCTTCATCCTGCAGGACAACACCGGCGGACATATTCACGCGGCCGCTCGCAACATGATTCCCGATTCGGCGGCGGCCCTGATCAGCGATTGCAAGACGGGTTACAAGCTCTACAGCCAAGCCAAATCAGCCGAGAAAACCGGCTTGATCAAGACCAGCGGTTACAGCTGGGACGCGGCCATCGATCCGTCCATGCAATTGTCTGCCGAAGATTGCGGGCCCGATGGCTGCCGACCTAATAGCAACGATCCGTGGCGACCAGGCGACCGCGTCCGCGATGTATTGTTCGACGCGGCGGCGGATTCGACCGAAGCGGTCTTGTGGGCCAACGCTTCCGAAATCGGTTTCTTTGTCCTGATCGTGGTCGCCGTGTTTCTAGTCGTCTTTATTGCACTCAAGCGAGGTTTGGTATGACAGGTCTTGGTATCGCGGCGTTGGTCGTCATCGTATTAATTGCGCTGGCGATCTTGCCCAAGCAGTCGGCAAATCTCAATTCGACCTTGGCGTCGTTCGCTCCGCCCAGCAACGCGCCGCCATCGCTGGAAAACTGGAAATCGCAATTGCTGACCGATCGCATCAACGAACACGTTCGACGACAGCAAGAGGCCGAGGTCATCGCGTTAGCGCAAGCTGCATTCACAGAACCCGTCACGGAAACCACGCGGAAGAAGTGAGCGGCAAGGCGCTAGCCGCCGGTTTTGCAACGGAATGATTGTCTCTAATTCCACGCAGAACCTAGGCCGATAAATTATGTCGCTTTGCGCCAGATGCGGATCGTCGAAATGCTGTTGCCGCAACGACAGCCAGCGAGTCCAACACGCACCCGGCTACCGCAAGACGGCCCACCGACGCGGCTACGATCATCGTTGGCGAGCGGCTCGACTGGCCTATTTGGCTAGAGCAGAGAATCGCCTTTGCAAGATCTGCAACGCTGCCCTCAGCCAGTGCATCGATCATATCATCGACCACCACGGCGACCCGAAATTGTTTTGGGACACCGGAAACTGGCAACCCGCCTGCATCGCCTGTAATACGCGGAAAGCACAGAAGAAATGATTACCACGGAGGCGCAGAGGAACACAGCGTTAAGTGTTTTTTCTCCGTGTTCCTCTGTGTCTCTGTGGTTGATTGGATTTATTTAATCATGGGCCGACGCGGACCACTCGCTAAACCGACCGCATTAAAAATCTTGCAGGGCAATCCAGGCAAACGGCCGTTGCCTAAACGCGAGCCCAAACCGAAGCCGACGCTATCGATTCCGCAGCCGCCGGACCACTTGCCCGCGCTGGGCAAGTCTGCTTGGCAATCGCTCGCTTCCCCGCTGCATGCGCTCGACTTGCTGACCGATTTGGACCTGCACGCGCTCGAATCGTATTGCACCGCTTACGCGTTTTGGCGATTGATGTTGGTCGAAGTCCAAACACGCGGCCACACGCTGGCCGTCGAAGACGAAAACGGCAATCTGAAGTACACCCAACCGACGCCCGAGGCCCGATTGATGCTCAACTACGCCGCCGAAATGTCGCGCTGGTCGAAAGTCTTAGGCCTCGGCCCCGCCTACCGTGTCGGCCTGAACGCCGACCCCAATTCCCAAGACGATGCCGACCCGCTGATCGACGCGTTGGGGGGTTAAATTCGCTGGCGATTGATTTGCTGTACTCGAACCGTAAAAATTTGTTTCAGGTCGACTACGCTGTCAAACGTGGTGAACCAGTTGGATATGTTTGAATCTAGTTGAAGCGTTTTATATTCTTTCACGAAGTCGAACCACTGCTTCCTGGAATCCTTATTTTGCTTTTCAACCCATTGAGTTTTAGCGTCTGGGTTTTTGCTTAAAACCGTCCAATCGCTGAATGCTTCATTTCTGATAAAGAAGTAGACAGGTTTTTTATTTTCGATCGCGTAACGAATCTCAGCATGAGTGGCGGAAATACCCTTGTGTTTTCCGTCAGCCAGCGGTGGGCCATATCGCTGGTCGATAACGCAAAAGACAACATCAGAATCATCGATGTTGAGAAGACAGTTTTGGATTGAGTCGACTGTTGGACTCACACTGAAATCTTCTGGGACTTCCGAAAGACGTGTGAGACATCCTAGGCCCTGAAGGTGCTCTCTGACTTCAAGTCGGCAATCTTTGAGATCGTAACAAGTCGAACTAACAAATACGCGAAGCTTGGGAAGGATAGATGCAGACTCGATTGCGGTGTACCCCGGAGCTTTGACTTTGACACAATACCCTTCTGCATGGCTGAATTTTTCTAGATAACCGAGCGACATTAAGTACTCGATCAATGCATACAGCTCATCCATGTTCTTCGCGTACGCAAGCGGATACGACGAATCAACTATCTTGATCTTTGCCCCAAAATTTGGTGATTTTGCAATGAGATTTTGAAGCAATTTCATAGCCTTGGCAGAAATTGTTTTCGGTATTGATTGAATCGAATGGTCGACCAGGTCGGGATCTTTTCCGTAGACCTCGCCAGCTACAGGAACTATCGAATTTGCATTGAACCTTTCGTGGAGTTCTCGAATTGCACCAAGAACGTCCGGCCAGTCCGCACGAGTCGACGGCGCTCTTGCAAGTCGCTCGTCGAGATATGCTTCAATGCAGAGCTCACACTTCACCATTCCTTGGGGACCTATTGTTCCTGAAATACACATCGGGCATTGTTGGTTCATTGGCCTTCTAACTTTCTAAATGCGAAAAAACAGACGCGATGTTATTCTTGATTAGCTTACCGTTATTTGGAATGCTGTGGTCAAACTCGCCACTGCTCGCCGTAAAGCCAAACGCGATGGGTGGGATTATTGGATTCGCTCGCCGCAAGATGAACTGGCAGCCATGCAAGGTTGCTGGTTCGATACCGATCGAGCGTTAGCGGCCGTCAACTTTGTCCAGCAACGCTTGACGCACAGCAAAGACCGCTTTCGCGGCAAGCCGTTTCTGCTCGAAGAATTTCAGATTCGCGACATCATCGCCCCGCTCTACGGCTGGCGCACTAAAGACGATCGGCGACGTTTCCGCAACGTCTTTATTTTCATCCCCAAGAAGAACGGCAAGACCCAAATCGCCGCCGCCGTCTCACTGCTGGAATTGCACTATTGCCCAGGCCCACGCGTCTACATCGCCGCGACATCGAAGGGCCAAGCGGGCGAATGTTTTGAAGAGGCGGCCAGCATGGTCAACAACTCGCGACTATTACGAAAACGGCTCGACGTCCGAGCATCAACCAATCGAATTCTCTATCCTAATCGCGGCGGCTTGATTCATGCTTTGGGCACCAAGGCCGCAACGAGCGAGGGCAAGAACGCATCGGCATTGATCCTCGACGAATTGCACGCCTGGACCGACCGCGAATTCTTCGACTCGCTCTTGTTCGCAGGTGCCAGTCGGCTCGATCCGCTGCTCTTCATGATCACCACGGCCGGCAAAGACATCAGCAGTCTTTGCTACAGTGAATACGAACGCGCCTGTCGGATTCGCGACGGCCTGGACATGAGCACTGATTACCTCAGCGTCGTTTACGAAGCTCCCAAGGGATCGGCCTGGGATGACCTATCAGCCTGGAAGATCGCCAACCCCAACTACGGCGTGACGCTGCCCGAGGAAAACATCCTGGCCGACATCGCCGCCGCCCGCGGCTACCCTGCTAGAATAGCCGCCATCAAACGTTACCGGCTCAATATCTGGACGAACGAATCAGCAACCTGGCTTGATACGCTCAAATGGCGGGAGTGTGATTTGATCGCTAACTAATAGCTTTTGGGCGACGCGCTAATTTTTCGACACGCGTACGCCAAGTATCAGGTTCTCTTTCGATCTCTTCCATAATTCTTCTAGCAGGACCACCCGGTGGATATTTGCCCTGTTCCCAATCTTTAACTGTTCCTGCACCGACGCCAAGGAATTTTGCAAATACTGCTTGGCTGACCGACAGTAGTGTACGAATTCCTTTAATTTCTTCCGTTGTGAACTCACGCGGTAAAATGTCCAACTTAACTGCGCGAACAGTAATGGTTTTTGCTAGCTTTGAGGCACTTTCTGCGTTTTGGAATTGCGATTCGAAACGCTCCAAACGCGAAGCGAGCTCCTCACCAACTCTTTTACGTGCTTTAGAATTATCATTTATCATTATTGCCACCTTTCCATTCCGTTAAATCAATGAAAACTACCGGCGTTCATCAAGGAAAGTTTTAAACCCTTCCAGAATCCGTCTAATTGTTTTCTTTTCACCTACGCTGATGTTGTCCATGTACGATTTGTCGTAGACCATTACCATCAATATTGAGTAATGTTCAGGATAGTACGAATAACAAATTCGACAGCCTCCCCTTTTTCCCCCTATTGGACGACCATCTTGCCCAACTTTGCCAAATCGCGCTTTCCTAAGTCCGCCGGTACCCGGCACAACAGGAGGACGATCGGGCTCCGACATAATCATAATTTCCGCGGCCCATAGGCCCTCTTCGTCGTCGTCGTTCGGAAATATGCTTCGCCAATCAGACTCGAACTCTGGAAGATACCAAAAGTGCAAGAAATCCTCGGCATGACTTTTAAGTTGGGTCCGCACCGCAAACTTCGCAACCTGCGACTCCTTTAGCGATCTCATGTTCTACCTCTCCTTCTATCGGAACAATGCCCACGATGTCTAGAGGGAAGTATACGGTTTAACCGTATACTTTTCAAGCGATTCACAGTTCAATTCTCAAATACCCAAATAGTTCTTTCTGATAACTAATGCTTTGCGGACTCGACCTTGCACGAACACGCGACTTCGCTGCGCTCGCCAAACTCGACGAGAGCGACGGCTATCTTAACATCCGTATCAAGCTCTGGGTGCCTCATCAAGCGATCGCCGACAAGGAAGAGACCGACAAAATACCGCTGTCCGCTTGGATCAACGACGGGCATGTTGTCGGCTGCCCAGGCGAAGAAATCGACAGCGATATGATCGCCGACGAGATCGTCCGCACGCATACTACCGTTGGCATCGAGGAATTGGGCTACGACCCTTACAACGCCGGGCAACTGGTGTCCAAATTGCGAAAGGAATACGGGCTGATTTGTACCGCCGTCCCGCAGACCATGCCGTTCATGGGCCCCGCCTCCGCCGAATTCCAACGGCGACTCAACGCGGGCAAAATCCGACATGAACACAATCCCGCTCTAGCATGGATGGTCGGTAACGCGGTCGCTCTGACCGACTCAAATGACAATGTAAGACCCGGCAAAAAGAAATCTAGGGCGAGAATCGATGGTCTGGTGGCTTGCATTATTGGTCTCCAGCGTCTCCTCGATCCGAACCGTGCTGGCCCGCCTTCAGAAACCCCATCCGAATTCATCTGAGCAGCGTGCCAAGACTCAGCCGCCGGGCGTTAGCCCTCGGTTTATTTGGTTCATCGGCTGGTTTTGCATCATCGCCGCCGCCGCTCTCTGGTCGCCAACCGTTGCCTTGCTTCTGATCGGCTTCCTGTGCATCATGGAGGCGATCCACGCATGAGCTGGCTCAATTCGCTTCGCCGCAGCGTCGGCGTTCAACCAGAATCTCGCGCCATTCGCGGCCTGTCCAATTCCGTCGCTTGGGCCTCGGACAACAGCGGCCTGCTGACCGATCAATCGTACAGCCTGGAACGCGTGGCCGGATTCCCGCCCGTTTCGCAAGCCCTGCAAATGATCGCGGGCGATTGTGCCAAGATTCCGTTGCACGTCTTCAGTCGCGTTGGCGACGATCGCGTTCGAGCCGATGATCACTATGCCAGCCAACTGATTGACCTTTGGGGGCAACCCAACAACATCGACACGACGTTTGATTTGCTGTTCGATTGGTTCTTTCATGCCCTGCTGTTCGGCGGTGGTTACCTTTGGGTCGAACGCGACGGACCCTATCCGATCGGCTTGCAAATGTTGCCGCCCGACCGGACCAAGCCGCTTCGACGCAACGGCAAACGCTACTTTGTCACCGAGATCCGCAACGACGTCGATCGATCACAAATCCAAGCCCTGCCCGATGACGACGTCTTATACCTGCCAGGAATATCGCTCGACGGCTTGCAGCCATCGCACCCCTTGCGGCTTTACAAATCGACCTTCGAACAAGCGATTGCCGAGCAAGATTTCACCGCTCGATTTTTTGAAAACGGCACCCATCAAGGCGGTCTGATCTTCGCCCCGCCTGGTGCCAGCGAGATTGCAATCAATCAGGTCGAGGGGAACGTCAAAGCGAGGTCCGATCGGCAAAATTGGTTCAAGACGTTGATCTTGAAAGACGGCTTCCGCTGGCAATCGACGACCAGCGAGCCAAAGAACGCAACGCTTATCGAGCTCGACGAAAACTTGGCCCGCCACGTCGCGAGAATCTACAACCTTCCGCCTTCCAAGCTCGGTTTAAAAGACGCCGTTTCGTACAACTCGCTGGAACAAGATAACCAGCAGTATCTCGATTCGACATTATCGACTTGGCTGATTCAATCGCGGTCGCAATGTCACAAGAAACTAATCATTCCCAGCGAGCGACGAACGTACTTCGTCGACTACTTGATCGACGCCCTGCTGTGGAGCAACGCAACGACCCGGGCTTCGATCGCCACGCAAGGCATCCAATCCGGCTGGCTCAAGAAATCTGAAGTCCGCCGCTGGTACAACCTGCCCAACGACGAATCGCTCGACTGAAAATAGCTATTCCGAATCCTTCGGCGAAGATGTCGCTGTCAAATCCTTTGTTTTTAATGTCGTTTTCAGATCCCAGCAGAACATTTGCGTAAGCAGTCCCATCAAGCATGCGAAAAGCGGAATGCCAATTGGTACTGAATAGTAGTCGTCCACGCCTGTAAAGCGGAGGAGAAATACGCCAAGGTTGTAAGAAAAAACATGGATATAGGTGAGCGCGATCAGCAATCCAACGCTGTAACCAGTACTGAAAAGCTCTTGCCCGTAGGAAATGAATGCGCGGGCGATTAGCAGGCTTGAGATCACACATGTGACAAGCAGCAAACCGCCGTCAACTAAATGAGAAATAATAAGTTGGTGATCCATATCAACCCTCGGGTTTGTTCGTCATCAATATCCAACATTGTAGTCATTTGTTTCCACAATGAGGAGCAGCAGCTTGTTTCTCAACGAAAGTCATATTTGTGGAACGCAGAAACTCACCTTTCAAAATCAGCGTCGATGCTTCCAAAATCAGCGGTTTTGCTGCCGTCTACTGGAACGGAGAACAACGCACGCAAGCCACGCTGCGGCCTGGCTTCGTCGAGCGATTCTTGCCCGGTGCTTTCGATGAATGGTTCAACAGCAACGCCGACGCGCTCGGGGCATACGATCACGACGAACGCATCTTGCTTGGCCGCCGCTCTAGTGGCTCGATGAAATTAGAGCTACGACCGGAGGGGCTCTATTACGAAATCCCTTTTGATGCGACCGACCCCGACCATCAAAAGGTCGCCGCGAAAATCCGACGCGGCGACGTGACAGGCAGCAGCTTTACTTTCGGCGTAATCGACAAAGCGGTCGATCAAGAATTCCGCAACGAATCGGGGCTGTACATCCGCAACATCAAACGCGTCATGGTCGCCGAACTCGGACCAACGCCATTGCCAGCCTACGCCGGCGCAACCGCCGAGCTGCGATCGGCATTGGCCGATCAGTCGCAAGTGGAATCCCTGCTGACTAGGGCTAAGCAAGCGTGCATCATACCACCTTACGACATTGAGTTTTTGTAATGTCTGCAACCGTTATCGACCTTAGCCAGATCGTGAATGTGACAGATGCTGCGCCGCAGTTTCGTGATGTGATTGACGTGTATTCAACGGCACAGGTGGACAACTATCTGAGCGGTATTCAATTGATGCCCGGCCCGCAAGGACAAACAGGACCAAACCTGATCAGCACGGTCACCGCAAGCACCATCACCGGCGTGCTGTACGCAACTGGCGGATTCGTGAGCAATGCTTCAGCCAACATCGTCAACGATTGGTTGGGGCAAGCCAAAGCTGCTGAGGAGATCACTACGCCGACGGCTACGTCCGCTACGATCAATCTGACACAGTATCGGCATCAAACTCTTAGCTTGACTAGTGCCACCGGCACCGTAGCGGTCACGATCACACCACCTGGGACTCGAGCAATCGCTGGTACTATTGTTATTCAGCAACACTCCACGACGCCACGCGATTTCACCGTCGCAACTACAGGAAAAACCACGCGGTGGGCTGGTGAGAAGCCCAACTTTGCGACTTACTTAGCAGCGGGCAAAAAGATGAGTCTTGCTTGGCGATACGACGGTGCCGACATGATGCTCTTTCCATCGGAGGTAATGACCTAATGCCTATTGGAATCGGTGGCGAACAAATCTGGCTATGTCCAAGCCTGGACACGGTAGGCCAAGGCACCACGACGCTGACGGACTTGAGCGGCAACGGTAGACACACCGTGATGCAGAACAAATCTGGCAGCGATTGGCAGGTGCAAAACGGCAAACAATCGATTCGTTTCAGCGGTGATGCAGGGCATTTGAATCTCGGTGCGGCAATGACCAGCGTGCTAAACGGCACGGCATGGTCCATCAGCCTGCACGCCCGACTGAATCAAGCCACTGGAGCGCAATTTCTGATCGGCAAAAACGGCGTGACTTGGGATCGTTGCATCGGTTATTCCTGGGCAGCTAACGACCACATTGCATTCGGTTTAGAGAACGTCAGCTTTGGGCCGTATGGACTCTTGCCGTATGCAACTTACTCGCTCGATTTTGCCTCACTGATCTTCACTTACTCGGCTGGCTTCATCAAGGGCTATGTCAATGGCGCGTTAGACGGAATAGTTAGCCAAGTCAGCGTCACGCCAGCCGCACAAGCCGGAGATACGATTGTCGGTGGCGGTTCATTTGGGAGATCATTCAATGGTTGGCTAGATGACCTTCGCATTTTTGACTTCGACCTCAGCGATGCACAACTCAAGCGGCTCAGCCGACAGCGCGGAATCCTATTTTCGGATAAGCAAAATCAACAACACATCGGGGCATAGGCCCTAAACAAAACTGCCCCTCGGGGCTTGCCTTTGGGCTTGCTGGTCCAGCTTGCTGGTCGCCAGCTTTTTATTTCGAGAGGTAACCCATGCAACGACTAATTTTTACCGCTGCACCTGGACTGATGATCCAGTGTTACCTCGTACCGTTGGCGTCACCTTACGCATCAGTCGAAGGCCAACTTGCCACAGAGTACGAAAACGATCTTGGTCGCTACGTTGTCGAGTTTGCTGATACTTACGTCGGTCGATTTCGATTGTCGGGCTACGTGGGAACGCAACCTGGATTCGTCAACGAGAATTACTATCTCGAAGGCGTTGTAAGGGACTATCTGCCACAGTCTGAATTGTTCGAACGAGAATTAGTTTTCGGGGCACGAAATGCTGTGTTGGGTAGTACCGATTGGCAACAGGTGCGATACCGTCTAGGGCTCGACGGCCCTAATTCCGCACCGGCAAATCCGGTCTGTGAACTTTTTTTATCAGAGAATGGGCGAAGCGAGCTAAGCAACCAAATCTGGACTGATCTTTCAAGCGGAGAGAACAGCGCAAACGCTGGCCTAGAAGCGATTGGTGTTGACGTGACCAGCCGCATTTTGCTCGATCCTAATAATCGACTGCTTACTGATGCTGCCGGTCGAATCACACTGAACGCATCGCAAGCAACCGATTTATTTAGTGACGCCGACGTAGCGGAATTGGTCAATTCGATAATTGATAAATTTGATGGGGCTAGCGAGCTACCGATTCAAACAATAGCCTCCGCAGTTAAGACCGCTCTTTTTCACACTACCAGTCAATTCAATAAATTGGTCGTTTTGGCAAACGGTAGTGTCGGAGCCAATGTTCAGACGATCGAAGACGGGATCATCAATGACGCAACGATTAGCACGGATGGATTGAATGCGATCAAGAGCGGTTTAGCGACTACTGCCCAACTTACAGCGGCAACCAGCCCGCTTGCAACTTCTACTCAATTAACGACAAGTACCGGATCAATCCTTGGCTCTCTTACATCGGTTGGAGCCAACGTTGCAACACTGCTGGATTACTTCCCAGCTCCAATTCGCAATATGCTGACGAGCTTGGTTTCGATGATTAGTCTGAATCGTTTCACGGTGGATTCACTTACGAATCTGGAAATCCCAGCGCAATCGGTAACGATCTTGCCTGGCGTCGTCCGGCAATCGGAACTTCAACGCGGGTCCCGTCTCCGCGCGTACACCGGCCAACGCTCGCCGATCATGGCCAGCGTTTACGATTCGGCGGAACAGCCGATCGATTTGACCGGTCGCACACTAGAATTTCGGGCCGAACTAAACGGCAAGCGGATTGCTACCATCGCCGATGCGAGCATCGAAGTTACCGGCGTCGATCTCAATACTTTTTACTTTGATCCACCCGACGCACTCGTTTCCATTGCTCAACTCTGTCAATGGTCTCTGCGTGACGCCAGCGACGTTTTAGGCTCTGGTGAACTGGAGGTGATTTTTGCTCCTTAGGACGAAATCGTTTCGTGAAATCGAATATCCAAACCAACGCTTTTGACGCTTTAAAAATCGCGATTATCTCCGCGAGATTGTCTTGTACATACAAGAAAATTGATGCTACTATGTCCATAGGTAAATTGATCCTGATTAATTGCCTACGAGCGCATCGAGTTTGTTTTCTAGGCCGACTCGATCGCTCTTTTCTCTGTTCGTTCGATTGAAACTCTTCCAATCGACATCTGCAAACCCTCCCGCATATTTTTGGAAAGAACGTTCACTATCCTTTCTTTTCGGATCATCACGATCAAAGCGGTGAAAACATCGGTTGATCCTCGGTATTCATATCAAGCTACCACGAGATAGCCAAAATCCAATTTTTGACCTTCCAGTTGCGCGGCAACCGATGTTAAGCCTGGCTGTGCCAAGTCCCACCAAGAAAAAAATCCGCTCAAAAACCGACAGCTAGTTCAGCTCTGGCAAAATCTTGATTCGCTTTCTCCAAGGATCGAGCCACTAGCCACCGCTGCAAAAAATGCCACCTCTGCAAGAACTTCGCGAAGCTCGCGAAACGACCAAAGCGTCTCTCAAAAAATTGCAAGCCGCTCTAACGGAAAAACGATCGGCGGGAAAAACCGGTGCGGACCTCTGGACCGAAGCCGAACAAAAAGAGTTCGATACCAGCAAGGCCGAAATGGCTCGGCTTAACAAAGAGATCGACGGCGAAGAACGAGCTGTCGATCTAACCGAATTCCTCAACACGGCCAACGAAAAACGTAACCAGCAACGCGGTCCAGACGGCAAGCCCAAACCGGGCTTGAACGATCCGATCCCCGGCGGATACGGCACGCAGTACGGCGACGTTTACGCAGACCGCGATCACGCACGCGCCAGCCAACTCGCCGAAGAAAAACGCGCCTTTGCCCTAGCCGCTTGGGCTGGCTATGGTCGCGATGGCGGATCGTTGACAGATCAGCACAAATCGGCCGTTACGGAACTGAAAGTCGATCTGACTTCCGGCAACCTGCAAATGAAGGGGCTGACCAACTATGAGTCGCGATCGTTGCGGGGCATCATCGGCCAGACGCCCAGCTTCGAATCGCGGCAACGTGGCTTTGAATACCTCGAACGTCGAGCGGTAACCTACACGGCCAACGATAGTTTTATCCCGAAAACGTTGCTCAACTCCTTTGAGCTGATGTTTCACGGTTACGGCGGCATTCTGCCGATCGTCGATCTGATGATCACCGACAACGGCGATACGATCGTCCATCCTGGCGGTAACGATTTGGTGGAAGGTCGCCAAGTCGTTGAGGGCGTCGCCGTGCCAGGCACCGCCGCAGATCCGGAAATGTTGTCACCCACCCTCAAGGCGACTTTGTTCGATTCGGACTTTGTCCGCATCAGCAAGCAACTGCTGCGAAACAGCCCTTTCGACTTGGCTGAACTGCTCGGTCGATTGATGGCCGAACGATGCGCGCGGATCATCGAACGCAAACTGATCGAAGGCACTCGACCGACCAGCTTTGGCGGCGTGATTTCCAAAGCGGCCAACGGTCTGAACATGGCTAGCAAGTCGGTCGTCGCGTACAGCGAGTTTAAAAAGCTCAAGTACAGCGTGATCAGCAACTATCGCGACAACGGCACCTACATTTTCCACGATGAAACGCTCGGCGCACTGGCCGCTTTGGTCGATGGTCAGGGCCGCGATCTGATCGACGTCGATTCCGGAAAAATTCTTGGTCGGCCGTATCAAGTTACGAACTACATGAGCACGCCAACGCAAGTCGCCGCCGGTGCCGGTTTGCCGCTGGCGATTTTTGGCGACTTCATGATGCTCAAGGCCCGCGTCGTGCGAAACGTGAACATCGAGCGATTCAATGAGAAATTCGCCGAGTTTCACCAAGCCGCATTCCTTGCAAGTCGCGAGGCAGACGCGGATCTGATGCGTGGCGCAACCGACGTCAACTGCCCAATCAAAAAATTGACCGGCGTCTAACTTTAAAAGCTCAACTCATAACTTTCGACTCAAAAACTCGCCATGAAACTTCGCATCACTCAAGCAATGTGCATCGCTGGCGTCGGAGCTTTGCGACCTGGCGACGAGGTAGAACTTTCAGAGTCGCTGGGCCAGTCGTTGCTCGATGGAAATTTAGCGACCGCGACGGCGCCAACGAAACCGCTCGACGCGATCATTGCACCGCTAGCAACCGAGCCAGCCGTCATCGATCCAGCGGCCGAGTCGCCTGCGACCACTAAAGGTTCGACCACCGACGAACAAGTCGCACCGGTCGAACCTTCAAAACTAGCCGAAGCCTCGAAGAAGAAACCACGAACGAAATAAAGCAGGTTGGCGATGCTGCGAATCCTTTCACGCGGCCCCAATCCGGTCGGCTTGTCAATCGCTCGCAAATTCTTTCGGATTTACGACGAAGAACATGACGCAGTGATTCAATTGCTGCTCGACGCCGCACTGGCCGACATCGAACGTTACACGCGGCAAACGTTCGCTTTGACCCGTTTCGAATTCCAGGGCACGCTCGACGGCTACAAAACCGCCTTCACGTTCCCGCGATTCCCGGTCGCCGAGCTGATCGAAGTGTATTCTCTGGCTCGATCCGAAGCGTTCGACCTAACCGACTTTGCCATCGACAACGAGCGCTTGCCGCCGATCTTAAGCGGCGAGCTGATCGGCCCGCTGCGAATCACTTGGGACGCCGGTTTAACTTGCGTCGCCGCCGACCTGCAACTGCTGATCCTTGAACGCGCCCTCGATTCCTTCGAAGCTCCAGGCGCCGAATCGCGATTCAGCAACGGCGGAGCGTTCCGGCCGCAACACAAATTGATGCTCGAAGGTCTCACCAGCCATCACGACGCCGTCCGATAGTTCAATGCCAAAACAGAACCAAAGCTACCGCGAAACCTTTGTCCTGTCCGAGCCAATCCAGACAGCGGCCGACTTGCACGGTCACCGAGCGACCGTCTTTTCCAAAATAGCCACCTGTGCCGCTCGCCGGATCAACTTGAACGAAACGTCAACCGGTACGCCGCCCGCTGATATGACCGCCAACACGCTGATATTCGAAGTTCGTACGAACGCGCCAATCAAGGCCGGTTGGCAAGTCGCTTGGCAAAACCAAACTTACAAAATCCTGACCGTCGATCGGACCGATGACCTGTCCCAACGAATCACGCTGGCGGTGAGTTAATGCCGACGATTGAAGTTGACCTGACCGTCGATGGAATTGATACAGTTCTGGCCGAGTTGGCAACGTTCTCGGCGAAAATCCAGACGAGACATCTGCGGCCAGCGGTCAACGCAGCGGCGCGAATCATCCTGGCAGAAGTCAAACGACAAGCTCCGCGCGGTAACGGATTCTTTCGCCGTTCGCTGATCGTCGTAGTCAAACAACGCGGCGGATTTGTAAAAGCACAAGTCGGCCAGGCAACGCAACCCAAGACCTACAAACGCAAACGCATTTCGGGCAGCCAGATTAACCGCAAGGGATACGCGGCCCCGATTCATTTCATCGAGGCCGGAACGAAGCCGCATTTGATCCAATCGGTTCGCGCACCTGGCAAGCGATCGGCGCTGGCTTTTGGTAAGGGCAAACAACGGACGTTTCGAACTGCCGTCAGTCATCCTGGAACCAAAGCCAACAACGTTCTCGAGCGCGCCGCTCGCACCGCCGCCCCAGCCGCCGGGGCTGCCTTTCGTGACAAACTTGCCAGCCGTTTGAAATTGGGGAAAGCATGACCGCCGCCATCGCTCTACGCACCAAGCTAACTGAACTGCTTGACAATTTCGCCGTCTTTCATCAGCACTTGCCCGCATCGCCGCCGCCGGAGTTCGCTTGGTTCATCATGTCCGATGCGGAGTCGGAGGAAACTTTCGACGATGACGACGAACCCGATAGATTTTACTTTGACCTGGAGCTCTACGGCCAAACACTCGATCGACTCGACGTGCTAGAAGTCATGCTCAAACCGCTACGCAACGCCAGCGGAATGATCGGCGACGCTCACGTCCAATTGATCGAGCTAACCGGCCAGCGTGAAGATTACACGCCACAAGCCAACGCGGAATCGTTGCCACCGTTTTACCAGATATGGCGAATCGTCATTCATGGATTCGACGCCAACCCTCTAACATAGCGATGAACCGAAGTGCCAACTGCACCAGCTAAAAAACAAATCGGCAAGGGAACTAAAGTGCTGATCGATACCGTCGAAGTCGGACGAATCGAGAATGCTCAATTACCCGAAACCGAATACGCGTTAGTCGAAGGCGACGAACTGATCCCGCTCGACGCCGCTGGCAATCCAGTTGAAACCGAGATCCCCGAATTAGGCGACTTGCTGCCCAAGGATTGGGAATTTACGCAGTACTACGACCCGCTCCACGCGTCCGCCACTTCGCTTGATACGAAGATGGCAGCCAAGGCCGAGGTCACCGTCGCGATTGTCACCGGCCACGCTGCGGCAGTGAAATTCAGTGGCAAGGGTTTGATCTACAAAATGAGCGTCCCACAAATCACCAAAACCGGCTTCTACAAACGCGTCGTTACGATCCGCCAAACCACCCCGCTCGTCATCGCCGCCAACGCTTAGCCGCGGCATAGGCTTCCAGCCTGTGTTCTCAACTCAACTCTCAACTTAACCCCATGTCTCTCTTCGCCACCCTTCAAGCCGCCCTGCCAACCAAACGCGAAGTCCATCCAGACGGTTGGCCAGAATCCGTTTGGGTCCATCGACTGAGCCTTCCCGACTTGATCGCATTGGGCTCGATCCAGCCCGTTGACGAGGAAGCTGACAACACACCCTGGTTAATGGAATTGCTTGCACGCTGCGTCGGCGACACCGACGGGCCTGGCGAATTCGCAACGGCCGAGGCGAAAGCTTGGTTGGCGGTGCAATCGAAAGCCCTGACCGAACTGGCAAACGCTGCGTTACAGATCAACGAACTGACCGGATCGGCGATCGACCGAAAAAAAGGTTAGCCCGCCCAGCCTGGCGGGTCTTAATGCACCTCTGCTTACGTTGGGGAATTACTCACCCACGCCATCTCATTCCAAATCTCTCAGTCGATGACTATCTCGACTGGCTGGCTTACTGGGAAATTGACCCGCCCGATGCCCAGCGTGACGACCTGCGCGCGTATGCGGCCGCGATAGTTTCAACAGGCGGATCGGCGCGGCTAGAACCTGTCTATCCGTTCGTCGAAAACGAGGAAGACAACGAACCTCCCCCCGAAGAAATCGTCGCCATCGTCGCTGCACAACGAGCCCAGACGGCTTACTCAACTCTCAACTCAAAACCCTAAATCAAATTCCAATGCCAGCCGTCGAACCAATCAACCTCCGCGTCACTGCCTCCGCCGCTGGTCTGAAATCGGAACTCGGCAACGCGCAAGCATACGTTCGCACCTTCGCCCAACAGATCGAGGGCCAGAACCGCCAAGTCGCCGCTGCCGTTGCCAAGATCGGCGGCGCTTTGCGTGGTCTGACGACCCTGCCCGCTTTGGTCGCCGGGGGCAGCGTCGGTTTTGCATTCAAGCTGGCCGCCGATGCTGAACAGGCGCAGGTCGCGTTCGAAGTCTTAACCGGATCGGCAGAGAAAGCCAAATCGGTCATCGCGGAACTCACCGACTTCGCCGCAAAAACGCCCTTCCAGTTGCCCGAGATTCGCGACGCAGGCCGCTTGCTTCTTGCTTTCGGTTTCAGTGCCGAGGAGCTCGGCCAGCAACTAACCGTCATGGGCAACCTAGCCGCCGGAACTAACCAACCGATCGGAGAACTTGCAGAGCTGATCGGCAAGGCTCGCGTCCAAAATACGATCTTCAGCGAGGACATCAACCAACTGACCGGGCGCGGAATCAACGTCCTGGACGGCTTGTCGAAACAGTTCGGCGTAACAACCAGTGAGGTCAAAAAGTTAGCCAGTCAGGGAAAAATCGGCTTCGAAGATTTGAACGCGGTTTTGCAGAAACTTGCTGGCGAAGGCGGACAGTTTGGGGGCCTGATGGAAAAACAATCACGGACCGCAGCCGGAGCGTTCTCGACGCTGATCGACAACGTCAAAGGCTTGGCTACCGATATGACCAAAGTCTTTCAACCGGCGCTCAAATCAAGCCTTGCAAGCCTGACCAGCACAGTCGAATCGTTGCGTGGCATGAAAGTCGAAGTGGTCGAATCGCGAGCCAAGCTGGCTGCTTTGGTCGGCGGCTTCGTCGCGTCGCTGGTTATCATCCCCCGCGTCATCGCCGCCATCAACGGAATCATCATTGCGGTTCGCAGCTTCACAACCGCCTCGATCATCGCACAAGCGGTCAGCGGGCCGAAAGGTTGGCTAACTCTAGCCGCCAGCGTCAGCGTGGCACTCTTCGCGGTCAACCAGCTAGATCAGGCGTTCGGTAATTACCGCAACCAAGTGTTCAAAGTCGCTGGAGCGCATAAAGAAGTCGAGGTGAGAGTCGCGGCAACAACGCGGGCGACTCGCGATTTCATCGCCACGTTGAACGGCGGCAAAGATACCGACCTAGCAACGCAATCACTTGAGAAGCTAAACACCCAACTAAGCGAATCCAAAACGCGACTCGACGCAGCGACGAGCGCCGCCGCCGCGATGTATCTTGAACTTGCGAGGAACGGTGCAGGCGGCCTGGTTGATGGCGAGATCGAACAGACGAAGCAAGGAATCGAGGAACTTGAGGCGCAGGTCAGCGCTCTCAATAACGTGATTAGCGACCTGCAAGGTCCAGGGAAACTCTACGAAGGGTTCGGCACACTAACCGGATCGATCTTTTACGGTGAAAACTTCAAAAAACGATTAGAAACATTCCGCGCCGAACAAGCGGAATTTCAATCAATCCTGAAAGAGCAGCAGGACAAACTTAAATCGTTATACGACAAGCAATCCGAACCGATCACGCAAGAGACGCTCAAGGGTTTTAAGTCGGCGACGGCCGATGCTAAAGCACTCTCAGAGCAAATCCAAAAACTTAGCGAAGCGGTCGAGGAGAACAAACGCAAGTTCGAAGAACAAGCCGAGGCGATTCGCAAAGCCGGAAATTCTGCTGCACCGGCCCAGTTGCGAAATACCAATCAAGTTAGCCGTCGCGATTCGACCAACGCCGATCGAGCACTTGAACGGGCAAGTCGTGAACAAGTGGCTCTAAGCCAAGATCAGGTCCGTTTGCTGCGAGAGATCAAATCCGAGTTGCGAATCAGCAACAATGCACCTCCTATCAACATCGTCTGACCCATGCCAATTACCGCGACAATCTTAAAGGTCCGACCAATTCGCGAGGGCGGCGCTTACGGCGAAAAAGGCCCCGAGGTCGCCTTCGCGTGGTACGTTACCTTCAGCGAAATCATTGACCAGGGAACAGCGCTCTATCTGTGCGCCAATGATAGCTTGGGGCGATTTCCACTTCCAAACCTCGTCGGCTACGGCGCATCCGTCTGTACATCATTGCGAGCTGAACCAGTCCGCGAGAATCGCCGAATATGGCGAATCGTCGCCGACTTTCGGACGCCGGATAACAACGGAAACACGCCCCAACCACCGAATTCGAACACTAATCCAATACCGATCGGCGAACTGTTAGCCCCGGAACTGATCGGCAACGACGACTGGATTCCAACACTATCCCGCTACCCAAGGCAAGTTAGCTATGCGGCGCAAAAGGCGTTCTATCTCGGCGGCTATAGCGACTATGCCGACGCGGAACTGATCCTCCCAGCGAACAAAGATTCGGATGGCCGCGTGCCTTTGGTGACATCGGCCGGCCAAAGACTAGCCGGCGCACCCGATTTTGTCTTCCATCAAGCCGAGTGGCTCGTCCGATACTACGTCCAGTACCCGGACGAAACCGTGTTCGATTATGAAGGTACAACCAACGACGCGCAGCTTTCTTTTTCGTTGCGTGGCTTGGACGGTACATTCGCGAAGAATTCCGCTCGGCTGGAAGGCGTGACAGTCACCGAAGTCTCGCGCGGTGCAACTTCGCGATGGGAAATCTCGATGTCGATCCTGCACGATCGCCGAACTCTGGTCTATGAAATCGCCGACCGTGGGACGATGCGTCGCGCCAAAGCGGGGATCGACAACGATCAATTCGGGGCACCAATCGTTAGTGCTGTTGCTTCGATTCACATGCAACCAATCAAAGACCCCGAGGGCCGCGTGATGACGGACCCAGTCGATCTAAACGGAAACGGCCAGCCCAGCGCAAACGGTTACAAAACCTTTTTCGGTCGATGGCGCAACGAGGAGGAACGCAATTGGTCTCTCATGCCCTACTTCTCGAATTTGATTGTTGCTACCCCTTAAATAAATACATTTGTAATTCATGCCTGGCCATCGAATCACGCAACAAACGGCACGAACCATCGCCAACATTCGCCGCGCTCAAGGCCGCCTTGGCAATGGTTCTGACGAATCAAATCGCCCTAACGACTGGCCGCATTTGCAACCGGTCAAAATCGTTGACGCGATTACTGCCAGCGATGGCGAAACGCCAGAGACCGGCGACGGAAAACTGTTACGCTGGAACCCAGCCAGCGAAGAGCTTGAAGAGCTCGGCGACATCCCACTTTTTTCGCTCAGCCGATCAAGCCTGCAAACGGATCAAATCCGACTCGCGATACAGGATGCTTTTGGCAATCATTGGGTCGTCGATACTTCGATTAACGCTGGCGTCGATTTCCAGCTCACAGCAAGCTACGCTGGCGCTGGAGTCGCAACCGCTGCCGTAGTGTTGTTGGACTATTCGGGTCGGCTTGCGCCAACAACGCCAATCCAAGTCGTCGGAAAAATCGACTATGGAACGGTCGCCAGTGGTTCAACCGGAATCGCCATTCAACAAGATGATTCGACCTATGCAATCGTCGAAATGAAAGGAAGCTCGAGCGGCGGAGGCAGTGGATCAGACGCCGGTATTCTCTTGCTCAGCGGAACCCTGGGTACTCGCGGCGGCAGCGCATCGGACCCGATAACAAAGTTCGCTGCACACGCCAGCGACAACATCGCGTACATCAACGCCGCATCGATCGGCGTCGTTTTTCCGTCGCCTGGAACTGCATTCGCAGAGACGGTCAACGAAGCCGCTAATCCGTTCGGTTTGAACGGATCAACCGGCGATCATTGCTTGCTAGTAAAACAAAACCTACCAGAGGAATCGACCGATAACCCGTTTGTGTTGCTGGCCGTCTACCCGCTTCAAGCAACCATCTTTTTCACGCTCGACGAAGACCGCGACTACAACATCCGTACCACGGAACTCGCGGTTCGCGCCGTCAAGTCCTGGCGACATCCAGGGCAAGGCCCCGACGTTCTCGATACTTACCAAGTGCACGATCGTTTCAGCGTCGCGGTCAATGCCAAGGCTGGACATTTGGGTTATGCCCAGTGGAACCAGAATACTGGCGAATGGGTCGTTATCGCTTGCGAACGAAACGCGATGCAATCGCTCTGCACGATCAATGAAGACTTTACCGGAGCCGATAGTCTGGTCGAGGTAACGAACCTACTCGGTCTCGACGGCGACATCCCAGACGCGGACCAAGGACCGCTCGACGTCAAGAATCTTTTCAAATATTCGGGAAAAGAGAACGCCAAAGGCTTTCTTCAATACAAGCCAGACGAGTCGAAGTGGATTCTAATGAACGTGCAATGCGAAGACTCTACACCCCCAATCGTCTAAAATCATGAGCGGTTGTAGCTGCTGTAAACCAGAAACCGACCTCTTCGACGACTTCGACGGCTCGCTCCTGTCCGGTTGCTACTGGCTCCGCTCGTTCACCACAACCAGCGGCTTCGTCGATCGCTGGCGACACCCAGGAACAAGCGACGAAACGACATCCAGCAAATACACCCCTAAGCCTTTCAAATACACACCGACCAGCCCGACGCTGCGCGAACAGATGTTTCGCCTCACGAAGGTTTTCCCTGGCGAAGACTACGAACAAATCATCGAAGCCGAACTAGCTGACCTAGACATCACGACAACCGCAACTCAATTTCAAGTTCGCTTAGTCACAAACCTGGTCCAGGCTAATCTATCGATGGTTGAGGAAAGCTCGGTCAAAAAGTACCAAGTCAGCTTCACCGGATTCGGCCAGAGTTTCATTACTGGAACAACGGCATTCACACCAGCTGATGGCATTACGTTATCGCTCGCAATTCACTTCCACGCATCCCCAGCCCAATGGTCCGCGACGGTCAAGATCAACGGCTCGGCGGTCACCTTCACGGATCCAGCATTTGTGCCAAGTCAAAAATACAATTTCTCAGGCTACCCAAGTCTCAGCCAAATAACTTCGCTGAAAAATCTCCACTATTCGTCATGGATCATCGCCCAAGGAACCTGCTCGCTAGATTCCGTGTCACTCCAATCCGCAAAAATTTGACCCCCCACCCCAAAACCTGCGGGTTTTCTCGAAACTAAGCAGTAAAGGTCCAGGCGCTAAAACCGCCTACAAAAGATGGGGGTAGACTTCGACGATGTTGCGGCCTACAGTGCGCAGGACAGTGCGCGAAGGTTTCAACCAACGAAATTGCTGCAACCTATGAACCCTTGCGGGGGCACTTATGGTCTTTAGATAGCCTGGATTTCCGGGCTTTTTTCTTTTTTATAGCTTTCTGCGTATCTCGTATTCGTCCATATTTGATGTTGGTTACAGTGCTTGTACGCCAATTGCACTGCGATTTTCTCGCATTCTGCTATTTCTTGTTTGATTGCAACGCACCGCGTGCTTCTTCTGCATTCCTCCGTTTGCTAATCCATGCTTTTATTGCCCGAGTTGGAAATCTTGTCTTGAAATTTATAACGCAACTTGGTTTGAGATTTACGTTCATCTCCAGCCGTGTTTGACGTGGACCTAGAATATTGCTGCTTTGAGCTGCTGATGGTATGTGATTTCGAGGAATCTCAGTAGCCATCGACTTGTGAATGTTTGGCTTACACTGCCTTAATTGCCGCACCAAATTCTTGCTCGCAAACGCTTAGTGGCTCCGGGGTGGCGAGTATTGAAAATAAGTCAAGACTTGGTTTGATCCCATTAAGCACGATATCTTCTTGGACAGACAGTCGGCAACTAGGCCTATGTGAACAGTCAATTCAGCAATAATCATGCAAGAGTAGATCTCGCAGCGATCGCAAATCGGAATTGAATCTACGACAGGACTAAAAAGCGACAAATGATCGTTTTGAGAGCGGCTGTAAATCAGCTCCGGTTTTGCACTGAATGCGCAGAGATACGATTTCGGCGCAAGACCTCGCCGAGAAGAATTTGCCTCTTCATTGCGTTGGGCGAAAGGTGATAGTCGTTGACTGACTTGCTAAATGTGAAGCGTCGAACTTCTAAGTAGGCGTCATGCCTGCAAGTTGCGTTTTTCTTGCGGAGCCGGTTTCGATTGCTGACCGCGCGACTGCTTCGGCGACCAGGGTTGCCACGCGTCGATCGAATACGCTAGGGACGATGTAGTCGGCAAGCAAATCGGATTCCGGAATGACTTCGGCGATGGCTTTAGCCGCTGCGACTTTCATTTGCAAGTTGACGTTGCGAGCACGAACGTCGAGAAGTCCGCGAAAGAGCCCGGGGAAGCAAAGTACATTGTTGATTTGATTTGGATAATCAGAACGACCAGTTGCCATGATCCGAACGTATGGAGCCGCTAATTCTGGACTGATTTCTGGATCAGGATTGGCGAGCGCAAAAACGATCGCATCGGTGTTCATCGATTTGACAGCGTCGACAGTGAGGACGTTTTTGGACGATACGCCAATAAAGACATCTGCCCCGGAAATCACATCGCTCAACGTGCCAGTTTTGCCTTCCGCGTTTGTGTGTTCGGCCAGCCAAACTTTTAAGGAATTTATGTCGCTCCGCTTCGAATGTATCGCGCCTTGGCGATCGCAAACGATCAAATGTTTGATGCCAATTGCCAGCAGCAGTTTTGAAATTGCTACGCCTGCCGCACCAGCACCGTTGATCACAACCTTAATTTTTGTTGCATCTTTCTTGACGACTTTCAAGGCGTTGGTCAGCGCCGCCAATACGACAATCGCTGTGCCATGCTGGTCGTCGTGAAAGACGGGAATGTCCAGTTCTGCTTCGAGCCGTTCTTCGATTTCGACGCATCGCGGAGCGGAAATGTCTTCTAAGTTGATTCCGCCAAACGTCGGGGCAAGATAGCGGCAGGTCTCGATGATTTTTTCAGTATCTTGAGTATCCAAGCAAATCGGAAATGCATCGACGCCGCCGAATTCTTTAAACAAAATCGCCTTGCCTTCCATCACCGGCATTGCCGCTCTGGGGCCAAGATTACCAAGCCCCAAAATCGCCGAACCGTCACTGATGACAGCAACCATATTCCGTTTAATTGTGAGCGAGAATGCTGACTCCGGATCTTCGTGAATCGCTGTGCAGACACGGGCCACGCCGGGAGTATAAGCCATTGATAAATCGTCGCGCGTTTTGATCGGTACGCGGGATGTTACTTCCAATTTACCGCCCAAATGCATCAGGAAGACTCGATCCGAGACGTGGACTACCTCGACGTCGGTCATCGATTTAAGCGATTCAACGATCGACTGTCCGTGTTCGACGGTGGTCGCATTGACGGTAAAGTCACGGATGATTTTTCCATCATGTTGGCCAACCACATCAATGGCTCCGATCAGACCATCAGCTTCGCCGATCCGCGAAGTCAGCTTGCCAAGGAACCCAGGTCGGTCAGGATATTGAAGGCGAATCGATAGGCTGTAGCCTGGACTGTGGTGGCTCATAGAAAATATTAAGCGTTCAAATTTTTTGGAGTTCTAAAATCAGAGTCTGTTGGCACTCAGATTAACACATTTTGGTTAAAAACCCATTGGCTAAGTTGCACCGTAAATCTTACAATTTCGCCGGATTGGCATCGACTCTGAAACTTATGAATAGACGACCTATTCCCAGTCGTTGTAAAATCCGAGCTGACTCTGACAATCAGTCTTGATGGTTGAGGGGCGAAATCGAAAGCGTGAATGGCTGACCAATTGTGCACTTGAAAAAATTCAGACCATTCTACGTTTGGTTGATCGTTTTTTATTCTAGTTGGATGACGCTTGTCATCGCGAATAGTTACTGGCCAATCGTCAAATCACATTGGCCGATCGCGCTAGCGATGAGTTTCGGTTCTTACGTTGCCGGTTCAACGCCGATGGGTGGCGGGACGGTTGGTTTCCCGGTGCTCGTGCTGTTTTTTGGGATGCCCGGATCGCTTGGTCGAAATTTCGCCTTGGCAGTTCAATCGATTGGAATGGTATCCGCCAGCATTTATATTCTGTCGTCGCGGCAGAAGCTTGCTTGGCCGATACTTTTGCCGTCGTTGATCGGATCGCTAATCGGAACTCCTTTTGGAGCTTACTTTGTTGCGCCAGTGGTTCCAGATCTTTGGATCAAGTTGCTCTTTGGAGTTGTGTGGGCGAGTTTTGGGGTTCTGCATCTACTGAAACTTAAAGAACTAATGGCTGCTCACTCAACCGTCGAACGATTTTCTCAAAGTCGATTCGTTATCGGCTTTGCAGTTGGGGTCATAGGAGGCATTGTCGCATCGATCACTGGTGTTGGAATTGACATGTTAGTTTATGCAATTTTAATCCTTCTTTATCGGGTTGATCTCAAAGTCTCAGTACCCTCCTCGGTCATTTTGATGGCAGTTACATCGCTGGTTGGAATCGCTACGAATGTAACATTGGCCCGTTGGTATCCCGATCGATTTCGAGTCGATCCTGAGGTCTTTTACAATTGGCTTGCGGCAGCGCCGATTGTCGCATTAGGAGCACCGCTGGGCGCGATCGTTGTCCGACTGATACCGCGATCTCCGACATTGATTTTGGTGTCGATGCTTTGTGTCGGTCAATTCATTTGGATGCTAGTGGAAGAGAAGATTACGGGAGTAAACTTACTGGCCGCCTTCGCAGCGGTAGCCTTCATATTGATTCTATTCTTGTTTCTATATCGCATCGGTTACGCAGCGACTAGCGACGGCGAGGAATCCCCTTGACCGTCGAAAATCGGTGGTGCAAGCATATTGAATTCGGACCCGAATATTGAGAAAGCAATTTCCGGCGAATGAGGCTTGCCAAAGGCAGCGAGTTCGCCAAAATCGTCTCGGAAACGAAATTGATGAGTGATTAACTTCTGAGCGATGTATGTCTGGAAACGTTCAATCCATAGCGAAGGTCGTTGGTTTAACGCGAATTGACATTGCAAAATCCAATACGCACGGTTGGATGATGAGAATTTGTCGGCAGGGAGATCAGTACCGAGAGTTTTTCTCTGACAAACGATGCGGTGGATCAGAGGCCGCTAAAAAAGAAGCCTCCGAACGTTACGCTGAACTGAATTTGCGACTTCCACCACCATCGAAAACTCGCGAAATTGCTTCGTCTCGAAATCGATCGGGAGTCGTGGGCGTTCATGTAGCTGTTTCGTTAGACTCGCGAAAGCTGCCCTACAAGTCTTATTGCGCTTCTTGGGTGGACGAAGTCGGGCGTCGTAAAAAAGTGACTTTTTCTTGGAAGAAATTCGGCAAGTCAGCGGCGTGGCGACTTGCTGTGATTGCACGCACTTTTCAGATCGTAAGCAAGGCGAAAATTGTCGCTATCGATGAGAGCAATCGTGCTGGAAGGTCGAGCCCCCGCGTGCGTAAGCCTCGGTAATGTTATAGTAGGCCTTTCTTCGCTTTCAATACGAATTGAACTTTGGATATACGATGCTTAACGTTGGATTGGTTGGAATAGGTTTCATGGGTTGGATCCATTATTTGGCTTACCAACGTTCTCCAATCGCAACGCTAAAAGCAATCTGCACGCGAGACCCCGTCAAGCAATCCGGGGACTGGTCTGGCATCAAGGGGAATTTTGGGCCAGCGGGACACCAAGTCGACTTGTCAGCGATGTCTGTCTACTCGGATTTGAAGTCTTTGTTGGCTGACCCAAATATCGATGCGGTCGACATCTGCTTACCACCAGCACTACACAAGCAAGCGACCATAGAAGCGCTCGCAGCGGGCAAACATGTCTTGTGCGAGAAACCAATGGCGCTTACATCAGAGGATTGCCAGTCAATGTTGTCGGCTGCGAAGGATGCCAATCGAATACTTTGCATCGCTCATGTTTTACCCTACATGAGTCAGTTTGCCTGGGCCTTGCAGCTTGCGCGGGAGAAGCGATATGGCGCGGTTCGCAGTGCGCATTTGAAACGAATCATTTCTGATCCAAGCTGGCTGCCCGAGTTTTATGATCGAGCGGTCACAGGCGGTCCGTTGCTTGACTTGCATATTCACGATGCGCATTTTATGCAGTTGCTGTTTGGAATCCCGACTGAAGTTTCTGCGAGTGGATGGCTCCATCAGGATTCAGTGCAATATGCTCAAATGCTGTATCGATTCGCCGATCCGAGCGTTGCAGTCACGGCATCGAGTGGCGTGGGAAGCTCTGCTGCTCGCGGGTTCACGCATGGATTTGAAATTCAATTCGATCAGGCAACTTTGACATTTGAATTTGCCGCGCACGTCGAAGGGGCAGTGACGCTTGGACCAATGATTTATGAAGGAGCTGACAAGGCAAGTTCTATATCACTAGAACCGATGGATGAAATCGACGCTTTTGTAGCCGAAATTGAAGACTTTGCTAAATCAATCGAGGCACAGCATTGTGAGATGAGCTGTCCGCTGAATCCAGTCCTGGCCTCAGAAGCAGTTAAGGTTTGTCATCGAGTGGACGAGTCTGTTCGTTCTTCAAAATCGGTATCGATTTGCTAACGATGGTGAATTCAATTGAGACCCTCAAGTCGATCTTCACTAGCCGCTCGCTCCACGTGTTTTTGGTTTTGCGTTACTAGCAAACAGTGTAGGTTGAAATTATGGTAAAGTCGTTGGCCGACAGTGAGGCTCGGTTCGCTGCCTCCTCTCCAAAAATACTTAATTAAATCACTCGCCATGCAAGCTTCAGCGTTCCAAAAAATATTTCATGTCGCTTTGTTTTTATCGATCCTCGTCTGCTTGTGCAATTCCTTCGGAATGATATCGTCCGCTTGGTCCTTCCAAGAGAATTCAGCAAATGCTGAGGCTTCGGAAAGAGATCTATCCGGAGGAGAAGTCGAACTTGCCTCAAGCGTTGAAACGCAATCGACCGACGGTTCGTTGTCCGTTTTTTGGCGACCCTTGCTCGCCATGATTGTCGGTGTCAGTGTTGTCTTGGCGCTGATGATTGGCTTAAAAACACATGCGTTTCTGGCACTGATTTTAGGCTCACTTGTCATCAGTTGTTTTGTACCGCTGGATGTTGTCGGAGTCGATTCAAAAAACGACTCGGTCAAAGTCGACGACAAGGATCCGAAGCGAATTGTTTCGCGAGTTGCAAATGAGTTAGGAGTTGCGGTTTCAAAAATTGGCATCTTGATCGCCATGGCATCGATCATTGGCAAGTGCATGCTAGACAGCGGATCGGCCGACCGTATTGTTCAGTCAATATTGTCGGTTCTTGGTGAAAAGAGAGCTGGCCTTGCAATGATGCTCAGTGCGTTCGTGTTGGGGATTCCTGTCTTCTTCGACACAGTGTTTTTTCTATTGGTCCCTCTGGCCCGTTCATTGTACAAAACGACTGGGAAGAACTACGTGAAGTATCTGATGGCGGTCGCCGCTGGCGGTGCGATCACTCATACCTTGGTTCCGCCAACGCCAGGTCCACTAGCTGTCGCGGATAATCTTGCCGCTCCTGGAAACATCGTTATTGATTTGGGAACCGTCATCGTTATCGGATTGATGATAGGCTTTCCATCAGCGGTTGTGGGGTTGCTTTTTTCGGGCTGGGTCGACAAAAAAATGCCGATCGAAATGCGACCTTTGTCAGGTCGTGATGCTGATGCTGAGGCTGATGACGCTTGTACGCGTGTGCTTCCATCGCTTTGGATTGCGATTTTGCCTGTGTTTTTGCCTGTTTTCCTAATTACGCTTGCAACAATCGTTAGCCTGCCGATCTGGCAAGTTGCTGGTCAGCCAAGCTCGGCTTGGGTCGGTTGGATCAAGCTGATTGGCGACCCCTCGTTTGCGATGATCTTCGCAGCTATCACAGCGATAACAATTAGCGGTGCGGTTCAAAATCGATCACTAAAACAATTGGCCAACGATGTTGATGATGCACTGCTGAGCGGTGGCGTGATCATCTTAATCACTGCTGCTGGAGGAGCGTTCGGAGCGATGCTTCGGATGGCACAAATCAATCAGGTGGTTGTCCAGTTCTTTGAAAGCCAGGCAGCTAGCGGATTGCTACTTTTAGTAACCGCCTATTGCCTGTCTGCTCTGCTGAAAGTAGCTCAAGGCTCTAGCACGGTTGCGATGATCATCGCTTCTTCATTGGTTGCACCAATCATTTCACAATTAGGAGTCGAAAGTCTTGGCTTTCATCCTGCTTATTTTGTTCCGATTATCGGCGCTGGATCATTGATGGGGTCTTGGATGAACGATTCGGGATTTTGGGTATTTGCCAAGATGGGCGGTTTGACGGAAAGCGAGACTCTACGGAGTTGGACTCTACTACTCGCCGTGCTCAGTCTCTCAGGGTTGTTTTTTGGCATCTTACTTGCTTTGGTTATGCCAATGCAAATCGTCCCGGCCTAGTTAAGATGCGGGTTGCGAGATCGAAACATGCTGACTAAATAACAATAAACATCAGCGGCTAAAACTGCTTTAAAATCAAAACCAGAAGGAGGCATTGAAGATGCCGTTTGTTGAAATTGGAAATGACGACGATTCGGATTCAGTTGACATCTATGTTGAAGATTATGGTCGTGGTCAGCCTGTCATTTTGATCCATGGATGGCCCTTAAGCCATCGAATGTGGGAACACCAAATCGAAGCCCTCGTCGATGGCGGTTACCGATGTATTGTGTATGACCGTCGCGGGTTTGGCGAATCAGCGAAGCCTTGGGATGGTTACGATTACGATACGTTGGCATCCGATTTACGTGCAATAATCGACGGACTAGAACTGGATGATGTTGTCCTTGCCGGATTCTCTATGGGGGGTGGCGAGGTTGCTCGTTATTTTGGCAACTATGGAAGCGAGGGCATCGACAAGGCAATGCTTATTGCTGCGGTGACCCCTTTCTTGATGCTGACTGACGACAATCCAGAGGGCGTGGACGGAGCAAATTTTGAAGCGATGATTGAGGATATACGAAAAGATAGAATCGCTTTTCTGGATGGCTTCGGCAAGAAATTTGTAAATTGGGGAATGATGTCGCACCTGGTCAGCGAGCATCAGTTGAATTACGCGAAAACGATCGCTTCATTTGCATCGCCGCGAGCGACAACGGAGTGTGTCAAATCATTTGGAATGACTGATTTTCGTGACGACCTTTCGGAGATGAGCGTACCGACGCTGGTGATTCACGGGGACGCTGACGAAATCTGCCCATTGGCACTTTGCGGCGAGCGGGCGGCGGCCATGCTACCGAACGGGAAATTGGAAGTTATTGCTGGTGGGCCACACGGATTAACCTTTACCCATCCCAAAGAACTAAATCGCTTGATGCTCGATTTTTTGAGCAGCTAGTTTGCGTTTTTCGTTAGTCGGATCATCACATCGTCCCATGTGTCGACTAACTTTTCAAAATCGACTTCCATAATTTTCAAATTGTCGTCAAGTCCCAGTTGTTCGCTTAGCGATTTCTGACTTCGTAAATTAAACTGTGCGGCTGCTGCCATCGTCAAACGATTTGTGGTTTGTTCACTTGCTAAATAATCGGCCAGCAGTCGACCAGCTCTCGGATGTGGGCAGTCTTTCAGTACCGCTACCGAATTGGGGATCATCAAGAGTCCGTTATCGCCTTCGGCTTGGTCTGGAAAGATGATCTCAACTGGGGCGCCATTTTGCACTTCAATGGTTGCATCGTCGGTGTCAGTAATTCCCCAGACCAGATCGCCTCGGCTTACGGCTTGGGCAACTTGTTTATTTCCAGCCAGCAATACCGCGTTAGTTTGGACTGCCTTGAACCATGCCCAAAAACGATCACCTTCCAGGCTTGCCAGCACCGCCATGTGCGTTGATGTTGTGCCGAATAGCGGCGACGCCAATCCGCATTTTTGGGCCCATCGGCTATCTGACAATTCTTGTACGCTTGCCGGACGAGCTGAATGCTCAAGGATTCGATCGGTGTTGATTAAGATTACGCGGGCGCGCGCACTGGTGGCTAACCAGGTTCCGTCAGAGGCTTTAAATTGCTTTGGATAGTCGTTGGAAACCTCCCATCGATGCGGCTCTAAAAGGCCGGCTTTTTGGAGCTTGATAGTTTGCAGAATTTCCCCGTTCCAAAATACATCACAGCGAACCATCGACTTCTCGGCCGTGATTCGATTGGCCAACCCAACGGACTTGTTTGATTCAACATCGAACTGTCTGGAAATCTCCAAGCGGTCATTGCTGCGTTCATATGCGTCAAGAATCGGAGTCGCAAATTCACGGTCCATTGAACAATATAAAACCACTTGCCGCTCGCTGCGCTGTACACAACCAAGGGCATGGAAAGCGATCACGCCCAGCAAGACAACTTGAATAAAAAATCGGCAAAACAATTTTACGTGTCCTATCTACTAACGCGGCGCGTAAATTCGAAGTGGTTTTTGGAGAGACCTAAAGAAGGTGCAGCTATCATCACTATTTGGAATTCGTTGTCCAGCACGCGTTCGCTTCGCTCAAAAGATCCCAAGCTCGCAATATCTAAGCACCGAAGCAGACCAGCTATTAAAGTTTTTCGATCTAAGAAAAGAGTCTTGGAATGGACCGAATGTTTTCCTTCGTTGGTAGTAAAGATGGAGTATGACGTATTGAAAAAATGCTAACAGTCGCTGGAGATGGATTGCCACCGGCCAGTCATTTAGATACCTGCAACTTCAATGTCGCGATTAATACGATCGCGAGCGGATGGGTGCTGCGTGGTGTAACCAGTAATCAGCGGTATACGACGAAGACTAAACTGGGGGAACTGGCCGAAAAGCAGCCAAGTCTTGGCCGCCCAGAGTCAACCTGCGCAGCGTTGATAGCGATTAGAAAGAAGGCCGATTGGTGGCTCATGCCTCAAGATGAACGTTGCAAAATTTTCGCCAGCGAGTCGGTCCACGCGACAAAAGCGTTAGCATATTTGCCACAAATTGCTAACTGATTGCAACATGTTTTGAGTTCGCGGCTGTCATGAGCACGATTTCAACGACCTAGTTTCGTCTCTTCACAAGTCCAAAGAGTGGCTGTACGTTGAACGAGAGATCGATATTCGACTAACTCGTTCGTGGGTAAACATCTCAATCAAATTGTCTATTGATAATCGCTCATCGGCGCACAAGTACACACCAAGTTTCGATCGCCAAACGCATTGTCTATTCGCCCAACGGTTGGCCAGAACTTGTTCTCACGTAGCCATGCGGCTGGCCACGCGGCCTGAGATCTTGAGTATGGTCGATCCCACTGATCGGCTGTGACAACTTTGAGCGTGTGCGGTGCATTGCTGAGCGGATTGTTTTGTCGATCAAGCTTGCCGCTGGCGACATCATCGATCTCTGCTCGAATTGAGATCATCGCATCGCAAAATCGGTCAAGCTCTGCCTTGGATTCGCTTTCCGTCGGTTCGATCATCAGTGTTCCAGGAACCGGCCAGGACATTGTCGGGCCGTGGAATCCGTAGTCCATCAAACGTTTCGCGATGTCTTCGATCTTGACGCCAGCTGATTTTTCGAATTCGCGGCAATCAATAATAAATTCGTGGGCTACAAAACCTTGGGTGTCAGTGTACAGAATGTCAAAATGATTCTTTAGCCGATTGGCCATGTAATTCGCATTCAGGATCGCAACTTGTGTTGCGAGCTTGAGTCCTTCGCCGCCCATCATCGCGATGTATACATAACTAATCGTTAGAATGCTCGCGCTTCCATAAGGTGCACCGGAGACAGGACCAATCGCATGCTCGCCAGCGGTGTCGGGGCGCTGAACTGGATGCCCCGGTAGATAAGGAACAAGTTGTTCGGCCACGCCGATCGGGCCCATTCCAGGCCCGCCGCCGCCGTGAGGAATGCAAAACGTCTTGTGTAAATTTAAATGGCAAACGTCCGCGCCACACTTGCCGGGACTGGTCAAACCAACCTGCGCATTCATGTTCGCGCCATCCATGTAGACTTGCCCTCCGTGCTCGTGAATCAGATCGCAAGCCTGCCGAATCGTATTTTCGAACACGCCGTGAGTTGACGGGTAAGTGACCATTAATGCAGCTAGTTGTTCACGATGGCGAATTGCTTTGGCACGCAAATCGTTCATGTCGATGTTTCCAGATTCATCACAGTCGATCGGGACGACTTCCATTCCAGCCATCACCGCCGAGGCTGGATTGGTGCCATGAGCAGAGCTTGGAATCAGGCAAATATTGCGAACATTTTTCTGGTTGTTTTTTGCAGCATTATGTTCATGAAAGGCTCGAATGACTAACAGACCGGCATACTCGCCTTGGGCGCCAGCGTTGGGTTGCAAGCTGATTGCTGCAAATCCAGTAACCTCGCACAGCCATCGTTCTAGCTCGCGAAACATCTGTGTGTAACCGCGCCACTGAGTATCGGGCGCGAACGGATGCATGTTCGCAAATTCTGGCCAAGTAACCGGCAACATTTCGCTAGTAGCGTTCAGTTTCATTGTACAAGACCCAAGTGGAATCATACTTTGAGCCAATGAAAGATCGCGGCCCATCAACTGAAAGATGTAGCGCAGCATATCGGTCTCGCTGTGGTACTTATTGAAAACCGGCTGCTGCATGAACGGAGTCGTTCGCTCGAAATTTCCAAACGCCGTCAAACCGCGATTTTGCGCGTCAGCATAAAGTTCTTCGATATCGAACCCTGTATAATGCCCAAAGTTAAATGCGGCCAGCAAGTCAGCTACCAAACGATGATCGCATGTTTCATCGAGCGTGACACCCAGAGTACCGTCTTCATATTCACGTAGATTGATTTGACGCTCGCGAGCAGCATCGGCTACTTGTCGCGCTGCGTGAATTCGTCCTTTGCCAAGTCGAATTCGAATCGTATCAAAAACCGGATTTGCCTTGTTTGTATCGGCAAGTCCGAAGACCTCATGTCCCAGTCGCGAAAGCCCGTTGGCGAGCGCAAGTGTGTAACCATGAATTCGTTTCGCAATGGCTTGCAAGCCATCTGGTCCATGGTAGATCCCGTAAAATGAATTGATGATCGCTAAGAGTGCCTGAGCAGTGCAAATGTTGCTGGTCGCTTTGTCACGGCGGATGTGTTGCTCGCGTGTTTGGATCGCCATCCGAAGTGCACGATTGCCTTGAGCATCTTTTGACACACCGATGATGCGTCCAGGCAGCTTGCGAGCGTATTTTTCATGTGTTGAAATGAACGCGGCGTGTGGACCACCTAAGCCCATGGGGACTCCAAATCGCTGTGCGCTGCCAATGCAAATATCAGCCCCCCAATTTCCAGGTGGTTCGATCAAAGTCAACGCAAGTAAGTCCGCGGCGGCGACCACTAAGCAGCCGTTCGATTTGGCTTGCTCGGCCAGCTTTTGATAGTCCTTGATTCTGCCGTCAGTGGTTGGATATTGAATCAATAGGCCCATCCAATCGGAATCGGGTTGGCTGAAATCCAGATCGTCGATGTCTCCAATCGTTAGCTCAATTCCTAAACCGGAGGCTCTAGTTTGCAGCAACGCAAGCGTCTGTGGATGACAATCACTGGCTGCGAAGAAGCGGTTTCGGTTGGCAGTCGCCACGGCCATGCACATACCCATCGCTTCGGCTGCGGCTGTTGGTTCGTCTAACAGGCTTGCGCCTGCAAGTGGCAATCCGGTCAGGTCGGCGATCATCGTTTGGAAGTTCAGCAATGCTTCCAGTCTGCCCTGCGCGATTTCGGCCTGATAGGGCGTATATTGCGTGTACCAGCCTGGGTTTTCAAGTACATTCCGCAAGATAACCGGCGGCGTCACTGTGGACTGAAAGCCCATGCCGATGCAGGAACGATAGACCTTATTCTTGGCTGCAATGGTTCGAAAAGCTTGTTGGAATTCATGTTCGCCGCGAGCTGCAGGTATATCCAACGGTTCGTCTAGCCGAATGTCTGCCGGCACCAAAGCATCCGACATCGTTGTCAACGAGTCAAATCCAAGCTCCGAAAGCATCTGCTGAGTCTCACTATCGGATGGACCGATGTGCCGTCGTAGAAAACCGTCTGTAAAGCCGAGTGGATGACGAGCAGAAGCTGCTTTCGAAGCCACTGTGGTCGGTTTAGTAATCGCGGTGCTCATTTGGCCAACTCAATTTCGGGTTGGAAGTTCATAACGAATTGGAAAAGATCAAACAACAAACGCTATTTGCTGTCCTGTATAATTCTAGCTAGCCATAGTTAAATCGACTAGTCTTTTCGCTTTAGCCTATTCTGAAGCATGGCAAATGCGGCAGACCAAGCGAACCTCAAATCCAGACGAACCAATTTGCGATTTGCCGCGTGTTCATCGGATCTTGTGCATGTAGCTCCATTTACGTTGGAATACGACCAACGGAGATCAGCTAAAATTCGGCGCAAATAAGATTCAGGCAGGTCTGCATGCCCGATAAGCGAAATTAGGCAAGGCAGAATGATACAAATAATAGAAATCGATCCTAGTTTGCAAGTTGATCGTTCATCGGTCTTATTTGTTGAAAGGCAAACCCCCGAGAAGCAAACGAAATAACGAACCTCGTTGAATTGCAGCGTTGGGGCTAATCCTGGAACCAAAATTCATGTTACGATCGGTCGCTCTGTGTTACCTCATAAGTCTCCAATTGTCACCTCTCTAGGTTAAGTCCCAAAATGCAAAGAATCGCAAGTTCAATTCTCACTGTGCTGATTTCAATATTTCAGTTCAGTTTTGCTTTTTCACAACTGCCAGCAACCGATACCATCGGGCTTTTTGATCAATCGGCTGATATCGGCGAAGTTGGCAAGTCTGGCCGGGTTTTGTTTAACAAAGGTACTTCGACTTATTCGGTTTCGGGGGGAGGAACCAACATGTGGTTTGCAATGGATGCGCTGCATTACGTATCGACTCAAGCGAGAGGTGATGTCTCGCTTGCTGCCAATATCCAATGGCCAAGCGAGGATGGTGATCCGCATCGCAAAGCCTGCCTCATTCTTCGACAGACATTATCGCCGGATTCAGCGTACGCTGATGTCGCGTTTCATGGCGACGGATTGTGTTCAATTCAATACCGAGAATCCGACGGCGAAGTAACACATGAGGTACAATCCAATGTCTCTGGCCCGCGCCGTGTTCGACTCGAAAAACGAGGAGATTATGTCGCGATGTTTATCGGAGAAAGCGACGAGGCAATGCGGCCCTCAGGAGGTTCGTTTCGCATTCAATTTAAGGAGCCATTTTATGTTGGCCTCGGTGTTTGTGCTCACAACAATGATAGACTAGAGACTGCAAACTTTTCAAACGTTGTGCTCGAAAGAGAGCTCGCGAAATCAGCGAGTCCCAAAATTGAAAGCACGTTAGAAACCATTTCTATCGCTTCGACCGATCGAAGAGTCGTTTTTCATTCCACCGAAAATATTGAAGCTCCTAACTGGCATCCTGATGGGCAATCGATCTTCTACAACAGTGCCGGGCGCATCTTTTCGGTGCCTCTGAAAGGCGGAGAGCCAAAACAAATTGACACCGGTGCGCTGAACCGAGCGAACAATGACCACGGCATTTCGCCTGATGGCAAGACACTTGTGATCAGTGATCAAACTCAAAGTGGCGGCTCGAGAATCTACACGCTTCCGATCGAAGGTGGTACGCCCAAATTGATCACCGAATTTGCGCCTTCCTATTGGCACGGTTGGTCGCCCGATGGCAAGACTTTGGCCTATTGTGCATCAAGAGATGAAGAGTTCGATATCTACTCGATTCCAGTTAGCGGTGGAGAAGAAACACGGCTTACGACAAGTGAAGGGTTAGACGACGGACCAGACTACTCGCCCGATGGGAAATCAATCTATTTCAATTCACAACGTTCGGGACTGATGCAGATTTGGAAAATGAATGTCGATGGATCCGATCAAACACAAGTTACAAGTGACGCGTTCAATAACTGGTTTCCGCACCCTTCCCCTGATGGTCGTTGGATTGTGTTCGTTTCTTTTGAACGCGATGTCGAAGGTCATCCTGCAAACAAAGATGTGTCTTTGCGATTGATGTCGTTAGCGGATGGAAGCATTAAGACGCTTGCAAAATTATTTGGTGGGCAAGGGACATTGAACGTCCCTTCCTGGTCGCCCGACAGTCGCAATCTTGCGTTTGTTAGCTACCAGAAAGTTTTCAAATGACGAGGGTTTCTGAACGAAGAAAAAAGTTGCTGTGAAAAGGACCAAACGGCGAATGATTTAATCTTGAAATCGGCCTTAATAGTTCCGTCGAACATATTCCTTCGTTAGGCTGAATACCGTGTTATTTCTCGCTGATTGAACATTCTTTAGCGAAAAAAGCGAGTGACCTGCATAAATACAGGCTCAGGTTTTGTGAAGCATTCCACTACCACAGCCACCAGTTAGCTGTGGTAATTACGTAAATCGCTAGAACCAAATTACTTACCGAATGTGCAACGATACACGGCCAAAGTTGTTTCTTGCGATAAAGTAACGCGTTGAGCAGTAAGCAATAAATTGCTGCCGCTAGCCACTCTGGATGCGCCAGCGTAAAGAGCAGTGTTACCAAAATGCAAGATTTGATTGTAAACGTGCCCAGAGGTAACGACTCCCATCGCTCGTCGATAAAATATCGCAGCAAGAAGCCTCGCCAAAATAATTCTTCAGCGATTGGTACCAAGACTACCAACCCAAGTACTCTCACCAAGACAAACGACCAGGCCAAAGTTGGATTTCCGATTTGTGCAAACGGGTTGTAAGCAACTCGTTCGCTAGGACGCAAAAGCGCGGGAAGATAAGGCGCTAGCAGCTTCTCAATCTGCAAATGCGACAGAGCAATCCAGATTAGAATTCCTAGCAGGCCGACAAATATGCCCAAAGCAACGTCGCGACTGGGCTGGATAAGCTTCACCTCTGCAAGCGACCATACGATGACACAAAATACTGCCAAAGCAACCACCGAATAGCCGATTGGATACCACTCCAAAGGCAGTGAAGAAACTAAGCCGGTGCCGAGCAGATAGACTAAAAACGGTAACGTGATTCGAAGCATTATCTAAAGTTGCAGAGAGCCTATCCAAAAAGGAATCTGTCCCTCTCCGCTGTTCCAAAGGGTCAGACTTCTTTACGGATAATCGAATCTAAATCTAGTCGGCGGTTACGTCTTGGCTGGGCTCTGGCAAGTAGAATGTCAACACTGTGCCGACCAATGCATAACAGCCAGCAACAATCGCTGCAACAATCGCGATCTTGGCAGGGTCTGGTGGAGTCGATTGTGCAAAAGTCAATGTCAGCCATGCGGCCGCCGTCCCAATAATCCGGCCTCCAATGTTGGCCGCAAAACTCTCGCCGGTACCTCGAAGATGCAACGGAAAAGCCATCGGAATGTAGTTACCCCAGAAACTGAATTGAGCAACGGTCAGAAAACCTGCAACAAAGATTCCAATCTTGATCGGCAGGATCGAATCGCCATCAAGATTCTGCGCCATCCAATAAAAAAGAGCAGGCACAACAATCAGGGACGGTATTTGAAAAATGCGAAACAGCGCTCGTCGAGAGATGATTCTGACCGCCAGAATGGCCAATGCGATTCGTCCCAACAGGCCACCAATTTCTTGCCAGTTTTGTACCTCTGCAACTGCTTCGCCAACTCCACTGGCACGAATCGCACGCACTTGGCCCTCGTTCGGCGCTGGTGAACCACTCGATTTTGCCACTTGAATCGCTCCGTCCAGCCGTTCTTGACCGGCGGCAAGTATGACTTTGTGTCCCTTGCCTGATGCGCCAAGTATCTGCGGCAACTGTTGAATCGCACCGAATGCGATTCCATAGCTTGCCGCGAACATCAGTGTCGTCACGATCGTCGTCCTCAGCATCGCCGGTTGGAAGAGTTCGGTAAAACTTGGACGCTTTAACGTTCCGCTCGCCCGCTTGGCTGCCCAAGCTGGACTCTCTGGAAGGAACGGCCGGATGATGATCAGAGGGAGCGCAGGAATCACACCGGAAATCAAGGTGTAACGCCAAGAGTCGTGCTCGCCGTAGATCGGATAAAAGTCATTTGCGTAACGGTTGGATATCCAATATGCGGCGGCAACTAGAATGCCACCAAGCGAAGAGAACGCTTGCGTATAACCCAGCACACGTTCACGCTGGTCGCGGTTTTCGAACAATTCAGCTAGCCAAGCGACGGCAGCCACAAACTCGACGCAGACACCAACAAAGACTAGGCACCGACAAACGAGCAGCATGTAAATGCTCGTCGAAAATCCGGCCGCAAGCGCAGAAAAAGCGTACAGCAAAATACTAAACGTAAGCACACGCCGACGACCAAAAATGTCCGTTAGGTAACCACCAAGTAATCCAAAAATACCGCCGACCAATGCTGGCAGAAAAAACAGCGTTCTGGCCCAGTTACCATACTCTGGCGAGCCAGGTATCAAACGCGGTTTGCCGTCAACGATTCCACCCAGATCGGCTAATGCGTCCTTAAGGATCAATGGCAGCATCAGTAGTTCGTAAATATCAAACGCAAAGCCGATCGACGCAATAATGCAAATCAGAATGACAACTCGGCGTGATGCAGTAGCAACAGACATGGAATGTACCAATGACAAATGGTAAGAACTGGATGACCAAATCGAATCGATTTCGAATTCGAAAAAGGCAGACCCTGGCGGTTCCTCCAAGCGATAGGCCGCTTTTCGGATCGGCCCTAGTCTAGTCAATCCAAGACCTGTCGCCTACGTCCCATATGATCTCGAACGACCCATCCATTGACGGCAAATGCGACTGGCTACGGCAATACTTGCTGCATGAATATCGACGATATCTTCGACAACATTCGCGTAGCCGCCTGCCATAGCCATTGCGAGCGGAATTCGATTTTGTAAACAGCATGTTTCTAGTACCATTTCATCACGAGCTTTCAAGCCTGCTTTGGAAACCGCCAACCGACCAAGTCGATCGCCGGAAAATGGATCTGCACCGGCAAGATAAATCACTAGATCGTACGGGCCCATCTTGAGAACCGCGTCCAACCCCATTTTAAGTTGATACAAAAATTCGGCGTCATTAGTTGCGTCGGCGAGTTCAATATCGATGTCGCTCGGGTGTTTCCGTAGCGGGAAATTTTTTGCGCCATGCATCGAGAATGTTACGACTCGCGATTCGCTCGCCAGTATTTCTGCCGTGCCATTGCCTTGGTGGACGTCGCAATCCAGCACCGCTGCGCGACTGATCTGTCCTTCGGCAAGCAGCGTAAGTAGCGTCACCGCTGCATCGTTAAATACACAATAACCTTCACCGGCTGCTCGCATGGCATGGTGTGTACCGCCAGCCATGTTGACCGCCAATCCTTCTCGGAGTGCCGCCCGGGCTGCGGCCAAGGTCGCTCCCGAGGATCGCTTGGACCGCTCAACCATCAAAGGTGACCAGGGAAATCCGATCCGCCGAATCTCTTCCTTGGTCAGTCGACCTTGGCAAACGCGGTCGACATATTCTTGATCATGAGCAAGGATCAATTGCTCGTAGGTGACTGCTTGCGGAACGATCAAAGCGTCATCACGGTGAGCATCATCAGCCGCGATTCGATTTCTCAACAATCGATACTTCTGCATGGGAAACCGATGCCCTTCAGGCAGCGGCAACTCAAAGTGATCGGTATAGAACAGTTTCATTGCGAAAATCAGGAAGCTGATTGTGAAAGCAACGACTGGCGCAGATGTTCGTTCCTATTTCCCGTCTTCCACGGCAGCTTCGTTTTGTACCGGTGGTAGTTCACCTTGGCTGGACGCAACGACAAGGGCAACTTGTTCGGACGATTCGAACAACTGAAGCAACAATTGTGCGTCTTGCAGAACTTTAAAAGACTCGTCAAGCTCGACCATTTTCGCTTCGATCAAATCATCCGCCAAATCAAACGTCTTTTTGATCGCTCGTGGCAACTTACGCATTCGGTCAAGAATCTGTTGTTGGTTATTCCAGTAGGCTTTTTGTGACAAGCAATATTGATAGAGACTATTGAGCGTTTGCATGTCAGGCACAATCGTCAAATCGCTGGTCAATTTCATTCGGGTTGCTAGATGGACTTGCCATGTACCTTTGGGCGAACTGCGCACATAAACGATGATTGCCGAACCCTCATCTTCTTTAAAGAATGTTCGTTTCTCAGTCGCTGAACCGACGATTACGATCGGGTCTTGCGGTTCCATCTGCAATGATTCGGGAACGACAAATTCGACTCGCAAGGCGACTTGTTTACGCTGATAGTCGCTCGGCAATCGCAGCTTCGTTTGCACTAATGGTTTGTTTAGCAGGACTTCAGTCTTGTAAGATCGTTCGGCCGGCAAGCCTTTTTCCCCGAGCGTGGCGACCGAATCGGTATCACTGGGAGATGGCTGATCATCGTTGGGGTCGTCGGCTGATTCAGGTGGAAAAATCTCACCAGCGGCAGCATTTGATTGGTCGGCCAGTGGCCCAGTGGAAGCTTCAGGTGCCGTTCCAATGTTGGGCTGATTTAACGCCGATTGCAGTCCGGTGCCTTCCAGTTTTTGTTGCAGTTCTTGCTGAATTGCATTTGGGTCATTGCCAGCGAGCAATGTTTCAAGGTCGATTTTAATCGACTCGATCGCATCGGGTGGGCCGCTCTGCGCGAGCGATTGCACCATTGATTCAAGAGCATCTGAACCAGGCGTTGGAATACTCGAAGGCGGGGGCGAAACGTCAATTCCAGAAAGGTCCAATTGTGCTGCGGATAAATCTTCAACGGACTCTGGCGTTTCGCCGTTGCTCGGTGAAGATTCCATTTTCGAAGATTGTTTCGTTTGACCGTCCGCAGGTGCTTTTGCGACTTGCTTTCCTGCTGGTCGCAAAAACAGGAATGCGGCGACGGCAAAGAGTCCCAGCAGCGATGACGCTGCAATAATCTGTCCGCGACGGGTCATTAACCAGCTAGGTTTGGCTCCTTTGGTTCTTGCGGCAACCACTGACCGAGTAGATCCTGCAGATAATTCGCTATTGACGAGTTGCGCTGTGTCTGGAGAGTTCGAGAAAGGTGGCTTGACTGAGGGCGATTTGTTCGTGAAGTCGCCCGAGCCGACATCTGCAAAGCTCGCAAGCAAAGCTGAAAAAGTTTTGGGATCGGCTGCACTGAGTTGCGTCAGCGTCGAGCAATCTACCGGCGGCGGCGAAGACTTTGAGTCTGTTGTTTGACTAGGAGACCAGTTTTCCGCCTGGAGTAATGCGGAAGGAAAGAGACTGTTAGCGTGATACAAAACCGCATCTTTGCCGACTAAGATGCTGGCTTGGTTTGCGGCCTGTAAATCGGAATTACCTAATAACTGGACATGCCAATCGTCAATTAATTCCGCAGGCGGAACGCCCAGCTTCTTAATCAAATCGACCAACAACACGAACCCGAATAGTTCCACTGCAATGGCGTTGCGGGCTTTATCCGTCTGCCAATATCTCGCGAATTCGCAGAGTTTCGAAGAGCCAGGCGGAGGAGGTGGATCTACGGGTTCCCAGTCAACGTCACCTTTCGGAGACGCGTCGCATTGCGGCGATAACGCAAAAACCCACACCTTGGATGAGTCCGAATAAGCGGACAGACGCCAGCCCAGGTGGTCTCCAAGTGGCTGAAGAAAATCTGAAACATCACAATTCACCGAATTTGAAGCGTTTTCAGACACAAACCACCCAAATCACAGATGTTTATTTCTTGCGGTGACGAATTCGAGCACGCATTCGACGCTTCTTGCGTCCCACTTTTCGCCGACCTTTGCCTGTCTTTTTGACTCCCACGTTAAATCAACCTTCGCCCTTCGCAATAGTATTCATTAAATCTTAAGACAAAAAACTCATAGTGGCCAATGTACCATGGCGTTACGAGTCTTCAAGGTAGCAAGGCCGCGTTAACGAGCGGCAAGTGCTTGGCGTGAAGCCAATCGAATTGAAAAACAGCCAGATGGTCTGAAATTCAAATATTACCAATTGAATTAGGTGCGAATCTTCTTGCGTTTCGCCTTTCGAGCCTTGCTGTTGGCGGCTCGCTGGCCATGATTCGCTTTTTTAAGTTTTCGGTGTGGCTTGGTCATAATAAAACGATTTGAAATGGAACGTAAAGACTGACGAACTAGTCAGTTTGGGTCGGGTATGATAGCGGCAATCGACATACCTGAAAAGCGTGAATTGGTCGCGATGATCAATCTATTTTGAGAAACTCGATTCCATTAGACGAGAAGCCTTGCTTACGCAGTGGAAATTTTCAGTTCGACTGCACAAGACCAGCAGATTGCCACTGCGAAGTCAAGTTTTCAATTTCGGACGCCAGCTCCAAAAGTGTGCCGTGATTGAGAATGACAACGGTCGCGGCGGCACGTTTACTCTCAATTGACATCTGAGTCCGCTCCCGCTTGGCAAGCTCTTCTTCTGACCATCCGCGGCGAGCGGCGTTTTCTTGACGAATCGTCCACAGAGTGTCGATGAACAAGAGCTCGTCGCAGCGATCTTTCCAGCCTGATTCCAAGAGCAGCGGAATGTCCAAAAGAATCAAGCGTTTAGGATCATCGTTTTGACTGACCGTAATCGCAGCCTCGATCTTGCTGCGTACTTTCGGATGAATCAACTGTTCCAGAAATATTTTGTTCTGACGACAAATATCAGTATCGCCAAAGACAAGACTGCCAAGCCGTTTACGGTCGACAGTTTTGTCAGCGGCGACGATGTCTGCTCCAAATTGATTGACAAGCGAGGCAATTACCTGCGGTTGCTCTAGGACTTGATGGGCGAGTTGGTCCGCATTGATAATTAGTCCATTTGTTCGCTCGGCAATCAGACCGATGACCGTACTTTTGCCCGAAGCAATTCCGCCAAGGATACCGACGATCATCGAATTAAACCGCTGCTTCGCGCGATGTATTCGCGAACCAAAGCCTCACGGATGCCCTGCAATTCACCCAATCTCCGAACCCACTGAATGACTTCGTCGTTTCGCGCTTGGCGACCAGTAAGAATCCGAATCATCTCCGCGACAAACATATTTGGATCGTTACGTGTCAGGTCATAAAAGTTCGGACTTGAGAGCAAGCGAACTCGAAGATCTTCAATCGTGTTGCCCTGTTCGAAAGCACGGGTCCAGTAAAATCGTTCCGAATTGGTCGGGCCACGTCCCAAGATTTTTTGGTACTCCGAATCAAGTTGATTGGAGTAGCTTGCTTGAACAACCAAGCCGCTGTTCGTTTGATTGCGTGCGATGACTTGTTGATAGTTCTCTAAATTGATGACCAGCGGAGTGCTGTTGTTACTTGACGGATTGACGGCAAGCTCTTGAGGCGTTGTGTAAAGAATATTGCCATTCGCATCTTCAATTTTTGCAGATAGTCGATACTCGTCTTGCTGATAGACAGTTTGTGGATCGATAACCATTTCAAAATTAAACGGGCCACCACCGACGGTTTGCATCGTCGACTTGCCACCAAAAACTTCGAAGTACGGTCGAGTCACGTTGCGAATCGAAACGGTTAGATACGAAGGATTTAGAGAGACTCGGTCAACTAAGCGGACCGTCCCGCGTATGTTGTTGGACGCTTGCTGCAAATTGATTGGAACATTTTTTAGTTGTCCATTACGTCTATCGGCGACTAACGCGACAACTTTGCCATTGACCGCAGATCGCGATGTCTGGTCGCCGACGTCGACGAGTTGCCCCTGAACTAAGCCAACTTGTTGACCATTGACAGCTACGATCAAATCTTGGCTCTCCAGTCCAGCCTGTGCCGCTGGCGAGTTTGGTTGCACGTTGGTGACCAATGCACCGACATCTGTGTTGGTGACAAAGACGCCTAACATCCAATTTCGGACGCGTTGATTCGCCGGCAGAAGACTTGGGTTCTGCGTCGCTGGTGGATTAAATGCTGACGGCGCCGGTTGAGTTGCTGGCAGCGATGGTAAAGCTTGATTGTACCAATCGCCCAAATAGCTGCCGCTATTGAATTGAGCTTGACTGTCGGCGGCAACCAGGAAGAACATACCGACGGAAAATAACAAGCTGGTGAACCGAAGTTGAAAATTCATGAGCGAGCCAATTCAGATAGTTTACTATATAAACGAGTTTTGTAATCGTGAGATTGAAGTTCCAATTTGCGAACTAATATCGCAAAATCTTATCGCAATTGGGGGCCTGAGAAACTTGCCATTTGTTGAGCAATAAAGTTTGGATTGACAGGGAAAAAGCCTGCACGCATCACTTCGGCTTGTCCATCGCGGCTGAGAACATAGTTGAGTATCTCACGACGAACGCCACCGTCGACGTTGATGAGCGCCTTGTCAAAAACCAATGCTAGCGGACGAACGAGCGGATATTTTCCAGCGATAAAATTCGCTTCATTGGGTTCGATGACTGAGCCGTTGATTTCCAAGGCCAGTACATGAGTGCCGTCGGTTTCGCCCATGGAACCAACCGCAATGCTGGCCTGATCCTGTTTCATTCCTTCCAGCAGTTCCGCCTGCGATTCGAAAGTTTTGGATACGACCGCGGCGCGATTTCCTGGCCCAAGAATTGTGTTCTCAATAAAAGCGGTAGAGGTTACTTTGTCACCCTTGCCGTAAATCCGTATTGGCTGGTTTTGCAAGCTGCCAGTAACTCCGACATCTCCCCAAGTCTTTGCACTGTTTGTGGCAGCAAAGAGTTGTTTGAGTTGTTCTGGTGTAACCTTGCGCAATGGGTTACTTTCGTGAACGAGGATCGCTACTGGATCCAACGCAACGATCACAACGGCTGGGTCTTGGCACTTGGCCTTCTTCAACGATTCGATTTCCGATGCGGTGATCGAGTAACTGATACCAGCAATTACAGTTGGATCATTTTTCAATGATTCAATGGCTGCGGCGGACCCGTCCGCACCGCGAGTAAATTCGACGCCAGGGTGAAATTGCTTGAAGCGAGTCGACCATTGCAGGCCAAGCTGTTGCATTGTCGAAGAACCGCTAAGCGTCGCTTTTCCAGCAACTCCATTTTGAGGATGATATGGAGCGATCGAATCAAGCATCTGTGACAGATGATTCTGGATCGCAGCATCCGAATTTAGCGAAGTCTGACGACCTTCTTGCGCGATCGTAAAATTGCTGACTGGGTTTAGCAGCGCGAGCGAGCAAATTGCCATGCTGGCATATCTCACGTGCTGCAGTGTTCGACTCAGCGTACAGCCTAAAAATGTATCGCCTAGAAAATTCAACTCAAACATAACTTACAAACCTTTCCTTGATTCCAAACATGATCCGCTAGTTGACCAAAGCCTATTCGCTTGTGACTTCAACAACATCGCTCATATTAACGGATTCGATTTTGATAGCTTTGCGGCCCTTTAAACTGCCTGCACTAGCCTCGAATTTCTTTATTTCGCCGATTTCAACGTCGAGTGTCGAATGAACATCTTTTTCAGTCGAGATGATGTCACCAACCTGCAAGTCGAACAAGTCGGCAGTGCTGATTTTTGAACGAGCCAACACAATCACGATCTGAGCAATCGATTCTTCTAAGCGTTTCGAGATCGCTTCTTGGCTCTCCCGATCTGCTCGACTGGACGCATAACCAATCCAAGAGTTATTAGTTAATTTGCCGCCAACACGTTCAATTGTGTTAAACGGAATGCAAAGATTGGCCATACCGCGAACTGCGCCCATGGAAAGCTCAAAGCTAACCATGATGACGACTTCGTTGGGCGGTACGATTTGAACTAGTTGTGGGTTTGATTCAACGCGCTCGACTTCAATATCAAGCTCGATCACGTTCAGCCATGCTAAGCGAAGCTCGCGAAGGAAAATCGTCGTGATCCTATTGGCTAGCCTTAGTTCGATCTCCGAAAGCGGACGTTTGTTTGCGGTCTCAGAAGCAACGGTGCCACCCAACATGCGGTCGATGATTGGATAAAGCAGCGATGGCGATAAATCAAGAATCCAATTGCCCTCAAGGGGTTTTGGTTTGAGCAAATTGTAGCAAGTCGGCACCTCCAGAGAGTAAACAAATTCACTGTAGGTCAATTGATCAACGCTGATTAATCGGACTTCGATCATGCTTCGCAAAACCGCTGAGAGAGCGGCCCCAAAGCTTCGGCTGAGCGATTCATGCAATGATTGCATCGCCCGCATTTGGTCTTTGCCAATGCGCTCGGGACGTTTGAAGTCGTACGCAAGCACTCGAGCCCGCGACTCGCCCTTGTTAGAGTGATCTACTTTCGCCGCCGCCGCCTCCCGGCTGGACTCCAATAGATCTTCGACATCCTGGCGATTGAGTACGTCGTCCGACATCCCTGGACATTCCGCGCTTAAATGAATTGGTTTAGCTAGCTTGCTTCACAGCGAACGAGTCACTTGGCACTCGCATCGAAGTTATGTTTTGCCGTCAATGTACCCTGCAAGTCAAGTTCGTTTTGCCCATTTCGCCGAATCAACCCGAATTTACTTGCGGTTAATGCGAAGGCGATTTGCTTGCAAAATTTACAGATGCCACGCCAAAGAATGCGGAACGAGTCAAATCTCAAGCAATTGTATCCCAAAGGAAAAGTAGCTAGCTCCCCAGAGAGTTGTAGATGCACTCCGGTATATTTGAAATCGGATGTTGCGCTACTGGAAATCTTGAACTCTATGCTGTTCTTGGTTTGGCATCTCTGGACATTAAAGCACAGGGTTTGCCGTAAAGAAAACCTTGTCCCGTCACAAAGCCAAGCTCACAGCAGACTTGGTGTTCCCCCTCGGTTTCTACACCTTCGGCCAGTGGTTCAATGCCTAATTCTTTGACAATCTGAACTAATCGACTAATCATCGCTTGATGTCTAGAAGTGGCGGAATCGATATTCCGAATCAGCTGCATATCAAATTTCAATATGGCTGGTGGTATTTCGGAGAGTTCGAGCAGTCTAGCCTGCCCTGCTCCGAAATCGTCATAGGCCAACCGCATATTCAAGTCGACGAGGAAACTTTGAAGACTCTTCATCGTCTCGATCTCAGTAACTGCGCTTTCGTGGATCTCGATCACAATCGATGCATCTGGAAATCTACCGCGGAGCTGTTTCAAATCATCAAGCAATCGTTGGTCTGAAATTTCTTTAGGGTGAGTGTTCAAATATAGTTCATCGGTTAGCCCGAACGTCGAAGCTCGCTCACAACCCAATCGACGCATCATCTCACTCAAGGATCGTTCCTGGTCAAGCGCTGCAGCAACTTCGAACATGGCTGCAGGGTTCCGCAGTGAGTCCAAAGTGCTTCGCGCAAGCAACTCTTGTCCAATTACTTTTCGGTCATCGAGCATTATGATCGGCTGAAAGAATGGAACGGCTCCTTGGCCGCTGATCAGAGTATCGAACTCCATCAGTTTGTTTGCCCAATTCCCCACGTTCCCTTCCAGGGTACAGGAAGTGAATTCAGAGGCCGTGCGATTGACTCGAAAAACGGCATCGGCGAAAGCGATTAAATCGTTAGACGCAACCTCTGATTCGGTGATACTTTGCCCGTTGATGCTAGTTCCGTTGGTGCTGCCCAGGTCTCGTAAAATCAATTTGTCTTCGACAAGCATGAGCTGAGCATGCAATTTCGACACGCTGTTTTTCGGAATCGTCAAATGGGATTCACTGCTCCGACCAATTCGAAAGACATTCGAATTGATATAACATCGTCGATTGTTCGGTTTGTCGCCGGAAACTTCGGTCAAATACCAAGTTGCTTGCGAATCGATGCTGGATTTTTCTGCGGATACGTTTAGTGAATTGGCGAGCATCAAATCAAACCTTGATCAAAAAGCGTTTGTTGTAAAACTTGTTCTGGCAGTCCTGGCAGGTCGCATACGATAGCTTGAATCGGCGTTTTTTGTGCGATCAACCACTCATTTATCTGCGGGTCGGCGTAGATGGCGTCTGTCATGATCAGACCGCTGGCGGCCATTTGGGGAACGGCCATCGCGGTACGCAAGGCGGCACCGAAATAATCGATTCGCCCGTTGGAAGATGAGATATAAGCTCGACCACGATGTAAACCGACTTTGAACGCAAAGCCATTTAAAATGTTCGAACGCTGGCCCCGCAAACCAGACTCAATTTTCGAGTCGGACAACGTCATTGCACGCTCAAGTGTCGCCAATTGTTCATCGTCCACAAAATCGTTCGAACGCTGAGTTGAAAGAATTTCTGCTGCGGCGTTTACTGAAGCTTGAATGTCATCAAAGACTGCCACCAAGCCTTCGCTGAGCGTCTTGATTACCGAACCTCGATGACGAGCAACGATTTGTGTCTGTCGTTCCATGTTCGATGACAACCATTCAAAGGCAAGCGATTCGTCGCCGAACGAATAAAGTAAATCCATATCAAATATTTGCGTCACCAGCATGCAGACCTGCTGCGATTGCAGGATGCGACCAGCCTTAACCACCTGTGTCGGAAACAGGGTCCGAAAGCGATCCAGCGTGGCTGCTTGGCCTGCGGTGACGGCGTCATTTCGAGTCGCGGTTCGCTCCAGTCGGACAAGTAGTTCATGAGGAAATTCGCTGCGCAGACGGAAGCTTTGCCGGCCAGCCAACATCCGAACTGGAGCGATTGTTTTTGGTGTGGTCGGCAAATGGATCGTCTCTTTCGAAGCGGCCAATTTGTCCGTGATGTTGACGGCGATTGTGTATGGAAGCTTTGGGCCACGAAGAATGTAGGAACCTGGACCAAGCTTGGTTTCAAATTCAACCTGTTCGTTCGGAGCGATTCGAGTTTGCATCACGACGTGCGGTGCATGTGACGGTCCACCAATGCAGTAGACTGCCGAGTCGACGCTGCCGAGATCCTTGGCCAATTGAAAGATCATTTCGACCGCATTGCCGAGGTCAGTTGCAAATTCAAAATCGCAAGCCTCGCAATGCGTGTGGCGGGCAATGTCGGCCAAGTTGTTTTTCGAATCCGACGGTGCGCGACATGTAGGACACAGCAAATCCCAGCTCAAATCTAACATCCCTATGGATGCGGCGACCAAACAAGTATCGATCGTTTCATCAACGCCGAGCTTCAAGTCATCTGCCAGTGGCAAAGGGCGAATTTTGGCTGCCCGCTGCGGTGTTAAAGAAGCAAGATAGTCGACAAATACTTCGGCGATTTCTGGGGCAACGCCTTGTTCGATCAAAGATTCTCGCCGTTGGTTTAAGCGAGTTTTGCGATGGCCGCCGACGCGCGGCGTTTCTTCAAACGCGTCCACTTGATCACTGCCAGCAGCTGAACTCTTGTTTTGCAGATACTTATCGATTCGTCGATAAACTCGGTCTAAAGACTTTTGCGCCTTCCAACCAATTTCAATATTCGCTAAGAGCTTCCCGAAGCTATTGCGCGGCACGATTTCTACTTTGTGTCGTAATCTTGAGCCACCATTTGGCATCAATTCAAGACTTACGAAACTTGCGAAAGTTTTAAACGGACCCGAGCTGAACACACGATGGACGCCCATTCTTTGGCCTTCAATCCATTCGAAAGGGTGCTCTTCCCAGTCAATGTTCATCAATCCCAATTTGATCTGACCAAATCGCCGGAGCCCGATTTGCGGATCTTTCTGTGTGCGATATTTTACACTCGGCAATCCAATGGCTCGATTGAGCCGTTCGGTATCCGCGACATAGGGCCACAATTGATCTGGGCTACTTGGCAATTCCCAGGCAAATTCTTTGGACCATAAATTTCCACTGTCGTTTGGGATCTGGTGGATCACATCGATCGCCGCATCACCGCCGGATAATTTGTCGAGAAAGTCGATCAACTGACCGGCATCGGCGAAACGTTCGGCTGGATCTTTGGCCAACATCCTAGCGATCAGATCGGCATGAATGTCTGTGATCTCAGGCACGATTCGCCGAACGTCCGGCGCAGGCGAATAGCAATGCATTCCGACGAGCTTTAGCAGATCTTCGGCAACGAAAGGCAGCTCGCCGGTAATCAATTGGAACAGCATCACGCCCAATGAGTAGACATCGCTTGCTGGCGAGGCGGACGCACCGGACTTGCATTGCTCCGGCGACATATAGCTTGGCGTGCCCAAGAGTGTTCCAGCCATCGTAACTTCGAGTGACTGCGACTGCTGAATTTGTCGAGCGATACCAAAGTCGCTGATTTTGATGGCGAACTGATCGATGATCGACACTTGCTGCTGATCGTTGTCCGATAGACTTTCGAGATCGGACCGACGTGCCAACAGAATATTTTCCGGTTTGATGTCACGGTGGATAATGCCCGCACGATGCGCGACGCTCAAGCCTTTTGCAATTTCATAAATGATCTGCAACGCGGAGTTGGGATCAAACTTCTTATTTCGCTGGAGCTCTTTTTTAAGATCGCTTCCCTCAACGAGTTCGAGAGCCATGTAAGCGATGCTGCGATCTTCACCGGCGTCAATCAACCGCAAAATTTGCGGTGCACTGAGCTCTTGCATCAAGCGAGATTCTTTGAGCATGCGGCGAACCGCTTGCGGCTTGCTCGCCATATCGCCGCGAATCACTTTGACTGCAACTTTTGAATTTTCGGAAACGTCTTCGGCCAAATAGACATTGCCCATGCCGCCACAACCGATCAACCTGACTAATTTAAAGCGGCCAAGCATTTGGCCGACAACCACATCCTTAGTCGTCGACTGCAATTCCGTCGGCAGGCAAAATTGGGTCCCTGCTTCAAGCGTTCGGTCGTTAGATAACTGCTCGGATTCAAACTCAGGCGGTTGAATCGTCGTCTCGCCGGATTCGAAGTTCAAGTCTGCCAGAAGGCTGCCAATAAACTCATCAAGTTCAATGATTGTCGGAACTCGATTTCGATTGCCGCTCAGCGCGTCATCCAAAAGTAATCGCAAGACGGCCAGTTTTCGCGGCGATATCTGTGGCGGCCCATCAGACGTACGCAATCCCGCTAGTTCGTCGGAAACCATTCGCGCAAGCTGCGCTACATCGGCTTCCTCGGCATAGTCTTGTTCGTCGTAGTTGGTTGCCCCGAAGATTCCCAGTGGATCGATCGTTGGGAGCGTGCCTAAAAGGAAAATGGATTGCTTGTTCCATGCTCCCAAGGGTAAGCCTACGCGATGTAACTCGCGAAAAGTCGTCGTAAGTTTTGCGATCGAACGAAGTCGGTTTAGCGGGCTGGTCAGCTCGACTAAAGCGCTCTCAAAAGTGGTTTCGAAATCTTCTGCGACAATGACGTAATTGCTCGAACCGCTGAATTTGACATCTAACGGCGTAAGCAGTCCAGAATCGTTCAGAAGATTTGCTAGACGATGCCGAACACTTGTTCGTCGTAAAATTGATGAATCAGCATCGTGGAAAATTGCGCATCGAACGGCGAGCGAATCCGACAATCGGGAAGCACGGTAAATCGAAAAACCAATGTGCGTCTCGTGGAGCGACCATTGCCCATAAGCGTCGTGAAGTGAGGGCGCAATTTGCATCATCGAATTTATCAAAATCAACTAAACGCATTTCATGATTGGTCTCGAAACTTGTTGATCCAGGATTCAACTTAGCATCAGCGAAGACATTAAACTTGTCCTCGAAGGCCAAAACTTCAGAAACTCGCCTAAAGCTCTGTTTTGTACAATTTAGCTGGATCGATTCGAAATTCTTTCGTAAGCTCGCTTGAGCTCGAAAATATCGATCGAGAATTTGATGACTGGCTCGTCTGAAGCCTGAATGCATGCAGCAGGATCAAAATAGGTTGAAAGAGATTGCGCTTTTAATGGTTGTACCGCTGAACTAGGCCGCCACTCGGTAGGCTAACGGAGATCGATTGGCATTGTTGTTGGGCTGGCAACGGATTGAAGTGCCGAGAAGCGTTGCAATCCAGCCCGCCGCGATCCAACACCAGGAATCCATTCAAAGCCAAGGAAAGCGTCGACAGTTCCTGTATCTGCAGGCCGCATCAGATTGGTCGAACCGGTCATCGCCAATGATGGAGCGATCGGAATAAAGATGTCCAAACCAAAGACAAATTTATTCTTTGTGGGCGCTGAAAAGCCGGTCACCGCGTTGCTCTCACTGTGCGATTCGGCCATACCAAGAAAGGTCGTCGTGCGGGCTTGGAACGGCCAGCGGTGTGTCCAGAATGCGCCGCCCTGACTGATCGGGCGCAAGTGCAAGGTCGTCGTCAGAAATTCTGCCGAGTCGCCGTGTTCGTCAATCGAGCCCCGGACGCCGACCCAGTCGTTGTTGCTGATTTGTTGGCTGAGCGTTCCACGAAATTGGCCCGCGTGGGCGTCGTCATATGACTCCTGGTACAAATAGTCATAGGCCAAACCCCATGCCAAATTCGAGTCGAGACGTTGAAAGACTCCGAGTGTTGTGTAGCTCTGCCATCGTGTGTCTTCTTCGCCAAGTAACTCGTAAACACGAACCGCATTTTCGCTGGCCGTGAATGCGGTGCCGATTTGCCAACCGAGTCCACGGTCATAAACAAGCGGTCCAGAAAGCGAAACACTTGATCGAATTCCAAGGTTGGCGTTGACGCCAAAGTCTTGAGGCTGCTTGCTACCATCGATCCCGTTAAAAATCCGCAACTCGATTGAGTTTGCATCAAACCAATTCAGAGGTCGCTTCGACTGACAACGCTTTGGTGGAAATGTACTGGCTTCGGAAAAACTTTGACTATCGACAGGAAGGGAATCAGTATGCGACGCAAACTCTGCCTCTGCTCCACCAACGAACGTATCCGAAGGACTATCAGTCTGCGAAATATTGTCAGCATGCGCCTCTCGCGGCTGGACTACTTGAAAAACAAGCACCGCTAGCAAGCAGCAAATCAAAGCAAACTTACACTGGATATTTCGTTTTGTGGGGCGACAAAACTGCGCGACTTGGCTGAAATCGATCGACGGCATTACACGAAACCTTTGCATCCATGCGTAGGGAGCGTGGCATGCATCGCGTATATTCCGCGATATGTTTGTTGACGGACGATATTCGATTCTTTTCGTTCGCCCTTCAATCGGAACGTGGCTAATGGCAGCAACACTATTCCGAACGCTCTACTTTGTGCTTTCGGATGGGCGGTTGTGGAAACAATAATTCAATTGATAGTGCTCTTTGGATCAATCGTTGCATTGAATAAAAATCGCTACCATCCAACTTTTCCAATTGCTTGCTTTGCGTCTTTAGAATGCAAAAGACACTCTTCAACTAAAAGACAATTGCATTTGATCAGCAAACAGAACATCAAGCGAAAAGCCGGGAACCAATGCGGACGAAGGTTGCACCGCATTGGATAGCAATAGAAAAATCGTTGCTCATTCCCATCGAAAGTTCCTTGAACGTTTCGGACGTTCCATTTGGCAAAGCCGATTGCATTTCTCGCAGCAGATCTCGCAGTAACGTAAATTGCGATCGCGTTTTCGCTTCATCATCGCTGTTGCTGGCCATTCCCATCAAGCCGACGACTTGCAATCCTGGAAGCTGCTGGCAATGTTCGAACAACCCTCGCAGTTCCAGCGGTTGCACTCCAGTCTTGGCTGGTTCGCCTGAGATATTTACTTCAATAAAACACTTCAAAGGCTGAGTTCGGGTTTGAGCAATTTCGTCGACTGCGCTAGCCAATCTTTTCGAATCGATCGAATGCAGGAAGTCAAGCAGCGGTACGGTCCGTGCAACTTTATTGCGTTGCAAATGTCCAATGAGATGCCATTGCAACTTCTGAACTTCTGCCTTGCCAGCTAATACTTGAAAGTCTGCGTGCTTTTGCCACAAAAGTTGCGGTCTAGATTCGCCAACGTGAGAGCAACCTGCTTCAACTAAGAAATTGGCTACGTGCGAATCGACATACTTTGTTACTCCAACAATGTTGACTGAACTTGGATCACGGTCGGCAGTCAAACAGGCTTGTTCGACATCATGTAAGACATCACGCCAATTCAATTGGACCTGAGCAGAACTGATATTACTAACGGTTTTTAAGTCAAAATTCATCAATTTAGACGCACTAACGAATGGAGAACACCTTTTAAGAGACTCGTATAAGACAGTACAAATTTTCAGATAAATTGCCAAGTATCGACTTCAGGACGTATCCTAGCATTTGACAACGGTAGATAATCTTAGAAAGGTTGTACAACGATGGCGAACAGGCGGTCCAAATTGGACAGGATGTTTGGCTGGTCCTTCCGTTGAGGGCTAGATTCGTTGATAATCTAGAAGGGTGTTGTGCCTCGATGAATTGAGGTTTCAGAGCTCATTCGTTACAGCAGCGAAAGTTTCGCTAGCGCTCGGTGTCATGCACGACGCCTCGGTTCAACGTTGATCAGCCTAATACGTGGCGAGTCAGCAATCAGAATTTCGGAGTTGTTTTTCAAAGGAACAAGGTATCTTAAATGAGTTTTAAATTTCTTGCACTGTCGTTGCTATGTTTGGGCGTTTTTGCCAGCAACGGTTTTTGCGACGTCAAGGAGAAAGAATCGGTGTTGGATCACAAGGTAAAATCAATTGACGGCGAAACAGTCAACTTGGCAGATTACAAAGGCAAGGTTTTGCTGGTAGTCAATGTCGCAAGCAAGTGCGGATACACTCCGCAATACAAAGGGCTTGAAGCACTTTACGAACAATATCACGACAAAGGACTTGCGGTTCTGGGATTCCCTTGCAATCAGTTTGGAAAACAAGAACAAGGATCGGATGCTGACATTAAAGAATTTTGCAGCAGTACTTACAAAGTCACGTTTGACATGTTCAGTAAGATTGACGTCAACGATGAGAACGCGTCGCCACTGTACAAACAACTCACCAGCGTTGACGCGTCGCCCAAAGGCGCCGGTCCAGTGAAATGGAATTTTGAGAAATTTGTGATCGGCAAGGACGGTCAGGTGCTCGCCCGCTTTCCTTCATCGGTTGCTCCGAGCGATCCAGAGCTAGTAAAAGTTATCGAGTCTGCCTTGGCCGCGAACTAGTTCTCTAAACTTTCAAAATGAAAAACGGTCGCTTTGTTGCGACCGTTTTTTGTTTGCGTAATGACTATCGATTCACTTGATTCTATCGCGTAATTGTCGAATTGTTAGCTGGCGGCAAAGCGATTTGGGCTGCCGGCTGTTGTTGGGCTGGCTGGGTCGATTTTTCCGGAACCATCCCGGCCATATTTTCAAAGTCGACGATCGCAGGCGGTTGGTCCTCGCCCATATCAATCGCCATGCCGGAAATTTTCCAGCTCTGTTCTTCGAGATGGACGGTGAAGACAACGTCCCAACCGACCGCTTGCCCGCCGTCGCTTGGCTCAATCCATTCTGATTCGACGTAGGCGGCATCCTGGTCGTTGTCGGAGTATTGAGTTCGACCGATGCGAAAGGTCGACTCAGGTGATCCCAGTGGCGCGATAGCCAGCCCGCGTCGCTCGATTTCTTCTTTCGCGGCGGCCGTCAGTAAATTCCCTGTCTGTACCGCGTCGCCTTTTTTCAAACTCTCTAAAAAAAGCGTAACAATTTCGCTGGCAGGAGTGACCGAGTTGACAGACTTGCCGGTCACTAACGGCTGCTGCGTAGCTGTGCTAGCTTGCGATTTTTCGACCGGTTTGACAGTCGGCGTTGCCGTTTGGGAAGAGCAACCGACGATTGTCACCAACAGTGCGACAGCGAAACATCCATGCCACGCAGATTTCATAACAAACTCGCTAAAAATAAGAGTCTCAAATGTCGATTTATGAGGGTTGCGGTTGGGCCAGACGCGAAGTGAAAAACTCGTTTCGCCGGTCGCCGAAATCATCCTCTGAAACGTGAGACTAAGAAACCGAACACTACGGAGTCAAGCCAAATTGCAATCGTCTTTTTTTCGCGACCAAGGCATCGTGCTTAGCTGGCTGTTGCGATCAGTCCTGTCGCTTTCAATCTTCGACCCGCGCTACAGGTTTCTGCGAAACTATCTTATTTGCCGGATTTTACAAACTCTTCGACAGTCAATTGGCCATCACCGTTTGTATCGAAGCGAGGGAAACGGGCCGGCGCTCGTTCTGGATCGGGTTGTCCAGTTAAAAACTCTTCAAGCGTTAAATAGCCGTCGTTGTTCTGGTCTCGCCTTTTAAACATTGCACTACGATCCGGGCTAACAGATTGCGGAGGCTTGGCTGAGGGAGCAGTGTTTTGTTTTACTTTCAGCGAGGATTTGGCCTCGGGTTGCTGGGAAAGTTTTTCTCGCATCGCTGCGACGATAGATGGAAATTGTTCGGCAACGTTCTTCGTTTCCAGAGGATCAGTTTGGTAGTCGTAAAGCTCAATCTCGGCGTTCAATGCTTTATCTCCAGGGACTTTCCATTCAACCAAACGATATCGTTCATCTCGAATGGCCCTTCCCAGTCGATCGTTCCGTGGATAAACGTGAGTTACAAATTGCCGCGAGAAAGTCTTGGGATCTTTTAGGACTTTGGCCGCACTTTGTCCGTCAATGTTCGCCGGTGCTGGCAAGCCAGCGAGTTCGGCAAGCGTCGGGAAAATATCGACCGTCTCCAGAAACGACTGCGTAGAAACGCCGGGCGTACATTGGGGAGCGACGATAATGACAGGGATTCTTGCGGCTTGTTCGTAGTTTGTATGTTTGCACCACATGCCATGGTCTCCAAGATGCCAGCCATGGTCGCCCCACAGAACAATTATTGTGCTGTCGTTCAGTTTTAATTCATCGACAGCCGCAATGACCTTGCCAAGCTGGGCGTCAATGAAGCTAGTTGCAGCGTAATAGCCGTGAATCAAAAGCCGCGTTTTTTCCGCGTCGATCGGTCCATTTTGCATGTCCGAATAAGTTCGTAATTCTCCGCCGCTGGTCGGCGCGTAGCTTGGCGCATCCTTCGGTGGTATCAGGACCTCTGGCATTGGGAGATCATCTGCGTCGTACAAGTCCCAATACTTTTTCGGAGAAACGAAGGGCAGATGCGGCTTTTGGAATCCAACGGCCAAAAAGAAAGGCTGAGCAGGATTCTTACTAAACTTGGTCAAACGCTCGATCGCCTCGTGAGCAATCAACCCATCGGCATACGTTTCGTCGGAAACATCGGCTGATTCCGTTGCCGGGCCACGCGAATCATTGTTGCCTGAAAACTGGCTCTTGCCTTGGTTGGACGGCAAAGCATAGCCGGCTGCTCTTGGACGCCAGAATGGAGTGGTCCAAGACAATTTATCATCGTAGTTTCCATGCCCAATGTGGTAGATTTTTCCCATTCCCTCCGCTACATATCCATGCCTTATGAAATGCTGCGTCATTGTGGTTGCATCAGGCGCGGCAATTCGAAAGTGGGTTCCCAAATCGTAAATACCAAGGGTTTGAGGTCGCAAGCCTGTCATCAACGCATTTCGGCTCGGGGAACACACAGCCTGATTGCAGTACGCAGCCTTGAACAAGAGTCCGCGTTGTGCAAGCTGATCGATATTTGGCGTGACAGCGAATTGATCGCCAAAACATCCAATCGTCGGTTTTAGATCGTCGACACAGATCATCAAAATGTTTGGCTGACGAGCGGTGCAAGTCAATGGAAAAGAATTGATCGCGTACAGCAATGCAATGGCTGAAATTGCGTAACGAAGCATAGGTCATGTCCCCCGGCAATTATTTAGAATTCGATGGCACGGGATGAATTATAATCTCTCTGAGTCGAGACAAGTCAGTTGGCCGATGAAGATCTAACTCGCGGTTGCAAGACGCAAATAGTCTGAGACAATGCTCGCGGTTGAGAGCGGACGACGAATGTTCCAGTGTGGAAATCTTTCGGTCGAAGAATTGTTTTCCTTAGAGAAAGAAATTTTTGGCTTGGCAAACGCTGAAGTCAAATGAATTGCATGGGTGTATTGATTCAGATTCGCGGAGCCGAAAAAAGCTATGGCGAACAGATGTTATTGGACAATGCTGAAGCGACCTTGATTGACAACGTGAAGGTTGGTTTTGTCGGACGCAATGGTGCTGGC
>JBGSKY010000161.1:0-30899 GCA_041740995.1 Pirellulaceae bacterium
TACCGCACGAGCCGAACGCCCGAGAAGGCTACTATAGCTGTACACTTAATTCTCCGGCACCGATGAAAGTCGAACTTCGAGTGGAGTAGTTAACGTTTTAACAAAAGCGGTAGGGCGCGAGCCCTCCGGTTCTTCAAATCATCCAATGCGACCTCAAAGTCATCGTTGACATGCAATTAAAGAACCGGACGGCATGCGCCGTGCCGCTAACGCTTAACAAAAGCGGTTGGGCGCGAGCCCTCCGGTTCTTCAAATCATCCAATGCGACCTCAAAGTCATCGTTGTCATGCAATTAGAGAACCGGACGGCTTGCGCCGTTCGGCTAACGTTTTAACAAAAGCGGTAGGGCGCGAGCCCTCCGGTTCTTCTTCGCCAGACTTAACATGCAATTAAAGAACCGGACGGCTTGCGCCGTGCCGCTAATGTTTCAATCTGGGCTATAATCTTCGTGTCCTGCAATTCACACCACGCCCCAAAGGTCGAAGATGAGTCAAGTTCAACCGTCCGATGCCGCACGGCTCAGCGATGATGATGTCGCCGCCATCGATCGACTACGAAACGCGTATCGAGAATTGGTCAATGAACTTGGCAAGGTTATCGTCGGACAAAAGCAGACGATCGAACAGCTGGCCGTCTGTCTGTTCGCTCGACGCCATGCACTCTTGATGGGTGTGCCAGGTCTAGCGAAAACGCTGCTCGTTAGCAAGCTGGCCGAGACAATGTCGTTGAACTTCAGCCGCATTCAATTTACGCCAGATCTGATGCCAATGGACATCACTGGCACGGACATCTTGCAAGAGAACGAAAATCGCCGTCGTGAATTCCAGTTCGTCCACGGTCCGATCTTTGCCAACATCATATTGGCCGACGAGATCAATCGAGCTCCGCCAAAGACGCAAGCCGCGTTGCTCGAAGCGATGCAGGAACAACGCGTCACGGTTCTGGGCAAATCATTTGAGCTGCAATCGCCCTTCATGGTTTTGGCGACGCAAAATCCGGTTGAACAAGAAGGGACCTATCCGCTGCCTGAAGCACAGCTCGATCGATTTATGTCGTTGATTGAATTGGACTATCCATCGGAAGCCGAAGAAATTCAAATCGCGCGATCGACAACTGGCGATGATGTGATTGAGCTAAAAAAATTGATGTCCGCCGAGCAGATCATTGATCATCAACGGTTGGTTCGCCGCGTGCCTGTCCCAGACCATATCTACATTTACGCAGCACGTTTGGTTCGTAAGACGCGGCCCAACGGTTCAACGGCTCCAGCATGGTTGAAGCCGTTGGTCGCTTGGGGTGGTGGCCCTCGCGCTGTACAAAACTTGATACTCGGCGCGAAAGCTCGTGCGGCACTTTATGGCAGCTACATGGTTCGATTGGAAGACATAAAAGCTGTGGCACCATCGGTGCTGACCCATCGGTTGATCACTACCTTCGCTGCGCAAGCTGAACGCGTGTCGGCCAACGATATCGTCAAGCGATTGATCAGCGAGACGGCTGATACATGAGTACCGAACGTCAATCTCGCAGCTTCGTTGATCCAGCCGTCTTGGCTCAGCTCGGTGCGATCCCGCTGCTCTCACGCAAACCGATGTTGGGCAGCGTCTCGGGCCGTCACGCTAGCCCACATCGCGGCGCTAGCGTTGAATTTGCAGAGTATCGAAAGTATGTTCCCGGCGACGACTTGCGTCGCTTGGACTGGCGGGCTTACGCGCGGTCAGATCGTTTCTACATTAAAGAATTCGATGCCGATACGAATTTACGAATTGTATTTGTGATCGATAGCAGCGAGTCGATGGAATTTGGCAGCGGTGGCGTGACGAAGCTGCATTATGCCAAACAAATCACGGCCGCGCTAAGCTATCTTGCGATCCAGCAAGGTGACGCAGCGGGTTTGGCATGCGTGGGTAAAGGGTTGGTCCAAAACGTTCCGGCCAGGCGTAATCCAGCTCACTTGCAAACGATTTATAACTCGCTTGAGGATGTGAAACCGCAAGGCGCAACTGGTTTAGTCGATGTGCTGCATGAATTGGCCGAGACAGTTAGGCAAAGAGCGTTAGTCGTAGTGCTTTCGGATTTGTTCATCGAACCAGATTTATTGCGAAGCTGTTTTGAGCATCTGCGTTTCCGCAAACATGACGTGTCGGTGTTTCATCTACTCGCCCCGGAAGAAATTCGTTTCGCAGTTCAGCGTCCAACGCGTTTCGTCGACATGGAAGGTGGCACATCGCTATTTGCTGATCCGGCCGAAATTGCCGATCGATATCAACGTGCTCTGGCAGAATATTTTGATAAGCTACGACGCATCGTACTAGAAACCGCGATCGACTATCGACGAATATCGATTGATACGCCATACGCTTCGGAGCTGACGAAGTTTCTGATCGATCGAGCCAGCATGAGGAGTTCACGTTGAGCTTTCTGCAGCCTTATTTATTGCTCGCGCTGCCGGTTGTTGCGCTGCCAATAGTAATCCATCTGATCAACCAGCAACGATTTCAAACGCGTCGCTGGGCGGCGATGATGTTTTTGCTGGCCGCCAATCGCATGAACAAAGGTGTGGCTAGGATCCGTCAATGGTTGATCCTGGCCATGCGAACGCTATCCGTTGCGGCCCTGATTTTTGCCATCGCGAGACCACTTTCAAGTGGCGTGTTGGGCATGACTGGCGGCGGCAAAGCGGACACCACCATTGTGCTGATCGATCGGTCGCCGAGTATGCAACAGTTGGTCGATGGCCAACGATCCAAGCTTGAACTAGGTCGTCAACAACTTGGCCAGACACTTGCGACTTTGGGTTCGACTCATTGGATCGCAATTGATTCGGTTTCAAATGAAGCCCGACCTTTCGATTCGCTCGAAGCATTGATGAATTCGACCGCTGTTACGCCATCGAGCACAATGACGAGCGTGCCGTCGATGCTGCAAGCAAGTTTGGATTTCTTGCAGGCCAACCGATCTGGACCGACAGAAATTTGGATTTGCAGTGACCTGCGTCAAGCCGATTGGGATGATGCGAGCGGTTCATGGAGCGTTCTCCGCGAAGGATTCGCTACGCTGCCACAGTCAGTGCGATTTCATTTGCTGGGCTATCCAAATCAGGCAGAATCAAACATGTCGATTCGCGTCACCGAAGTCAGACGCGAAACGACTCAAAAAAACGGCCTTGAAGAAAACAGTCTGCTGCTCTCGCTGGCTATCAATCGTCCGCAATCCCGCGAGTCGGCGCGAGAAGTGATGCAAGTGCCGGTGCAGATTGAAATTGATGGCCGACGAAGCGAGTTAGCGGTCCCGCTGCAGGGAAGCCAAGCGGACGTAAAACAGCAGCGTTTGCCACTATCAAAGGACCAACAGCGAGGTTGGGGCCGCGTCTCCATTCCGGCCGATTCGCAAAATGAAGACAACGAATTTTATTTTGTATTCGACGAACCGCCAGTTCGACGCGTGGTGGTCGTTTCAGACGACAGCACCGCCACGCGACCGCTGGAAATCGCTGCGGCGATTGCGGCTGATGGCAGCAGCGACGCAATGGTTGAAATCCTGACGCCAGATCAGCTCGATTCATTGGCACTTGATGACGCTTCGTTGTTACTCTGGCAAGCTTCCCTTCCAGACTCCACGATCGAACCGGCTATTTTGCAATATATCAATCAAGGCGGTCAAGTTGTCTTCTTTCCTCCGTCAACTCTTTCAAGCGGCCTAACCAAGGGATTGCCCGGAGCATTCATGGGCGTTCGTTGGAACCGATGGACTGACAGCGATTCGAAAGTGATGGTCGAAAATTGGCGCGGCGATCAGGATTTGTTTGCTGCCACCGAAAGTGGATCAGGTTTACCGGTCGGGCAATTGGAATTATCAGGTTTTGCAAGTTTGCAATTGGATACCGAATCAATCACCTTGGCTTCATTGACAGGAGGCAATCCGCTACTAGTTCGTTTGCCGACCACCCACGGCGGTGTCTACTTTATGACGGCGTCGAGCGATCCCAATTTTTCGTCGTTGGCAAGTAACGGCATCGTGCTGTTTGTCGCGTTGCAGCGGGCGATCGAACGCGGTCGAGCGGCAACCGGGAACACTCTCCAGCGTATCGCCGGGCGGTCAGACGAGAGTACAAATAGTTGGCGTCAGATCGCTGGTAGGAGCAATGCGCTGTCGACCGAGTTCGAGTCGCAAGCCGGTGTCTATCAAACTGCCGATCGCTTGGTAGCGGTGAATCGCTCGTTAGCCGAAGATCAACTAGCGACTTTGGAAGATTCAAAGATACAAAGTTTGTTCGCGGGATTGTCGTTTTCAAGCGTAATCGATTCCAGTGGTAGTATGTCTGCGATTGTGCGCGAAGTCTGGCGAGTCTTTTTGATTTCAATGATCGTAGCGTTGCTGGTTGAAGCGTCGTTATGTTTGCCAAGGAGGACTTCAAAGTAGCAGGCACTTTCCAAGTGCCGTCGCTTTGATCATTGGCAAGACCGTGGACGGCACGCGGAGCGATGCCTGCTACTTTTTCTCAAACGCACTATGACTCAAACCAGTTTAAATTTTCAGTGGACCGCACTCACGATTGCTTTGTCAATCTTGACGCTCGCGATCGCCTGCGCGATGGCTTGGGTTGCTTGGAAACGAAGCGGGTATCGTCGATCGGTAGGGTGGCTGGAACTAATTCGGATCGGCATCGTCGGCTTCTGTGTTGTGCTGCTGAATCAACCAGAAGCGGAACAGCTCGTTGAGCCTAACGAGAAACCGACAATTGTTATTTTGGCCGATCAGTCGACCAGCATGGACACGCAAGACTTCGGCTTGGACGATTCGTCGTCAGCGCCGCTGGTCACCCGTTCCCGCGCGATCGAGCCGCTGTTGGAGCAATCGACTTGGTCTGAATTGGCTGATCGGATGAAAGTCGTCATCAAGCCGTTTGCGACCGAACAAAAACGATCACAGAGCAATCTTTATCAAGCAATCATCGACGCGAAAACAGAGCACAACAACTTACGTGCCATCGTTTTGGCCAGCGACGGTGATTGGAACGAGGGCTTGCCGCCGGTGCAAGCGGCGATTCGATTGCGGCAGTCGAAGATCCCGATTTTCGCAGTCGCAATCGGCAGCCAAACACGACTACCGAACCTCGATTTGATCAGCTTTGATGTCCCGACGTTTGGCATCGTTGGCAAGAACGTGCGGCTGCCTTTTACGATTGAAAGTTCACTGCCAAAGGATCATGTCGCCGACGTCGAGCTGACGACCTCGGACGGCGTAACGATCAAACACACTGTTCGCATTGCGGCAATGGGGCGGACGTCTGACGCGGTACTTTGGAAACCAGAGCAGGTTGGCGAGTACACGTTGTCGCTGGCGGTGCCTAACCATCCTGAAGAACGTCTATTCGACGACAATCGCAAAGCGACTCGAATTGTCGTCCGTGAAGAAAAATTGAAAGTCTTAATCGTCGAATCTTATCCGCGTTGGGAATATCGGTATCTTCGAAACGCCTTGTCACGCGATCCCGGCGTCGAGGTCAATTGTTTGCTGTTCCATCCGGGGTTGAGCAAGGTTGGTGGCGGCAATCGTGATTACATTCCCGCATTTCCTGACGCGTTGGAAGAATTATCACAATACGACGTGGTCTTTTTAGGTGATGTCGGCGTCGACGAAGGCCAGCTCACGAACGAACAATGTCGATTGTTGAAAGGTTTGGTCGAACAGCAAGCGAGCGGTTTGGTATTCATGCCTGGTTTCAAAGGGCATGAGTTGTCGCTTGTCGATACACCGTTGGACGCGTTGCTGCCGGTCGTCCTGGATGATTCGCAGCCGACTGGGTGGGGTTCGCAGTCGGCTAGCCATTTCGCTTTAACCGAGGTTGGCCAACGCAGCTTACTTACCAAGCTCGCCGATACTACGGAGGAAAATTTGCAGGTCTGGGAGAATTTGCCTGGGTTCCAATGGCACGCGCCAGTCATCCGTTCGAAAGCGGGAGCCGAAGTCTTGGCGGTTCACCAAGAATCGTCGAACGAGTTTGGGCGCATCCCTTTGTTAGTAACCAGAACGTTCGGAACTGGCAAAGTTCTTTTCATGGGAACCGACGGTGCTTGGCGTTGGCGACGAGGGGTCGAGGATTTGTATCACTATCGATTTTGGGGCCAAGTCGTTCGTTGGATGGCCTATCAACGCAACATGGCGAAAGGGGAACGGATGCGACTTTTTTATTCGCCGGAACAACCTGAAGTGGGGCAAACGATTTCGCTGAATGCGAACGTCATGCAAACCAACGGCGAACCGCTTAACCAGGGCGACGTAACCGTGCGGATGATCGCACCCTCAGGTCGGACCGAGACAGTGCGCTTGACCGCTAGCGGTGAAGACTGGGGCGCTTTCGCCGGCTCGCTGGTCGTCAGCGAAACGGGGACACACCAAGTAATCATGCGTTGCAAAGAGAACGAGAGCGAATTGGAGACGTCGATCTTTGTGCAAGGCTTGACGCAAGAACGCGTTGGAAAACCTGCCAGACCAGAAGTCATGGAAGAGCTAGCTCGCGTCAGCGGCGGAAAGCTGCTGCTAAAGAATGATCCCAATGAAATTTTAAAGCTTGCATCTCAGATTTCGGAACCGCCGCTGGAAATTCGGAGATTGCAACTGTGGAGCCATCCGCTGGTTGCCGGTATGATGTTGTTACTGCTGGGTGCATTTTGGATCGGCAGAAAAATGGCAGGCTTGATTTGATCGTTTGACGACGAGCCAAAGGAGTCGAGCGGACGAACACTGGCACCTGCGGCTTGGCGTTAAACAAAAAGAAAGAAATGGCAAATGAGTGCTTCGCTTCAAGTGCCTGATTCGCTGACCGATCAACTGCGAGCGTTTCGAGACCGCGTTTGGACGACGAAAGTCGCCGAGGCGATTTTGCTCGGCGTCGTCGGACTCCTGCTCGCATTTTTGACGGTCTACAGCTTCGATCGTTTTGTCGATACTTCTCAACTTACAAGATCGCTGATATTTGCGGCTGCCTTGGCCGTTTGGTTATTCGTGCCGTGGTCGCTGCATCGATGGGTTTGGCGGAATAGACGTCTGGACCAGTTAGCAAGATTGCTTCGTGTTCGAGAGTCAGCGATCGGCGATCAATTGCTCAGCGTCATCGAACTGGCTGAGAACCAATCGGAGCAAGCCCGATCTCCTGCGTTGTGTTCGGCGGCAATCGCACAGGTCGCCGAAGCGGCCAAGCATAAGAACTTTATCGATGCGGCGCCGCCAACCTTTGTACGCAGTCTTTCGGGCATCGTTTCTGTTTCCGGAATCATTGCCGCAGCGTTGATGTTCCTTTTTCCCGCCGCTTCCAACAACGCGTGGGCTCGATTCTTGTCACCATGGAACGCACCGCCAAGATACACATTCACGTCGCTGGAACCGATCGCTGATGAAATGATCGTGCCGCATGGCGAAGCGGTTTTGATTCAATTTCGATTGCGAAGCGACTCACGAAATCAGCCTGAAATCGCGCGATTGCAAGTCGCCAATTTTCCGTCGATCGAAAGCCAACTTGCCGACGGCGTTTACGAATTCGAATTGCCGCCTCAGACCGTACCAATCGCGATGCAGCTCAGCGTCGGAGATTTCGTGAAGTCGATAGCGATTGAACCAAGGCTGCGTCCGGAGCTAGTTGGCTCGACCGCAACGGTCCGCTTACCAGATTATTTGGAGCGAGCCGAATCAGTTGAACAAGATGTCCGCAGCGGTACGCTGAGCGTCGTCCATGGCAGTGCGGCCGAGATTGTTGCCAAGGCTTCTCGACCGCTGGCTGAGGCGAAGGTCAACGACCAGCCAAGGCCGGTTGAACAGACAAAGTTTTCGACAAGCTCAATTACGGTTGGGCAAGACAAGCTTGATTTAGAGCTTTGGTGGCGAGACCATGACGGTCTGGCTGGTCGCGAGCCGTTCAATATTACGATTTCACCGACGATCGACGAAGCGCCTTCGGTGCTGTCCCAAGAATTGCCTCGTCAAGCCGTGGTGCTGGACAGCGAGCAGATCAATTTTCAAGCACTAGCAGCGGATGACTTTGGAATCAAACGGATTGGGATGTCCTGGCGGGGACTCGATGAAACCGGTCCGGTCGAAGTTTCCAAAGGAGAAAAATTGCTGTCGCTTGGGACTCCAAACGCAACGTCATTGCAAGTCGCGGCTACTTTTTCCGCAACGGGTTTAGGCATTGAACCGCAACCGATCGAAGTCCAACTATGGGTTGAGGATTACCTGCCCAATCGTCCTCGCGTTTACAGTGCGCCGCATGTTTTGTTCGTGTTGACGGCTGAACAACATGCGGTCTGGATTATGAATCAAATGAGCAAGTGGCATCGCGCGGCACTCGACGTTCGAGATAAAGAACTGCAACTTTTCGAAGACAATAAGCGTTTGAGATCGATGTCGGCGGAAGAATTATCCGACGATTCGATGCGTGAGGAGCTTCGTCGCCAAGCGTCGGCAGAGTCATCCAACGCGCGGCGCCTGGCCGCGTTAGCTAAAGCCGGTGAAGGACTGCTGCGTCAGGCCGCCCGTAACCCTGAGATCGGCGTTGGCCACTTGGATCGCTGGGCAGAGATGCTGCAGATCCTCAATGAGATCGGCGCCAGTCGCATGCCGTCAGTGGCTGACCTCCTGGACCGTGCGACGAAGGAACCGCAGCTTGCTCGCGGCGGTCCGAGCAAACCTAGTGCTCCGCAGGCTGGCAAGAACAAATCGACTCCACCAGCTGGATCGGGTCAAGATGATAAAGACAAGATCGCTGGACAGCCCAAGATGCCATCGATTTCAGACGCTGAGTCGTCGTTACAACCCAACGAAGGCGAAGCGGGCGAGCCGGGTAAAAAGAAATACGATGGAAGCCGTCTCTCACTGCCTAAGACAACATTGACCGGTCCGCCCAAAAAGTCGAAATCAAAAAGCGATGAGGAAGCGGAAAATGACAAGGAAGAATCGTCAGTCGATCAAGCAATCGTGGAACAAGCCGATCTGCTTGCAGAATTTGAAAGAATCGCAGAAGAGCTGACAGCAATTTTAGCCAACCTTGAAGGTTCGACTCTCGTCAAACGACTCAAGTTAGCCTCGCGCGAGCAAGAGGCCGTCGCGGAAAAAATTAGTTTGCGAATCGCAACTGTGTTTGGAAGGGGCGCACGAACGCCGCACGACGAAGTGAGAGAGTTGCTGCAAATTTCGAAGGGCGAAGAAGACCAACGGCAAGCGATCGCTTTCATCATGGACGACATGCAAGCGTACTTTGAACGGCGAAAGATGACTCAGTTTAAGAACGTGCTCGACGAGATGAAATCGATGAACGTTCTCGATGCGATGTCTGATTTGGTGGCCGCCATTCCCAAAGAGCAAGGTATCTCGATCGCCGAAGCGGAATATTGGTCTGATACGCTCGACCGTTGGGGAGAAGACTTAGTCGATCCGGCGTGTAGCGGTCAATGCCCGGGATGCAAAACCTCTGATGCATTGCCACCGTCGCTGATCCTTGAAGTGCTAAAGATTCTTGAGAATGAAGTCAACTTGCGCGAGGCGACTCGGGTAGCCGAACAAGCGCGTCCGGGGCTGACCAGTGAAGTTCATTCTGGTGAAGCGAACCGTCTGAGCCAATCGCAGGCGACGCTAAGTCAAAGAACTGATGCAGTCGTGACCGCGATCAAAGAACTGCCCAATGGCGAGCAACGGTTTACGAAGGAAGTCGCGCTGCTTGATTCGGTTTCAATAGTCATGCAAGATGCGACATCGATTTTGGCGTCCGATGAGACTGGTTCGAAGGCGATTGCGGCCGAGACCGAAGCGATCGAGTTGCTGCTGCAATGCAAACGAATTAATCCTAACGCGGGTGGCGGTGGTGGTAACGATCCGGGCGGTGGCGGAACTGGCGAAACCCAAGATTCCGCGCTGGCACTTTTGGGCAGCGGTCTCAATCAAAACGAACGCCGCGAAGCTCGCGAGGTCAACCAAGCGACCGGTGAATCAAGCCGAGCCTTGCCAGAAGAATTCCGCGCCGGGCTGGACGAGTACTTCAAGCGCTTGGAGCGACGAAACTGATGGTGATGTGTTGCAGGATTAAAAATCGAAGAAGTGTTCTACGCTTGCTAGCCAGCGGTGTACTGCTGCTCAATTTCCAGTGCCTTGGCGCTGCTCAATTTGAGGATCAGCCAATGGAATTACGTGTTGACCGGGCACCTGTCAAGGTGCAGGACAGTCAGATGAAATACTATCGCAATTACGCGACGGTTGAAAAGGCATTGGTCCGCCGCGTTTGCAAGCTGACCGCCGAGCAGGAGCAGTCGCTAGAGACAATTGATGATCGCTGGTTGGAGACGATCCATAAAGAGAATTTGAACGAACCTAAACCGTTGGGTGCAGGATTGCCGCAGCAACTGGGAAGAAGGGCTGTGATGCTGCGACCAAGAAGCGTTTATGCCATGCTTGAATTTGTTGCCAATGAGATCGAAGAACAGATCAAAACCTTTCTCGACGCCGACCAATCGAAAGCATTTCAAGACGAGCTAGCAGCGCGAGCGGAGTTTCGCCGACAGGCCAACGCGGCAGTTTTTGTCGCGATCATTGATCAGCACGTTTATCTCCGCGACGAACAACGCGAACGCTTGCAGAAGTTGATCGCAGAGAATCCGGAGATCGAAAAGCAAGCTTGGAAGATGTTCGTCTCGAATCGGAATTGGTTTCCAGCCATCTCGAATCTCGAAAGTGTGCTGGATCCTGCTCAAATTGCTGCGCTGCCGGTTTGGAATAAAGTCTCATTTCCCGCGATTCAATTTGATTTGCAATCGGTCAATGAGAGAAATCACAAGACGATTGAACGCTGATGGATGAAAGTCTCTTACGGAAGGCGAAGATGATTTTTTTGCGACGTTGCTTGTGCATCTTCGGCTTGATTGGCTTCGCTTCTTCGGCGGTCGGGCAAGTCCAACAGAATGCATTGCTTTTCCAAAATAATGGAGAAGCATTTGCTGCTGCGCAAGAGCTTCCTCTCGCGATCAAAGTGGAAAGTGTAAAGAAGGCCGCTTTCTATGGTCAGGACGAAATCGCCGTTTATGCAAGTCTCGAAGCAAGAGGTAAACGGAAGGTTGAGGAATTCGTGAATGCGTTTTCGCTTGACGAGAAACAAACGCAGAAGTTGCTGCTCGCTGCCAACGGCGATCTTCAAAGACTGCGACGCGAAGTCGACTCGATTGGTGACAACAAATCTAAGTCAGAAGCAGAGTTGGTCGCGAGCCTGGTCAAAACCTTAAGTGAAATTTATGAAGACAATTCGCTGCTCAGTAGCGTCTTGAGTAATATTCTGTCGCCTGAGCAACGCAAAAATTACGACAAGATCAAACAGCAGCGCCGACTAAGATATCGAACAGCAATATTACAAGCAAATATTTCCGACCTTGAAAAGATACTTCCGTTGACAAGCGAGCAACGAAGCCAATTCTTGAAATATGCGGAAGAAGCAATCGATTTGATAGACGGACAAATTGATGTGCAAACGCCAGAAAGAGCTGTTGAGATCTTCCCCTTCAATCTTTCCAAATCAGAACTAGAGAAATTCTTAGACCAGCAGCAAATCGATTTGTTGATAGGACAATTTGGAGGCGATCGCAATTAAGCCAATACGTTCTCATAAGTTGTCCGCTAAACCGAGTGTTCAGCTCCTAGCGCCGTCCGTATTGGTTGCGATCGCGGTGATCAACTTGTTGTCAAATCGCTTGATCGCTCAGGAGTCGCCGGTTCTTGGCCCGATGCTCACCGCGCACGGCGATCTGGTTCCTCGCGATGTTCGCGAAATATATGATCGCGGGCTGGCGTATCTGGTCAGCAGCCAATCAGAAAATGGCAATTGGAGTCAGGGCCAACCGGGGCCAGGCGTCGATGGTTTGGCGTTGATGGCACTTTTAGCCTCAGGCGAAGATCCGAACTTTGGTGCGTACAGCCAGACAATTCGCAAAGCGATCCGAGCGATCATTCGCGCGCAGGATGGTGCGACCGGTTTCTGGGGATCAAGCATGTATCACCATGGCTTTGCAATGTTGGGTTTGGCAGAGGCGTATGGCGCGATCGATGAATCGGACCTTTGGGAATCTGGCAAACCAACCGGCAGCCGCGAAAGGTCGATCGGCGAAGCGCTCGAGCTGGGCGTTCGTTGTGCAATCACTTCGCAAGCCAAAAACCCGCTCAACGCGTGGCGTTATTCACCTGCCGGTCGTGATGCGGACACGTCGGTCAGCGGAGCTGTGTTGATGGGTTTGCTAGCCGCCAGAAACGCGGGCATCGAAGTGCCCGACAAATCGATCGACGACGTGATCAAGTATTTCGTTTCGTTAACCGGAAGTAATGGCGCCGTTGCGTACTCGGGCAGCATGGGCGGTTTTGGCGAGTCGATCGCCCGCAGCTCGATCGCTTGCCTTGTATACAGCATTGCCAAACGCAAAGACCTGCCGCAATTCGAATCGGTGAAAAAATACGTTGTCGGCAATCGAGACGAAAAGAGCTCCTACGAGGAGTACGGCCGTTACTATACAGCTCAGGCCCTTTTCCAAGCCGACTTGGAGACTTGGGAAAAGTGGAACAGTTCGTTGGTCCGAAAACTGAAGTCGACGCAAAATGCGGATGGAAGTTTTACAGGCCAGCAAGGAAATGCACTGGCTACATCAATGAACTTGCTAGCGATCGCCTTGAACTATCGTTTCTTACCGATCTACGAGCGATAAATGCCGTCTCACTTCGATAAATCAAACAAACAAATCTTAGCGGAAGGGCGCAAGCCGTCCGGTTCTTCTAGCGTTGAAGTTAATGCTCAAGAGGAACCGGAGGGCTTCCGCCCTGCCGCTAAAAAGCTTGTCGTTTGTGTCGGCTTGGTAGTCGCGATGCTTTCGGTGCATTCGCTTGTTGCGCAAGAATCGACCATGCGATTACGGTTGAAGGATAGCAGCTATGCGATTGGCGAAATTCGACCTAGCGAGTTCGCCAACCACATCGGCTTCCATTGCGACGGGTTCGACGAGCAATTCGACATCGACATCGCAGCGGTCAGATCGATCACTGGTACGCAGCCGTTCGTTGATCAGGAACCAGCGGTGGCGAATCAGGGAAACTTCCAATTCGAATTCGGAAAAAACAACCGCGTCGTCGGTCAATTGCTTTCTTTTGACGATCAATTGTGTCGCGTTCAGTCCGAGGCTTTGGGAACGATCGCAATTTCTCGAACAAGTCTTACATCGATTTCTGCCATCGATTCGCCGCAGAAAGTCATCACGCCCGGAATCAACGATGATGGATCTTGGTGCGCCTTAAACAACGCTACAAATTGGACTATCAACGGCGAAGTGCTGAATCTCCCTGAACCTGGATTAACAGTCTGTGGCGATGTGCGGCTAAATCAAATGTCGCAAATCGATTTGGAATTGTCTTGGACAGGCGAGCCGAACTTTATTGTTTCGTTAGGAACAAAGACGATTGAGGTTGGACAAAAAAGCTTAGAGGAAGGCGCGACGTCTAAGCTTGAGGTTTGGGATAAACAGCTAGTTCTCGTCCGCGAGGCGGGAGGTCAAGCCGATGTTACGATGTTAGACGATTTAGCCAGTCGCGAATCGCATATCGAACTCATGATTTTTCTCGATCAAGACGCCGGGTTGGTGGCGGTCCGCAAGGATCGGCAGAGCGAAACGGAAACGTTGACTCTCAAAGCGCTGCGACCGCAAACCTTGCCAGCCATCGCAATCACCAATCAAGGTCCGTCGCTGACGGTTGAAAAATTAGTGGTTCGCAATTGGGACGGGAACGTTCCAAAGTCAATTACTGACGGCGAATCAAACCTGCTAAGTCGGGCTGGTGCAGAAATCGATGGATCGATCGAATCGTTTTCTTCGGAATCGCAAGCGTTGGTTGTTGCAACATCGACCGGCGAAATGATTCGACTGCCAATGGCGGAATTGTCGATTGCACGAATGTTAAACGCATCGAAACATTTAGCGTCAAATGAAAATGACAAATTTAATCCTACAGTTAGAGATCAATCAGAGGCAACAATTGTCTTCAACGATTCAGCTTCGCTAACCGGTAAGCTGATGCCGATTGAGAAACGTGCCTTTGGATTAAAGGTCTCTGGCATTTCCGAGCCGATTCAGTTCGACGTCAAAGATATCAATTCGGCCTTCGGAAACAGTGCGGCGTTTTTGCCTAAAATCGACGGCAAAAAGCTTGGAACGTTGACCATCGGCGATACGCAGTTATCGGGTTCGCTTTTGACCGAGAACTTCAATGCGCCGAAGACTGGCCTTTATTGGTTACCCGTTGCCAGCCGGACGGCGAGTCAAATCAGCGCTTCAGCGAGTGGTTCGATAGTCTTTCGCAATTTATCGATGGTCGGCAATCGCAGCCGCGTCCTTCCGCAGTCGTCACTGCCATTGGCTCAATCGCTTCGCAGGCTCGATTACGCTCCGAGCAATGGTCAGGTCAGGCCATTTCGTTCGAACATTGAATTTCGAAATGGCGATCAAATTGACGCCGAGCTGACGGGGATTAACGAAACTGGTGTGAGGTTCACTTCATCGCAAACTCAAAAATCGTTCATGCCGCACGATAAAATTGATCATGTGTGGCTGCAACAACAAAGAGGCGACAAAAAACTTTCTAACGAGAAGCGCGAGCGATTGCTGACTGTTCCACGATCACTCAAAGACGACCCGCCGACGCATTTAATCGTCGCCGTCTCTGGCGATTTCTTGCGAGGACGTTTAATCAGTTGCAACGAAAACTCGTTAAGTGTAGAGCTGCGATCGGGCGTCGTGAACATTGAATTAAGTGAAGTCGCCGAAATCATTTGGCTGCATCGACCCGATTGGCAAAACACCAATCCGATCGATGGCGACGTGGCAAAGCCGATTGATGATGTTGAAGCAGAAAAAACGAATTTCGAGGTTTTTACAAAATCGTTTGGCGGTCAGGTTTTGACGCTTTTTCCAAACGGTGTCGACCAGGGCATGTTGCAGGGGCAGAATGAACTACTTGGGATGACTTCCGTCGATTTGACAAACGTGGAACACTTGCTTTTTGGGTCAGACGTTGCTCAGCAAAGAAGTCGCTTCGAAGCCGAGCCTTGGAAGCTTTCGTTAGCGACGTACCCGAAAGTTTTTCGTGACGCCGAAGGCCATGCAGCCGATTCGAATCTGGTTCAATCTCCGCTTGCTGGAAAGAGTGCTCCTGATTTCGTCGGGTTGAATCTTGATGGCCAACGAACGCAACTGAGTGAACTTCGCGGGAAAGTTGTGGTGTTAGATTTTTGGGCTTCTTGGTGTGGCCCTTGCATGCACACGATGCCCAAAGTTTACGAACTGATCCAGGAGATCGGCGGCGGGCAAATAGAAATGGTCGCTGTTAATATTCAAGAGACTGAAGCGAAAGTACGACTAGGCCTGGAAAGGTTGAAAATCGATTGCACAACTTTGCTTGACAGCGACGGCCAAATCGCAGCGGCTTATGAGGTGCTCGCGATCCCACAAACAGTCGTCATTGATCGTGACGGCATTGTCATGCGAATTTATGTCGGCGATACACCCAATTTTTTGGACGAACTAGAGTCAACCTTGCGGCAAAGTATCGAATCGAACCCAATTGAGGCGAACGAGCAATAGGAATCATCAATACTTTCGACAAATAGCCTACTTGATCCGTTTAACGGTCTTTGATTTGTTGTTATTATGTGTTTAACGATGAAGACTATGCTTTAGGCATCATCGCCAACGAACTTAGAATCACAACTGTAAGATTGGCTCGTAGCCTGTCGTTTCAGGTCTTGTGACCCCCTGTTAGACAGGCTGGAAACCAATCCTGCTTGTTCAAAGTTCGGTACCGCATCTAGCATCCACCATTGTTTCCATTTCCCGTAAGGATTTTTCTATGTCGATTTCACGCCGGACCAATCGCCGGACATTTTTGCAAGCAACTGCCGCTGGAACCGCGGCGGCTTGGACCCTTTCAGCCAACCGAGCTTTCGGTTTCCAATCGCCTAACGAACGACCAGTCTTTGCAACCATTGGGCTACGTAACCAAGGTTGGACGATCACCGAGAAATCGTTTCGTTTCGCCGATTTCGCCGCTTTGGCCGATGTCGATTCCAATGTGTTGGGCGTAAATGTTGACAAGGTAGAAAAAGCACAAGGTAAGAAGCCCGATGCCTACAAGGACTACCGAAAGATCCTTGACCGCAAAGACATCGACGCGGTTATGATCGCGACGCCAGATCACTGGCATACTAAGATCGCTGTCGAAGCCATGTATGCAGGCAAAGACGTGTATTGCGAAAAGCCGCTGACGTTGACTATCGCTGAAGGCAAGTTGATTGAAAAGGTCGTTAAAGAAACGGGCCGAATTTTCCAAGTTGGAACGATGCAACGAACCGAGCTGGACGGCAGATTTCTGCAGGCTATCGCGATGGTCAAGGCCGGTCGCCTTGGAACAATTACGAAGGTCAAATGCGGTATCGACGGCATGGAAGCTTCGCCGGTTATTCCAACGATTCCGGTTCCAACCGAAATTGACTACGAACTATGGCTTGGCCCAGCACCGCTGGTTGAGTATCGAGCATTGCCAGAGATGCGTGAAGGCTACGGTGGGGGTGTTCCGCTATTTAGCAATTGCCATTATTCGTTCCGTAACTGGCACGAATACTCTGGTGGTAAGCTGACCGACTGGGGCGCTCACCACGTCGACATTGCTTGTTGGGCATTGGGTGCAACCGATACTGGCCCAAGCAAAATCACACCCGTGAAATTCTCGCTGCCTGTCGAATACAAAGACGGCCATCCAACCGTCGGCGACCAATACAATGCTGCGACTTCGTTCAATATCAAAGTCGATATGCCAAACGATGTTGAGCTGACGATCACTAGCGAAGGCGATAACGGAATTCTTTTCGAAGGAACCGAAGGTCGAATGTTCGTCAACCGCGGTAAGATCACTGGCAAGCCAATTGAAGACTTGGTCGACAATCCGTTGCCAGAAGGCGCGATCGAAGAAGTCTACGGTGGCAAAGTTAGCGAGAATCACACGGCGAACTTTATCGAAGGGATCAAGGCTGGCAAGCAACCGATTTCCGACGTCTGGTCGCACAACCGAATGCTGGAAATCTGCCACCTCTCGAACATCGCAATGCGGCTCAATCGCGAATTGAAGTGGGATCCAGTCAAGCGAGAAATCGTCGGCGACGAACAGGCCAACTCGTTCCTCGCACGGGAAAACCGCAAGGGCTACGAGATCAATATGTAGTTTGATCTTCTTCGCAACAGGCCAATCGTAGGTCGGGAATGCTCCTGACCTAAATAAAGTTTAAACCGCTCGGGAATACTAACCCTGGCGGTTGAGTTGAAAGAGTTTGAACATTGGATCCGAGAATGACGAGGCTGATGATTTGGTCAGATCCTCAGTCATAATACCGTCGAGCTGCTGTTGAAAAATTTCTTCGGTCCGACCGCCATGGAAGTAGGCGGGTTCTCCAACAGTCGATCGCATCGATTTCAACATGGACCCGAACAGCGTTTGGCCGACAAAGTTTTGAAACGCTTCTTTGACTTCCGCGTCCGCAGGTGAAATGTCTGACTGTCGGTTTTCATCCAACAATGCCGGAACATTGTCGACGCTATTGAGTTTATTTTTGGCTTTCAATTCGAGTTGCGAAAACTGGGTTTGAAAACTGGATGTTGCGCCGACGTTCATGAACTAGCTCCGTTATTCAATGACCAATTCGCCATACAAGTTGCCCTGGCTTTTGAGAGCCTTGATAATTGCAATCACGTCTTCGGTTGGGACATCGAGTACATTTAGGGCTTTGACGAGATTCTGCAATGTCGGTTGTTCGGTCCCGCTCGCTTCCGTCGATACTGGTTTGAAAGTTCCGCCGCTGGTTGGAGTATTTCCGCCAGTCGAGATGGTCAGATTTTTGTGCGAGATTGCGACAGGAGAAATCGTCACGTCTTCGCCGATGACGACCACGCCCTCGCGTTCACGAATGACAACTCGTTTGTTGCCGCGAAGATTGACGACCGGTAGGTCAAGCATCAATGAAATGTATTGCACCGGACGCTGGCGGTAAGTCGTCGGGACTCGGACTTGGACATGCATCTGATCGATTGCTTTGGCAGCAGTTTCGATTTGGCTGTCTCCAGGACTATTGAATGATGCCAACTGCGTCTCCTCGTTGATTCGATCTTCGAGATATTGCGCCGTCCCAAAGGAGCTGTGTTCGGGTTCGAGAATCAGCGTGAAGACATCCTCGGATAAGAAGCTCGTTTCGACAGAGACTTCCATCTTACAGCCGCCGGGGACCTTTCCAGTGGTTGGAATCGCGATGTTTTCAATTTTCAACGGACCGCTGGCTAGCGCGTAAACTGTCGGTGTGTCACTTCGCGGGCCGAGCAATGGGGTGAGCAGCAATTGCCCGCCTTCGAGGCTCTTTGCCTTGATCGAACTGATTGTACAATCAAGGCGATCACCGGGCTGCGAACCGGAAGCGGGAACCGTTGCCGTCACGAAAACAAGCGCTACGTTTTTTGAATTCTCTGCATCGGCGGCTAGCAACTGGCCTTGAACGTCGGACGCAATTGGAGCTCCCATCAGCGACATCATTCTAGCCAACGCTCGGGACATCGGTTTGGAATCCCCATCGCCAGTCCCCTTAAGACCAACGACTAAACCGATCCCTTGCAGAGTATTTGTCTCTTGGCCTTTGAGGCGACAAATATCGCGTATTCGCAATACATTCTGAGCATTGGCAGTTTGTGGCAAACCAAATATTGCTATGCCAACCACCACCATAAGGCTGCACGAACGCAAAATCATATTTCCAGACAGCGATTTGTGCTGCGGAATATCAAGAGGTTCGGGGATAGCGGGAAAGTTGGTCATGCATGATGGCATACAAAATCTGTCTTAATCGGCGAAAGGTCAATTTGGACCGTAGACAGCTCGCCTTGGCGTTAAATGCCAGTTATTTCAAACATCTGATTGAAGCCGCGGCAAGCGAGTTTGAACGGTACATTTCGATGCCAGGCAAGCAAGTTTCTCTGTAAAAGAATTTTGAAAGCGCGGGTTTGCTTGCACAACTTGCAAATTCGCTACGACCGATCGCTTAGTCTGGAATTTGAATTCCCCGCTGGCATCCTTCTCCACCACTGCAATTGAAAAAAACTACTGTTTCGACGGATAGCTTCTGATGAGTTGCTTTCCCACTTGTGATTCAAGATTTTTCAACTAACGCAAAAAATGAACCGTCAAATCGATTTGCAAAGCAGTTCCATGACAAAAGACGTGGCGAGCCGAAGCAACAAAAATCGCCATAACGATCGAGCTGGTGCCGCAGTAGTTGAACTCGCGGTTTTCGCCCCGATCTTAGTCCTATTTTGCTTCGCAACATTGGAACTCACTTTCTATATCAACCTAAAACAGTCGCTCGCCACCGCCGCCTATGAAGCAGTCCGTGGCGCATCGGGTTTAAATGGGACCAACGAAAAAGCACAACAAGAAGCGGAACGAATCTTCGAGGAACGCGAAATTAATAACGCGAGCTATTCAATTAATCGCACCGCTGAAGAATCGAAATCCGGTGACATCTTGACTGTCACAGTATCGGCGCCGATGTCTGCCAATACCTCAGTACACAGCGGAATCTTTACACCCAAATCGATCAACGTCTCCGCGACGATGGTTCGGGAATAGCTCGCTGCAGAACATATTTTCGAGAATATGCAATGGAACTTAAACGATTGAAAAGTATCAGAATGTCAAACAGCAGTCGAGTGTCGACCAGACAAGGCGCGCTGGTTGTCTTTCTAGCGGTGGGACTTTCCGTCTTTGCAATATTTTCGGCAGTTGCCATCAACACCGCATACATTCAATGCAGTCGCACTGAACTGCGAACGATGGTCGACGCAGCGGCCAAAGCGGCCGGGCAAAGGCTCAATACGGGCGGCTCGGAGGCGGAAGCTCGCCAAAAGGCTATCGAGATCGCAGCGATGAACAAGATCGCCGGAAAGAGCTATACTTTAAATCCGGAAGCGGTAGTTTTCGGACGTGCATCTCGACAACAAAACGGAATATATGAATTCAGTCAGGGTGGCTGGCCGGTCAATGCGGTCAAGGTGAGAGCCGAACGATCCAAGGCGAATTCGAACGGCGCAATCCCGACTTTCTTGGGCAGTGTATTGGGTGTCCCAAGTTTTGAGATTGGTGAATCAGCAACGACGGTCAAATCCGATCGAGACATTGCCTTGATCGTCGATCGAAGCGGTTCGATGATGTGGGTCGTCGATCAGGATGAAGTCTATCCAACCGGTTGTGACATCACGACGCCTCCTAGTCCTACCGGAAGCCGTTGGTCTGCCTTGATGAACGGATACTCTGCATTCAACGATGCACTAAACGCCACGACGGCATGGGAAAAAGTCGGGCTAGTTTCCTACGCGTCGACTGCGACAGAAGATCTTGATCTGTCATGGTTCTACGGAACAATTAACAGTGCGCTTTACGATCGAAGCCAATATCCGATCAATGGGGCGACGAATCTAGGGCATGGGATGGAACTAGGAATAAACCAATTAATGACCAGTCCAGAAGCTCGCAGCGATGCTATCAAGACGATGGTTGTTCTGACCGACGGTATTCCGAATACCGGCCGCGACCCATTGGAATTAGCATACGAATGCGCCGACAAGAACATCGTCGTGCACACCATATCATTTGGCAAAACTGCAAATGCTGCCTTAATGCAACAGATCGCTGATATCACAAGCGGTTCGTATCGAAATGCATTAACCGGAGCAGCGCTCAATCAAGCCTTTCGAGAAATCGCGGCCGATTTGCCGGTGCGGATCATTCAATAGAACATCCTACTCTGTTAGAAAATTAATTGCGAATCATGTTTGCACTATCCAATCAACGAAGAGCAGCCGTTACTGTTGAAGTCGCCGTAACGATTCCGATCGTCATCGTAATGCTCTTCGCATCGATCGAATTTTGCCGCGTAACGATGTTGCGGTCAACGATGCAAACGGCCGCTTATGAAGCAGCACGGGCTGGTATTGTACCGGGTGCAACTAAAGAAAAAGTGGTCAACCGAGCAGAAGAGATTCTGAAACTGGCGCGTGCAAGCGACTACACGATCCAAGTCATCCCGGAGTTTATTGACGATTCAACATCGCAGCTTTCTGTACTTGTCTCTGTTCCGATGTCGACCAATGGCTATGGCATTGCAAAATTCTTCAAGAACGCCTCGATTGCCGCAAGTGCAACCAAGCCAAGGCTAACCATCAACCAAGTTTTACCAGTAAAACTGCCCCCGATTCCAGTAACCGAAGCGTCTCTTGTCGCCGAGCCCTTAGAATAATTTCAACGTTTCAGCATCGTCATGAGATAGGCTTTCAAACTGACACTTCGACTTGAACATCGTGTTACCGATGTCCTCGAACCACACAACAGGTCCTGACCTACGATTGGCAAGAGTCTCCACGCGAGATTGATTTGACGCCAAAAAACGATATTCAAGCTCGCCAATTGCGTGCATCACTATCGACCCAAAACTCGGCCGCTATCCCGCTCGTCGGCCATTATGGTTTTGCGTGTCCGACTCTGGCGGCGCACTCGGAGATACAGCCGAATTGATGAACGAACTGAGCTGTCCCGGGATCGAACGTAGATGCAAATCTCGTTGTGGAAACGCAATCTCAATTTTCGCTTCGGCAAATCGACGGTGAATATCAGTCAGTAATTCGTGTCGAGTCAACAGTCGCAAGTCAAGCGTTTGCAAAAAGAAGCGAAGCGTTAACTCTAGAGAGCTATCAGCAAATTTTTCAAAAAACGCGGTTGGTGGTGGATCTTGCAGTACGTTTTTATGCTTGGCACAGACATCTCTCAAAATTTCACAAGCCGCTTCGGTGTCCGAACCATATGCAACTCCGACAGTCAAAATCATCCGATTGGTTGAATCGGAGAGTGTCCAATTGAGAAGTCTTCCGGTAATTAGATCCTTGTTCGGAACGATCAGCTCTTGACGATCCCAGTTCGTAATCGTGGTTGCTCGCATCCTAATCTTGGCCACTGCGCCAGTCGTATCGCCGATCGAGACAACGTCACCAACGCGAATCGGCTGTTCGAACAATAGAATCAATCCAGAGATGAAATTACCAAAGATTTCTTGCAAACCAAAACCGAGACCTACGCCCAACGCTGCAACCAACCATTGCACGCTTGACCAACGGACGCCGATGTAATTGAACGTCATCGCAATTCCGATGGTCAACAGTGCATAACGCGATACCGTAGTAATTGCATAACGCGCCGCGTTCTCGATCGGCAAATGCTGGAGTAGTACAATTTCAAGCAAGCCTGGCAAATTGCGGACTGCGAAAATCGTCAGCACGGCAATCGGAATCGCAAACAGAATATCGGAGAGCGTGATCCATTTCATCACAGCAGGAATCCGGACACCTTCGGCTGAGAAATCTGCCGGTGCAACCTGAATTTCCCACAAATGAACAGTTTGCAACGCATTCACGGCTGGTAGAACGTCGGACCAAATGAAGCTGAGCGAAAGCATCGCTGCAACCACGGCGGCCGCTGAAACCAAGCTCATCGTTTGCGCATTGATCGCTGCCAAGTCGACTGCACTTTGTTCGTTTCGCATTTCGTTTCGAAACTCAGTGCTGCGGACATCATTTGGAATACTATTTCCAGCGATCGCTATGCTTGATTCACGCTGCGCATCTTCAAGTCGCTGTCGAGCTTGTGCGATTGCCAACCGACGACGGCTCAGCAAGAGCCAACGGGTCGCCAACGCATAGACGATAAAAATTCCAATCAGCGTCATCGCCGTCTGATGGAAAAGCATCGCAATTCTGACCGAAGTATAGTGATAACCAAGGGCGGATCCAATCGCTAGAAGCACTGGTGCACTGACCAAACCGATGTACCAAACATATCTCAGACGATCCAACCAACCGCCTTCATGCCTCGTGATGTACTCGCTTAACGCGCCTTTGCGAGGATGTAAGATTCCGGCCAGTGCAGCGGTGCATAAGAACATCAACAGACAAAATGCAAAACGTCCGAGCGAATTTTCCCAAACTTCATCTCCGCCATCAAAGACCATCGCAACGATGACGACCAATGGCAGCGAGACATCCAAAAACCAACGAAGGTGGCGTCGAACTTGATTGATGCTGGCGTTAGGCCAACCGAGATGTTTTTCTGCAAGCCCACCGCTGCGACAAACTTGACGGAGCACTTCAATCGCAAAGAAGAATCGGGCACCGAAGGCCAAGCCTAATCCGAATTGCTGAACAAATTGTTGCGAACCGCCAGCTGCGTACAATCGCAAACCAAGGTACGCCATCAATGCCGGCCAAGGCACTGCGACCAGCAATGTTAACAGGAGCACTTGGACGGTTGGCAGATACCGAGTGTTGTTGCCTCGCGCGGCAAGATCACCGAGCTGTTTGATCTTTCGGCGCATTTTCCTCGTGTTAAAGATCAACACAATCCAGCCGATAGTAAATAAAGCCGCTTCGGTGACGTGCAAACGCAATTCTCCGATCAAACTGTACGCCATCGATTTCCATGACGAGAAATCAAACAACCAAGTCAACGAAGGCCAGATTTGTTGAAAGTGCAGCTTCTTTATCGGATCAGCCGATCGTATCCACAAAACATGTTGGTCGATGAATTCGCGATAACGCTTAATCAAATTGAACATCATCTGCTTGCGCTCACAGATTCCATCGAGGTTCTCAAAGTATGCGCCGGCATCGTGTCTAAAGTCCGTGATCAATTCCATTTCCAAGCCATGCAGTTTGTGCAATTCGCTGCCTTCAGGATATTGATTGGTTGCGTGTCGAGCCTTCCAATCGTCCAACTCGAGATTCAAGCTGTCGATCTGTTGCATCTTCGACTGATATTCGTTGAGCTCTTGCGAAAGCTTGCGAGGGCTTGGCAATTCGCTACGTTGGCGTCGCAGCAGCAGCCCAACCCAACTGTTTAGTCCATTACTATTTTGTGCAGTATCGGATTTGATCCGATCAGTCATGTTCTTGTAACGCTGCTCCCACATTTCGCGACGTTTAGCAGACTCTTCTGAACGAAGCTGTACATCGCGATTGTCGCGAGCAACTGTCAACCATCCAGCGCTTCGTTTGACGATATTTTGCGCGATTGCTTCCTGCTCAGGCGTCGGCTTATTTTCGAGGACTTTTTCCGCAAATTTTCGGTAGCTATCAATTTTGGTTTCGCGTCGACTGCTGATCTCTTCGTTGATTAACTTGATCTGAGCCTGTTGATGCTTTTCTTCGAGAAGCAATAAATCTCGTTGCAGGGGAAGCAACTCCGATTCGGCTTCATAAGTCCGAATTTCTTGTTCGATCATCCGCACGCGTTCAACGCTGGCGGCAATTTTTGCCCGAAGCAACAACGACTTCGCTTCAGCCAATCGTCCATCAGATTCATCCGGTGACTTAGTCGCCATTTCTTCGTTCAGCTTGACTTGCAGAGCCTTCTGTTCGCTAATCAGCCGATAGACTTCTTTCTTACGAGCTTCCCGATTGGCGATCTTGGTCTCCACCGCAGTTCGGGCGTCGACAATGGTTTGCGACGCGGTCTGCTGTTGTTGAAGCATTGATTGCAGAGCTTCCTGGGTCGAATTTCGGAGCATGTAGCTCGGAATGGTTTCGAATTTGGGCAGGTTTTCTTTGCGACGTTTCATCTCCGCAATGGCTGCCGGAGCGGCTTCGGCGGCCGCAGAAAGTCCCTTGGCGGCTTTTTCGTTTTCGTTGCGATTGGTCAGCTCCGCAATGATGCTCTCGTATCGTTTGCCTAAGGACTCTTTGAGCGCAGGGTCCAAATCGGTGCTAGTGAGCAATTGTTGCTGCCGCGATTGCAGTAGCTCCAACGACAGTGGAGCGTCGACCGCGACGATGCTTTGCGCTGCGTCGCCGGTCCCAGTCGCTGCGGAACCATTAATTTCGGTCGATCCATTAGGCTTTACCGTTGCAGTTGGCGCGGCAAGTTTTGCGTCCGCAGCTTTTGCATCAGCGATTGCTTCGTTCTTGCCGGTTTCGTCGATCTGTCGTGCTGTGAGGTATACAGACGCTGTTCCCGTTCGCGACACGCGGGTTGTTCCATAGCTTGCGTCACTCACCTCGCCAACGACCGCAGCGGTTACAACACTGCTTGAATTCGGGTCAAAGCCGCCAGCGGTTTGAACGTAACTCTGATCGGACAGATGGACTCTCGGAGTTTTCTGACGAGCATCTTCAAGTGCCTGCTCAATAGGTGGTTTGAATCGAAAGTCTTGTCCGCTAGCTAGAAAATCGAACTCACTGGACAGGTTTGAACTCTGGGAATCGTGACCAGATCTTCCTTCCCAGTTCCAACGATCAATCGCCCAAAAGTCGGTAATTGCAAGCGGCTCGTAAAGGCTTTCACTAGCCGTTCCAAGGGCGTGGGTCGCATTAACTTGCTGACCGCGAACTAGGTTGCAAAGGGTCACCAGCAAACTAAAACAAACGACCAATTGCGTCAGCCGAAGCGATGGCTTATTCGACATCGAGATGAAAGCACGACGGTCCGTCGTCAGCTTGGATGCCAGTTTTGTCTTCAGGCAATTCATTGGCGATGTGCGACTTGGAAAACGGGCGGCGATAAATTAAACGACAATCCGTTTGTCTTTTAGCTAAATTGCCCCTCTTGCATCAAGGTTGATGTCGAGGCGATTAGAATGCATTCGTGGGTAACGAAGGCATCGATCGCAAAATTTATTTTCGAAGTTCGCCTCCTTAGTTTTGGCAAGCCCTTATCAGCTCGTTGTGACGACTAGCAAGCCGTTGCAACCGATTTTTTCGGTCGATTCGTTCTCAACCCAACTAGTTCCTGACCGTCGCCGAAGACGAAATGATTGGCGATTTGGCTCATTCAAGTAAACTGATGAGAGTTCTTTGAGGAACCTTTCGACCAATTTCGAAACAAAGAGTCCGATTATATGCCAGCAAGTATCCGCAAAGCAATTATTACCGCGGCCGGTCCCGGGCAAACGACCTTGCCTTTGCAACGGTTAGTCGATCGCGACGGAATCGAAAAATCTGCTTTGGAAATGATCATCGAAGAGGTCGATGCGGCGGGTATCGAAGAACTTGCAATCGTGATCCGAAATGGAGATCAAGCGGCGTATGCAAGTGCGGCTGGTAAGCTGGTCGATCGATTGCATTTCGTAATCCAGCAAGAACCACGCGGCTACGGCGATGCTCTCTTGTGTGCCGAGTCGTTCACGGCTGGCGAAACGGTGCTGCACTTGGTCGGAGATCATATCTATTTGAGCCACACCAATCGACGATGTGCGGAACAATTGTTGGACATCGCTCGTGAACACGATTGTTGCGTTTCGGCTGTTCAACCAACACGTGAAACGATGTTGCCATATTTCGGCACGATTGCTGGTCAGCGGGTAGCGGGCTTTGAAGACTTGTTTGATGTGAAGCTTTGCGTTGAAAAGCCGACGCCGACGCAAGCCGAACAGTCGCTGACCACGGCGGGTTTTCGCAGCGGCATCTATCTTTGCTTTTTCGGCATGCACGTTCTCAAGCCAAGCGTCTTCGGAGCATTGCGATCATTAGCGGAAAATCATAGCCGGCCGATTCCGTTGGCTGAGGCATTAAACGTTGTTGCATCTCGTGAGCGTTTGTTGGCGTTTCAAATTGAGGGACAACGTCATAACATTGGCGTTAAGTATGGTCTGCTGCAAACACAACTTGCGTTGGGATTGTCCGGTATCGATCGCGACCGAATATTGCGTGACATGGTCGAATTAATGGCTTCCCAACCCAGCTCGTTAGCGTTGGTTTAATGAAATTAGCTAGGCTTGCAAGGATGATGGTTCCGCCGCGTTTTTGATACTAAGAACCAATCCGAAAAGGGGTCTGACCCTTTGGAGTAACGGAGTGGGTCTGACCCCTTTTCGGATTGGCTCTTAAAACTTCCCCGCATGATCAAACTTAAAAAGCCATTCCGGCGCAGGAGTACGAATTAAGTGGCTGTTACCCAGTTGCATGCTGCCGACAATTTTATCGAAACGATTGTTTCGTCCGATTCCGCTGTGCGTAATCGCTCGTTCGATACCTTATGCGAAGGCCTAGGTGTCGACGCGCTGTTGTCCGTCGCTGAAGGCTTGGATCGATTTCGACGTGAGAATGAAAATCTCTATCACCAAGTGCGAGCGATTTTTTTCCTGACATCGATCTATCGCTATCAACTGCCAGCCCTGCTTGACGAACGCGTGTCGAGCCATCTGCCTTACGAAGCCTACGAACAAATATTACAGCGTCATTGCAACGAAGCGATTGATAGCTTGCTTGCAATCCAAGCCGCGAACGGGGCGTCGATTCTAATAAGCAGTTCGCTGGCCAGGGCCTATCACCAACTTGCCTTTCAACGTTTGGCAGACCAGGTTCGTCGCAGCGTTCGGACGGTTCGTGGCAATCAGTGGATGTTTCGTATTGGTCATCCCAGCGATTATCCGCTTCGGCTTGATAAGCGAATGTTGCAGCAGGAAACGCCACGCTCGCCATTCCCGATTTTGCGCGAGAAAACCAGCGTTCGGATGGATTTTACGCACTCCGGTTGGAGCGATATTTTCTTTCTGGGGATGGATTTTCCAGAAGGGGCCAAAGTCATTAATGGCTCGATCAATTTGGGTGTTGAAGGCCGGGACGAGACAGCTCGTCCGCCGGTCGAAGCTTATGTCCGCGTCATCGATCGGCCAGTCTTGCGACTGGTCAGCGTCGATTTGCAGGCTGAAGTTGAATTGACGCAAATCGATGACGTTTTCGATTTCGCCAAAGACTACCTCGGTCTTTTAAAAGCGGCCGTAATCGCGTCAGGCATCGTACCGCCAGCGATGGAAGGCTGTCATCGCTCGATGGGTGAATTATTGCGACAACTGACCGGCAGCCGCCATTTGGGTTTGGAAATTGTTTCGGTTGTTAACAACATTCCAAAAGGATCGCGGTTAGCAGTTTCGACCAACTTGCTTGGTTCATTGATTGCGGCGCTAATGCGAATCACCGGTCAAGTCAGCACTTTCACTGGCCCGCTCAATGATGAAGACCGTCGGTTGATTACCGCGCGAGCGATCCTCGGTGAATGGCTTGGTGGATCGGGTGGTGGTTGGCAAGATTCGGGTGGGATATGGCCAGGAATAAAGCTGATCACTGGAGCGACCGCTACGACCAACGATAGCGAATTCGGAATTAGCCGTGGTCGTCTGATGCCGCAGCATACGATCCTTGACCGCAACACGATCTCCGACGAAGCGAGAAAAAAGCTTGAGGACAGCTTGATCTTGATCTACGGCGGAATGGCACAGAACGTCGGCCCGATTTTGGAGATGGTGACCGAAAAATTCTTGCTTCGCTCATCCAAAGAATGGGCCGCTCGCCAATTGGCGATCTCGATTCTTGACGAAATGTTGACGGCGTTATCTCAAGGCGACATCAAACGATTGGGCCAGCTCACCACACAGAACTTTGAGGAAGCTTTACAGAGCATTATTCCGTGGTGCACGAATGCTTTCACCAACGTGATGATTCAAAATTGCCGGGCTAAGTTTGGTGATAAATTTTGGGGATTCTGGATGCTTGGCGGCATGTCCGGCGGAGGAATGGGTTTCCTCTTCGACCCGAATATACGCGACGCCGCACAAGTCTGGCTCGGTGAGAATCTGGTGCAAACCAAACGGGCAATGGAGACACAGCTTCCGTTTGCGATGGATCCGGTCGTCTACAAATTTGCGATTAACGACAACGGCACTTCCGCTGATCTTTTGACTGATGACGCAGCGATTATGGTCCAGGCGTATTACAAGATCACGGTTCCAAAGTGGTTGCGCACCGATGCACGCGATCTAAGCCCACAGACGCAGCAGGAATGGCAACGGATCAGTAATCTGGTGCGAAAAAATCCGAACGATTCGCAGTGGTTGCTCAATTGTGTGCTTCCTCAATCACACGATGAACGCAAATCGGCTAACTCACTGAAATCGCTTTTACAGGAAAACGGTTTCGATCCCATCGCGCACGAAGAACTGCGGCAATCATTGCTGAGCGGTCGTGTTGGAATCGCTCAAAATCGATTGCCACCGCAAACCAAAATCGCAGACGTCGATGCCAGTCATATTGTCGACATGCGACTGGATGAAAATTTACAACATCGATCTTTGGGCGAGCGAGCTATCGTTGACGGGAAAATTGCAGTCGTCACATTGGCTGCTGGTGCTGGCAGCCGCTGGACTGGCGGTGCAGGCGTTGTTAAAGGCCTGCATCCATTCTGTCAATTCGCAGGTCGTCACCGCTCGTTTATCGAAACTCACCTCGCAAAGTCACGGCGCACCGCCAATCATTATTCAACTCGGGTGCCGCATGTTTTCACAACCGGCTATCTAACTCACGAACCGATCGCGAGCTTGCTGGGCGCAAACAATCATTACGGTTTTAAGGACCCGATCTATCTGTCGCTCGGCGTGTCGGTTGGTTTGCGAATGATTCCGACGACTCGTGACTTGCGTTTCTTGTGGGAAGAAATGCCGCAACAAGTGCTCGATGAACAACAACAAAAAGTCCGTCAAAGCGGACAAGCGGCCTTGCTGCAATGGGCTGAAGCGGCCGGACAAGCTGCGGACTACACCGACAACACTCCGATGCAATGCATGCATCCCGTCGGACACTGGTACGAAATACCAAACCTGATGTTAAATGGAACGTTGAACCAATTGCTGGTTGATCAACCGCAAGTCAATCACTTGTTGTTGCATAACATAGACACGCTTGGTGCATCAATTGACCCAGCGTTGCTTGGAAAACACATCAGCAGCGGATCGACACTCAGCTTCGAAGTTATCGCAAGACGCATCGATGATCGCGGCGGCGGACTAGCCGTTGTCAATGGTCGACCACGATTGCTGGAAGGATTGGCAATGCCTGCCGAACGCGACGAATTTAAGCTGACTTATTACAACTCAATGACCACTTGGATTAACATCGACCAACTTTTACAAGTGTTTGGACTCGATCGAACGACTATTCATTCGCCCGAGCTGGTTCGTCAAGCAGTTCGTCAGATGGCAAATCGTCTGCCAACTTACATTACGATCAAGGATGTAAAGAAGCGATGGGGCCAGGGTCAAGAAGACATCTATCCGGTATCGCAATTTGAAAAACTGTGGGGCGACATGACCATGTTGCCAGAAGTCCAATGTGAATACTTTGCAGTCCCGATTCGCAGAGGGCAGCAGCTCAAAGACGTCGCACAACTTGATGGCTACGTCCGCGACGGTTCAGCAAGCTACATCGATTCGCTATGCGATTGGACTTAATTAATCGAAGTTCCAAAGCATTTTGGTCAAATCTGCATTTGGACCCCCATGACCTTGTCATATAGGTGAATTCGTTTCGTGATCTAATATCACGCCGTCGCACTGAAAGATCCAAACGGGTTCATCCCGCTTGGTGAATCAGTTTGCTTGATAATTCCCACAGCTTTCGTTGGGTGGGTTAAACCCACGACGAGAGCGGGAGAAAACTCGCTGAGCCCTTCTGGAACTTGCAATTTCGGCAATTTGATCAGCTATCAAATTGCGAAATACGCAATTATTTTCGCCGCACTTGGTTAAGCTATAATCAATTCCAAAACTCTCAACAACAATCGCACTAATCGAATCACTTTCGATTGAAGGGACAATTTTTTGGAAATGAGCGGCGTGACAAAAGATCGCATAATTCTTCGAGTGATGGGCCTGCTGACATTTTTGTTTGTCAAGCAATCTTGTTCGGCGGAGGACATTCCGTCCACAATTG
>JBGSKY010000162.1:0-15648 GCA_041740995.1 Pirellulaceae bacterium
GTTCTTACGCCGGTGAAGACTACGAACGGATTTTATTGCGAGCCTTCTTGGCACTGAGCAATATGATGCACGATGGTGGTGACGCGGAAAGCTACTCGCTGCAATTAGACGAAAAACAACGTGACATTTACGCAGCGGCAACCGAACGACTGGGCGAAGAAAAGATTCAGCAATATCCTTTGGTTCCGGTCGGCTACTATTTGCGTGGCTTGCTGCGCGAAGCGACGTTTCACGACTATGACGAAGCCGCGACGAATTACGAGCGAGTCTGCGAGCTGTATCCAGACGTCAGAAGTTTTGCTTGGGATTTGCATCGCGCACGAACGAGCGTTCACTCGCAACCGGGCAAAGGTGTCCTCTATATTTTTGCGTTGGTTGGTCGTGGACCGCAAAAAATCGCTGTTTCAGAGCGGCCGACCAGCGATGCCTTATTGATTGCTGATCGGATCATATCCGCTGCTGGACCTTACAAATTGCCACCAACGATCGCACCAATCCAGGTACCAGCGATCCAGACGACTTCGACGCCAATCGAACGGATGTTGGTTTCGGTCGATCGCAATTCCATTGGACCAACTGAAGTGATTGCCGACATCGAAGGAATGGCTATCGGCGCTTACCAATTGGATCACCCGCACATTTTGGCTCGTGCGGTCGCTCGACGCGTGGTCAAGAAAGCGACGATTGTTGTTGCCAAAGACACGATGCACACCGACCCGCTTGTTTCGCTTGCGATGGATGCGGCCGGAGTTGCTTGGGAAGCGACCGAGGCGGCTGATACGCGAAGTTGGAGCTTGCTTCCACGGTCGATCCAAGTCTTGCGTGTCGAAGTACCCGTTGGTACGCACTTAATTGCTTTGCGACCGTTGCAAAACAATCGTCCGATTGGGGCTGAAGCAGTCCAACGAGTCGAAATCCGCAATGGATCCAACACGTTTGTGCTGGGCTATTTTCCTGACGATCGGTTAGTCGGCAAGTTGAGTGTGAGCCAACCGAAATAGCGGCTGGTTGGATGTCGAATTGCCCTACTTACGACACAATTCAAAGAGTTCCAAATCGAGCAGCGCACGTTTGGTGTCCAGCCCGCCGGCAAACCCCGTTAGTTCTCCCGATGCGCCGATTACCCGGTGGCATGGGATAATAATCGAGATTGGATTTCGACCGATGGCAGCACCGACTGCTCGAACCGCTTTCGGTCGACCGATACGCGCGGCCAAAGTTCTATAGCTGATCGTTTCTCCCCATGCGATTTCTCGCAAGCCATTCCAAACTTCGACCTGAAAAGCGGTGCCACTAGGTGAAAGCGGTACGTCAAAGCACTTTCGCTCGCCAGCGAAGTATTCATCAAGCTGCTCAGATGCAGCGTTGAGAATCGGATCGTCGTTGCTCATCCGCGAATCATCCATCGACACACGACCAACTCGTTCGCAAGGCCAGAGCAATGCGCTCAATTTGTAGTCGTTTGAAACTAGCTTCAACTGGCCAGCCGGACTATTGAACAAGCGGTGACAGAGTGACATATTGGCTAGCTCCTAAAGATTTGGAAACTTAAATATCGATGTCGTCCGCTTGGTCAGCGCGGTCCATGATGAATCGAAACCGAGCCGAGGCGTCTTTACCCATCAGGTCGCTCATGATTCGATCGGTTTCGAGATGATCGTCAATTTCGATCTTAATCAATCGCCGCGTCGCGGGATTCAAAGTAGTGTCCCAAAGATCCTTTTGCATCATTTCGCCGAGACCCTTGAAGCGCATAATTTCCGGAATCGCTCGACCTCGATGTTCTGAGATGATTCGATCGCGTTCTAATTCATCGGCTGCCCAGAAACGTTCTTTGCCGATATCGATGCGATAGAGCGGCGGCATGGCAATAAAGACCCGCCCAGCGTTAATCAGCGTCAACATGTGGCGATAGAAAAAAGTCAGCAGTAACGTTGTGATGTGATGTCCATCGGAATCAGCGTCGGCGAGCAGAATGACGCGATCATAACGCAGCTTGGACAAGTCTAGATTCTTTCCAATGCCGCATCCAAGCGCCGTCACTAAGTCTTGGATTTCTTTGTTCTCTAAGACCTTTGACAACGCCACGCTTTCAGTATTCAGGACCTTTCCTCGCAGCGGCAAGATCGCTTGATGATTTCGATCACGACCTTGTTTTGCAGTTCCACCGGCTGAATCGCCTTCGACGATAAAAATTTCCGAATCGCCTCGGCCAGCTGACAAGCAATCGCTGAGCTTACCGGGCAACATCGTCCCTCGCGCATTGCTGGTCTTGCGAAAGACTTCATCGGAAGCGGCCCGAGAAGCAGCTCTAGCGCGCGCGGCGGCGACAACGCGGGCGACAATCGTCTCTGAGACCGTGCGGTTGCTGTTGAGCCACTGTTCGAGTGCTGGGCGAATGGCGGAATCGAGCACCGATTGCATTTCCGGGTTATTCAAGCGGTCTTTGGTTTGGCCTTGGAATTGTGGTTCACCGATAAAGACGCTGACGATCGCAACCAAACCTTCGCGGATATCTTCGGGCAAAAATTTGACACCGCGTGGCGTCAAATTGTGTGTTTCAATGTAGTTCCGAATCGCTTTACCCAGCCCGCTACGGAACCCATTTTCGTGTGTTCCACCGCTTGGCGTTGGAATGCCGTTGACATAAGAGCGGACATGTTCGTCTGTCGATTCAGTCCATTGCATTGCGATTTCGATCCGCTCTGCGCCGTCTTTTTGCAGCGTAAAGACTTGCTCGTGAATCGGGATCGTCGCACGCTGGACGATTACTTTGCCGAGATAATCGACGATGCCGTTTTCATGGAAGTAAGTGACCTTATTGCCACTGGTTTGGTCATCAAAAGTGACCTTTACGCCGCGATGCAGAAAGCTGGTAATCTCGAGTCGCTGACGAATTGTTTCTGCGTCGAAGTCGGTCTTTGGAAAGATGGTTGGGTCCGGCGTGAACGTGATCGTTGTGCCAGTACCGCGAATATTTCCAGGCAGTTTGATTAAATCCGACGTCGGTTTGCCCTGAGAAAACGTCATCTTGTATTGCGAACCGTCGCGGCGAACGATCGCTTCGAGATGCTTTGAGAGCGCATTGACAGCCGATGCGCCGACACCGTGTAGACCGCCGGAGGTCTTGTAGTTCTTGCCTTCGAACTTTCCACCGGCATGCAAAATCGTCAGCACCATTTCCAGGGCACACTTTTTCGTCTTAGGATGCTTGTCGATGGGAATCCCGCGACCGTTATCGCTGACGGTAATTGTGCGACCGTCCTTGTGTAATTGAACGACGATTTCCGAAGCGTGACCATTCATCGCTTCATCAACGCTATTGTCGACGATTTCCCAGACCAGGTGATGCAGGCCTGACATGCCGACACCGCCGATGTACATCCCAGGCCGCTTACGAACTGGATCAAGTCCTTCCAGTGCAACGATGTCCGAAGCGGTATATGACTTACTGACAGTGCTCATGTTTATTCTTCATCTTCCGTGACATCAGGTGCATTTGCGCCGCGTTGAACGATTCTTGCGAGTCGACCATTCTTCTGCATTTCGATCCCCCGACCGCCGCGGCTGGTCGTTCGATACTTGGCAGTCGAGATTGTTTTCTTCGCTCCACGATTGGTTTCGACAAGCAGCAAATCACGATCGCCCGTCGAAGGCTTGAAGCCCAACAAGCGATCGGTCTTGGACAGCTTGATCAGCGTCACGCCTTTCCCAGCGCCAGATAAATAATTGACTTCGACCGCAGGACAAACGATCGCTCGACATTCCGCAGTCGCAGCAAGGATCGTTTCGTGGCCATTGATCGTGAACACATCGACAACCTCATGGCCTGGAGCGACGCGAGCGAAACGACGACCACTGCGCGTTGAGACTTCGACGAAAGATGGCAGCCCAAATCGCATTGCAAAGCCGTTTGTAGTTGCCGCCAGAGCGTGGACTTCTGGACAATACTCCGGATTTTTTTCGTTCTCGGCGATGTTGCCGACAAACCGTTCATCGAAAGAAATTGCGGCGATAATTCGCTCGCCGTCTTTCATTTTAAAAAGCTTTTGAATCGGTTCGCCGTAACCGCTTGATTGTGGGATTTCGATCGCTCGGGTCGTATAACAAACGCCGAAGGAAGAAAAGAATCCGATTGTGGCTCGCGTTGAAGCCGCAACGCACGTCAGCACTTCGTCGCCTTCGCGCATTCGCGATTTGCTCGGGTCAGCGATTTGGCGTTGTCGTTTTACCCAACCATCGGTGCTGATTAAGACGTTGCAATCTTCGGCCAAGATAAAGTCTTCAGCCGTGTACTCAACTTCGGCTTCAACAGTCGCGATTTCGGTCCGGCGGGCGCCTTCTTTTGTTTTCGCATAGGTCGTAATCAAGTTTTCAATTTCTCCGCGAACGATTGCCCAACGACCAGACTTATTCGTATCGTCAGTTTTTTCGTCGAGTAATTTTTGGATTGCTCTTGCGCGGGCAAGCTTTTGTTCCAATTCGCCTTGAATGACGTTGATTTCCAGTTTCGCGAGCCGGTAAAGTTTCAGCTCTAAAATCGCGTCGGTTTGTTCGGCATCCAAGCCACCTTTGGCAGCCGGAAAACGTTTCATTATTTTTTCAGCCGCGTCGGATTTGCCGTCGGAGGCACGAATGATTTTGATGATTTCGTCCAGCGCATCAAAGACCAGCACGAAGCCTTCGAGGATGTGAATTCGTCGATTGAGTCCGTTCAGTTCGTTTTCAAGTCGCGCGGTAACAACTTGCAAACGGAAGTGCAAAAAGTGCCACAAGATTTCTTTCAAGCCAAGTCGTTCGGGCGCGCCGACTTCTGGATTCTCGCGGGGAACCAAACAGGTCATGTTGACGTTGAAGTTGGTTTGCAGCGGCGTATTTTTGTGCAGGTAGGCTAGCACTTTGGCTTCATCGGCATCCTCTCGAAGCGTCACGTCGATTCGTATATCATCAGTGGAAACATCGCGGACATCGGTGATCAGCGGCATCTTACCGCTGACAATCAGCTCGGCAATTCGCTCGACCAATTGCGCTTTGATGACCATATATGGAATCGACGTGATGTGCAGCAGTTTCCCCGCCTTCGTCTTCTCACCCATCTGCGTTGTGCCACGCAACTTGATTGCACCTTGGCCCGTGCGATAGATTTCGCGCAGCTCGTCTTTGGTGTTGATGATTAGACCGCCAGTCGGAAAATCGGGGCCGATAATCGCATCGTTGGCCACCAACTGATAGTCTTTGATTTCGGGATCTTTGAGCAGCTTGAGCAGCGCTCGGCAGACTTCGCCCAAGTTGTGTGGCGGAATGTTCGTCGCCATGCCAACCGCGATCCCAGTGGCACCATTGACCAGCAAGTTCGGCAAACGACTTGGCAGGACAACTGGTTCTTGGCGGCTGCCATCGTAGTTGGCTTTGAAGGCCACTGTCGCAGTGCTCATATCGGCCAGCACTTCGCCCGCGACGGCTGCCAATCGGCATTCGGTGTATCGCATCGCCGCGGCGTTATCACCGTCGATCGAGCCGAAATTGCCACTGCCATCTACCAACGGCATACGGTACGAAAACGACTGAGCCATTCGGACGAGTGCGTCATAAATCGCCGTATCGCCGTGTGGGTGATAATTACCCATCACGTCGCCAACAACCTTGGCACATTTTCGGTGCTTGACATTAAAGGTCAGCCCTTGTTGGTCCATCGTGTAAAGAATTCGGCGTTGGACAGGTTTCAGTCCGTCACGAACATCGGGCAGCGCGCGACTGGTGATGACCGACAGCGAATAATTCAGATAGCGCGACTGAGCGGCATCCCGCAGCGACACGCCGATAACGCTTCGGACGACTGCTTCGTCAGTGAAAAGGCTTTTCTGGCTGTCCGCAGTCTTGCTGCGACGCTTCTTGGGACCGTTGCCCGATTTAGCGCCTTCATCATCCGAATTGCCTCGTCCGCCAATCATTCACATCCTCCTTAAAAGTCGCTCTGTCCAATCGATCGGATCTTACGGCATTCGTGTTTGCTCGCTCAGTCACACCGTTAAAGAGGGGGGATTATAGGGACTGAACCGCTCGAGCGGGAGGTCGCACTGTAAACGCTCTTAATTTTCCTACCCTTAATCTTCCGACCTGCTTTTTTATGACCCGTCGTCCAAAGGGACGAGCAATTTGACCGCGGTAGGAAGATTAGGGGTAGGAAAATTGTTGGATTGAATTCTTGGTATTGTCAAACGAGAACTAAGATAGCCAGCGAGTGGTAAAAAGCTTTATATTGTCTGGCGACCGATGCGGAAACGAACAAACCGCGAAACCGAACGAGATTTTCTTCGCCAGACACAAAGAGATTTTCATGGAAAACACCGATCCGTATTCCGCTTCAAATATCGACCCAGCGACCGAGGCGGCGTCAGCTTCAGCGTCAGCGTCGACCGTCGAAGGACGAACGTTTTTGGGACATCCGATCGGATTGTTTGTGTTGTTCTTTGCCGAGATGTGGGAACGATTTTCTTACTATGGCATGAGAGCGCTGCTGACGTTGTATCTCATTCAGCATTTTCTCTTTGAGAAGACTGAAGCGTACATCATTTACGGCGCCTACACTTCGTTGGTTTATATTACGCCAGTGGTCGGCGGTTGGCTGGCTGATCATTTTCTTGGGCCACGTAAAGCGGTACTTTACGGCGCGACGCTGCTGACGGCCGGACACTTCTTGATGGCCTTTGAAGGCGAAGGCGGCAAAGACACTTTTGCGTTGAACTTTTTTTATCTTGCGCTGAGTTTCATAATCGTTGGTTCCGGTTTTCTCAAAGCGAATATCTCGTCGATCGTTGGCGAGTTGTATTCTCGCGATGACAAACGCAAAGATCCCGCGTTCACTATTTTTTACATGGGCATCAATCTCGGCGCTGCACTGGGCGCGATCATCGCGGGCTACTTGGGTGAAGTGTACGGCTGGCGCTACGGCTTCGGGGCGGCAGGCATTGGAATGGTCTTTGGGCTGATCGTCTTTGTGCTCGGTAAACCACTTCTGATGGGGCGAGGAGAAACAAAGACGCCCCAGGCGCTAATTGACAAACCGTTTGGAATCACCAATGAGTGGGCGATCTATATCGGCGGCGTTTTAGGCGTAATTTTGGTTTGGCAGTTAATTCAATATCAAAGCGTAGTGGGTTGGCTTCTGGGCATTTCCGGCTTGGCACTCGCGATTTATGTCGCGTACATCTCTTTTGCAACATTGAAGCCGCATGATCGAGATCGCATTTTTGTGGCACTTTTTTTAATGCTCGGTTCAATTCTCTTTTGGGCTCTGTTTGAACAGGCCGGTTCGTCACTGAATGTGTTTACCGATCAACGAGTCGATCGATCGTTCCTGGGCGCTGTCGTTCCTGCGTCGACTTTTCAATCGATCAATGCGATCTATATCGTGTTGCTCGCCCCGGTCTTTGCATGGTTATGGACGGCACTTGCGAAAAAGAAATTGGAACCTTCGACCCCAGCAAAATTTGGAATCGCGATGATCCAGCTAGGAATTGGGTTCCTGATTCTTGTCGCTGGCGCAACAGCGGCTGGGGCTGGAAAAACGCCGGTCATTTATATTTTTGCGATCTACTTGTTGCATACAACCGGTGAGCTTTGTTTGTCGCCGGTCGGTTTATCAGCAATGACCAAACTTGCATTACCACACATGGTCGGATTGATCATGGGGACGTGGTTCTTTGCCTCCGCGTTAGGTAATTTTGCCGCAGGTTTGATTGCCGGTGCAACCGGCGGCGGTGAAGATTTGGCGGCCGATGCGGTGACCTCGGTTTATACAACAGTCGGTTGGATAGCAGTAATTGCTGGCGTGGCTGTGGTAGCCGTGTCGCCGGTTTTTAAACAACTAATGCACTTGGAGACGATGAGCGAAACGGCGACTGCCGAACACTGACATAGCTCGCGAACTGTTGGAGAATTTTTTGCGATCAGACTGCCAATGCGGTATATTAGTCGGTTACGCTCGATTATTCTCTCGCCTTACATATCAAGGCATCAGCATGTCTGCCAGTCGATGGTTCATGAGTTCTCCAAAATTTGCTCCCCGTCTGCGGCTAGTGCTGCATTTTGCGACAATTAGTCGCTTTGCCCTAAGTTTATGGTTTTTAGCCGCAGTCAGCGGTTGTTGGGGCGCCGACTTTCCGGAACCCTACAACAGCGAACAAGACCGCGACGCGGTGCCGATGTCAGCCATCGATGCGGCGGCAAGTCTCGATGTTCCGACAGGCTTCAAGGTCGATTTATTTGCGTCGGAACCCGACGTGCAAAATCCAATTGCGATGGCCTGGGATCCCAGAGGTCGAATGTGGATCGCAGAGAACTATACCTACGCCGAACGCTCACAGCGTTTTGATTTAAATCTCCGCGACCGTGTCATCATTTTAGAAGACAGCAACGGCGATGGAAAAGCTGACAAGCGAAAGGTCTTCACTGACGAAGTTCAAATGCTGACAAGTGTCGAAGTCGGACATGGCGGCGTTTGGTTGATGTGTCCGCCGAATCTGCTGTTCATTCCCGATGCGAATCATGACGACGTGCCAGACGGTCCAGCGGAAGTTGTCGTGCAAGGTTTTGAAGTCGCCAAAGAGAACTACCATAACTTTGCCAACGGTTTGCGATGGGGACCGGACGGTTGGTTGTACGGTCGTTGCGGTGGATCGTGTCCAGGAAAGATTGGATTGCCCGGCTGGCCTGAAGAACAACGTGTTGCGCTGGAGGGTGGCATTTGGCGGTATCACCCACAGCGAAAGATGCTCGACGTACTTTGTCATGGCACAACGAACCCGTGGGGCATGGACTGGAACTCAAAGGGCGAAGCGTTCTTTGTTAACACTGTCAATGGTCACCTTTGGCAGATGATACCAGGGGCCCACTTTGTTCGGCCTTTCACGCTCGACCCCAATCATCGAACTTACGAGTTGATTGACATGCACGCGGACCATTGGCATTTTGACACCGGTCAAAGTTGGACTGCGTCGCGCGACGGCGCCGCCAATTCGCTTGGTGGAGGTCACGCGCACTGCGGTGCGATGGTTTATTTAGGAGACAATTGGCCGGACGAATATCGCGATCGATTGCTTACGCTGAATTTTCACGGTCGACGGGCCAATCAAGAAATATTGGAACGAGTCGGGAGTGGTTATATTGCCAAACACGGGGACGATATGCTGCTGGCCAGTGATCCGTTTTTTCGCGGTATGGACCTTAGCTACGGTCCCGATGGAGCAGTTTACGTGATCGATTGGAGCGATACCGGCGAGTGCCACGACCACACCGGCGTTCATCGCACCAGCGGCCGCGTCTTTAAAGTCAGCTTTCTCGACAATCAAACGAATTTTTCGGCACTCGTCGATTGGGACAAAGCTTTAGACTCAGATCTATTGCTACTTCATTTTGCCAAGAATGAATGGCTGACGCGTCAAGCTCGTATTGTGTTGACGAACCGAAAAACGCTTGGGTCGCTTGATGTCGAAAATTTAGTTCGTGAATTGCATATCGCGATCTGTCGATGTGCGGCTGAAGCCCGCGAAACGGAACCGGCGAGAGAAATCAGCGCAGAAGAAGCGGAATCGTATTCTTTGCGAGCCCTTTCAACCCTCCATGCAATGTCAGGCGACGAACAAAATTTTTTGCTTCACTTGCTCGACAACAAAAACGAATACATCCGCTCCACCGCCGTGAAATACTTGACCGACTTTTGGCCAATCGATGACTGCTACGGTCCACGGACACTTTCACCGGCCCAAGAACAAGCCGTTGCACAGGAGTCCGCTGCGTTGCTGCCAGCTTTGGTTGAACTGGCGAAATCCGAGACCAGTCCGCTTGTTCGACTGACACTGGCGTCAACTCTACAGCGATTACCGGTCGCCGATCGATTGACACTCGCACAAGCGTTGGTCGGACACAGTGAAGATGCTGAGGATCATAATCTGCCGCTTCTGGTTTGGTACGCCTTGATTCCGGTAGCCGAATCGGATCCGATCGGTCTGGCTGAACTAGCGATCCAATGCAAGTGGCCAAAGACGCAGCGTTTGATAGCCCGCCGACTGTCCGAGAGTATCGAACAGAACGGAATGCCGATTGAGATATTGGTCGCTGCAACCATCAAATCCGATGATTCAGCGTTTCAAACGAATCTGATGGCTGGGATTGAAGATGGTTTGAAAGGCTGGCGCAAAGCACCGCAACCTTCGAATTGGGAGCTGCTGGGACAAAAAGTTCAAACCACGTCCGATCAAGCCTTGCAGCAATCGATCAGAAACCTCAGCGTTGTTTTTGGCGATGGAAGAGCAATGCAGGAGCTGCGAGCGATCGTGTTAGACGACAACGCCGAGATCAACTTGCGTCGCTCCGCGCTGGAAAGCATGGTTGTCAATAAGGCGGAAAGCATCGACGACATTTGTTTGTCTTTGATCGGCGACGCGCGACTTAACGTCGTGGCCGCGCGTGGCCTAGCGAGCGCAAATTCGCGTGAGATAGGTGAAAAGCTAGTTCAGAACTATCGTAAGTTTCGGGGACCAGATCGACCGCAAGTCATCGCCCTGCTCTGCTCGCGAGTCACCTTCGCAAACGCGCTAATCGATGCTTTGAAAGAAAACAAAATCCCACTTGCTGACTTAACTGCATTCGATGTCCGCCAGCTTCGCTCGCTCGGCGATGAACAGCTTTCAAACCAGATGTCTGAATTGTGGGGCGACGTTCGCGATTCGAGTGCAGAGAAGATTGCCAAGATTGAACTCCTAAAAGCGCAATTAAGCACAGAAGTCCTGGCGGCGGCTGACAAGTCCAACGGCCGAATGCTATTTAGCAAAACTTGCATGAAGTGCCATCGATTGTTTGGCGAGGGCGAGAAGATTGGGCCAGAATTAACCGGCGCTAATCGCAATAATATCGACTACCTACTCGAAAACATTCTCGACCCAAGCGCAGTTGTCAGCAAGGATTATCGGATGTCGATCATTTTGACGGGCGACGACCGTGTGCTTAACGGCTTGATTGTTTCAAGCAACGAAAAGACGCTGACTCTGCAAACGCAAACCGAACTGCTTACACTCGCCAAAGAGGATATCGAAGAAGTCAAACAGACGCAGCTTTCTCCGATGCCAGATGGTTTGATGGACAACCTTTCTAACGATGAGATCCGCGATTTGTTTGCCTACTTGATGCATCCAAGCCAAGTTGCATTGCCAGAATGACGTTGACTTTCTGTATCGTAAAATCAGTACTTATACTCAGCTAGCACGCCAGAATTCGTTCCGGTTGAAAACGGATAGAAACGCCACTTTGCGTTCGGGTTGTCGGTCGCATCGACAGCAGATGCTGCCAGATAGGCCATCCACCATCCCAAGACGACTTGGGATGGATAGTGAGCGTTGTCGTTCATCCGCGATAATGGCTCGATTGTCGAAGCGGCATAGTAGAGCGTCTTCAGCCCGCGACGTTCGGTCATTTTCGCAGCGGTAATAAATGGCAAGGCGCCCATGAAGCTGTGACCGCTGATTCCATTGTTGTCACGCAGCGGATGCCACTCGGAAGACTCGTTGGTTTCGCCTGGTCGCGAGCCACCGGTCAAATGCTGCATCAGAACCAGCGGAGGTGCGCCGACCAAAAAGCCACGCATCGATCGCTCGCCCCAGGTTCCGGTATTCTCAACAAAGCGATTATCCGGAGCAAGCTTCCCAAGAGCCCATGCGCCGGCAAAAATCGGTAACGTATACTTGCCATTGCCAAGCTCCTTGCTCGCATGCAACGATTCAAACCAGTCATCCGAATTTGCGTTGCGAATACTGCTTTGAAAGTGCCGATGAATCGATTCATCGATCGAAGTATTGGCCATCGAAGCCCCGACAATTAATCCACCGCAAAGCAACGATAGCGACTCGGCTGAGTAATAGTTCTTCTGGTCTTGGAGCAATCGATCGAGCAAAGAATCGTTGGATTTTTCGTCAGCAAGTCCGGCACTCACTTCGATCGAGTTTTGGGCATCAAACGTCGCGACGTCAAAGCTCCACGGGAGCTCAACAGCGTCAAACGGCTCGATGATCAATTCCGGCATCGAGTCCGGTAACGGAATTCCAATCTGCGGATACTCAGCCGCATCGTATGTAATCGCTGGAAGATTGTGATTTGAAAAATCGAGGTTTGGCCCTGCATGCTCTTCGCTCCGCAACGCTTCGTCTGATCGCTCGGAGCCAACATTTGAGTTCTGCGGGGATACGCTTGCAATTTGACCAGCAAATGAATTGCTCGCTCCATCAAAGCCATACACTGTCGAAATAATCAGCCAGGAACCAATCGCTATTTGCAGTGTCGACGCATACTTTTGGTACAGCGTTGGCGAATTGCTGCCATGCATCTTTGTTCGGACAGGCAGCTCTTCGGCGTCATCGTGCATCCGAGCACCGCGCAACTTCCGTTAAAGTTTTAGGCCATTTCCTAGATCATTCCAGCTAGCGAAATATTCGTATCGATGGCTTTCCACCTTTTGGCAGCAATTTCACTGAACTATTTCCGACTTGAGCCAACTGCTGACGTAAGGCTGGCGAGACAAGGGCAATAACGTCAGTCACATCGAGCATCCCGACCGGCCGATCGTCGGCGTCAATGACGGGCAACTCACTGATCTTTCGATCGGCAAGCAACTCCACGGCATCCTGCATCTTTGCGTCCTGGTCGATAGCCGTAAATTTTGTGGTCATGACCTCCGCAACGGGACGATCGAGCTGTTGGTCAAGTTTTCGCTCAAGCAATCGTGCTAGATCGCTATCGGTAAAAATCCCTGTCAGCGTACCGTTCGTATCGGTCAGCATAATCGCTCCAGAACGGCGACCGGTGATAGAACTGGTGACGAGGATTTCTCGCAACAGCGAAGACTCTTGTGCCATCCGGCACTGATCTAGCGGACGCATCGCTTGACTGGCGTGCATCAATTTCAAGCCTAACGAACCGCCTGGATGATGCATCGCAAAATCTGCCGCAGTGAAGCCGCGAGTTTCGCTGACGACAATCGCCAACGCATCGCCACAGGCAAGCATAGCCGTCGTTGAACACGTTGGGGCAAGATTCCAAGCGCAAGCCTCTGGACCGCTCGCAATCGCCAGAACAACATCGGACGATTGCGCCAATGAACTCTGCGGACAACTTGTCAGAGTGATCAAACCCGCGATTCGAGTTTCGAGTACAGAGGCCAGTCGCACAACTTCTTCGGTCTCGCCGCTGTTGGAGAGCGCGATCACGACGTCGTGCTGGCCGAACTTTCCGAGGTCACCATGGAACGCTTCCGATGGATGTACAAAATGTGCCGGCGTACCGGTCGAAGCGAACGTTGCAGCAAGCTTCTTGCCTATCAAGCCAGCTTTACCCATGCCAGTAATCAGCAATGCCCCACGCATTTGGGAAAGCATATCGACTGCTCGACAGAATTCGGCGTCGACTAGTTCCGCAGTCTTGGCGATGGCAGAAGCTTCCTGTTGCATGACCTCAATCGCCCGCGCAATTTGCTGACCGTGCTGGACGTGGACTGTCGAATTAGTTTTCGGTTGCAGCATTTTAGTGATCGCTAGATCGCGCCCAGAAGACATGAAGGGGTGGCGTCTAGCCGGTTGGCGGCACTTTGATGACAAGCCTGAAGCTTTTTCCATCGTTCGACAGCAATTTTGCGATCGAACATTCGTCGCTGCACGGTAGCGAAAACTCGATTGCAGAGCAAGCTTGCATCAGTGGCCCCAAAATTATCGGGCGGCGGCGGGTGTCTCGCTAGCACTTGCGGGCGATTTAGCTGGCTTTGCCGCCTCGCTGTCGACCAAGCAGACCCACCGTTCGTCCCGCTGCTCGATTGCGACGATTTTCAGCCCAAATTTGTCGCCGACCTTCACCACGTCACCGGTCGCGATAATCTGATCGTCGACTTCAAGATTCAGCGGCGCGTCGTAGGGTTTTTCGAAATGGATCATCACGCCCGGAACGAGCTTGAGAACTTGTTCGGACGGGATCAATTTGGAGGCGAGTGTGACGGAGATTGGAATCTCGATTTGTAGCAGGCTGTTCCAGAATTTTTTGCGTTCCATCATTGAAACCTTGATTGGCTAGCATTGCCGCTGCCAAGCGACGATCTGTGAACATCCGCACATCGATGACCGCTTGCCCTTCACACTTATCGTCGGTCGATCTTCAATCAGTCTTGATTGTTTCCAGAATGTTGAGCTGAACAAAGGGATGCTCGCCAAGTTTTCACTACCCGTCTCGGCCACGCATTACGAGCTTGTCGAGCTTGTTTCGTTAACCTTTTGGCTAGCCAGCTCGCAGATTGCTTTTAGGTCGAGTTTGCCTGTGCCTAGAGTAGGAATGCTGTCTACCTGAAAGAAATCGTCCGCGCAAGGCAAGTACAACTTAGGCAGCGTCGTCGTGTTAAGTTGCGTTACGATATCGCAAGCCGGCCGATCTAGTTCGCCATGCAGAACAATAAGTCGCTCGCCGCGTTTTTCGTCCGGAACCGCAGTGACTACAGCAGAAATCCCACCAGCGGAATTGGTTTCGCCAATGATCGCGTGAATTGATTCTTCGACCAGAACGTGAGGAACCATTTCGCCGCCAATTTTTGAAAAGCGGCTTTGGCGACCAGTTATGAAGACGAATCCATCGGCGTCGATATGGCCTACGTCACCAGTTCGATACCAACCGTCCTGCATCGCTTGATTGGTCAAATCTTGCTTGTTCAGATAACCTTGCATCAAGCCTGGGCCTCGAACGTATAACATTCCATCTTCATTAACGCCAAGTGGCTTGGAATCCTCGATCGAGAGGACTTTGGTTTCGACGCCTGTTAGCGGTCGTCCGACTGAGCCTTCGCGCAAACCAGACTGCTTATCGGGGCTTCGATTTCTCGATGGCGGAATGTTCACCGACACGAGCGGCCCCATCTCCGTCATGCCATAGCCTTCGACTGGTCTAACTGCGAATCGTTCTTCGAAAGCATTCGACAGCGACTGAGGCAATTTCTCGGCACCGACAACAACGACCTCTAATGATTTGAATTGGTCAGGTTCGACCCGTCGCAGAAACGTCCGTAAAAACGTCGGAGTGGCTAACAAAATCGTCGCCTTTAACTGCTCAGTCAGCTTGCCGATTTGTTTCGCATCGAGCGGGTTGTGATGATAGGCGGCGGCCAGCTTTAAAATCATCGGTGCCCACAATGTGATGGTGAATCCGAACGAGTGAAAAAACGGCAAAATGCCGATAATCGTGTCTTTTTCGGTCAGAGTCAAAACGGAGTCAAATGAATTGATGTTGGCTGCGATGTTGTTGTTTGTCAGCACCACGCCTTTCGGATCTCCGGTTGAACCGCTTGTAAAAATAATCGTCAGCGGATCGTCTTTGCTCCGCGATCGGCCGGTCAGCGGTCGAGTAACGGCGGACGCGGATCGAAGTTTTGCGTCAAGGAATCCCAACGCTTTATCCTTCCAAGTTATCTCGTTCTTGATGTCTTCTAAAAATACGAGTTCGGCTTGTAAATCAAACGCGAATTTGTCCATCAATCGTTTGGACGTAACGACGTGGGTAACCTTGGCCGCTTCGTTGCATTTGTTGATAATCGATGACGTCGCGGTGTAATTTAAATTGACTGCGGTG
>JBGSKY010000163.1:0-2169 GCA_041740995.1 Pirellulaceae bacterium
TGGAAAACGCCCGCAAGCCCGGCTCCGAAACAACCCATAGTTACCCGCCATCTCGGGCTTCCGAAGTCGATGCAGTGCGGATGAATTCGTCAAATGATACAAGGTCGGGGTCCGAAAGTTCGTAGACCGAATGGCGCAAACCATCGTCAGGGTAAACCCACAAGTCAGACTTGGTAAGTTTAACGAAGTCGGCTGCTGATTTGCACTCAAAAAAAGAGATGGCATTTCTAGCGAATTCGAGCGCATATCCGGGCGTCCCAACCGCATCGTCAATTGCGTCTTGGTCACGCCAGTGGTTGAGAATCGAGAAAGCGAGTTCGTGCATTAAGAACCGTGAGCAATCGCGGTCCTCCCAAACCGCAGGGTTCAGTTCGAGTAGTCGGAGATTCGCCACACCATATTCGATCGTGTGCAAAGTCGAGCGTGAGTTACCAATTGCCTCGCGAAGAGTCCGGACCTGTCGTTTGTGCTGTAAGTGATTTGTTAGCAAGCCCATCGCGAGTGCTGCAACCAGCACGAGCGTTAGGCAATGCGTTAGAGTGAATCGGACATTCAAGGAAAGCGATGGATTCGTGGTGTGAATTTCTCAGTCGGGTAACGCCTACGATAACGATTGCATCGACATCGGATTCGTCAAATTCGATCACGAAGTCGATGTCGTGAGTCGATTGTGGGATGCCCCAGTAGTTGCTGGCCATCGAACCAACGAGAATTTAGTCGATCGAGGACTGATTGAGCCGCCCGAGGCAATCTTGCAGTAGTTCTTGTTCAGTCATCTGAAGCCATCATGGCGTTCGCTGGATAGGCTTCCTACGTTGACACTGTATACCATGATTATTGAAGGTTATCTATGGATCGACGGAAAGAGGCGGATGATGTGGTTCTTGGTGTTTGCCACGTTGAGTGGCTTGGTCGTAAGCTTGGCGATTAAGCAAATCTTCGACCGACCGCGCGCAGAAATTGTACCTCACCTATCTATTGTTCAAACTACCAGCTTTCCCGCGGTCACTCGATGCTGTCCGCCGTCGTCTATCGCTTGCCGCCAGTTCCCAAACAAACGCTTGACAAGCAAGCGTAAAGCGACCATTTGGTTATCCGACGTCTTGGATATGAAGTTGGCGGACCCGACGGGAAGTGTTTATGCCTTGAAAAACTTTCGGACTGGTTGCCAAAATCGCTCGTCGTTAGATCGCCACGATTTTCGATTTCCATTAAATACGATTTCAAACGTGCGAACGCCGTAAGATTCCTTATGAGGAAGGATTAAAGCCAAAGCCATTACACCTATGGAAACGAAGAAGAGTATTGCACCAATAGCAAAAAGAATTTCACCAAAAAATCCGCCAGCTAAGAAACAGAGGATTGCGATACCAAGCAATTTCATCCCAAGGTCGTAGGGACTACCGCCACCTAAAGAAGTGCCGGAAACACGGTCATATTCGTAAAAATAATCGAACTCCTGCTTGAGCTGAATAGTATCGCAACGGTCAAGAAAACGCTGAACTTCGGGGTGAAGAGTTGATTCAGTATGTGAAGGAGCAAGCGGTCCGGATGCAAATGAAGGGATGTTTGAGAAGTCGAGTTCATTTGAAGTCGCCACCGGGACTGGCGGTGGCCCGCTGAAAAGACCAGTAACGGAAGCGGCTCCCACCCAGTCCGACAAGCCTTCCTTCCAGACGTGATCCGCATGCGTAATTCGCCCATCACGCGCCATCGACTTCAGTTCCGTCGATGAAAATGGGCCATTCCGTTCACCACTGCATGCAACATACCACTCTGTCGACATTGGCTTTTCTCCAGAAAACAATTTTGATTGAGCAAGGAATGTTTAGGTTTAAGGCGAGGGAGTTGCGTTCGAGGCGTAAATTGCTTCCATCTTTTTTAGATTCGCTTTTGCTTGCTTGATCGCCGCTAGCTGCTGTTTGCGGCTAAGTTCACGAAACGTTTTTTCACCATCCAGGTGACCTTTGACGGATTTTTTGCAATGGGGACAAATTGTCATAAGGTAATCCTCTCCGCCTGGAGTTTCAGGCGGAGTTCAGTTTACGTCGAAACACTTCAGTCGGATAACAGTGCGGTTCAGCGGTCGGCGACGGGTTCAGTTTCGGCGTGCACTGAACAGTTCCCGCCGATCCGTTGATTATTGCACATCTTCATCGGTGTGCTGGT
>JBGSKY010000164.1:0-2051 GCA_041740995.1 Pirellulaceae bacterium
TTGCGCGCAACCAAGACAACATTTGACGATAAGGGCGTGCCGAAAGAGTATGCGAACGAAATTGACGCTTCGAGAACGCTCCGCAATATTCGCTTCACCAATCGAACCGGAAACTTTAGTGGGTGCAATCCAAGCGGAATCGGCGCCGCGCGATAGGAAACGATTTCTAGCGGAAACTGATCAAAAATGAATTCAAGCTTTCCTTTGGAAATTGCAGAAAGATGCGTAAAGTCACCATGTTGAGGAGATAACCCAAATGGGCTCTGCGAATTGGGAAATCTGAGAAGTATATGTCCGCCAGGCTTGCAAACTTCACAAAGCATTTGAACGAAAGTCGATAGTTCGTCCGGTCTTACATGCTCGATTACATCCCGTGCGACCACAATGTCAAAGTAGCCAGCGTGGCTTCCGGACGACAGCTCGTTTGGTGCATACAATCTGATTCCGTCTTTCCGTGCAGCGTCAATAGCGGCGCCGTCAACCTCCGACCCTGAAATTTCGGCTCCTTTATTCGCTGCCCAGGCGAGAAAAGCGCCCGCACCAAATCCTACTTCCAGAATACGCGTCCCGGTCGCTATTACTAGATCTCGAAACTCTCGTTCAAAAATGCGCGACTCGTCGGTGGAATACTGAAAGTAGTTGTTCCAATTCTTCCAAGACGAATATTGATTGGATCTCATGTGAACCCGCAATTCCTATTAGACAGGGAGAAATCGTGATTGAAGGGTATCGCTGATAGGAACTTTGGCACGAAGTATGATTTCCGGTGATGAACACCAGCTTCACGAGTTATCAGTGAGCCTGTTTGCCAAAGGATCCAAAAGGGCCCGTACTTTTGAGTCAAATGCGGCTTGTCCGAATTTGTTCCGTACAGAAACGGAAAGCCTGCTACGACCACTAGCGTCCAACCGAAGAGCTTGGGACAAACATACCTCTAGTTCCATCTCGAAAGATTCTGAGGCACACGCGTGCCCAAGCTCGCCCGGACAAAGAGCGTCCACAGTGCCGCCTATAGCGAGGCCAAGCGCAGGGGTGCCGCACGCCATTGCCTCTACGAACGCAATTCCAAACCCATCGCCCGTCGACGGCATCGCATAAAGATCTGCGGCACCATACAGAAGAGGAAGAATTTCATCTGACACTCGACCAAGGAATTTAACTCGGTCAACGACTTCGTGAGCTTCCGCTATTTTCCTGAGCCGCTCAAGATCATCGCCAGCTCCGGCGATTAAGTAGAGTATGTCCGGAAACTTCTCCAACAAGCTGGGCATTGCTGCTATTATGCGTTCATGTCCTTTGTGACGCTGCTTTGAATCTATCCGGCCCACGGTTAACAATACAGGTTGAGAGTCTAAGTCGAAAAGCGAGCGCGCTTCAGCGCGAGACTTCGGCAAACAAAAAAAGTCGCGGACGCGATTGGGTAGAAGAACGATATTGCCTTGCGACACTCCACTGCAATCCGCAGCCATGCGTGCTGTATCGCGACTCACGCTGATCAACCGGTCTGCGGCTCGCAATGCCATTCGTCGAGGCGCTGTTGTGGATGCAGTTAGTTCTAAACCGTGCAAATGGATATAGAATGGTATTCCTTTCAACCTTGCTATTGGTTGAATAAGCGGCGCAAGGAACAGGTGCCCACAGTAAATCAGGTCATACTGGTTTAAAATTGCAGATCTGAATATCTCAATTGCAAACTTCAGACGTTCCTTCGAGGGCGCATGTTGAAAGATCCCCTCTTCAGCGTGTGCGCAATTGGTGTCAGAGCTCCGTGTGAAAGCTTCGACCTTAGATCCAGGATAGCAACGGACTATTGCGCGCAGAAAATCTTGGGACGACTGGGCTATACCACCATAAGCATTAAAACCTTGGGCTAACGCTGCGAGTACACGCATCTTTGCACTCCAGCGTATCTATTCACCACCGCAAAAAGTTCGCATTCAATGTAAGTCCAAGACGCCGAAGTATCGGCTAGCAGCCATCGAACCACTAAAACGAAAAATGCTTTAGGCCGTTTGTTCAGGTACATAGGTGAATTCACTTTCTGGGTTTCC
>JBGSKY010000165.1:0-12595 GCA_041740995.1 Pirellulaceae bacterium
TACCGGCAATCGAGATGACCTTGAATTTTCCACTGGCGATCCAAGAGTTTATCTCGTCCTCCATTGGATGAAGCTCACTCTCGATACTTTTGAAGATTTTGACTTTTTGCACGGTCGACCAAGCTTTCAACGAGCGTATTGGAACAGTTCAAGCTCGATTGTACCTGATTAGACTCGCTCGAAAAGCTAACCAAAATTGGCTGCAGTCAGCCCTTTGTTATATTTGGCTCGTACGATTCCAGAAACCTCCGCTGGGGTAATGCGGTTGTCGCCGTTTTTATCCAGTCCAGCGTTTTGCTGATACGCTTTGGTTCCGCCCGCGAACAACGTAGAGTTTGCATCTTTACCAACAGCGGCGGGATACAAAATTGTCATATAAACGTCTTCCAACGTCTTGAGACGCCCACTGTAAGGCTGGAAATATTTCTTAACATAATCCAGTTGAGCAACGGCGGTCATAGCAGCAAGTGCTTCGGTTGAAGTACCAAGACCACGAGCGGTAGCGGGCATAAATTGTATCAATCCTGTAGCGCCACTTCCTGCGGCATTGCGGATGCTTGGGCTGAACGTTTCACCGGTCTCAAACGCCATGCAAGCCATCAAGTAACTTGGGTCAATGCCAAGCTGATTGGCAATTCCAATGACCTTGGTCTTGAATTCTTGAGTGACTTTGGCTCCCCAAGCGATTTTTTGCGAGCCCGCTGCTGGTGCCATCGAACCGCCCTGGAAATGAGCTGCTTCGGCCAGACGTACAAAATGACATCGACCGGCGTTGCGAGTAATAGAAAATACGCCGATGCCATCATGGCTGCCGTTATCGTTGGAATTGCCTTCGATCGTTTTAAAGTTGGTGCCTTGGACACTGACAACCAGTCCAGTGTGATAGGCAGTTTTTCCATCCATGACTAAGAAAATATCGCCAGCTTGCGGAGAAGATGTCAGTTTTCCATGTTGGGTAGCCCAAGTATGCAAAAACGGGCAATAAGCAGTTCGCGGCATAGGATTTGGTTTGCCGCTCTTGGCGGAAGCCTGTACGAAACACCAATAGACAAACGCCATGCACCAAAAGCTTCCTGGTGGAACGGCCGCTGTCGTGTTGTATTCATCGACTTTCTTTCCGCGATTACTTCCCAGCGGTTCTTCGCGAACTCCGAGCTGCGTTAGGGCGATTGCTACCGCCGAGTCGACCAAATCACGCGGGGCTGCTGAAGTGCTATTACCGGGAACATTGCCGGCAGGAGTGTTCGCTGGAGGTTTGCGAGCAGCTTCGTTCAGTGCAGCCCAAGTTTTGGGGCCGACGATTCCATCAACCTCAAGCCGATGCGCTTTTTGATAAGCAATCACTGCCGCTTCGGTTAGCTTGCCGAAATCGCCATCCGGCACCAAAGGCGGCTTGGGTGAAACTGCCTTGTTCAACATGGTTTGTAAACGAACGACTTCAGGACCCAAGCTCCCGCGGCGAAGCAATACAGACATTTTCGGACCCCAATACAGGCAATTTTTTTGTTGGATTCGTAAAGCTCTTCAGTTGTCGCGGTCTCGACTCGAAAGTTTCCTGGATTCCAAAAAATTAAACACAACGCTCCGAATCTGACTTTGTGATTGCACTTTGCTAAATTTCCCGGCAAAAATACTGAACGAATTTTCATTAACGCTACAAATTGGACAAGACCGCCAAGCTCTCAGTCGTTTCGCCAAAGAATCTAGAAATCCCATGGTTCACGACGGCCAGCGATAACGAGCCAATTCTAAGTTATTGTAAACGCTTCGCTCCCAATGTCTTTCAAGAGATCGTCGTTCGGCACGGAGGTCTCGTGCAATCCGTTGTCCATCGTTTTAGTGTTCGCGAATCGGGTGCTGAAGATGCATCCCAGATAACATTTTTAGTCCTAACGCGATCCGTTCAAAAGTTGCGCAAGGCCGAGTCGTTGTCAGCCTGGCTTTACGGCGTTGCCTTCAGAACCACGCGTCGACTTCGAAGCAAAACGCTTCAGGAACGTAACTTGACTATGAGATTTAGCTACACGCAATTTACCCATCCAAGAAGGTTCGAAAGACTGACTGGGTGCATAGCCTGGAAATTGAGCAGTTGGATCGTGAAATTCAAAGATTGCCGACGACGCTCCGCGAAGTCATAATTCAACGCTACATGCTGGGGCATTCATTGCAAGCGATCAAGGAACGGATGGAATTAAGCTTAAGCGCCTCGATGGTCGATTTCGCAGAGCCCGCGCGACGCTCCGCAGTCGGCTAATCGCACGTGGAATCGGCGTAACGGCAGTTCTGATATCGCTTGAGCAAACAATGCTTGCTAGCCACGCCGCACAATCGCCCCGGTTGATTGACCCGACAAAGAAGCGACTCGAGCATCGTCAAATAGAATCGTCGAATCCTCTTCCTGAGACTTTTCAACAACTTATCGAAAGCGAGCTTACGATGACTTTTATTACAAACTCAAAAGCTTTGGCGTTGGCCGCATCTTTTGCGGTAGCCATTGCGACAATCGGCCTAGGGTTGACTTACGGTCAAGCCGAAAAATCGGACGAAAGTAAGTCGATTGAATTGGCGACGGCCGACGATTCACAGACCGACGATCCGTTTGGTGATCAAGCAACGGTCATTGACCAGCGAGAAAACAAAGACCATGGAAGAAGCAACTTGATTTCCGATGAACCAGTTTTTACGGCCAGCCAGAAACTGCAGAATTTACTCCATCAGCAGATCATACAAAAATTAGAATCACAGGACGAAATTGAATATGTCATTGCGACTGAAAAGTTTAAGCCCGATTTTTCAGGCATTCCGCTTCGACATGCGATCGCACAAATCTCTGATAAAATGGGGATACCAATGATCTTTGACGTTGTTGCGATGGAGTCCGGAATCTCAACTCCAGACGACCCTGTGAACCTAACCACAAAAGAACTCACATACAACGATGTAATGAGTCTCGTGCTCGAACCGCTGGATTTGGCTTACGTTGTCAAAGATGAATATATCTTGATTACCACGATCGATTCAGGCACGGAAAAAGTAATCAAAACGTACAACCTCGAAGACTTTTCGAAAAAGATCGCTTCGTCCTCGGGCATTGAAAAACTGCAAACGATGATCAAAACTTTCGTGCCCGGCGAATGGGATTTAGGCGAAGATCTTGTCGAAATATTCGACGGCCGCTTGGTCGTCTCGTGCAGTTCAAAAACGCATGCAGAGATCCAGCGATTTTTGGTGCAGTTAACGCGTCGATGATGGTCTTCGACAATAGTCAGTCAATTGAATCCCTGCTACCATGCGATAACTAATTATGTACCTAACGCATTCTAGCTGACCGACTCCATGAACAGCCCAACGGCCTTACTCCGCGGATATCCCAAATCCCATGCTGCTTACGAACAGGCTTGTGGACTAATTCCAGGTGGCGTGAATTCGCCAGCTCGTGCATTCGGTGCCGTCGGGGGTGAGCCACTGTTTATCGAACGGGCTAAAGGGGCTTACCTTTTTGATATCGACGGTCACCGGTACATTGACTACATCGGATCTTGGGGGCCGATGATTCTCGGTCATGCCCATCCACCAGTCATCGAAGCGATTACAAAAGCGGCTCAAGATGGTACTTCATTTGGGGCCCCAACATTGCGGGAAAGTCGGCTCGCAGAGTTGATCCGTGAAGCTGTTCCCAGTATGGAAAAAGTTCGCTTGGTAAATAGCGGCACCGAAGCGACGATGAGTGCGATTCGAGTTGCTCGCGGTGCGACCGGTCGAAGCAAGATTGTTAAATTCGCTGGCTGCTATCATGGTCACGTTGATAGCTTACTGGTCGCCGCTGGTTCGGCCGCTGCGACATTATCAGTCCCCGACTCACCTGGTGTAACGGCGGGCACATCGGGCGATACGATTGTGATGCAATATAACGACGTCGAAGGTCTTAATGCATTGTTTGATCAGCAAGGAGACTCGATCGCGGCCGTGATCCTTGAGCCGATTGTTGGGAACATGGGAACAGTGATTCCGACCGAAACATTCTTACAAGCCTTGCGTTCGCTGACGACACAATTCGGAGCGATTTTAATCTTTGACGAAGTCATGACTGGTTTTCGAGTCGCACATGGTGGCGCACAAAGCTTGTTTAACATAAAGCCTGATATGACCACGCTCGGGAAGATTGTTGGTGGAGGGCTGCCGCTAGCAGTTTACGGTGGTCGAGCCGACATCATGAATAATGTTCTGCCAGCCGGGAAAGTCTATCAAGCTGGCACGCTGAGCGGTAATCCATTGGCGACTGCGGCAGGCATTGCGACGCTTGAAATTTTGCGAGATGATCCGCCATATGAATATCTCGAAAAGCTCGGCTCGCGATTAGCCGAAGGTTTATCCGACGCTGCCGAAAAATCAGGAATTCCGCACGTCATGCAACGTATGGGGAGCATGATGACATTATTCTTTAACCCCAGTTCCGTCATCGACTGGCCAACCGCTAATGCCAGTGATCGTAAGCGATTTGCCGCGTATTTTTGGGGTATGATCAGAGCGGGCGTTTATATGCCATGCAGCCAATTTGAAGCTTTGTTTTTTTCACGCGAACACACTTCCGACGACATTGAATGCACGATCGCTGCGGCTGAAAAAGTCATCGCTGAAATCGATCGCTAAATCATTTTGAATTAGAGCAGTCCGAAAAGGGGTCTGACCCTTTGGAGGAACGGAGAGGGGCAGACCCCTTTTCGGATAGGCTCTATGCGTAAATCCTCAAATTAACATTCGCTCTAACATGGTCACCCAATCGACGGATTTAGAACTCGCCGACAAAGCGACAGCAGAAATCCTAAACATTGCGGCATATAAATTTGTCGCAATCGATGATACCTCTTCGCTGCGTCAACTGTTAAAAGATTGGACGGCCGTATGCCACCTTAAAGGCACCATCTTGTTGGCGACCGAAGGTATTAATATGTTCCTGGCGGGCAAACCGGAAGAGGTTCATTCCTTTCTCGACCGATTGCGACTTGACGATCGATTTGGAGATTTAGCGGTAAAAGAAAGTTGGAGCAACGAGCAACCATTTTCACGGATGCTTGTGCGACTGAAAAAAGAAATAATCGCCTTTGGTATAGATTCGGTACAACCGGCCAAACAACGCGGCAGAAAAATCTCGCCTGAAACACTGCGGCGGTGGATTGATGAAGGTCGTGACATCACGCTGCTTGATACACGCAACACTTACGAAGTCGAGCTTGGTACGTTTGACAATGCCGTCTCAATACCGCTCCAGCATTTTAGGGAGTTTCCAGAAAGAGTAGGTGAGCTACCTACTGAAAGTCGTGACAAGCCGATGGTGATGTTCTGCACCGGTGGCATACGATGCGAAAAAGCTGGTCCATTTTTGGAGCAGGCTGGTTTCAGCGAAGTCTATCAACTAGACGGCGGAATATTGAAATATTTCGAAGATGTGGGTGCCCAGCACTATCGCGGTGACTGTTTCGTTTTTGATAATCGGGTGACGGTCAAGCCTGATTTGTCTCCCTCCGGTGCAATTCTTTGTTATGCCTGTCAGAAAGTCTTGACATCAGAAGAGATCGCTTCACCCAAATACAAATCAGGCGAGCATTGCCCGTCATGTTACAAACCCGACCTCGAAGTGAAACAAGCCGACATTGCCAAGAAGCAAAGTCAATTAGATTTACTCGCAGAAAACTTACCCGGCAGCGTTCCTTACACAAACATTCGACCAATCCACATTCCGCGGCATTTGGCTGGTAAGTCGTTATCGGAGTGCTTGCAGTCGATTTTTCCCCAATGCGACAAAGATTACTGGAAGCACGAACTTGCCAGTGGTTTGCTTCGCAGCCCCTTCGGTTCGGAGCGAATTTTAAGTCTGGAATTGAGGATGCGGGAAGGCGAACGCATCGATCACTTGCACTTGGATTGTGTTGAGCCGGAGGTTAGTGCGAATATACAAATCGTCGATCATGACGAGGGCATTATCGTCGTTTCAAAACCAGCTGGACTTGCTTCCCACGCAAGCGGTAGATTTTGCCGGAACACACTTGAGTATCTGGTCGGTCAAGCATACTTGCCAGAAAAAATTCGCTTAGCGCATCGTCTGGACTCCAACACGAGTGGTCTGATGATTTTGGCGAAACGATATAACATTGCCAAAGTGCTTCAGATGCAATTCGCGGAAGGAGAGGTTTCTAAAACATATCTTGCACGTGTACATGGACACCCGACTGCGAATCGATTTGAATGCCAAGCTCCAATCGCCAGAGATTGTGAAGCTGGCGGAATCAGACGAGTTGATAGCGTCAATGGATTGCCGGCGAGAACCGAGTTTGAAGTCATTGAACGCTACGACGATGAGACTAGTCTGGTTTACGCTTATCCGATAACTGGCCGAACGAATCAAATTCGGTGCCATCTTTGGCATCTCGGTTTCCCAATCGTTAACGATGTTGCTTACAAAAAGGATCGACAATTGTCAGCCAATATTACATCAGGTGTTGGCGATCCGGTAATGTGTCTGCACGCATTGGAAATTAAGCTGACGCATCCATTTGATGGAAGGCAGCGTCAATGGACTGATGCATTGCCAGTCTGGGCAGCGAGCAAAGCGATGGAAGCATGAGTGACGTAAAACCTCGCTTCATCAGTTTCGACGGTATAGACGGTTCCGGGAAATCAACACAGCTCGCGTTGTTCGCCGACTACCTGCGATCGACCGGTCACGACGTAGTCTGCTTTCGTGATCCTGGTACGACAAAGCTTGGCGAATCCGTCCGCGAGATCTTGCTGCACCGTGAGGACATTCCGTTAGCTATGACGACTGAGATGCTCTTGTATATGGCCGCTCGGTCACAACTAGTTTCTGAACAGATTCGCCCTGCCCTAGCAGAACAAAAAACCGTTTTATGTGATCGTTATCTGCTGGCCAACGTCATCTATCAAGGCTACGGCGGCGGATTATACGTGGAATCGCTTTGGCAAGTCGGCCAAGTAGCAACTGGAGGTCTTCGACCTGACTGGACGGTCGTCTTTGACTTAAGTGTTGATACCGCCATATCTCGCATTGGAGCTGTTCAAGATCGGCTAGAAAAACGTGGCAAGGACTATTTTCAGTGCCTGCGGACTGGCTATCTCGAGCAGCTATCACGTGCAAGTTCGACGTACTTTGTCGCTGATGCTGAGCAACCAATTGAGCTGGTTCAACAATCCGTCCGCGACGCGTGGAACGAGATTAAATAATCTCTCGCAAAGATTCTTCCAGCTTGCGGATCTGCAAATGTACCGGTTCAAGATCCGGATAAATCGATATCGCTTGACGGAAGTATTCCAGAGCCTTGCGTGGGCGCTCTGATTCTAAGAAACATTGGCCTAGCCCAACGAATGCCATGTACTCGAATTGATTGACGTCAATCGCACGCTGGCAATCTTCGATAGCTGCGTCGGTTTCGCCCATTGCATAAAGAGCCAACGCGCGTTGGCAAAATGCTTCGGGCAAATTCGGATGTGTCTGAACCAGCTTCTCGGCTGCCTCAAACGCTGCTTCGTAATCTTCCGACGCTAGCTTTGACACTATGCTGTCGAGCAACGTGCGGCCAAAGGGTGTTGTCGATCGAGACCAAATGGCTTTTAACGAATCGTCAGCAATCAAACGGACAGCTCGGTCGGAATCAGCTAGTAAACGACCGATCGGTTCGATCACTCGGCGATCACCTAAAATACCTAGCGCCAGCGCTGCTGCTCGGCGTGCCGAAGGATCATGCGATCCAGTCAAACGGGATAGAGTTGCCACATTGTAACGCATCGCAATATCGCGAACGAAACGTGCTGAATCGCCATCGGCAAGGTATACTTGATAGGACGATAAAATGTGGGGCGGTCGATTGAATCGCTGCACCATAGGACTCACAAGCGGTTAGCATTCGTTGAAGCGTGATCATTGTTGCGTCGGCGGCTTGCAGAGCATACCGCTGTCCTTGCATTTTTCCGTCCGCTCCTCCTGAGCTGCTCACAGTCTAGTTAGACGAAAGACGCTGGACAATGTATCGATTCTCAGACTGTCTACCTTTTTTGACGATCCAATCGGTTTCGCTAGCGAAAAGATGTGTCGTTTTGTCACTCTGTACGGTCCATTTTCTTTATCTTGCACCCCCCGTGTTTGCCCAGATTGCCCATCCTTATGGGAACACGCAATACGAATTGAACTTCAAAAAGTTGCAAAAAAAATTCGGACAGTTACTCAGCGGCGTAACTCTACGTACAGGGCTAGCAAGAATTTCAGAAGGCGCCGATGTACCAATTTGGCTTGACCGAAATATCGACGGTGAACAAACGATCCAAGTTCAATTCGATCAATCGACATTCCAGCAGGCAATTGATGAAATCATCGCTCCGAAAGAGTTGGCAATAGCTTGGGTTGGTGGCACGATTTACATTTGTTCTAAAAACAAATCGCAGTCAATTGAAAAGGCTTATTGGAATACAAGCTTGGCCAACAATTCCAAGCTCGGCGCGATTGAGTGTCCATCACTTCAATGGTCTGAACCTGTCGAGCCACGGATGTTGTTTGCGATCCTGGCAAGTGAAAATCGAGTCGCCTTGTCGGGCATTGAGCGATGTGAGCACGATCTTTGGGCACCGCAAAATTTGCCGCCGATGAGCCTTGCAGCGCGGATGACCATTTTGCTCGCAGGATTCAATTCTACCTTAGCATTCAACAGTGACGATTCAGGCGAGATCGTTGATTGGCCTACAGAGCCAGCCAACAATGTCGATTATGCATACAAGCTATCGATGCTGCGGCAAATTCCTAAAGACAAGAAATTACAATGGCAGCAGACGTGGAACGCGAAAGTCACCTGGAAAAACGGAGCTGATGCATCGATTTTGAGTGGCCCTGTGGAGGCGCATCGCGAATTAATTACAGCCACTTTTGTTCCAGCCAAATCGGACTCAATCGGCGACCGTGATGAACGTATGGCCAACGTGAACGAAAGAGCTATCTTGAAAGGTCTTGAGAGGCAGCGATTTACGTTGCGACTCCAAGGGCGGCTAATCGACGTCTTGCCACCGCTTGCTAAACAATTGAATTTAAAATTAGAAACAGTCACTTGGTCGTCAGGTCTAAGAGGGGCGCCAATCGATGTCGATGTACGAACAGTGACTTTGGATGAGCTATTGGAAGTTATCGCTAAGAATGGAGACGTTCAAATCTCTCGCATAGGACTAAAGATCGAAGTCACTGCCGCCCCCAAATGACCAACTCTATTAACTCGTGACGGGCATAAACTATTTTCGACCAACCGCACGAACCGCCGATCCTTTTTGACCGGTGATCGCGTCACCAAGTTCGTCGCGAATGCTTTGAGAGTCTTTTATTAATTGCTCGACGATCTCCGGGAACTCGGCTGCTCGATTGTTTGATTCCGATGGATCGGTTGAAAGGTCATAAAGCGCCAAAGCTTGCTGAGCGACGCGATATCCATGACGCGACGCAATACCCCCGACGCCACTCTGCTCAATTGATTGCGGTTGTAGCTGGCCCCATGACGCAGGTTTCCCATCGTCTCTTGTTTCTCCGTTTACGGTCAAATACTCGTGGGCAAAATGCAGCTTCCAATGACCTGATCGTACCGCTTGCAATTCATTGCCAGAGTAAAAATATAACGGTTCCCGATCCTCGATTTGACGGCTTTGGCCTACAAATACTCCAGTGCGATCAATGCCATCGATCGCGTGCGATGGCAGTCTTGCCGAAGCGAGTTTGCAAAATGTTGGAAGCAAGTCCATGGAACTGATGACGTCGTTGCAAGTCGAATCGGCTGGAATGTGATTTGGCCAGCTAGCGATCATCGGAACGCGGACACCGCCTTCGAATGTGGTCAGCTTTCCTTCGCGCAAGCCACCATTATTGCCAGCATGAGAACCGTAACTGAGGAATGGTCCATTGTCGCTAGTGATCACTATAAACGTGTTGTCCAAGCAATCTGCATCTCGGAGGGCTTGCATGATTTGTCCCACCGACCAGTCCAGTTCGGTCAAGACGTCGGCATATAAACCGCGGCCACTTCGGCCTTCGAATGATTCTGACGCAAAGATCGGAACATGTGGCATTACGTGTGGTAGATAAAGAAAAAATGGCTGATCATGTGTACCAGCGATGAAGTCTACTGAACGCTCAGTCAAACGCTTAGTGAACAGACGCTGATCCATATCGTGCTCGATCACTTTGCGATCTTCGAACATCGGCAGGGGTGGCATCTCGTCGGCCAAGACTGGGTGGTAACGGGTGTTATCATTGGAGTACGGGATCCCGTACCAAGTTTGAAACCCATGGTCGATGGGGTTAAATAAATCTGGATTACCCAGATGCCATTTCCCGAACATACCGGTGCGATAACCTGCCTCTTGTAGTAGTTCTGGTAGCAATTCTTCATCAGGGTTTATGCCGGTTCGACTGGTGTGGTTAAGTGCACCCTCTAGACCGACTCGGTTGGCGTAAGAACCGCTCAGCAGCGACGCGCGAGATGCTGTGCAGACAGCTTGGCTGACATAAAAGTCGGTAAATCGAGTCCCCGACTTACAGACCGCATCGATATTTGGTGTAGGTACCGTGTCCGGATTGAAGCAGTGGAAATCACCATACCCGAGATCATCAAAAAAGATCAAAACAAAATTTGGCTGGGCCGGAGCTTGGGCTGCAGCAAAGTCGCCACCGCTAGTCGTCATTAGAAGCATCATCAGGTTCAAAGACAGCAAAAACTTATGTAGCACGACTTCACCTTTCAATACAACTTTTGCAAATAAAATGCCTCAGACTTACAGCGCGACGGCGAATGTCTGGCTTCCAAGTTTTCCAAGATCGCAAAAGCAATCAATCGTTACTTGCGGAATAATCCTCATTTTTAGCACAGTTCGCACCAATCGTGGGACGATGCTTCATAACAGAAGGCGAAACGAACGACAGGTGCATGGCCGTTATTGGTCAATACGTTGATCTGCCAAGCTACCTTCTGAGCTTGTGAAGATGCGATAAAAATCAGCGTTTCAGATCTAATGCAACTGATCCGTAAACGGCAACGCTTATGCCCGAACCAAATAGTCCAGACAATCGACATTTCACAGATGACGCGTTGCACCATCAACGCGGGTCTTTACATGTATTTCGATCGCTGTGGCTCGGCGGCCTTCTCGGCTTGATGCCATGGGAAAGCGGCTTTTTTTGGCTAGCCTTGACTCTCCCCTTAATTCTAACGTTTCGCTTACATTGGGTCGGTTTAGCGGCCATTTCAAGTTATTGGCTCGGCCCTCAAATTGATCAGGTGACTGAGCCGATCGGTGAACTGCTGCTCAGCAATTCGGAAATTCGTTCGTTCTGGCTTAACGCCGCGAAGATTCCGATGGTTCATCTATTTAAGTGGTACAACTCAATCGTTGTCGCCTATGCCGTAATCTTTGCGCTGAGCCTGCCTGTCATTATTGTCGCGGATAAGTTAGCGACCGCGTTTCGGAGCTTCTTGCTTCAAAAGCGTACCGCTAGTCTGGCAAATGCAAATGCCGTTTGGACAAACGATCAATATAGGCAAGTTCAGCCAAATGTTCTGGCAGCGACGCCGGATGTCGAAAAAGCTGTTCTGCACGACGCTTGTTTACAGGAAACGCTGCAATTTAATTCACTCAGTCTTCCCAGTACTGAATCAGTCTTGCGGGAAGAGCACTTAATTCGCGAAATAGAAGATATAAGCGTGTCTATCAGACACACGAAATCCAACGGAAGAATCGATGCACCTGTGGCGGTCGTTCCGCATAGTGACGAAGCAAGTTTCCATTTGCCAAACGTATTAACACGGAAGCACGAAGTGAACGAAACGTTTACCAATTTAGTTCGGTTTCACAACCAAAAACAATCGCAATTTGCGACCGTGTCCAAAGTGAAATCGGCTGCTGCGACGTCGTCCAATTCAGCAAAAGTCGACGGGCGAAATTTACCGGGCAACGCCGAATCAGATGATGCTCTAAAACACAAAATCTTTAGCGAGGCAGCCGAAGCGGCTGGTGCTCTCACCGCGCATCCGCCAACAATCGAGCCACTTCCCTTCCTCATGGGATACCTCGTTAATGCGCACCGTTCGACCGAGCGAGATGAGGAACATTGATGAACAAAAACGCGCGGCGAATCGCGGCCCTGATGCTGCTACTGGTTGCCTTTGGTGCAATTGCTTATGAGTACACACGTCGTTCGATTCAGCAATTTGTCGCCAATCGAATCGGCTGCGAGTCACATATCGGTTCGCTGCGAATTGATCGGTTCGGAAATCTAAGTCGAATCGGCGATGTTCATATCCTGGCAAGCGATGTTTTCGCTGATACTCACATCGCAAGCGTAAGATTGAAGCACCAGCGGCATGCAATTGCAACACGAAGCTTTCGAGTCGATAACGCAATCGTTGACGGGGTTCAAATCACTGGCTTTGATGCGCAGATTCAAAAGCTTGCATTGCCAGTGGAAGCTGATGAGAAGCTTTCAAACGAGTCCGACGCTGCGGCAGTCAACGCAGAATATCCAGAATCATCGCAGTTTTCTGCTGAAACGGCTGCT
>JBGSKY010000166.1:0-1603 GCA_041740995.1 Pirellulaceae bacterium
TAATTGAAGGATTCCGCAAATGATTTTTCACAACACTCGCTTGTTCCTCGTCGCCACCGCGGCCATTTCTTCGTTTGGGATTTCGTCGCAGTCCAGTGCACAGGAGAAGGTTGTTCCCGCACTCGGCGATGCACATGGGCATGATCCTAATGCGATGAAGGCCGAACAGAAAATCACCGATTCGCTAGGCAAGTTGTCCGCAGAAGACCTAAGTTTGCCACAGCACAGCGTTTCTGTCCAGTCATGGAATACGGTCGACTCGGTGCGATGGGAACTCCGATTAAGTTGACGCTCGAAGGCAAGCCGGTGTTCGTCTGTTGCAAGGGCTGCGTCAGCAACGCGAATGCCGATGCCAAAGGAACGCTTACCAAAGCAAAAAGCTAACCGCAGCGTCAGCGGAGCTAGTAAAGCTTTCGCCTGAAGATCGAACGGCCGCCAAATCGCAAAAGTACTGTGCGATCGCCGCCGGCAGCTTTCTGGGCGGCATGGGCGCACCGATCAAACTCGAACTTGACGGCAAGCCCGTCCTTCTTTGTTGCAAAGGATGCGTCGCCAAAGCTAGAGCTGATCCTTTCGCCACGGTCGCCAAAGTAGAGAAGCTTCGACAGGCCGGTACGGAAAAAGATCACGACCACAAGGAGTAACGTTAATTTGTGTGGAGCTTGAAGATCTTCGAAGATACAACGATCGCTGAATTTACTTCCGTTACTGCATCGTAATCGTTGTCGTAATCATGCCATACATGCCCGGACGCAGTTGCTTGGTTTCGTCTTTCACCTCCGCTTCGACGCGCATTGTACGAGTACGACTTTCCAGTTCACCGGAGATGCGTTGTATCGTGCCCATGAAGGTTTGAGTTTTAACGGAGTCGACCTTAAGTTCTACCCGCTGTCCCAGTCGCACTTGATTGGCGTTGGATTCTGGCACCGCGAAGACTATGCGAAAGCGATCGATGCGATTGAGCGTGAATAGGGATTCGCCTTTGGCCGATGCAGCCGAAAGGACGAAGTCGCCAGTGTCGATGTCACGTTGAGAAATCTGCCCGGCGAACGGGGCGCGAATGGTTGCATATTGCATAAGTGAAAGGGTGTGGGCGAGTGACGCTTCTGCTACCTTTCGTTTTGAATGAGCAAAAGCCAAATCTGCTTCGGCCTGTTTTTGATTTGCTTGCATCACAAAGATATTGGACTCGGCCGATCTGACGTCGGCTTGGGCCGATGTCATCGCTGCCTCAGCGGCGCGAAACTGCTGTTGCTTTTCATCTTGCATGGCGGCATTGACCGCCCGCGAGCTTACCAGCGTCGTGATCCGGGCTAGTTCGCTCCGCGCAAATGCGATGTCGGCGGAGTGCTTATCAAGCTGCGCCTTGACGGCTGCTAATTGCGATCCAGCGGCTGCAATCCTGGCGTTGGCCGAGGCAACCATCGCTTCGGACTGCTGAATCGCGGCCTGTGCTTGCTCGACCAATGCTTCTTGCTGCATCCGCTCTTGTTCCATTTCAGGAATCGAGAGCTCGGCGAGGATCGCTCCCTTCTCAACTTTATCGCCGATATCCACATGCACGACCGAAACAAATCCAGATGCTTTGGCGTAGATATTGGCC
>JBGSKY010000167.1:0-1522 GCA_041740995.1 Pirellulaceae bacterium
ATTTGCGCTATATCTTGAGGCGCGACCAGAAACGCCGCTTCTCCGACGACCTCGGGTAGAGACCCTGCATTTGACGCAACAACGGGACAACCGCATTGCATGGCCTCAAGGGGTGGGATTCCGAAGCCTTCAAATAGGGAAACATACACAAGCGCAATGGCATGTTGATAAAGTTCAACCAGCTGAAGGTCTGTTGGCAACAAATGGCTTATGGCATCATCCGCGATTCCAAGCCCGTGCCATTCCTCGCGCTCCTTCGCCGAAATTGGCGGGCCCCCAGCACACACAATTCCAACTTTCTCGGCGGCAAGACGCGATTGTGCAAAGGCGAGGGCAAACGCATCGAAATTTTTGTAGCCCGCGCGCTGCCCAACCCATAATAAATAGCGGTCCTGTGTGTTCTCGGAAAATGGTGGAAGGTTGTCGAAAGCAAGATTGGAAGCCAGGTAGACGACAGATATGCGATCTGGATCTGCCCCCAGCATGTTTACCATGTCACACTTCGTAGCTTCCGAAATGGCGATGCAGTGATCACTTTGCTTAAGCGCCTTGGACTTTCTATCGGAGAAAGCTGGGTTGGGGGCGAATCTCTCGTGAATCATGTCATAAAAAGTCGTTACTTTCGCACACGACGCGCCTCGCAACGATTCGTGCGAGTAGTAAGAACAGTGAATGATATCGATGGGTGGCTGCACGAGCTTTCTTCGCCACAACGCCATCTGGACAGCGATTTGCCGGAGCCCCCTAAAACTGTGTTTGCAGTAGATTCCGTTATGAGCCAGTCGAACCCGGCTTTCGCGCAGATACTCATTAATAAACAATTCGGCTTCAATTTTCACATCCGCCAAGCTTAGTCTTTTCAAAGCCAGTGCCAGCTCCAAAAAATACCGACTGACGCCACCGTACTTTTGCAATGAAAAGATTTCGCCGGATAGGCAAACTCTTGGTCTGAGATCAACAGGACTCACCGGATGTTGGCTTGTTCCAATCGGGCCTGCAATTCACATTTTACCGCCTGGAAATCCGCGTTCAGCAGGCTCTTATTGGATCTGGCTACCGTTTTGAGCGCGCGCTTGGAACTGCAATAAGAACGGTACAACTTCCACTTGGTCTTACTTGAGAACGGGTTCGAGATTTTCTTCCGCGTTAGCAGGTGAAGCCAGAGGTTGTCCGTATAAAGATAGAGATTACTGCTCTTAGCGAGCGACTCTAGCGCCTCGCGAGTGTAAAGAGATACATGTTGCCCTGTTTCCGGAATAAAGTACCACCAATCACTTGAATTTTTCGGAACTGTTGCCGGTAAGAGTTGGGTCGAAAACAAAATGGAGTCGCTGTATTGAAGCATTTCAGCAAGTGCTTCCTGCGGTTGTTCCATATGTTCGAATACCTCCCAAGCCGTCAACAGATCCGCTTGGTTGTTTTCCTTCGAATTCCAGTCAAACGACTTTGCAAACAGGTTGGTGCAAAGCGGGTCCACGCGGTAAAAGTCGTAGCCCCAGTCGCGCATTAGCCGAACGAGCAT
>JBGSKY010000168.1:0-1931 GCA_041740995.1 Pirellulaceae bacterium
TCTTCGGTTGACATCACTGGAGATTGAGCGCTCAAGGCGAGTCGTTGAGCGAGATCGACTTCGCGAGCGAATGATGGATCTAGACGAAAGAATTCAGACCATCAGCAACGAGCAGGATGAGATGCGACGCCGGATTGCGGAGCGCAATGTAAATTTAGATTCAGAGGTCATCCAACCGCTGAAGCAGAAGCCAAATGTTTCTTACGGCTTCACGTACTGATTCATTGGTGCAGGTCCGGGAAATTGCGTACCTGACTTTGTCTCTCATTCTTCACACACAAGTGTTCAAAGGAGTTGAACCATGTCTCTATCAAATGATTCCGCGTCCGGACTCTACGTTTATGCGTTTTTAAGATCGGGCGACGAGCATGCTATTCCGAACGCAGGATTGCGGGGGATTGACGATGCGGATGTTTTTGCAGTGGCTCAAGGTTCCCTGGCCGTAGCCGTTTCGCGAATCGAGTCGAAGAAGATCCGTCCGCAACGAAAGTACATGGCGGCGCACCAGGATGTTGTGACTTTGATCGCAAGGAATTGGAGCATGCTTCCGGTTTCCTTTGGGCTAATAGCCGACGACCTTGAACAGGTGAACCACATTCTTCATGCAAATGAGGATGTGCTAAACGATCAAATCGATCGCGTAGACGGACAAGTTGAAATGGCTGTTTCACTACGTTGGACTGCGGAAAATGTCCCGCAGTATTTTGTGGATCGATACCCGGCGTTATCGGAAGCTCGGGAATTGATTGTCGCGGGGAATGCCTCCCGCGACGACCAAATTGAGATGGGAAGAATGTTCGAGAAATTATTGACGAGCGAGCGCGATGCGTATACTCAGAAGTTTCTTGACATTCTTGGACCGATATGCAAGGAAGTTGACGTCCAGCCGGTTCGACAGGAGGCAGATGTGATGAAGCTGGCTTGTTTGATTAATAAATCCTCAGAACAGCAATTCAATGATGCGGTTTATAAGGGGGCGGAGATGTTTAGTGATGATTTCTCCATTAGTTTCAATGGTCCCTGGCCGCCTTACAGTTTCGTAAAGCTCGCACTATCGATGGAGTAGATATTTTGTTTTTCTTGGATGATATCGCGATGTCGCCTTTTAAAGGGCTACTTTTCATCGCAAAGGAAGTTGCAAATGCTGTAAAGCAGCAACAGGAGCAAGATCGTGCCAACACTATGGCTGAGCTTTCTGCTCTTCATATGCAGCTTGAGAACGGGGAAATTACGGACGATGAATTTGACGAACGTGAGGCGGAATTGCTGGATCGCCTCGATTCGGAATAGCGGTAGGACCTATCTGAAAACCATGAGCCGCATGGCGCTAATCGCCGGTTGCCAGGGATTTTAGATAAGTTCTTAATCAAAATCGATTTAAGGGAGTATAGACATGTCAAATGAGAATTGCGAGCTCGCGAAGAGTATATCGCTATGTGAGGCGCTAGATCGAGTTCTGACGAAGGGAGTCGTTGTTACTGGGGACATTACAATCTCGGTAGCTGGCGTTGATCTTCTCTATATCGGCCTGCGCGGACTCGTATGTGCGATCGATGCAATGGGTGAGTTACCAGCAAGTCTTGCGATAAGGCATCCTCAGACTAAGAACCTCGCCGAAATGGTGTCTGAGCCTCTCCGGTGTTGCGAAAACCCAAGCGAAATGGGCTCAACTCCAATGGGTCAGTCCATTTCTCGGATGGGTTCCAATTCTGGAGCACAGTCATGAGCGATATACCGATCCATTGCGATCAATCGGGAGAGGGTGAGCTTGCTAAGGCAATCATGACTGCCGCGGCGACCGCTCGGCGTGTTGAACTCAATGCCGAGAACGCCGCGACGGGGTTAGGGCGACTGGCGGTAACGTTAATCAATCTGCTGCACGAATTGCTTGAGCGCCAGGCAATCAGGAGGATGGAGAACGGAAGCCTTAG
>JBGSKY010000169.1:0-1752 GCA_041740995.1 Pirellulaceae bacterium
GTGATGCGTCTCAAAACAAAGGGCTCTCGGGGCTAATGGCACCCACTGGCCCGGTCGCCATTTATCATTTGGATTCGGCACCGCATCCAGTATTTTGGTTGGGGCTTAAAGAGGTCAAAATCGCTGGTCCGACTCGCAAAACCACGGCCCTGCTGAAGCCTGCTCCGGAGGTTACCACTTTTGCTAAGGAACTGCTTCGGGCTTGCCTGGCTTACGACGAGAAGAAGCTCAAGGAGCTTTATGCCACCGAGGTGCAATTGCTCCCTGGAAATCGCTTATTCTCTTTTGATCTGGAAGTGCCGGGCAAAATGACCGAATATGGTGTATCGGTCAAGCGTGACGAAATGCTTGTTGCCCTCAAAAAGCAGGCAGCCAGGGATCCAATGCCGTTTTTTATTGTTAGTACGGTTGTGAACTCATTTCGCATAGATCAATTGGATGTCTCGGTTGGTGAGTATGTCACCGAACCGAATCAACCCGGCGAAGCACTATACCGATCATTGCGTTTTAAGATCGAAGGGAACGATGTCCTGCTGAAAATCTCTGTGCCGGGTGCATTCCGATTTGCACAACTGCGAAAAATGGACGAACAGTGGAAAGTCATAGCCGAGTACTAAGTATCAGTAGCGACTTGACCTGGGACTTGCCCTAGCACTATCGATCAGAAAGGGACTTGGGGGTGATGACACGCGACGGCGCTTCACCCCTAACTTTCCGGAAATGTTGTCTCAAATGGGTTGACACATTCCGAAAGACAGACGTAGGACGGGTCTCCAGGCCCGTCGGCTCATGATTTCCCGGAGTTAAAACCGGTTTAATTACATTCCATTCGGGCGAACAATAACGAAAGACCTACTATCCGCGTGCGGGCCAGGAGACCCGCACTACATAAAAAGCAAGGCTGAGTAAACGATGTTTGCAAAGTAGGTTCTGATTAGCGCAAGGCAGAGTCATCGGAGTAAACGATACTCGCATGCATCGAATCGCCAGGATGCGCTAGCTTTCCCGTAGCGTTTCGGGCGAAGATTCCTATTGACTCGCCGTCTATTTTGTCGATCTCTTCTTGCGAAGGGGCAAAATGATACCGAACGTCGCCTTTGCAGCTGCCAGGACTTGGACCGCCGGATCCTGCCCATATGACGACATCACGAGAAAATTGACTGCTAGGGAAATTATCGAAATCTTAGCCTTGCAATTCTTACTCTCCGTGAATGTGTTCATCGACTTTCACGAACCAAAAAAATTGAAACTTGCCATCGATTGGGATTAGCGACCATCATGCGGAAGGTTTGATTGTCGCAGAATTCCATGAGATCGCACGACCGGCCGCCCAGCATCTCCGTCTCGACCAGCGATTATGCGAGTATGTCCTTCGCGACTGATCCGGCGACGTCGGTCAGACGCATTTCGCGGCCGGCGTAGCGGTAGGTGAGTTGCTCGTGGTCGAGACCGAGCAGATGCAGGATAGTGGCGTGCCAATCATGGATGTGCATCTTGTTTTCTATCGCTTCGTATCCATGTTCGTCGGTGCGACCATACTGAAAGCCACCTTTAACACCGCCACCGGCCATCCACATCGTGTAGCCTTTGTGATTGTGGTCGCGACCGGTCCCAGAATCAGAGTACGGCGTGCGACCAAATTCGCCGCCCCACAGGATCAAGGTATCTTTCAGTAAATCGCGACGTTTGAGGTCGGCCAATAGTCCCGCAATCGGTTTGTCGGTCTCGGCGCAATTGTCCGCCAGTGCTGTC
>JBGSKY010000170.1:0-52116 GCA_041740995.1 Pirellulaceae bacterium
ACAATGAGGTGAACAGAAGAAACTGCTGTTCAATTTCAACGTCAACATCTGAAGGAACTGGCGTTGGCCAGTCCGCTTTGATTATGAACTTTGATGCAGGTTGCAACGTCTGCTGATCACGAACGGGATGCAACGCATTAATTTCCTGCCAAATTGCTTCGGTTACAAAAGGCATAATTGGATGAAGCAAACGGAGCAATTGGTCGAGTGCATGAGCGAGCACGCGCTGAACGACCGGTCGAGACTGTTCCTCCTGCATTCGCGGTTTTGCGATCTCAAGATAGTTACTGCAGAAATCGTCCCACGCGAAATCGTAGATCGCTCGCGCTGCGTCGGCGTACTGATACTTTTTGATTGCCGCTGTCATTGTTTGGTTGACGCTCGATAACCTCGACAGCAACCAACGATCTTCCAAAGCTAAATTTGTACGATCGATTTTTGCTGGAGTGTAATCTTCCAGGTTCATCATCGTGAAACGGGCGGCGTTCCACAGTTTGTTGCAGAAGTTTCGCGCGGTTTCGAAGCGCTCACTGACCACCGGTGCCTTCGCAAGCGCTTTGTCATCGGCTTTCTCCGCCCACTGGGTAGAAAACTCTTTTCCGCATTTATCGCATTTGACTCTCGGCAATTGTCGATTTTGTTTCGTTTGATTGACCAGCGCTTCACAGTGCGGGCATTCAAACTGAACCGGCATTCGAACGTCTTGTGTTTCCGTCGTCAGCCAGCACAATCCGAAACGCAGCGCGTCGGCCCCGAATTTATCGATCACGTCGAGTGGATCGACACCGTTGCCTTTGCTCTTGGACATCGTTTCGCCATAGCCATCCAGAATCTTGGGATGGATAAAGACTTCCGAGAATGGAACTTGCCCGGTGTTATTGAGCCCCATCAGAACCATTCTCGCGACCCATAACGTGATGATGTCTCGGGAAGTGATCAACGTGTTGGTAGGATAAAAGTAGTTCAGTGCATCGGTTTGTTCTGGCCAACCAAGCGTTGAATGTGGCCACAGAGCAGAAGAGAACCAAGTATCCAAAACGTCACTTTGGCGGACGAAGCCAAGCGATTCTATTTTAGTCACCAACTCTTCATTGCCGCCCCGAAGCGAGACATGCAAAATCGTTTCGGATTCGGCATTGGCCACAATTTCGCCAGCGTACTCACCCTCCAAACGATTGATCAGCTTGAACGACGCGGCTAGGTCTTTGCTCGACGCGTACTCTTGCGTCCAAATCGGAATTTGGTGGCCCCACCATAATTGACGTCCAACTGGCCAATCGCGTTTTTCACTTAGCCAATCAACGTAACCTTTGGCGTATCGAGTCGGGAAGATTTTGACTTGATCGTTTTCAACGGCGTCGATCGCAGACTGGGCGAGTTTATCCATTCGAACGAACCATTGGTCTGCCAGGAAAGGCTCGATGGCTGTCTTGCTGCGATCAGAATGCGCCAGATCAATTTCGCGATCTTCAACTTGGTCAAGCAGCTCCATCGCTTCTAGATCGGCGACGATTTTGGTTCGCGCTGCCTGAGTCGAAAGCCCTTGATAGCTGCCACCGTGCTCATTCAAACGGCCGTCGGTGTTCAGGATATTGATCATCGGCAAGCTCTGTCGCAAACCGACTTCGTAGTCATTTGGATCGTGTGCCGGCGTAATTTTTACGCAGCCCGAGCCCATTTCCGGCTTAGCCCAGACGTCAGCAATTAGCGGAATCGTCCGGCCCGTCAACGGCAGTTCCAGCATACGACCATCGGTCGCCATCTTTGCCAGTTGAATAAGACCCGGCAACATTGTTCGGCGTCGCTCCTGGATCTGTTCGAGCTGTTGTCCGATCGCGGGCGCATCCTTTTCCGAAGCGTTGGCGAGTCGTTCGGTCAATTGAACTTGCAATCGATCGAGCTCGGCTGCCGGATCGGGATGAACGGCCACCGCCGTGTCGCCGAGCAGAGTTTCGGGACGAGTAGTTGCGATGATCACGAACTTCGGTTCACCCGCTTTTGGGCTCACAACCGGATACCGAATATGCCAAAAATGTCCTTTGACGGTCTCGTGAAAAACTTCGTCATCGCTGACCGCTGTTTGCAGAAACGTATCCCAGTTGACCAACCTTTTTCCGCGGTATATTAAATCTTGGCGGAACAAATCGAAGAATGTCGCTTGGACAGCGGTTGCGCATTGGTCATCGAGCGTGAAACGGGTACGACGCCAATCGCAAGAGCAGCCCATGCGTTTGAGCTGATCGAGGATTCGCTTTTCATATTGATCTTTCCATGCCCAAATACGTTGCACGAGAGCTTCGCGGCCTAGATCGTGCCGAGTGATATTCTCCTGTTCTTTCAAGCGTCGCTCGACAACCGCTTGCGTTGCAATCCCAGCGTGGTCGGTCCCAGGAATCCACAACGCTTCGTAGCCCATCATGCGATGAAGGCGAATTTGAATGTCTTGCAATGTGTTGTTCAACGCGTGCCCCAAGTGCAGCGCGCCGGTCACGTTGGGAGGCGGAATGACGATCGTGAAAGGCTTCTTGTCAGGATTGATCTCTGCGTCGAAGCAGCCTTCCTCCAGCCATTGGCCGTAGATTTGGCCGCTGCGAGCGACATAGTCAAAACGATTCGGGATGTTTTCTGCGCTCATCTTTGCTTAATTTCTTTATCGCGAATTTTCGAGTCTCGGTGAGGCTCGGCGGAGTGATGCAAGGTTAAACCGTAGCGAATGTCGCCAAGACTTTAGACTCACTGAGAACACAAACTGTTTCGCGGCGTTGTTTTCAAATCTTGCCGTCGATTTTGTGAAGTTTGTATTCGACTGCATCGACCAACGCCAGCCAGCTTGCTTCGATGATATTTTCGCTGACGCCGATTGTACGCCAAGTTCCTGATTCGTCCTCGGTCTCGATATTGACCCGAATTCGGGCGGCTGTCCCCGCTTCGCCATTCACCACGCGGACTTTGTAGTCGACCAAACGCATCGTATCAAGCGTCGGATAGAAGTCCTTCAACGCTTTGCGAAGCGCGAAGTCTAACGCGTTTACCGGCCCATCGCCCTGAGCCGCTTCGAATCGAAATTCGCTCTTTACCGAAACGTTGACGACCGCCTCAGCATAAACGCCCTTGGCCGGCACGTTCGCATCGCCCGCATCGACGCGATACTTTAGAACGTCGAAGTGTGGCGTGAACCGACCTGCACAACGTTGGACCAGCAAATCAAACGATGCCTCGGCAGCTTCGTATTGGTAGCCATCGTTTTCCAAGCGTACGATTTCGTTGAGGATTTTTGCCTGCAGCGTTTTGTCCTCGGCAATCTCACGACCAGCCAAGGCGACGATATTTGAACGGCCAGAAAGCTCGCTGACCAAGATTCGGCGTTCGTTGCCGACTAACGCTGGATCCATGTGTTCGTAGGTCGAAGCCGCCTTGTTGATCGCGTGAACGTGCATGCCTCCCTTGTGCGCGAACGCGCTAGTACCAACAAACGGTTGGCCGTTACGAAGCTGCAGATTGGCAATTTCATAAACATATCGCGACAATTCAGTCAACTGAGCCAGCGACGACAAGCAGTTCAGCTTGAACGACTTCTTCTTGAACGCAAGGTTGGAAATGACAGCGACCAAATCTGCGTTGCCACATCGTTCGCCGATGCCGTTGATTGTCCCTTGAACTTGATCGCATCCAGCATCGATTGCCGCCAACGAATTGGCCGTCGCTAGATCGCCATCGTTGTGGCAATGAATACCTAGCTGGGCGTTGGTCGCCGCGATCGCAGACTTAGCGGCTCGCACAATTTCTGTCACTTCGTCCGGCAGAGTGCCGCCGTTAGTATCACACATCACAATCCATTTCGCACCGGCAGCGGCGGCGCTATAAATCGTTTTCAAGGCATATTCTGGATTCGCCTTATAGCCATCAAAGAAATGTTCCGCGTCGTAGACAACGTCGGCATGCTGGGCCAGAAACGCAACGCTCTCGGCAATCATCGCAATGTTTTCGTCCAGCGACACATTGAGCACATCGGTGGCGTGAAAGTCCCAAGATTTGCCGACGACGGTCAGCACGGGACAGCCCGCTGCGACAAGCGCCTTCATTCCCGGATCGTCCTCAGCTTTGACTCCTTTGCGACGGGTCATACCGAAAGCGGCGATTCTGGATTTGCCCAGTTTCAAATTTTTTACCCGCTGAAAGAACTGCAAATCCTTCTCGTTAGACAGTGGATAACCGCCTTCGATCATATCGATGCCAAAGTCGGATAAACGTTGAGCGATATTCAGTTTGTCTTGAAGTGAAAGTGACACGCCTTCGCCTTGCGTTCCATCACGAAGTGTGGTGTCGTAGATCAGAATCGATCGCATCGTGGAATCTTTCATCGAGGATTCATCAGTTTTGCTGGTCGCAGGTTTCGACGAGGTGTTCACGGCAGCGGTTGAAGTTGGCATTTTTGGCGTTGTTCTTAATCTAACAAAAAACCCTCACAAATCGGAATGTCCGTTCTGCGAGGGTCGAAGTTTTTAATTGTCTCTGAAAGACGTTCACCCACGCATCACCGGTCCAATACCGGCTTCAATAATCACAATGCTTGGGGTTTGAATGGTCATATTGTTTTTCGAAGCGTTTAACTCATTAGCGGAACGGCGCAAGCCGTCCGTTCTTCTTTTTTTCGTCAACGGAACGGTGCAAACCGCTACCGATTTTGTTTTCGATCGACTGCGGAACTCGCTTACTATCTCGACGCCAGATTATCGCCGGAGGTTCGCGGCTGTCAATCCGACGCATTTCGACGATTGGAATTCCGTCACAAAATCGCGTTTTCAATTTACGAAAGCTTCTTGGAATCGATTCTCGACAAATCAATCGCTGTCGGTGACAATACCCGCGTTCCTCTCGGACAAATTGCTAAGAGAAAATAGAATAGACGAAAAAATGGCAAAACCAACTTCCAACGTATTAGAAGCCAACGATTCCGAAGCAACCGAGCTGCTCGCACCATTGAGCAAAGAGTTGCGTCGACACTTGTTTTACACGCTTGGACATCATGACCAGGATGTTACGCCAAATTACTATTACCGCGCCCTGGCGATCGCCGTTCGAGATCGGGTAACTCAATATTGGCGAAACACTCGGCAGCGTTTCGCTGACACCGATCAACGCCGAGTCCATTATTTTTCGCTTGAGTTTCTGCTCGGCCGTTCGCTCAACAACGCAATTCAAAATCTCGATCTCGACGAAGATGCGCGTAAGGCGTTGATGCAATATGGTTTGGAACTGGAAGAAATCGCTGAAGAAGAACAAGACGCGGGACTGGGCAACGGCGGCCTGGGACGACTGGCGGCCTGTTTTCTTGATAGCTGTGCGAACCTGCAATTGCCAGTCGTCGGCTACGGCATCCGCTACGAATTTGGGATGTTCCATCAACGGGTCGAAGGCGGACGGCAAGTCGAAGCACCCGATCATTGGTTGCGCGACGGTAACTTGTGGGAAATCGAACGGGCGGAAGATTCACGCACGATCCAGTTTTTCGGTCACACGGAACGCTATTTCGATGACAATGGCAAAGCTTGCAGCCGTTGGGTCGACACGCAAAATATCCTGGCTGTACCGTATGACATGCCGATTCCCGGCTACAAGAATGAGACAGTCAATACGTTACGTCTCTGGAAAGCCGAAGCGACTGACGTGTTTGACTTGCAAGAATTCAACTCTGGGAGTTACACCGAAGCGGTTGCAGAAAAAAATTCTGCCGAACAAATCTCAATGGTTCTCTACCCGAACGATTCCAGCGAGAATGGCAAAGAGCTGCGACTCAAGCAACAATACTTTTTGGTCTCAGCCAGTCTCCAAGACGTGCTGGCGAACTGGATCGAAAAGAATGGAAACGATTTCACCGATTTTGCCAAACAGAATTGTTTCCAGCTTAACGATACCCATCCCGCTTCGTCCGTTCCCGAGTTAATGCGTCTGCTCATGGACGAGCATAAATTGGAATGGGACAAGGCGTGGGAGATCACATCAAGTTGCATGGCCTACACGAACCATACGTTGTTGCCTGAAGCATTGGAGCGTTGGTCAGTGGCTCTCTTCAGCCGCTTGCTGCCCCGTTTGTTGGAAATTATCTACGAAATCAACGAGCGATTTTTGGCAATGGTGGCCAAGGCTCATCCAGGTGACATCGAGTTGCGTCGTCGCGTTTCGCTGGTCGAGGAAGGGCATCAGCCGCACATTCGAATGGCGTATCTTTCGATCGTCGGCAGTTTCTCGGTCAACGGCGTGGCGAAACTACACACCGATCTGCTCAAGGAAGGCTTGTTCGCCGATTTTTGTGAGATCTGGCCCAACAAATTTAACAACAAAACCAACGGCGTAACCCAGCGTCGCTGGCTTTCGCACTGCAACCCTGGTCTTCGAGATCTGCTCAACGAATCGATTGGGACCGAATGGGAATCCGATCTAACTGAGATGACGAAGCTGATTCCGATGGCCGACGACGCGGCGTTTCGCAAGAAATGGGCGGCGGTGAAGTTGGCTAATAAACGACGACTGATCGATTACATCAAAACGAATACGGACGTCGAGTTCATGGAGAACGCGATGTTCGATGTGCAAGTCAAACGAATCCACGAATATAAACGCCAGTTGCTCAACGTGCTGCACGTCATCCATCTCTACGATCGCATCCGTCGCGGAGAGACCAAAGGCATGGTTCCGCGTTGCGTATTAATCGGTGGCAAAGCGGCCCCAGGCTATCACGTTGCCAAATTGATAGTGAAGCTGATCAATAATGTCGCTGCCACCATCAATGCTGACCCGGCAACTAAAGGTCTGCTGCGCTTGCTCTTTTTGCCGAACTATCGCGTCTCGTCGATGGAAGTTATCTGCCCAGGTACCGAGTTGTCAGAACAAATTTCAACCGCTGGCAAGGAAGCATCCGGGACCGGCAATATGAAGTTCATGATGAACGGCGCTTTGACAATTGGAACGCTTGACGGTGCCAATATAGAAATTCGTGATCATGCCGGTGCCGAGAACTTTTTTCTTTTCGGCTTAGATGCGGCTCAAGTAATCGAGGCGAAAAAGACTTACGACCCCAACGCCATCATCGCTGGCGACGAAGATATTCGCCGCTTGATGGAAATGCTCGAAGGTGGCATGTTCAATCAAACCGAGCCAGGTATTTTCGATTTATTAGCTTCGGGACTGCGAAACCCGCATGAACAGTGGGTTTCGATCGCCGATTTGCGGAGCTACATTGATGCCCAGCAAGTTGCGTCGACAACTTACATGGATCAAGACAAATGGAACCGAATGAGTATTTTGAATTCGGCCAATAGTGGTTGGTTTTCGAGCGATCGAACGATTCAACAATATGCTGACGAAATTTGGCACGCCAAGCCATTGCAGAAGTAAATTTCGTAAGCGGAGTTTGCGTAAATAAAGTAGCCGGCACACTCAGTGTGCATTTTGCTTTCGTATGTGAAAACCAAGCCACCGCACTTGGCAAGTGCCTACTACTTTGAAAAACGAGAGACTCGCATAGAAATTTTCCATCGTGGCTGAAACGCTTCAAACTCCACTCGAATCGCTCGCCTGCGTCGGTTCGTTGCGTGGAAACTTGTTTAAAAAGCTTGGCCTCAAACGGATTTCTGATCTGATTTTTTTCTTTCCTCGCGAGTATCTCGAAGCAGCCGATCACCACGCTTATCATCAATTGCAAAACGATTGTCGCAGCAGCATCGTGGGCACAATCGACTCGATCGACAAACGTTTTTCGCCGGACGGTCGCAGTTCTGTGGGTGTGCTGCTAAAGGTTGATAACGGTGGCTTTGTGCGGCTGGTATGGTTCAATCAACCGTTCCGCGCCGCCGCGCTCGAACGCGGCGGACGGATCCAAGCGACGGGGGTTGCAAAGAGCACGGGTATCTCGTTTGAAATGCGTCATCCGGACGTTATCAAACTGGACACCGATGAGGAGATTGCCGCTGGTAAGCCAAAGCCAATCTATCGGCTGACCGAAGGTTTACAGCAACGACACATTATCGACGCCCTCTCGGCTGTATTGCCAACGTTTGCGGACCAATTGCAAGACGCATTTTCGGCGGACTTTCTCAAACAACACAACCTCTTAGCGATTGGCGAGGCGATTCGGCAGATTCACTTTCCGGAGAACTTGGAGCAGGCTCATCAAGCTCGGCATCGTTTTGTTTTTCAAGAGTTGCTGGTCTATCAGCTTGCCTTGGCAATTCGTCGCAGCAAACTGGCAACTCGTCAAGCTGCGCCGGCGATCGAAGGTTCAGGCACGATTCACCATCGAATTCTCAAGCGCATCGGTTTGCAACTGACCGGCGACCAACAACGCGTGATCGAAGACATCCGCGAAGATATGAAAAAACCCGTGGCAATGAATCGATTGCTGCAAGGGGACGTTGGCAGCGGTAAGACTGCCGTCGCACAATACGCCATGCTGCTGGCCGTAGCGAACGGTTACCAAGCTACCTTTATGGCTCCCACTGAAATACTCGCTCGACAACACTTCGAACGGATGAAATCATCGCTTTCAGGAGCGCAATGCGAGGTCGCGCTGTTGGTCGGCAGCTTGAGCAATGCCGACAAGTCGGATTTGCAACATCAAATCGCGCTCGGAACTGTCGATATAGTCATCGGTACGCAAGCTCTGCTGAGCGATCGAGTTGAATTTAACAAGTTGGGATTGGTCGTAATTGACGAACAGCACAAGTTCGGTGTCGCTCAACGAGCAACATTGCGTGGCAGCGAGTTTCAACCGCACTATTTGGTTCTTTCTGCCACTCCCATTCCCAGGTCTTTGGCGATGACCGCTTTCGGTGATTTAGACGTATCGACCATCCGGGAAAAACCCGCAGGTCGCGAGTCGGTTAACACGTACCTTGGTAGCAACGAGCAGATGGCAAGTTGGTGGCAATTTGTTCGCAGCAAAGTTAATGAAGGTCGTCAGGCTTATGTGATCACGCCGCGCGTGCTCAGTGACGAGGCAAACGAGATCGCCGGCGCAGAGCAAACCTTTCGAATGCTTCGTGATGGTGAGCTGGCCGGGCTGCGTATCGGTCTGCTGCATGGAAAGATCGACGCTGCGGTTAAGAACGAGACGCTGCAACAATTCGCGAACGGAGAGATCGATGTACTAGTCGCGACAACGGTAGTCGAGGTCGGTATCGATGTGGCAAATGCAACGATCATGACAATACTGGACGCCAACCGCTTGGGATTGGCGCAACTGCACCAGCTCCGTGGCCGTATTAATCGAGGCATTCATCGAGGCTATTTATGCGTCTTTGCTTCGCCCAGCGTCGATGTGACAGAACAAGAGAAGCTTGTCGCGCTTTCAAAAATTGACGACGGTTTCGAACTGGCGGAGTTGGATATGAAGATGCGTGGCCCGGGCAATCTGATCGGGACCCAGCAAACAGGTCTGCCCCCGTTCCGCATCGCCGACCTGTTGCGCGATCGCAGTGTCGTGGAGGAAGTTCGCTGGATAGCGCGCGAAATGATCGCCAACGACTCGGAATTGTCGGATCCGCAATGGTCACGATTAAAACAACAAGTTGTCTCCCGTCACGGCGGCATGATCGATTTCGGCGACGTCGGGTGAACGCGGTAGGACGGCGAAAAGACTCGAATCTGGCTGCAAATCAGCGAAAGAACCGTCATAAAACGCAGGAAGCGTAAAATCGTTAAACTCCGCACAACCGGCTAACCGATACCCAAGGCAGGAGTTCTTGTGAGGCATCGCATTGGAATCGAAATGTTTTGATTTCAATTCCGCTTTGTAACGGACTCGCAAATTCGATGGTCCAATCGGCCTCGAACTGCACTTTTGGGGGACATTTGATGCTAGCCAAACAGACGCAATCACTCGCGCCAGCCGCAAATCGACAAGCCTTGCGGCTGCGATCCGTCTTGGGGTTGATGTTGGTTGGTGCCTTTCAGACGCCCTTTGTCGCGGCCGAGCAAACCGGCGGGCTCATCCTGCCACCCGCACCGGTCGGAACGGCCGTTCGAAGCGGAGAACTACCCGAAGTTGGTTCAACACTCAACGGGATTCCCGTTTTGAAATCAGTCGGCATTCGATTTCTTAATTCACCGGACGAATCGAATATTGCAACGCAGTCCAACACGCCAGCAACTGTTGCCAACACATCAAGCGAAAGTCTAGACAGCCCGTCGAAGGTCGCTCAATCGAATGCGGCAATGAAGCTTGCCTCGAGTGGCACAAACGGTTCTGTCGCTGCATCGTCATCGCCGGTGCTGACCATGCCAACGATGATTGTCGGTGACCGCCAGACGCCAAACACCGATGCTAACAACACTCCGAGTGTGACGTCCAACGGCAAAGTAAAAATTCGAATTAGTGACGTTTCAAAGACTGCCCCAGACTTAAATCCGCAAGTTTCGACCGAGCGATCAACCTCAACACCTGATACGCAAAGCAACGCGGCCGCTCCGAAATTCGCACTTCCAGTAACCGATTTGTCAGTCGCTTCGTTCGCGAATTCACAGGTCAATCATCCGATCGAAAAGCCCGTCGCAGCAGTCGTCGAGAAACCGTCGACAAGCTTGTCCACTTTCGCTGTCGCAGATGCGAAATCAGTTGAAGTTAGTCGAGAGCCCGAAGTAATTCGCATGCCAAGTATGCATGTCTATGATCGCAGTCAGACTGCTCAAGCGACACCGCCAATCAAACAGCCACAGTTAGTTATCGACGATCAACCAGCCAAACGAGTTGATGCGACGGCAGTCAACCTGTCGCCAATGACTTTGGTCAATGGACCAGCGACAATTACGCGAACAGAAGTCGCAACGAAAGTCGAAGCGATGCCGGAAGAGCCGACGACATCGCCCAAATTGAGTTCTGGCGCCGCATCGAAACTGGCCCTTCCGACGATCCCATCAACTTCTGCTGAAACCGCCGTTGCCTCGAAGACTCGAGACGGAAACGCAACAGTTCAAGCAGCACCAGCTTGGACGACGATTCCGACGGCCAGACCAATCGAATCCGCAACGCCGGTGCAACCCAAAGTACCAATCGATGCACTGGTTTTGGATGTTGCCCACGATCGAAAAGATTTCAATGCATCTTTGCCATTGGTCGATCAGTCCAGCACGCTTCAAATTCAACGCGGCCAAAACCAATTGGGTGGATCTAACAAGTCGACTGTCAACACGATGTTGGTCTCCCAGAGCCGGGTAGTGGACGAATTTGCTATTCAACCGACGGTGCGCGAGTTTGAACAAGTCAATGCAGACGGTTCGTCGCGAGTGGTTGGCAAACCAATTCCAATCGTCGCACGCAGCGCCATGACCCATTCGTCGCCAAAACCAGTCACTAGCGCATTGGTCGGTGATGAAACGGTTTGCAAAGCGTTTTTGGTTGACAGCAACAATGTTGCAATCCTTGGGCTTGAAGAGGGCAGCAGCGATGTCGAGCTGACTTATGCTGACGGTTCAAAGCAAGTCTTAAACGTCGATGTCAAGCAGTCGTGGACTAACGGTTCAACGACAACTACTGACGCAAAGATGGCCGAATTGCTCAGCTCGATCAAGCAGCTTTATCCCGAGAGCGAAGTTGAAATTCGTACAAAGCCTGATGGTTCGCTTGTGGCGTTCGGTCGGGCAACTATTGAATCGGACGCACGAGCGATCGTGTCGCTGATTCGCAAAATGTACTTGGTACCAGTCCTGGACCGAGTAACCGTCAGCCGATAGCGTTCCGCGTTTTAGCTGAAATCGACAACCTCCAAAACAATTTACTGTTCGATCGTAATTCATCGCAAGCAGCAAACCGACAGGGTTTCCAGTATGCAAACTAAACTCCAAGCATTATCCGCAGCCATGTTGGCGAATGTACATCGCAAAACAGTCGGTTCGATGGCAGTCCTCTGCGGCGTCTCGCTTCTGTCGTTGCACAGCAGTCCGTCGTACGCACAGACATCAACCGGAGACTCGATTCGCGTACACGCCACAAACGACGCGAGCCAATCGGTGCGACCGGCGCTTACAGCCCCCGGATTTTCGATGCCGACGGCAAATACGATGGGTTACAACATCACCTCGCTGCCATCGGCTGGAGATCGCAACGCCTCGCGGCCTGTTGCGAGCCCATCGGATGTCAACTTTGCAGCCGGCTCGACTGATTCTGCGATCGACACCGTTCTCGGTGCATCAGCTCAATTGCCCGTGTTGGGCGGACCGGTTCAAACCTACGGCGAAGTTGTAACCAGTGATCAATTGATTTCTTCTGAACCATTTATTGTTGGATCAGGACCGATTATTGATGACCCATCGATGATGATGGGCCAGAGTTACATGCCGCAGGGCAACTACCGCTCGGCAGGTCCAATGCAGCGCAATTATTCGAATGCACCAACGATCGGATATGACCTCGGCAGCTTTGGCAGTTGCGGTCCAGACAATTGCCGGATCTATTATTTCAGTGCAGAAGCTCTCTACTGGAAACAAAATGAAGACCAATCGCTGACCTTCTCGCAAGGTCGACAGTTGTCTGAATTCGACTACGAATGGGCTGGTCGCGTGACGATCGGCGAAATGTTTGATTGCGTAAAGGGAGTCGAGTTCGTTTACACCGGACCTTTCGAATGGAATCGAACTCGTCGTGACGTCGAGCCAGGTCTAAACAGCACGATCCAGATCGCTAGCGGTTTTGCGGCAGCGGATATCGATACATTCGTAAACTCGAATTTGCATGATCAAAATTTACGGACTCAGTTGAGCACCTACGAAATCAATCGTCGCTGGTTCTCTAGCGATCTCTTCAGCACGCTCGTCGGCTTGAGATTTGTCGATTACAACGAGCGAATCAACTTCAACACGGTCGCATCGGACAACGTTGGCCGTGGATTCTTTCAACAGAACCTTGACAACCTTATGATCGGTGCGCAAGTCGGAGCCAACATGTATCGCCCGATCAGCCAACGACTTTCGGTAGGCGGTTGGACAAAGCTGGGCGTCTTCGCTAACTTCAGCGAGAACCGTTCGTTCTTGTCCAATCGAGCCGCTACGTTGGTCAACAGCAATCGTTCCGACACCGACATCGCAGGCTTGCTGCAGGGCGGTATCGGAGCACGATATCGGATCTTGCCACGATTGGATTTGACTGCAGGCTATGAAGCGCTGATCCTGCCGGGCGTTGCAACGGTTGGCGAACAAAACACCTTCCCGCTGACGCAGACCAGCAGCAACGACGTGCAAGCTAACGACACCGTCTTCTTCCATGGTGCAAATGTTGGATTTGAATTCAGCTACTAGTGCTCCTTCAGAATCTAAATTGGAACTCGGCCATTCTTTTGGCATAGGCCGGGTTCAGCTCTCGCAATGGACGAAGTCCTAGTAGCGGGCCAAATTCAAGGTAGCCGATCTCGCCGGAGCTCATGTGCCCAACGAAAAAGCTCCGATGTCTGGGGACTTCGGCTACGAATTACCGATACTTTAAATTTGGATGAAGCGTTAGACTGCCGCGTTTTTGAACCAAAAGATGCGTTTTCTTCCAGCAGTTGTAGCTTAGCTCTCTAACGCTTTGTTCGCCACGTTTGCCCCGCACCCTAGCAGTGCCGGGAGGCTTACATCTTGCATCGATTATCTTACCACGAAGGACACGAAGAGCACGAAGGAAATCAGAGCACGAAACGCTTAATGCCTTCTTTCAGCTTGGTTACGTTGAAGTTCATGAGCAGTCCAATCTTTATTTCCGCCAATTTCATATAGGTCGATAATAGTGCCTCGTGAATCCCCAACAGCATCTCAACGCTCTTCAACTCGATAATGAGCTGGCTCTCGACGAGAACGTCGATACGGTATCCACAGTCGAGCAGAACGTCTTTGTATCGAACTGGCTGAGCAAGTTGGAGTTGAAAGGCAATGTTGTTACGACTTAATTCATGTGCCGAACATTGTTCGTAGGCCGACTCGAGCAGGCCCGGCCCTAGGTTTCGATGGACTTCAATAGCACAGCCGATTACGCGATTGGATAGATCGTCGAATTCCATCTTCGTGCTCTTCGTGTCCTTCGTGGTGTCTAACTTCCCTCGGCCCGTCCATTACGTCTTAAGTCGCGAACCACGTTTCTATCGATCTCTATTTCGAATCCGCTCGGTTGGTCGAATTTACCGCTGAGTCAGTTCAAAAGTCGAAATAACTGTCGCAATCGGCAGTCTCTCTTTGACGCGAATTCTCTTCCTGACCAAACGTTTTTGCGCTTTTTCGAATCCGCAAGGAAGTTTTGGAATTTTTTTGCGGCTCGCCGCTATCTGTGTTCTACCTTTCTACATCACGCGGTAGTTCCGACGGCAGATACAAATGCCTTGGAACAGCAAACGTCCAGAAAAGCTTAGCGCGGTGCAGTCACGTGTTCGTCTGCGGACCGCGCCAAGCTTTTACAAGCGAACGTTTAAAGCTGATGCGTCGGTCCCTATTTCAAATTTTATGTGCCTGTTCAGTTCACGTTACGCATAGAAGTCATTATGAAAATCACTTTACGAAAAGTATGCTTTTTCCTCCTCGCTTTCGGCTCAATCGGCGCTTTTGCAAATGCTGAAACCGACAACCAGAACTTCACAGTGAGTGTTCCTGAACGGCTCGCCATTACCGCACCATCAGCTCAAACAATCACTCACGATGAAACTGATGATCCACAAGCCTTTACCGCACAATCTTGGTTAGTCGAGGGCAATGCGATCAACGGCGTCTCGGTAACTTTTGCAACGGCTACCGCGTTCCAAAACACGACCGATATATCGATCGAAAGGAATGTACAACTAGACTTGGCCTTGGGTTCAGTCGCCGGTCCTGCAACTTGGAGCATTGATACCGCTACCGATACAACCGACTATTCCACCAGTGATGGAATTGCTCAAGTTGCTGCATCGTCCGACGGAGCAGGTACGGCCAACCTTTTGGTCACCGTAACGTTCATCACTGAGACTTTTGGTTTGTTTGCCGCTGGTGATTACACGACGACCGTAACCGGTACTGTGACCGCAAATCCATAGTTCGCTAGCAATCAAATTATGCGTTAGCGAGTTTCAGCCATAATTTCGCCTGACGTCAAAACGACTCTTTAAAAACACGTTTAGCTACGAATATGTGGTTAAACGAGTTTTTTGCTTTAAGCGATCTTGCTAGCAGTTCGGACAGCGGCATATATCTGACCTGATTGATTCGACAATCAAGACAGCCAGAAGTTCTAAAGCCGGAAGTCCCTAAACTGTTCCCCGCCAGACTTACAGCCGCGATTTCTCTCATTTGCTTGATTGGTGGATGCGCCGCCAACCATAGCGAGCTGGAGAAACGTTCGGTTTTTGAGCTTTACGATGACGCGGTCAAGTCAACAAAATCTAGGCCTGAAGTCATCCAGCAAGCTTCAAATAGCCCATTTTGCGATCAGTACGTCGAAGTTGAACCAGCCAATTGTTATCCGACTGGGGCAATCCCGAGCCAAAGCAACCCAATTCCCTCGCGCGACCAATTGCAGCCCAATGCTCGGCCGGAAGGTCTCGATTTAGAGCTGTTGCCGCTGCCGCCAATCATCAGCAGTTCGGATTATGTCAGCGGCGAAATCGTGCAAACATCTGCAATTTCCGAACTCTCGGCGAGCGGCGAACCGAGGACGATTTCCGAAATCTTTGAGCAGACGGATATTCGAGAAGCCATCCAAATTCTCGCTGCTTACGTTAATGCGTCAGTCGTTGTTGATGATACAGTTGGCGGCGTGACAAGTGCCGTCATTCAAAATGAGACCTTCGATAAAGCGCTCGAAAAAATTCTCTTACCGTTGGGCTTGGTCTACATTCAAAACGACGGTCGCTACCTAGTTGCGCCGCCCGATCCTGATTCACCATTGTTTTCGTATATTGCGATTCGAACACAGTACTTGCCGCTCAATCAAAACGTCGAGACGCTGACGACATTGTTGCCACCACGATATAAGCAGTTTCTGCAAGTATCGACCCAACGGAACATGGTTGTCATTGATGCGCCTAATTCGATTTCCGCTGACATTGTCGAACGGCTCCGAGAACTCGACCAACCCATTCCGCAAGTCGAATTAGAAGCCATTGTTTGCGTTGCTTCGCCAGAAAGTAACTTCCGATTTGGATTGGACTGGGGACACGCCGTTGGAGTCGAAAATGCGCAGTCGCTAAAAGTCGGTTTGACTGGCTTAGCATTTTCCGCATCGGGCAGTAAACAAGGCGTGAACAACGCTTTCTCGGACTTTGCAGTAACTTCTGCGTTTGTTCGATTGCTCGCTCAAGAGGGCTATGTGACGATTCGCGCGGCACCTCGGGTGACGGCCAAAGACGGTGAAAAAGCGAACATTTCTATCAACCGCGAAACATTCTTCAGCCTGCAACCGAGCAACACGAATCTACTCTTCCGCCAAGATGTACAAAAAGTGCAAGCCGGTATCACTCTGGAAATAACGCCCCGCGTCCACGGCGACATGGTCTCAGTCCAAATTGACCGCGCCGAAGTCAGCGAAGACATACGGTCCAACGGCACAGATCTTTCGAACAATCCATATCCAATTATCAATCGTCGAACGGTATCTACGCAAGTCAACGTTCGCGATGGCCACACAATTGTGATTGGCGGTTTAGTCCAGCGTCAAACGGTCGATCATGTCAATCGGATTCCGTATCTAAGCAAAATTCCAGTCGCTGGAAAGCTCTTTCAAACGATCGAGAAACAAGAACAAGAAGCGGAAGTCGCGATCTTTATTTCACCGCGAATTGTTCCACCTGATCATTACTTGATGCGATAAAAAAAGCACTTCATGAAATTTAAAACACTGTCAATTAATGTCATAACTGGCCAGCGATTGGTTTTTAGCTCTACTTTGTTGGCGAGCCTTCTAACGTTGCACGGCGAGGCTCTCCAGGCGCAAGGCGAGGCAGAACGAAACGTTCGAAACGTCGTCAAAGTCCGCGAGAAATTTGATCCGGCATTCGCGATCGAACCTTTGTCGCAAAGCCTAACCGGCCGTAGTAACGAAGTTGTTGCATTCCAATTCAAAATTGAATCGCCGGCGCGCGAAACAATGATTCAAATCTCACCAGTTGGATTGCGCCAGGAGCCATCTGGAATGATCTTGAACGATGAATCCGCAGCGATTGTGGACAACGTTGAGTTAGTTTCGCCATCGCGGATGTCGCTCAGACCAGACGATCAAAAGACGATCGAAGGGTTTGTACGGATTCCTACAGGTGCCGCAAAACTACACACACTTGGTTTGATGGTCAAAGATTTCAGCGGTAACACCGATACCGAGACTCAACGTTCAGCCCCGAACGCACAACAAACAACGGCAGGCGTTAGATTTATTACGCAGTACGTTTTGCGATTGGACATCAATGTTGAATCAGCTCGCGGCGAAGATTTGCAACGAATGAAGATTGAAAGCGTTTCAATGATTCCATTTCAAGGACGTCCAAAGATTCGATGTGTTGTGGACAACCCGACCGCGAGCACATTCGAATTTCAGATGCATTGCCGACTCCGTAGTTCGCCAAGCGATCGTTCGTTCGGAAGTTTGAATTTGACAATGCCGGTTCGCAATTCGATGGAGGGCAACGATCGTTATAACGCACGAATATTGCCTGGGTCCAAGCTGTACATGGAAGAATTGTTGCCCGAAGCGATCGCCGAGGGGACCTACGACGTGGATATGGAGATTGTCGCTGAGGGTCGAACCGTCGTCCGAAAAACTTTGCCAGTCGAAGTGCATACAGACGACTTTCCAGCTCAAGAAGTATTAATTGGCCAAGCCGCTCAAGGGCTGCAAGTTTCGCCAACTCAAATCGAGATGTCTCAGCATCGCGGCGGCAGCAGACGATTGACGATGGTTTTCCGAAACAGCGAAAAAGATCGCAAGACAATTCGATTGGCAGCGTATGCAGCCAACGACCTGAAGCTGGACACGATCATTGCGCAGCCAGATGTTTTCGATCTGTCTCCGCAGAGCACTCGCAAAGTTTCGATTACGATGCTCGGTCAAACCGCGCCGACCGCTGCGGTTGAATACGGCCGGTTGATGATCGAATGCCAATCCGATCGCCGCGATTCAATCGAAAGCAAGAGCCTGCCTTTGGCGTTGATCTATGACAAGCTGCCAGAAACATCGATCACCGTTGAACCATTGAAATGGGACCCGTCGGGCAGCTATCCGATGCTTACCTCGACGATCCATAACAACGGCGAAAGCCATATTCCGCTGGATGGTCGAATCTCGATTGAAAACGAAAGTGGGCAACGTCAAATAGTCTTCGGCGGTTTTGGACGCTGGCTTTTGCCTCACCAACAAAGTGTGCTGCAATTTCGAACCGATACGCCACTGCCAGCGGGTCGCTACATGATGCGATACGAATTGAAGACAGGTGGCGAACCGGTATTAATCGAAAAAGAGATGACCATCGGCCCGTGAGTTTACTGCTTCTCAGCGATACAATAGAAGCGAGACGACGCTTCAAAATAAGCGCCGAATTCGTTTAGACGAGCAAGTGTTCAAGGGCAGGTTTCAATTCAAGAAATCGCATTGGAAAACCTGAGTCGACCAGCTTTGAATTGCTCAATCGATTGCTCCGCAGCAACAACGCATCGGCCATCTCGCCTAAAATCGTTCGCACCGCAAACTTCGGAATGCGGATCCAATTGGGACGATGCATAACTTGACCGAGCGTCTCCGAAAATTCCGCAGTCGTCACGGGTCGGCCCGTCAGATTGTACGCTCCCGAACACGATTCATTGATCGCCAACCAGAGAAATGCCGACGCGGCATCATCGCGTTCAATCCAACTCCAGTACTCTTTGCCAGCACCGATAACGCCGCCATTAAGTAGCCGGAATTGCCACAATAGCGGCACCAAAGCGCCTTGAAGCGGATCCAATGCAATTCCCAATCGTCCAGCACACCAACGCGAACCGAACGACTCAACTTGCTGCGAAGCCGCTTCCCACTGGTGTGCTAGCTGGCCTAAAAAGTCGTCCGCTGCTGGCGCTGATTCGTCGCGAGTTTCCAGAAGCGAGTCGGCATAAATTCCCGAACCTGATGCAGTGACGAAAACCTTGGGCAAGCAGCCATGTTTCTGCAATGACTGGACAAGTTTTTGCGTCGTCGGTACCCGAGATTTCAATAGTTTTTGTTTGTAAGCGGCTGTCCATCGGTGCGCTGCAATTCCGGCGCCAGCCAGATGAATCATCGCGTCGACGCCTTCCCAATCCGATGCCCGAATTTCGCCCGTCGAAGGAACCCAAGGCGTTTGGTCTTCAATCAGATCGTTGGTCTTTCCGGCCGCCGAAGATTGGAAAGATCGTAAGGCACTTGAGTCAGCGACGCGTGTCAGCGCGACGACTTGATGCCCAAGCACACTCGCCAAGGCAGCCACTCGCTGGCCGATCATGCCTGATGAACCCGTCAGAACGATTCGGCGTGGCGAGGCAGTAGATAACTTATTTGACAAAGTTAAATCTGCGTTTGTAACCCGATGCCGATACGCAAACATGCCCCGCAGCATTGAATCGACTTGTGATTGCGCCAAGCTAGAGAGCCAACCGAAACGCGACACCTGGTACGTTATCGAGTCGGTTAAAACGGAAGAGGATTCGCCATCGGCTCGAAAAATGTGTTGATGTTCCCAAGCATGAAACGGACCGCTCAGTTGGCAGTCGACGAATCGATCGGGAGGTAAGACGGGCGAGTGGAGTGCCACCCAACGAACCGGAATCGGCCCAAGCCCCAATTGCAGCGTTGCCCTCTGACCATCCTCCAGCGACTGCAGCCGCTCTTTGATTTTTACGGGCTTACTCGGGGGCAACAAGCGATCTAAAGCACCACGGCGAGAGTGGTATGCGTATGCGTCCAATTGGTTGCAAGGCAAATTACATGAAGCTTCGAATACTTGGTCCAATCGGCTATTCGGTTGTGTCATCTTCGTCAACGATCGGCGTCAATTGGACCATGTCACGTAGCTTGTCGAGCGACCGTTTCTCAAGCTGTCGAACACGTTCCTTCGAAACACCAAGCCGGTCAGCCAAGCATTGTAGCGTTTTTACATTGCGATGGCTGCCGAGTGAAAATCGTGCGCGAATAATTAGCTTCTCTCGCCGATCGAGGCTGTCGAGCATCATCGCCAGACGTCCTCTGAGACTGTGCCAACGACCTTCAGACATCGTTGGCTCGCGGATCTCGTCGCTGACGTCAATCCCGCTCTCGTGAAGACTAGTTGCAACTTGTTGACGCTCCTTTTGACGTTGCATGACCGTCCGGTAAGCGTTGCGTCGAACCACCTGCGTCGCGTACGTGCTGAACCGGAACCCGCGATCGTAATCAAACTTGTCGACTGCACGCATCAACGCGACGATACCGTCGCTCAGAAGGTCGTCGAACTGATTATTGTTGTTGACGAACTTTTTGACGATTGAAATAACTAGTCGCATGTTCGCCTTGACGATTGCATCGCGATACCAGTCGCCAGCTTTGATCAAACCCACGAACTTCTGAGCTTGAACTTCGTCGCCGGAGCCCTTCTTGATTTCGGTTCGCAATTTCTCAGCGCGGAAACGAAGATAATTCAAGCGTTGAAAAAGCTCTCGCTCCTGCTCTGGTCGCAACAGTCGCGTCTCACAAAGCCGTGCGAGATGTACGGGCAGGTCAGGCAACTTGCCCGCCTTCTTTGCTTCAGCCAGTTCGCAGGTACTGAACAGTGCGTCGCCAAGGAATACCTTTTCAGCTTGGGTTGAACCGAAGGCTTCGTTGTTAATGAACTCAACTTCAACCCAAGTTGATTCAGGCATTTGAACCAAAGCTGCGCGGTCGGCAAAAATCGCTTGGCAGAAAGAAGCGAAGTCGGATTCGAGCTTGCTGCGGCGGAAGACTTTCTTCGAAAGCTTTGTTCGCTTTCGTTTTTCAACGACCTTGTTTGCAGAAGCGGACTTGCGAGCTTGGGAAATTGCGGGGGACATCATTACTCCAGTACATCTATTGAGAAATTACCGCGCTTAAACCGCTCAGCAGTCCAAGAAGCAAATCTATCGTGCCGGACATCGCACACTGCGTTGACCGAGGCCAAGTGACTGACGCGATGCTCCCTCGCAGCCACTTTGCGAACTTTTTCCAAAACGTCCAAAACAATCATCTGACGTTTTCCAAATCGTTCAAATCGTTCATCTAGTTATAGACGACTACGAAGTTACTCGGCAAGCGGTTTGCCGAAATAAATTCCCAGCTTTATGAACAGACCGCAAGAATGATTGCAATTTTACACATTTTGAGAGGTTTTTTGATTTCTGATTTTTTAGACTTTGTGATTTGCTAAACTATCCGCCGCACTACACTGTGGCATGCCGCAGAACGTTACCTCGAACGCTCTAGACGCATTCAAATCGTGCAATTCGATCAAAATGCAATGGATTTCTCCAGTTTAATGCTCAACGATTACACTCCAAAACAGGCTGCCAAAGCCCTAAACGTTAGCGAATCGTCAGTAAAACGCTGGTGTGACCAGGGGGAGATCGATGTCACGCGGACGTGCGGCGGACATCGGCGGATCCCGTACCAGGCGCTACACAGCTTTGCGACAAAAACAAAGCGGACGGTGGATTCAAATGATCTGCCGACCACCGAGTCGGAAAACGGAGCTGACCAGCAGACTGCGTCAGACAATCTTTCGACGAGTTCGAACACGCTATACCATCTTCAGCAGCGTCTGCTGCAATCGCTGCTACGCGGTGATGAAGGTTCAGCCCGCGAGCTGATCATGAAGTACTTCTCGCGAAACGAGAACATTGCAGAACTAGCCGATTTGGTTCTTGCACCATGTTTTCGAACAATTGGAGAGCTGTGGCAGAGCGGTGAAATCCGTGTGTATGAAGAACGCCAAGCAGTGACGATTACGTTGCACATTTTGCATGAGCTTCGACGGATGATCCCTAGTCCAAAAGAGGGTTCTTTAAAAGCAATTGGTGGCACTCTGGAAGGCGATACCTATGTTTTAGCCACGTCGCTGGTCGAGTCGGTCCTAAAACAAGCGGGTGTATCAGCTCACAACATAGGCTCGAGCTTGCCGAATCGTACGATCGTCGAAGCGGTTCGCCATCATCGTCCCGATTATCTATGGCTGAGCATTTCAGAAGTCGTGGATGGCCCGCAGTTCGAGTGTTCTTTTCAGGCGATGCTTAAAGAACTCCCAAGTCATGTTGGCGTTCTGGTGGGTGGGCGGTCATTGCAAACTTTTGATGATGCAGTTTTCGAAGGTACGATTCGCTTTCACAATTTGCAACAGCTTGCCGCATTTGCAAACTCACAGCAACTTCTAGGTTAACGACAATTGGCTCTCGGTCGCACTGCTTCCTTCCAGCACTGATTGCGATCTACGCCATGTTCGATGACAATGGGCAGATGTCAGCCGTGCGAGCTATATCGCGACATCGGCACGGCAATCCGCATTCTTTAAGCGAGCCCACCAATGCAAATTCGCCGCGCCTTGCTGCTGATATTCTTAATTGCTCCGCTTCAGTCGCCCATCGTGGTGATCGCTCAGGAAGAGCAATCGAGTTCTCCATTGACGATCCAGATCACTGAAAAGTCTGATTGGCGGTTGATGGATGGAGATGATTTTGTACGAGTCAATGGAGACGAGAAAACTTTGGTTTGGGAAGGAACGAATGCGTTTGGTTCTGGATTACCGATCGGCGTAACTCGTTCTAAGCAGCAATTCAAAAACTTTGAATTGAGCATTGAATGGATGCACAAAGAACTTGGCGGGAATTCTGGAGTTTTTGCATGGGTTGATCCCTTGGCATTAGAAGGCCTTCCACCTGGTCAACTTCCAGAATCCGGAATTGAAATCCAAATGTTGGATCACGGTTATGCAGAGCTGTACAAGACTCGGACTGGCCGTGACAGAGATTTTTTTACGACCAACGGCGATGTGTTTGCAGTCGGTAAGTCGACCATGAAGCCTTTTCCGCCGCTTTCCCCAAATGGTAGCCGGAGCTTTCCTTCATCAGAACACAGCTTCGGGTTCGGCAATTGGAATCATTACTACGTTCGCGGTATCAATGGCCAGATTCGATTGTGGGTTAACGGCCACGAAGTTTCTGGCGGAGATGATTGTCAACCAGCCGAGGGATTCTTGTGCCTCGAATCTGAAGGGGCACCAATTGATTTTCGCAATCTTCAAATTCGCGAACTGCCGTAACATCGCCGTTAGCCGCGGAGCGTCCGATTTTCTTCTATTAACGCGATTTATGACCATTAGTTTGCGTATACTAAGAGCCGATCCGAAAAGGGGTCTGACCCTCTCCGTTCCTCCAAAGGGTCAGACCCCTTTTCGGATAGGTTTCTAAATGACGCCGACAATCTTGTCGGAGGTTTAATTCTCTCCAAACGATCGAGCTTAAATTATGAGTTGCGTCTTAAAGTCCGTATGTGTTAGTTCAATGGCCATAGTCATAAGTTTGGCAAGCTTCGGCATCGCCCAAGAAGTTGCCAACCCAAGACCAAAGAATAGCCCCGAGACACAAATGATCGAAGGCTTTCTCAAGCAGCTAGCGCCAGCGGAGCTTGACGAAGCGATGCAAATCGAGGTTCGCAAAAAATTCACGGAAGCGGTTTCGAAGATCATTGCCGAACGGGAAAAGGTCGGCTTTCCAAAAGACTTTAACAAGAGACGTTCGGAGATTCAAAAAGTTGGCCGCGAAGAGGGCATCAAGCCTGCTGCGATGCGAAAATACCTCGTTCAGAAACTGGAGTTAACAGAAGAACAAGCGGCTTGCCTGAAAGAAACCGACATGCTGCTGGCCAAAGCCAAAGTAGAAATTGGCAAGATGCTGTCTGAAGAACAAATCGCGAAACTCGAAAGCCCGTTTAAGAACTCTTTGCTACCGCCCAAAAATGAAAAATCAAAGACGAAGAGCGAAAATTAAGTTTCTGTAGGCGATAAGATATCTGCTTCCAGTGGCAACGACAAACTAGAGCGGAGCAATGCCTTGAGGCGTTGCTGTTCGCTATCTTAGAATTGATTGCAGCGCAGCCAAAATCTCAGTTGGCTCGCTCATCCGACCGTCTCCCGTCCGCCGACAGCTCAACCAGCCGCTGTTCGGACCGACAAATTGGACACCGTCGCTACGAAGCTGTTCGACGTTTCTTTGCACTGCCGCTTTTCGCCACATTACGTCACTCATTGCTGGGGCAATCAAAACCGGCGCGTCCATGCAAAGATAGAGCGTTGATAACAAATCGTCAGAAAGTCCCTGAGCACACGAGGCAATCACTCGGGCCGTGGCAGGCGCGATGACTAACGCGTCAGCCTTAAGCGGCAACTCGATATGAGCGCCCAATGGAAATCGCGAGTCGTATATGTCGAGCACTGGCTCGCAGTTGCAAAGTGCGGCAAAAGTCGACTTGCCGATGAAGTTCAGCGCCGCTGAACTCATCACAACATCGACATGGTGTCCGTCTTGAATCAGCGAACTGACCAAGCTAGCTGATTTGAAAGCCGCGATTCCACCGCTGACGGCTACGATGATTCGACGATTGCTCATGACAGATTTAGTCCGTCATCTCGTACCGGCACAATATAATATCGTGTGCGGTATGAAGCGGATGAAGATTTAGGATTAAGCGTAGGCAAAAAGAACTTAGAGATCGATGTCCATGTCCAATAAATCGCCAAGGTCTTGGCTGGCACCGCTCATCTTCACTTCGTTCGAAGCGTTCAAATAGATCTTGTCTTGCAAGATTTCCTGAACGGCGATTTCCATTTTGTCTTCCGTGTGGATCTCGACCAACGGGCGGCTGCCGCGGTTCAACTGAACCAAGCGTTTTTGAATCAGCGTCGACAATTTGAAGCGTCCGCCAACCTTGTTGACGATTTCTTCTTCTTTTAATTCTTCAAGCATAAGCGTGATCTCCGTTGTACTGCAAAAGCAGTTTACATAACTCTTGAACTGCATCATCGACATTTCGATTGATGACTTCGTGACGATACAGATGGCGCTGTTGCATCTCTTGAGCGGCAACTTCTAGTCGACGAGCAAGTGACTCGGGGGTCTCGGTCCCGCGTTTTTGCAGTCGTTTTTGTAGCTCGGCAACTGAACCGGGATGAACAAACACGGAAACCGCGTCCGGGTAGGACTGCAGCACAGTTTTTTCACCCTCGACATCAATCTCCAAGATTACCCACTTCCCGCGTTTCCATCCAGAGCTAACCACGTCCCGGAGCGATCCGTACCAGTGCCCGCGACCGAAAACTTCCTTCGATTCGAGAAACTCGCCGTTGGCAAGTCGCTGCTGAAACTCATCGTGGGTTAAGAAATGATAATCACGGCCATCAATTTCGCCAGTTCGCGGCGGACGAGTCGTGGCCGAAATGCTCAGCTCTAGCGGTAACGAGCAATCTCGCAAAACACGACGGACCAGCGTCGATTTGCCTGCCCCTGAGGGACCGGAAATGATGACCAGCGGGTGGATTTCGGAACTTTTCATTCGACGTTCTGCACCATTTCGCGTAGTTGCTCGATGAGCGTTTTCATCTCAATCACACTGGCGGCTATATTCGAATCATACGACTTAGAACCGATCGTGTTGGTTTCGCGATGCATTTCCTGAATCAGAAACTCCAACTTTCGTCCCGGAGATTCCGAAGCGGCTAACAATTCGGCCATTTGAGCGATATGGCTCTCGAAACGAATTACTTCTTCACAAATATCCGACTTGTCAGCGAAAAGTGTTACCTCGCGGATAACGTCCGACGGGTCGAATTCAATCCCAAGCCGTTCTTGAGCTGCTCGCAATTTGGTTTCCAGCCGCGTTTCGTATTCTTTTACCGATGAACCGGCGTGTTGGCGAATGGTCGCTAATTCGCCCCGGAAAGCGTTGAGCGCCGACTCGAATTGCTGCGCCATTGCGGCCCCTTCGCGAACCCGCATCGCTTGCAAGTCAGCAATCGCGGCCAGCAAGCATTCTCGGACAGGCTCAAATTCTTGGCCATCGTTCGACTTTTCGTCGCCATCGCTGTCCGTGCTCGACTGCAACACGCCAGGCAGGAGAAAAAAGTCACCGACCGGTTGCAGCCATTTGGATTGACCAATCGCTTGGTTAGCTTGTTTCAGATAATTCGTCAGGACTTCGACGTTGATGCTAGCCGGCGTCGAAGTCGTTAAACCAGGGGTGGCAATGTTGATCGAGATACTGCCACGGCGCAAGTGAAGCCTAACAATCGACTCAATTTCAGCTTCGAAACCCGCAACAGAATCGGCCAATCGCGAGCTGACTTTGAGGAATCGATTGTTAATCGAACGAATTTCGACGGCTACGCTGGCAGACCGAAATCGGGCAGTCGCTTGGCCTTGTCCAGTCATACTGACTAACACAAAAGCTACTTTTCGGTGGTTGGGCTGGTAACTTCGTCGCCGTTATTGCTGGCCGGAGTTTCTGGCGAAACGCTGGTCTCAGTGCTGGCCGGCTCGGATGTTAGCGGCAAATCGGTTGCATCTGAGGCTTCGATTTCGCCTGTTCCGGACGCTGGTTGTGCCGCCTCTGGAGCAGGAGCGTCAGCCGCCGCACCTTCGGTCTGAGGCTTTGCCCCGGCAGCCTGCATCAGTTGATTGAGGTCCAAAACTGGATTCCCGTCAGCGTCCAATGGAATTCCGCCTGGAAAGGCTGAGCTGTCTCCCATGGCCGAGTCGCCCTCGCCGATCGGACCCATTGACGAGTCGCTGGAGCTGCTGGTTGCACGCATTCCACCCTCGGCGCCTGATAATGCTGAACCTGCTTCGGGTTCGTTAAAACGATAGACGCAGACGGCAGCCAAAAAAATCCAAATGCCAGCCGTCACAATGGTAATCCGCGTGAAAATGTCGCCGGCCTTGGTCCCGAACGCACTTTGTCCTCCTGGACCACCCAACGCTCCGGTCAATCCACCGCCGCGTCCCTGCTGCAGCAAAATCAGCAAGATCAGAAAAGTGGAGATAATAAATAGCGTCGTACCGAAGAAATATTGTTCAATGGCCGCGACTGGAAGCAGGTAGCTGATGGACACAAGCTCCACCCTTATCAATTTCGAGGGATATTCGCCTACCTCGCAGCCAACAGACTGCGGGTTGTTTAATATGGAGCGGCGTATTTTATCGATCTGCTGACGACATGGGAACACGAAACCAAGTCTTTGGACCTTTATTTCCGACCCGGCCTTTCCCCGCAGGCTGATCGTGACGCCTCTTCAGGTTTTGCTCCGAAATAAAATCCCATTTGCAGAGGTTTGACCGCCTGTCAGCCGGGACCTATTTAACCTTGTGAACACGGGTCATTGAAAATCAGTTGACCAAGCCTTCAACCAATTGTTGCGTCGAAAACCACCAACGACTGCTTCACCGACTTATATTCGAACCGGAAAACGACATCGATGTTGCTGCGAAAGTCACGATCGCCTGCCGACTACACTGCCGCTCTGGACACTGCTGTGTGGATTGTCCAGTTACGTTGGTTTGCAATTGTCGGCCAATGCGCGGCGATTTCGGTCACTGCTTGGCTGTTTCAAATTCCGCTGCCTTTAGGCTGGCTCGGGGCCGCCGTCTCGATCACCGTCATCACCAATATCGCGTTGATGGTCTATTTGTTTTTGCAACGACGCCAGGATACGGACGATTGGAAATCACAATTGAATCCACTGGGCGATTCTGAAATTTCGTCAGAGGTTCCTTCGGCAGATACTGCACGTGCGGTTACGAAAATCGCAATGCTGGAAAATCTATTGGGCAGTTCGCTGCTGGTTGATGTTGTAACCTTGACGGCGATGCTTTACCTGACCGGTGGAATTGCTAATCCATTTTCGTGTTTTTATTTTGCCAACATCGCGATCTGCGGATTGATATTGGCACCGCGATGGACTTGGGCGGTCTCCGGGCTGAGCGTGCTTGGCATTGCGTTCTTGTTAGTCGATTCGCGTGAGCTGATGTTCGTGGGCTTTGCCGAAGAAGCCGAATTACCATTTTGGTCAATCCGCAAGCAGGGCAACTTCGTCGCCTTGAGTGCTTGTTGCATTGTCGTAACTTACTTCATCAACGTGTTGATGGCCGAATTGCGCAACCGCGAATTGCGTTTGGCAAATGCGGAAACGCAGCGGACACGTTCTCAACGATTGGAAGCAATGGCAACGCTCGCTGCTGGCGCCGGTCATGAACTGGCCTCGCCACTTTCGACGATTGCTGTCGTTGCCAAAGAGCTCTCTCGGAAGCTTGATAAGCCGGATGTCCCCAAGAACATTACTCGCGATGTTGATTTAATTCGGTCCGAACTAGACCGCTGCCGCGATGTGCTTTCGCGGATGAAGAGTGGCGCCGGGGAAGCATCAGCAGAAGGCTTCCGAGAAGTCGCGCCCGAGCAACTGGCCAAAGCGATCATCGAACCGCTCCGTCAACCCGAACGGATCGAGTATAAATCGACAGCAGCTCAAAAAAATCCGATCGCCCGTCTGCCGTTGCAAGCGCTTTCGCAAGCGATCCGAAATTTAGTACAGAATGCCTTGGACGCTTCGCCGCCGGACGCAAAGGTCCTACTTCAATTCGAAATCAACCCCTTGCAGTGGACGATTCTGGTTTCCGACAACGGAACTGGCATGGATCCTGAAACGGTCGATCGAATTGGTCAGCCATTTTTTACAACCAAGTCAGTTGGTCAGGGAATGGGCTTAGGAGTCTTCCTGACACGCAACGTCGTGCGCGGCTTGGGCGGTCAAATGCACTTTGAAAGCCGCATTGAATTGGGGACGACGGTGAGAGTCGAAATCCCAATGCGATAGGCTAACTGATCGCCCAGAGAATTTGAAGCTTTAGAAGTAGGGTAAGCTTCCAGTCTGTCAAAAAGGAACATAACAGGCCTAAAACCTTTCGCACGGATTGCATCGCTGTGCTTCGACAGCCGCAAAGGGGCTGGCACGAAATAATTTATCGATTTGCCGTGCACGTCAATCTGAAGCTGAGCACGATTGGCTATTGACCTAAATCTGCATCTGGACCCCCGTGAGATTTTCTCATGGGAGAATTAGCTTTGTGATCTAACACCGCAAGGCCGCACCGAAAGCCCCCAACGGGCTCATCCCGTTTGGTGAATCCGTTTGCTTTTGATCTGCTATTAAATCGCGAAACACGGACGTTAATTCAGGGCAATTCCTAAATAAACCATTCTTGCGTCAACGCGGCGTCGATTCGAGTGGCTTGCAGCAATGACAATGTTTCAAGCTTGCCAGTCGATTCTGCGTCATCGCTTTGCGATTGGCCGAGAACTTTTTTCGGCTCGTCCAGTTTTGCAACGACCGCCGCAGCGACTACTGGCTTGACGGTTGGCGTCATCGGGTTGTTCACGGCAATTGCAACATCGAGTGCGTTGACTCTCCCATCACTATTGAGGTCATAAGGCGAATTGAAGACTGGCGGACCAAAGCCTGTCACGTTTTGGTTGACTTCTTCTGGCGTCACATTAACCGCTTTCAAAATCGGCGGCGCAGCAATGCTGGGCGATGTCGGCGAAACCGTGGCGATCACAGCAAGTTTCGAAAGTAGACGTTGTATCGGCTTGGATTCTACGCCTTTGGGCAAAACTGGTCCGATAAACAGCGGCACACTGTTCGCAGGTGGGGTAAACAGTTGTAGCGAAGTAAAACCCGTCGCATTGTTAACCGCGATGCCTGCGTCGACAGCTCCGACCGCACCGTTACGATCGAAATCATAACGGTTTGTGACATTGGCTGGACCACCAAAGCCTGTTGGATTATTGGTTACCCCAGCGATGTCACCTGAGTTAACCGCTGTGCTGCCGACCGCATTGCCGGTCTCGCCGACTTGGTTGCCAAAGTAAAATGTGTCAGCGCTCGCTGTACCCGTCGTTAGGGAGCCGAGCAACCGAACTCGCAACCATCGATTTCTGATCGTGTTATCGGTGAATGTAATAGTCACTCGATCTGAACCGCCAGCACCGGCACCTATCCGCCGAATGATGCCGCTCGCCGTTGCAACGGTGGTGAATCCCGGATTTGTCGCCGCATCACCAAGCCTAAATTCAAAATCGCTTGCCGTCGGATTGCCAGCCAGTCCGGTCACGTCGATCATGATGCCATTAATTCCACGGCTGTAGCTGGTGTAGTGAGCGAAAGTTGCAAGCGTTCCGCCAGTCAATGCTGACTTGTTCGTCGCAATCGCAGCATCATCAGCGGCGTTAATCGCGGTGTTATTGCTATCGAAAGTTGAGTTGTTGTAAAAAATGAAACGGCTGGAAATCGCGACGGCCGTCGGGTTGGCAATGGCTTCGATATTTGACCAGGTTACCGTGGCGTGAGAAGACGAAGTAAAGGTTCCCGATCCGTTACCGTTATTGGTCAGTACGCCGCCGACAACGCCGGTCAAGTTGAATGTCAAGCTGTCGCCGACACCACCGTTTGGAAAGTTCGGTGTGCTGCCGTCAATCGTGATTGGAACACCAATTTGCGGCGCGACCAAGATTGAATCGTTTCCGCCGCCGAGCTGAACAAGAATTGACGAAACGGCCGATGCATCAAAGAAACTAACAAACGCAGGATTGCCTAACGAATCGCCGTTTGCCCCTGTTCCGCCAATGTCATCGCCGATATCGACCGAAACGCGAATTTGTGAACCGACGCGAGTGATCTCTACATTGTCGACGCTGTCGTTGATGCCACCGCGAATAAGAATCTGACCAGTTGACTGATTGAGCGACGAATAGACCGTGCCGAATGTCTGAGGCAACGTCACTGTGTAGCCGTAAGCGTCCTTGAAGATCAGCGCGAGAACATCGTTGACCAGCGTCCGCTGACCGAAGGAATAAACTGCGTTGCCCGGGTCATCGCCCCCAACCAACTGTCGTGCTCCTCGGAAAGCGCTATTGAACGAGACCGGCTGATTAGTGCCTGATCCAGGAGGTCCAGCGGTGTGAATTGCAGAGTTGAAATCTTGACCGCCACCGCCACCGTTATTGCTAGTCATCAAGTGAGTGATGCTGGGACCATCAAACACGCGATATGTGCCAATGCCTCCGCCTTCGCTGAAGTCTTGAATACCAGTAGTGTTGATTGTCCCATTGAGCGGATTGTTATTCAAACGACCCGGCGAGCTGAATAATCCTAACGAGTGCGTAATCTCAGCGTTGACCAGTGTGAAAAGGTCAGAAAGGCCGGCAGCGGGACTTCCAGATTGGGCTGATCCAGTAAACGCCCCTCGGGCAGTCGAGCCAAGGAACTCGGAAAAATCTAGTGGCGTCGGATCAAGAAAGAAACCGCCACCATCACCCAATCCGTCACCATTGGTGTCGTTTCCACGGCTGACGGTTACTACGCCGGAGGTGGGAAAGCCTTGCGCATTAAAACCTCCACCGGCCGACGCGCCAAATCCAGTTCCGCTAGCGGCCATCGAGACGGTGATACTGACTTGTTGTGCAGTGTTTTGTCCAGAGCCGTTTAAGTTGACGATGACTCGCTCCCAGGACTCAATGACTGCGTCGACGACACCTCGAGCAAGGCCAGCGTTAACGCCAAAGGTGCTGTCAAAACGATCGGAGACTTGGCCGCGGTTGGCCCAAACGATTCGTCTGGGGCCAAGCTGTATGGCGTAGTCTTCGACTTCGCCGTTTGGTGCTGCCCCGGTCGTTGTCAAATTGCTCTGAGTGCTCAATCGAAATCGACCGAAAGACGGGCCATTGTTAATGCCCACTGGAACGGTGAAATTGAGCGTATTGATCCCCGCACTTAGAGCCACATTAGTAAAGACCTGTTCGCCCGCATCGTTCCAGTCACCATCGCGATTCCAATCGATCCAACCACTGAACAAACCGCCTCCAACCGAAGCGCGAACAGTCGCCGTCGCCGCAGAATTGGCTTGAAGGACGCTCAGCGTTACCCCGTCCTCGTCCGCTCCATCCCCATCAGCGGCCGCCGAGTGAACGCCGTCCAATTCCGTATCGATCAGATTGCCAAGAAACAGGTTGTTAGCGGTGTGACGTGGCCCGTTTTCCGAAAGCAACGTTGGATAAGGCAGTGGCGCATCCCCAAAGTCGTCGGGCGCCGGAGCAGGTACATCGCTCAATTGAATCGTGTCGATTCGCCAACCGGTATTGGCCACGCTTGCGTCAGCACCCAACCGCCAACGCAATTGAACATTTTGACCGAACGCAGCGGTCGGCAAGTCGACAACGGTTGGAACATAACCGCTTGACGTTCCCGTCCAGCCAGTTCTGCCTTGAAGCGGATTGCTTGTGCCGCTATTGATTTGGCCAGTGTAAGCACCGCTAACGAAATTGCCCCCTGCGGTAACAACGTCCTGAAAAGCACCGCCGCCGATCGAGATTTCCAGAACACCACCGTCCCAGCCAGTCTCTAAGTCGTACAAGCTTTGAAATAACAGTCGGCCATTTGCCGCTGAGAGTGCGAATGTCGGCGAGAGTAAAATACTGTCTTGGGTTGTGGAAGCGTTCACTATAAACGCAGCGTTTGGGCCAGCGTGAGGAGTGCTTGCCGTTGTGACCCAAAGCGCTGTCGAGTTCGGAGAGCTCAGCGCGCTGCTCGACCAACCGGCAGGCAACGCTGGAGCGGCGACGCCATCAAAATTTTGAAAGTCGGTGACAACGTTAAGGCTTTTCACGACTGCATTCGGAACAACGTTCGCGCTACTGAGTGCATCCAAAGTCGATTTCGGCAAAGATGTTATGCTCGGAAAGCTCGTTCCGATGGTCTCGGCCTTGTAAGTCGCACCGCTATCAGCCCCCAGCCCTAGGGCACCAAAGCCGTCTATCGAAAGCAACCTTCGCATCTCTAGTTGCTCGACCGTCAATCGACGTCGGCGTCTTCCCGCTCCCTCACAAATCTGTTTTGCTGACCGGTCATGTTTCGTGAAATCCAAACGGGTGGTAGTCATGACAATGCGATCCTTTTCGAAAACTGGAGAGGTCTAACCGGTCGGCTATTCATTCTTTGACGTAACGCTTGGCAGGCTCGATCGACGACGGGTCGGTCTTAGCCTTCTTTAAAAACTCATCGATACAAGGTGGGCAACAAAATGTGTATTCCTGACCGCCGATAATCCAACTGCATTTCGGATTCGCAACAGTTAGTGAGATCGGACAGATCGGATCACCCGGCTTTGGGTTGTTATCGTGTGTCGCTTTAAATCCAACGTAGCGTTGTGAAGCGGTTTGAGACTTATTGGCGGCGATATCTTCTTCGGTGTAAAGTCCGCCTGGCTTCAAATAGAGCTCTTGCTCTTCGGCGTCAGTCACCTTGGTCGGCATGATCGCTTCTTGTGTCGAAAACGAAAACCGATAACGGCTGCCATCAACGGTTATCGATGGAAAAACAATATACAGCGGCTTGGCTGGCAAATCGGCTGGCAAGGCGCCGACAAAACGTGAAGATTTGCCTTCGCTATCACCGCTTTGATTTCTCGGTTCGAGAATGACTTTAAAGGCTTTTGCATCACCAAAAGGCCGCATGAAGGTCTCGATGTTTTGCTCTTCGATTTCAAGTACGCGAAACTGGTCATGATCAAGCATGTAAAGTGAAAACTCACCTTCCGCGAAAACCGCTTCGCCATGATAGTGAGCATCACCAACCGAAAAAACGATGCCACCATGCTCGCCCTGTTCGTGGGCATGATCTTCTGGTTGGCCGCAACCAATGCAGAACAACGCCATCGCAAGGATCGCAAGCATTCTCCGGTGCATCAGCTTGCTATTAAGATTAGGGCAGTTCAACACTCTCTCCATCGTCATATCGAGCCATTCGTTGAAAGACACCCATATCCCGTCGCGGCGCGTTGATGACCGGTGTTCGAGAGTCCATTTGATCGCTCAGGAAATGCGTCGAGCCATCACAGAAAACGAAATTCGCACCACCCCAATGCTTGCTGCCAAATCCGGACGCTCCGCCACCTTCGCAAGTGTAGGCGTAATCAGTTGCGGGCGTGTTGATCGCATAATGAGCCGATCCGACCACCATTGAGACACCTTGAGTCGTACACTGATTCCAAGCTTCGACGCCGCACCAAACGGCGGCGTAACGAGTCGAATCGCGTTCACCGACCGCCAACGTGTTGGAAAGTCCATCGGTGATGTTGGCGAAACTTACCGTCGATTGGCAGCCTAAAATTCCGTTGCCACGTAGTTCTTCGTCAGTCCAAATCGCAAAGTATGGATTCCAAAAGTCGCCAAAATTTCCGACGTAATTGGACGGCGATGCGCGAAAACCTAAGTGATTCAAATGGAATGCGGAAAGCGAAGCGTTCGAGCCTTTGACCGGCGCTGTCGGCGGCCCACTAAAATCGCGATTCTTGTCGGATAAACGCATGTAGTCGTCCGATGGGCAATGGTAGAACGGGACTTCGGTTTGCAATGTCCGCCGTCGCTGGGCATTGAAGACCGTGCTAAATAGACTCAGCTCGTTGGGTTGCAGCTTTCGATACAGCGGTGCTTGTTCAATAAACGGCAAAATGGAAACTCCCCAAGCCCAACGTTTGTCATCTAAATTCAAATCGAAGCCGCCGTCGAAGCCGGCAGGCAGAACATGATAAATCTGATGATAGCTTTGCAGGGCCAGCCCCATTTGTCGCAATCGGCTGACGCAATCCGCTCGCCGCGCAGTCTCACGAGCGGATTGGACCGCTGGCAAAAGTAGCGATGCGATAATTCCAGTGATACCAATCACGACCAACAATTCGATGATCGTAAATCCTCGAAAGTGCGATGACACCTTCACTCTACAGACTCGTCGTTCGACAATTCTGTCTACTGAAGACCTGCAAGTATGTTTTCGCTGAAGTTCGAACTTAAGCGTCCAAAGGTTGTTTGACACTTCGTTTACCAAAACGTCGAGCTGAGCCAAGAATAATGCCGCACGAAACAAGGAGGAGCATCGAAGCTGGTTCCGGAACCGCCGCCACACTCAGCGAGCCATTGGTAAAGCTCAGAGTTAAAGCAGCGCTGCCTCCAGCACCTGTGGCTCGGCTAGCTTCACTAAGTCCAGCCGCGTTGGCGGAAAGAAGCAATGGACCGCTGCCCGCCGTCAATGCGGAAGTGTCTAGTGTGTAGACGCCCAAAAGATTTTGAGCGGCAAAGCTTACGTTGCCATCTTGGACGTTCAAAGTCACGTTCGAAATAACTGCCGAAGCGGATGGCAGCGGAGGGTTGAAGCTAGTTTGAAGAGGCTGCCCAAACCAAATCTAATTTGGAGCATTGAAATTCACCGCCGATATTGGAACGTTGGTCGTTCCACCGCCCAGCGCCGGACCACCGTCTCCAACCAGGAAAGCGATCGTCGCTGCTTGAATATTGGTGATGCCCGCGTCGGCGGCATCGGTCGCAATCCGAACATAGGCATCAACACTGGTGGTGCCAGCGGCGATCACAATATTGGCGTTCCCCATGCTATCGGTCACGGAAATCATCGCCGCTTCGACCGCGTTATGCTGCGATAGAATAGCCGTTAACGGTAAGCAAACAGCAAGAAAGAAGTTCTTCAATTTCATGGCGAAACCCGGAGCAAATGGAGTAGGAACAGAATGCAATCTCTTTTGTGCGTCCAGCGGAACTCGGGCAGTTCGATGCCACGGAGCTTGTCTTTTCAAGCAAACCATTGATAAAACGCGGGAAAGGTGGTCACCTTCACGAGCCAATCAACGTCACTCTTCCTTACAGACTCAGCGTGTTCTAACGCCGCTACGCTCCAAAAGAAACCATACAGAGCCACATTTTTTAGACATTTTTCAAATTTGACGTCTTTTTCAAAAAAACGTTTGCTCTGCTGCGAAAGCAAAAATCGTCGCATTACTTTGCTTGTTTAAGTTGCAAAAACTGTCGCAAATAGCTTCTTGGCTCAAGTTGCGAGAGATCCAATTCCGCAGCGAGGTTTTGTATTGCAGTCGATGGAAATTCTGGGTCTACATCGCTAGAAACAACCATTTCGATTTCGATGAAGCATCCAAGCTCTTCAACACTATCAACACAAATGGTCATCCCAGGATGCTTTCGTGATGAGAAGTTTTGACGGACTTTGCCAATGCGTTCAACAACTTTAAATCCTAAATGCTGCCACAGCTTGAGCCAGTCTTCGAAGTCGCCGCCAAGTGGCAATTCGATTTCAGTCCGAATTTTGACTGCCCCAGCAAGTTTTTTTCCTTTGTACGTAACGAACACGTCATCGTCGATTTGACGCAAGCGAAGCGCTTCACCGCTGACACCAAAATCTCGCGATGGATGGGCAAGGTAAGTATCCGATTGGCGTTCGAGCGTGCCAGCGACAAATCCCAAATCAATCAGCTTCGCTAGCCACTCTTGCGTATTCTCGATTCGATACTTTTGTTCGATTTCAAGCATTGTCTTGTCTACCAATATGGAATGGAATGCTGACCGCAACCAAGACAGTCAAACGAAAACTCACAGTCGGTTGTGATTAAAGCAAAACGCGGCTGAATTGAAAGCGACGCTATTGAGCAACGAGGCTAATCGATGTCTGAATTTGAATTATCTGCGGTCGAGCGTTAGTTCGGTTGGCCAAACCAATGCAAAGCAACGCTAGCGGCACGGCGCGAGCCGTCCGGTTCTTCGGCAAGCGAACTCGAACATGACAAGAGAAACCGGAGATATCGGAGGGCTTGCGCCCGTTCCGCTACTGTCGACCGAACCAATGCAAAGCATTGCTAGCGGCACGGCGCGAGCCGTCCGGTTCTTCGGCAAGCAAACTTTGGCTTTGTCATAGAAACCAGATGAACCAGACGATACCGAGCGCTTGCCCTGATCAACGCAATCTAGAATCGTTGCGGCATTCTAAAATCGTTGGGCTATAAAAGACTTCCCACTGTTCATAAAATACATATCAATAAAAGCTTTCGTCCCGCCATCCAACGCGATATCGAATCGAACAAGACCGAAACATGCCTGATCATAACGAAACAACGAATTCAACTGATGAGATCAATCCAGCGCTTGCCAAGCCGCCCCGAACGAGCCTTTGGCCGCTCTTCGGAGCTGGACTTTTCATGCTTCTGGGGATTTTGGTGTTAGTTTACTTGGGCCGAGATTATACCGCGATCATCGATGCGCCGATGCCAGCGATCGATCTCATGCCGATACTCAATACTGAGTTTCAGCCGACCAACGAAAGCGTTGCCGGAAAGGTTACTGTCTATCATTTCTGGGGAACTTGGTGCCCACCTTGCCGCGAAGAGTTTCCGGAATACGCGGAACTGGCCAGCAGCTATCAGAATGCAAATGACGTCGTATTTTTGACCGTTTCTTGCAGCTCTGGACCAGAGTATGATATCGAACCGCTGAAAGAAGAGACAAAAGACTATCTTCAAACGCTTAATGTCAATTTGCCAGTCTACGCTGACCCGGCCATGTTCACCCGCGCTCAAATTGCGAAGGTTATGGCCGCTGGCGGATTTGAATATCCGATGACGCTAGTCGTCGACCAGACCGGCGTGGTCCGCGATTTCTGGCGAGGTTATTTGCCAAAGAACATGCCTGAGTTAAAGACAAAAATCGAATCACTTCGAAACCAATAGCAACTGCTAAAACTTTTGGAAGTTAAGCGGTTTTCTCGTCATACTTGACGCGGTGATGATAGATCGCAGTTAGCGATTTCAAGATCGCCGTCTTCACGGTATTGAGCTGCGTCAGGGTCAGACCGCACTCGTCGAATTGACCGTCGGTCAGCCGTTTCATGGCGATCGCTTCGATCAAGTTTTGCAATCGCGTTGGAGTTGGTTCGACCAGCGTCCGTGAAGCACTTTCAACCGCGTCAGCAATCATCATCACGGCGGCCTCAAGCGTCTGCGGTTTGGGGCCTGGATAACGAAAGGTCGCTTCGGAAACTTGCGAATGATTCGGTTGGTCTTCGTTCTTCTTGGCTTGCTTATAAAAATATTCGACCAACGTCGTGCCGTGATGCTGCTCGATAAAGTCGATGATCTTCTTGGGCAAATGATGCTGCCTTGCAAGGTCAGCACCGTCTTTCACGTGAGCAATAATGACCAACGTGCTCATGGCTGGCTGCAAAGCGTCATGGCAATTGACCCCCTGAGCTTGGTTCTCAATAAAATAGTTTGGCTTGAACATTTTGCCGATGTCATGAAAATAAGCGCCAACGCGGGTCAACAATCCGTTGGCACCAATACTGTCCGCTGCCGATTCCGCGATCGCGGCCACGGTGATGCTGTGGTTATAAGTGCCCGGAGCACGCTGGGCCAATTGACGCAACAATTGATGGCTTGAATCACCAAGCTCCAAAAGGCTTAGGTCGGTCTGCACGTCAAAGATCTTTTCGACGAACGGCAGCAGTCCGGTCATTATCAAACCAGCCAGGATCGTAAACATTGCATGACGACCTGCTTCTTTGGCTAGTTGCGCCAGTAGCGGTGTTGTTGATCGAACCGCATCTATCGTCGAATCTTTCGTTACCGTTCGGACGACGGAAAGCGTTTCTGGTTCTTGCGAAATTCCATTGACTTGCCCGACCATCGCACCGACGCCAATGGTCGTCATCGCGACCACCGCGGCAGCACCACAAGCAACGTAAAGCAACCTTGTTCGGTTGCGAACGCGACCTAGCAGTAGCGTGCTGGACGCTGAAACAGCCAGTAAAATCACAAACTCGGCAATGTCCATTCCAAGGGCCAGCGTGATCGCTAACGAGAGACCCGTCAGCAACATCAACGTGACCGATCGACCATACGAGATTGTCGCAGTCATCGCGCACAAGACCAGCGGCAATATCTTCGCACGCCACGGATCCTGGGCAGCAAATGCGCACAACAAGATGCACCCAACTGACAATGAGAGCAGTCGAATTAATTTTGAGTTATCCGTTAGTAACGTCCGATCCAATTGGAAATAGATGAACAGCCCGCACAGCAAGCTAATTGCTGCCAACATGCCAAAGAACGCAGTCAGTCGAATCAGTTTCTCTGCAATGCTCTGCTCTGCTAACCAAGCACGATACTCAGCACGAAGGACTTCAATTTCGTTACTTCCCAGTGGCTTGCCGCCAGTTACCATCGTTGTAACCGACGCAAAGTATTGAATCATCGCCGGTTTGACTTCTTCTTCCCGAGCAATCCGCGCTTGCTGCGTTAGATCTTGTCGCCAAGTCAGCGTGTCGGGGAATCGCGATTGCAAAAAGTGGAAGATCGAATCAGCAATGATGGCTCCTTCGGGCGTTCCGAATTGTTTTTTGATTTCACGTTTGAGATTCTCGTGAATTGTCGGTGCAACTTCGACGATCCGCACCCGCTTCACATCGACTTCAACCGATTCTTTTTCCTGGCCCGACTGGAAAACGCGGATTGCCCGTTGATTGCCTTGTTCAAGGTTATGATCGAGCGATTCGAGCAAGCCTATATCTTCGATCGGATCGAAAACAAACTTCAGAGCCGAGTCGAGTTTTTCGATTTGCGATTCTTCGCTCAACGTCGTCTGAATCGCAGACAACACTTGTTGAGGAATAACCGTGTTTTCATCAGTCGACGGTGGCACTAATTGCTTCAGTGCATTCTTTTGTTCTTCCGTTAGATTGGCGTATTCGGTTTGATTGGCCAGTCTCAGTAACTGCTCGCGGATTGCGCTGCGAAGCTGGATCAATGGCTGTTTACGGTTTTCGTAATAGCACAAAACTTCTCGACCAGCTTGCGCTTTGATGAGAGCAGTCTTCTTTTCGTCGAGGACTTCGAACGGAACGCGCGCAACGATAGCCCGAGCGGGCACATAGCCTTCGCGATAAGGGAACGGCGGATTCCAACCGCGCATGGCAACTGTGACGATTAAAATCGACCCAGCCAGCATCGCGAAACGCAGCAACATCGAAGGCTGCGTCAGCCGATTCCAAAAAGCGGCCCACGAGAACGAGTCCATTTGCAGCGTCGCGACGCGATCGCTGCGTTTTCGAATTGGTACGTTTGACATAATCTTTTGCGTGATTTACACGCTGGTCAGTTGCCGAGGTCCGGCTCTTCGCCATCGAATATCACACTTGGTGTGATCGACGATGCGTCGTAAGCGGTCACAATGCGTTGCACCAAAGCGTGCCGAACGATGTCCGTCTGGTTTAATCGTATAAACGCAATTTCTTTGATTCCACGCAAACGCTGCGCTGCGTCACGCAATCCACTCGTCACGCCGCCGGGTAAATCGACTTGTGTGATGTCGCCCGAGACGACAACTTTCGAGCCCTCACCCATCCGCGTCAGAAACATTTTCATCTGGTTTGTCGTCGCGTTTTGCGCTTCGTCCAGAATGATAAAAGCGTTGTTCAGTGTTCGCCCACGCATGTAGGCCAACGGAATCACTTCGATGGTCTCTTGTTCCATGAAGAATTTAATTTGATCAAAGTCGACCATCTCATTGATCGCGTCGAGCAATGGCCGCAAGTATGGATTCAATTTCGCTTGCAAGTCACCAGGCAGGAACCCGAGGCTCTCGCCGGCTTCAACCGCTGGGCGGACCAGCACGATCTTGCGAATCTGACGTGCCTTAAGCGCTTCAACAGCGGTTGCTACAGCTAAGTACGTTTTTCCACAGCCAGCAGGGCCGATGCAGAATGTCATATCGTGTTTGCGAATTGCATCGACGTATTTCGCTTGCCCCTCCGTTCGCGGTCGGATCTTTTTAGCACCTCCAATTGCGACTTCACCTTTCGGATATTCGCGTCGTTGCGGGCTAATTGAATTCCCCATCACTTCAGCGACTTCGTCAGGGCTGAGCGATACGTTCCTCTGAACTCGTTCCTTGAGGCGTTCGAGAATATCTGTTGCCAATCGAACCGCTTCGGCTTCGCCGGAAACTCGAATTTGTCCACCTCGATGCGTGATCGCTACGCCGAGCTGGTTTCGTACCGCCCGCAAATTTGCGTCTTGGGGCCCAAAGAGCTGGACTGCAATCGCAGGGTCGGTAAGGCTGAGTATCGCTTCTGACATGCATAGTCGCTGCCGTCAAAGCAGCGTCGCGAAGTTGTTTTGACCGATCAAAAAAGCTTGACGATCACTCAAACAGTAAGAACAAATATTGTGCCAGTCAATTTGGCCGGTTGGGTGATCTCATTTCTATCGACGCCTTTGGCAACTAACTCACGGTCAACAAATACAGTATTGGCTTCGAGCTTGTCATTTCAAATTTTGACCGGCTGGAAGCCTATCTCACTCTATATAACCCTCTAGCCGCGGAGTTTCGCTTCTGTCATTCTGAAAGGCTAGCTACTTACACGAGTGTGAAAAGTGGCAAAGTTGGCAAACAATTCGAAAACGTACCCTTTACGACCCAACCAAAGATCAAAAACAGTACAGTCGAACGAATGATTATTGCGTCAAAAACGCCAGCTTAATACCGCTAGCGGACAGGTTCATTAGCCATAAAAGACGCTATGTTGTTGATAGTTACGCAATCAGGTGCATAACGGCAGCCAAATAGCCGATGGGGGCTGCGAAAAATAATGAATCTGTCACGTCCCACATCCCGCCCAGCCCCGGTAGTAGTGTTCCGCTATCTTTAGCGTCGACCGAACGCTTGATTACAGACTCTAGCAGGTCGCCGATCAATCCAAAAATCGCGAGTAAACCACCGGTTAACGCTGGCCCCCAAAAAGGCACCGCTACTGAAACGGCCGCTGAACTGCCAAAAATGTAGTTGCTCGCAAAGGGAAAAAAGATCGCTGCGGTCATCGCGCCGATCAACACGCCGCCGATGGCGCCCTCCCAAGTTTTCTTTGGACTGATGATTGAATGTAATGGACGCTTACCCAGCGAACGACCGACGAAGTACGCTCCCGCATCGGACATTTTGATGCTCGCGATCACTCCGACCATTAGAATTAGCCCCGAATAGTCGGCGGGTGTCAGCCGCAAGCACAACAAAAAATGTGAAAACAAAACACAGTAGGCAACAATAAAGCATCCCAATGCCAACCGCACGACGACGCTCTCGCGGGTTCGACCGTATTCGCGTAAGGCATCGACTCCCAAAAGTGTGACTGCCATCGTAACGGCAATAGTCGACCAACCAACTAAGCCAATCGTTGCGACCAACCGCTGGATGTCGTCGCCAAGCCACGAGGAAAGAACGGGCATCGCACAGACCAAAGCGGCGACCAACGTGCTTGCGACGATCCAAACGCTCGAAACCTTGTACCGCGTCGACGTCAATGACGCACATTCAAAACCTGTTCCCACAACAAACAAAAAATGGACCGGCAGTAGAAATGCGCCGGCCGGTGCACCAAGCCAGCGATAAGCGTCGGCGAACACGAACACCAAAACACTGGCGATTAAAACGGCAGCGGTTAACAGTCGACGGGAAAGCAAATTAGGCAAACTCGAAAAGTTGCGGGAGCAAGAAAGCGACATCGATCCGTTTAAGATGATCGAACATCGAACGATTGAAAATACCCCCACCTTTGAATTGCCAATTGCAATCTCGTTAATGCAGGCCGCGTTAAGCAGTCACGACTACGCGACGCGGCGGATTGAATAAGTTTCCGGCTGACTCCAAATGCCGCGCTCGCAAAGTTTTGTAAGGCAGGCTTGCAACACTTCGGCGACTTGAATCGCCCGCATCGCTGCGTTGGTCGTGGAACGACGATAACGTGACGATCCGCTGTCATATCGTTTTTGAATTGAGCAGTGTTGACGTCCATAAGGCCCAGAGCGATGCGCCAACGAAGTTCCAAACATGGCAATACACGATGTCCCAACTGCCGCTGCCAAATGCATCGGACCGGTGTCGGAACCAATAAAGATGGCCGCTCGATGGAGCAATTGCGAAAGCACAATTAGGTCGGTTTCAGGCGCTAGCACAGTCGATTCCGGCGCCAGCGCCACAATCGTCTTCGCCAAATCTAGCTCGCGAGGATTGCCCCAAAGTACCAGTGACCGCAGCCCGGTTCGTGCAAACAATTGATCGGCGAGTACGGCATAGCGATCGACGGGCCAGCACTTACTTTCCCAGCCAGCACCAGGATTGATGGCTACATATTTTTTCTCAGTCAGCTTCATTCGACGCAGTTCGGCGGTTACTTCGGCAGCATCAATTAACGCATCGTTCCAACCGAAGTCTACCAGTAGATCACCTGTGCAATTTGCCGTTGGCATTTCGATATTGCACATTTCAAGCAGTTCCAAATGTCGTTCTACGATATGTTCTGTCAGCGGATGTCGGCGGTCAGTGTAGAAGTTCGCAGCACCTTCGCGCGACTGGCACTTGTTAAATCCAAAACGACGCGGTGCACCGGAGAGCCACGTCAGTAGGCCGCTTTTGAAGAGGCCCTGCGGATCAATCGCCAAATCGAATTTTGTTTGCTTTAAATCATTTCGCAATTGCCAAAGCTCTTTTGCCCGCAGCAAGAAGCCTTTCTTTAATCGGATAACGTGATCAACATGCGGATGATGATGGAGCAAGCTCGATGCGGCACAATCAACGATCCAAGTGATCTCGGAGTTGGGCCAAGTCTTTTTGAGTTCGGTGACCAATGGCATTGTCAAAATGCAATCGCCGATCGCACTGAGCCGTGTGATAAGAATGCGCGGACGATCGCCAAGATCGATTTGCTTCCGCTTGGTGACATTAATCAAAGTTGGCAACATAGTTTAAGTCCCTGATATAAATCTTTCGGCCATCAGCCGCAACGCGTTAAGCGGCTTTCAGGATTTCTCCGTCGTCGCCAACTTCTTCGAAGCGAACGCTGACTTGTCGCGAAACGCCGCTCTCTTGCATCGTGACGCCGTAAATCGTGTTGGCGACTGTCATCGTTTTTTTGCTGTGTGAGACAACAATGAATTTGGTCATGTGTAAAAATTCTTTCAGCACATTCACAAAACGACCAATGTTCGCTTCATCAAACGGCGCATCGACTTCGTCTAAAATGCAAAACGGACTCGGTCTAAATTGGAAAATCGACATAATCAAAGCAACTGCCGTGAGGGCTTTCTCGCCGCCACTGAGCAACGAATTCGACAACGCGATCTTGCCAGGCGGCGTCGCGATGACTTCCACACCACAATTGAGCACGTCGTTGGGGTCTTCGAGAATAATGTCAGCCGAACCGCCACCGAAGCTGCGGCGATAAAGAGTTTGGAAATTCGTTCGAATCGCTTCGAGCGTCTCCAAGAACATCTCTCGCGACTTGCCTTCAATGCGTTCAATAATCTTCAGCAAGCTGTCTCGGGCCGTGGTCAAGTCGACCAAATGAGCGTTCAATGCGTCGTACCGCGATTGCAAATCGTCGAGTTCCGCTAACGCCTCCATGTTGACCGAGCCAACGGTAACGATTTCAGCTCGCAAACGCGAAATCTCTACATTTGCCAGTCCTCGATCTTCGACCATTTCAAGTGCCATCGCTTCAGCGTTTTGGCTGGTCAAATCGATTTCGTACTCGGCTAAATAATGTTGCGTCAACGCGTCGCGCCGCTGAGCATTTTGAACGCTGGCCAGTTGCAGTTCGTCGATTTTGCCGGTCAGTGCGGCCAGCGATTTTTCCATCGCGACAAAGATCGATTCACTGGACTGTAACACTTCCCGATGCGTTTGCAGTTGTTCTTCAAGCGTCTTTCTCTGTCCAATAATCGCCTCAAGCTCAGCGGCTAACGACTCCAGTTGGTCGGCGCTGGTTACGATCGTGCCGTCGGCCAAATCAATTTTCTGCGCGAGTTCGGAAATCTTTTGCTCGCAACGTCGCAGATGAGACACCCGTTCGTCGCGATCGCTGAGCATGACGTCGAGCAAGGTTTGCTCGCTGCCCAATCGATGCTCTAGCTTGGCATCGGCAATACGGCATTGGGACAAATGTTCGTTGGCTGCCGCATGCAATAATCGATGTTCAGTTAGCGCGTCCCGCGAAGCGGCAAGCTGCGTTGCGAGGTCATCGCGTTGGGCACTATTGTCGAGTAAGTCTCGCTTCAGTGCATCGGTTTGTTCTTCAAATAGGATCAGCGCAGCCTGCGAATCGTCGAGATCCGCTTTGAGCGATAGGATTTGCTTGTCCATTGCCACCACTTCTGTCGCGACACTTTGCACTTGATAGTTTACCGCTTCATATCTTCGGGTGGCTTGCAGACGTCGCTCTTCAGCCGTTTCAAGCAATTGCGCCGCTTTATCGACATTGACTTGCAACGCGTCGGCATTCTTGGAAGACGCGAACATTAGTTGTTCAAGACCGTCGTGGTCGTGAGTCGCTGCATGAATCTCGCTGCGGCGAGTCAAAATACCGGACAGTGTTTGCAACGTTCCAATATGAATCGTGCCATCGGTATCGATCCGTTCACAAGCGGCAGTGACAAAGCGTAAACCGCTGCCACGATAATGGCTCAAGTCCATCGCCGTTTGTAGCGAATCGACCAACCAAGTTGTCCCCAAAAGAAATTGAACGAGCGGCTGATACGCTTCTTGAAAATGCACCAGCCGATCGGCTCGACCGATAACTCCGCGAAGGCCATCAAGCTGGATGCGGTCGCCCGCTCGACGGCTGGGCATGCGGTCCAGTCTCAGCAAGGTGGCGCGGCCTTCGATATGAAATTTTTTGGTCTGTAAGCGATCGATCAACTGCCCATCAGTCAGCACTACTGCTTCGGAGAGATGGGCTAGGGAAACATCGATCAGCGGTGCCAAATGAACTTCTACTTCAATCAAATCCGCGACGATCCCCTGAATTGTATTCCACGGTGCGAAAGGTTTCTCGCGAGCGAATTCAATCAATTGACGGGCACCATCACCAAGACCGGTGTTGTCGCGATCAAGCTGCTGAAGCAAATCCAAACGCTCTTCCAACGATTGATAACGTGACTGAAGAACGATCGCGTTGTCTTGTTCGGTTCGCAAAATCTGGCGACAATTTTCCAAGCGAACTTTTGCTTCGACCAGCCCATTTTCCGCTGTCGATTCGTCTTGTTGAGCGACCGCGAGTTGTTGTTGCAGCTCGGCCAGCGATTGGGCCAGCAAATCACGAGCTTGATTGGCTGTTTCGATCGATTGCTCCAAGCGTGATCGCTTTTCGCCGGTTTCGACGATTTTTGTTTGGAGCGATTGCAGTTGCGATTGCAGCGACAGTTCGTCGCGATGCAGATCGTCGATCTGCTGACGGAGCGATTCTTGCTGGCGATCGATTTCAACACGACGTTGTTCCAGTGTCAGCAGAGCGGCGGCGGCTGAGGCGACTTCGATTTCGTGTGCGTTTTTACTTTCGGCCAGCGACCGCAGATCAGATTGTCGATTGGCGATTTGATCGTGAGTCAAATCGGCCTTCTCTTGCAGCGTCAGGCATTGTTCTTGCAGGCTGGCCTTCTCGTCAACAAGCTCGGCAAACCGCTGGCGATGTGCTCGAAGTTCGGCATTCAGAGTCGCGCGTTGGTTCTCGATCGCTTGTTGTTTCGATTGTGTTTCATTAAGCGAGTTCGTCAATTCCGAGTAAGCGCGCTTGTTCTCCGAAACGACCGTTTGTGCAGCGGTAAGTTCCGATTGCTTGTCGGCCACGCTTGCGCGCGCTAGCTCGATTTGTTCAAGCAGCGTGCCCTCGTTGGTTTGCAGTTCAACAAATTCAGCAACCCCAACTTGCTTTCGCAGGACGCTCAAGCGGTCGGTCATTTCTCGATAGCGGGCCGCCTTGCTGGCTTGGCTTTTGATCGAGATCAGCCGCCCGTGGACTTCGTCAACGATATCAGAAAGTCGCAAAAGATTTTGGTTGACACGATGCAGTCGTCGCTCGGCCTCGACCTTTTTGGCTTTGAAGCGCGAGATGCCCGCCGCTTCTTCAAAGATCGCACGTCGATCTTTCGGACTGGCCTGCAACATCCGATCGACCTTGCCCTGTTCGATCAGCGAATAGGCGTCGACGCCGACGCCCGTGCCCCGGAAAAGGTCTTTGACATCGCGGAGTCGGCAGGGTTGGCGGTTGATCAGGTATTCGCTTTCGCCGCTGCGGTAAACGCGGCGAGTCACCGTGACTTCGTCGGCCTGAACTTCCAAAGTGCGCGAAGTATTATCGAGCACGAGCGTCGCTTCGGCGCTGTTGGCTGGCTTGCGACCGGTGGCCGAACTGCCCTTGAAAATAACGTCCGACATGTCGCCGCCGCGCAGCGATTTGGCTGACTGAGAGCCCAGGACCCACTTGATCGCATCGACGATATTCGATTTCCCCGAGCCGTTTGGACCGACGACGACCGTAATGCCATCCGGAAAATCGAAACGCGTCGCGTCCGCAAAGCTTTTAAAACCGATAAGTTCAAGCGCTTTGAGCATATTGGGGCGGCGACGTCAGTTTGGCTTGGGTAACTATCAGTAGCCGATTTTCTCCGCCGACTCGAAACATTGCGGTGTCATTTTCGGAGTTTCCGACCTACTGCTCTTGATCGCCGCGACTGTAGCGAAATTGGGCGTCAGAGACCAACATCGGTTTTGCCATTTTGGTGGCGAATTGGCGAATCACAGGAAAACGGACCGGGATAAAAGAAGGTCGAGTTTTCGCAAGGACGATTGCTAGCAGCCCAGGCCTCGGCCGCATCGGTCAAATTATGCAACGATTGTTGCATTGAGAGCCGGACCGCTTCCAATTCCTCTCGCTTGAGCTTCGGAGGCAATGTGATTTTTGGGCTGAAGATCATCCGAGCTCGGCTGTGCCAGCGTGGAATTGCGAATTTGTCCCAGGAATATCGGTTTCGCATCGGTCGATCGAGCCCACCGCCAACCAAAACGATCGGAAATCCAAGTCGGCTGGCCAGATAAATCGCCCCCGCAGCGACTTCCCGCCTCGGGCCTCGGGGACCGTCAGGCGTGATTACCATCCCGTTCATGTTGGCGTCCGCTAGAATCTCGCGGATAACTTGAACGCCGCCACGACCGCTGGAACCTCGGTAAATCTGGAAGCCCGACAAGTGCGAAATTTCGACCAACAAGGAAGCGTCGCGATGTCGGCTGGTCAGCAACGCCAGACCGGTCCGCCGCCTGACGAAAAACGGCAGCGTCATATACTCGTGCCAGATCAGGTAAATCACTGGCGTGGTGTACTCGATTCGCCCCACGTCACAACTTGGATCGTAGTAGGCAACTCGATAGTCGAGCGTTTTCATCCAACGAGACATCAGCGCGTAAAGGCCGAAGCCGCCAATTCGCTGGGCATAGTTTCGTTCAAGTAATCGCCGTAAAAAATCGCGCATCGAGCGTTTGTAATAGGTTTTCGGGACTGGCACGCTTCCACTCTCCGAACACTTTGCCTCCAAAGGAGATGCTTTAATGCCGCTGAGTTTTGAGAGCGTCTGGGCATTATGCCCGCTAAGCCTGAAACTTAAAACGGCATGGTTGGTTAACGGTTTGGACTCTGCGTTTGCAGCGAACGGGTTTTCGCCGAACAATCTTACGTCTATAGTAGCGGTGCAACGATGCGCAGTTTGAATGGGTTAGAGGGACCAGTGTGGGCATACTAATTCGGCCTTACGAAAATGCGGACGCCCAGGCGTGCTGCGATGTTTGGCGTGAACACTTCGCTGGCTGCGGGATGGCCGCATCGCTATCGCCGCTGATGTGGGAATTTTGTGTTGTTGGCAAGATTTTCTTTCGCCGCGAAGACTTCTTTGTTGCCTTGGTGGACGATCGCATCGTCGGCTTTGCGCATTTAACTTTCGGCGAAAATGGCCGTGGTACCGCCAACCACAAACCCGCTGCGATTCTGAACGCTGTCTGCGTCGAGCCTCATCCGCTGGAGCTCGAAGTCGCGGCAGTCTTAATTCAAACGGTCGTTGAAGCAGCAATCGCCCACGGTGATGGGACGATTCGCGCGCTCGGCGGGCCCGACCGATTTGCTCAGTATTTATTGGTTCCGCCACTCTTTGGGATGATGGGCGTTCTGGCCAGTGATCATCGAATCCGCGACTGGCTGACGCACGATAAATTCCAGCCGGTGCAGCCAATTGATTGTTGGCAAGTCGAATTGCAGACGTTGCGATTGCCGATGGACCGAGGGCAAATGGCCGTCAGACGCGCTTGCGATGTTGCTCGCGTGTTGACCGAAGGCTGCGATTCGTGGTTTCTCGCCAACGCGTTTGGTCACACCGAACAAATCCGTTTTAATCTGACCGCGCGAGGCCAGGATCGCGTGACCCAAACCGCGACTTTTGCTTTCATGCAGCCATCTCATTTTCGTTCAGAGAAAATGACCGCGATGTTGCTCTTGCCGACAATTCCTGCCGATGAGTTAGGAGTTGACCAGCTTACGTTCTTGCTGGCTGAATCGTTGCGGCAATTGCAGTTCGAAAGATTTTCACACGTGATTGCAATCGCGGCATCGGATCAACCAGACGCAGTGACTTTGCTGCGCAGACTTTCGTTTCGCACATCAGCCAGCGGCGTCGTCTTCGAACGCCGCCTCCCCGCAGCAATCTAACAGGCTTCCGGGCAACGTTTTTTCGAAGTGAGCTGCTGTGCAACGGATCTCGGCCGCTAGGTCAGGTTAAGTTGTGAAAGCATCTTTATGAGGCAACTATGTAGCTCAACTGTCGATACTGGCAAACATAGTGACTCTCCATTGTCGGCTTAAGGTGCCCGAGCAGACAAACGCTACCTCTCCAGAGAGTTTCCCTCAACAACATCAACTCTCCTCCGATGCGAAGCAGTATGGAATTCTTTATTTGTTCGCTCTTTATAACGGGAAAAGCAACATGCGATTTCGCTCGTTCGTATCAAGTCCTAAGGCAATTTCATATCCTCGGGGAATCCAAATCCGATCCAATCAATCAAGTAGTGTTCGAAAAATGGTTCAAAGATCTGTTTACTGTTCGCTCGGAGCAGCGCAAACAAAGGCCAATAGAAATACGATCCGAAGATCAAGATTGGCGAACCTTTGCTCAGCACGTTAAACGCCAGAAAGTAGTACGGCCCAAGCGACGCAACGTAGAGCGGAACGAACGACTAAAGAAACAGAAAGACCAATGGCAATTTATGTCAAGCCTTGTCGATTGTCCTCAAGCGAAAAACAATAAGTGGAAGAATTATTGTCACAACTAAGATTGCTATCCCTCGAAATCGCATTGCCGTTGCTACCAATACAGCTATCAGCGCAGTAACGATCAACAGGTTAGCGATTGTAAAACGCACTGGTTTGCATTTCTGAGCGAAAGAATCCATGTAAGTCCTGGGTTTGGGGCGGGAGTCATTTGAATAAAATCTGGCGACTCGGACCGGTGAACTTGCTGGCGATTCGCTGGCAGTCACATTCAGCCACCTACCGAAACCTTAGGACTCATGACATGATTATTCTCGCACTCGATCTTGGCAAGTTCAACACAATGTGCTGCTTCTTCGACACCCAAACACGCAAACCCAACCCCACAACATCACGTCCCCTCCAAGCGACGCAACATCTAATCCGCTATCTGTTGTCCTGCCAATTCTCGTGGCTGGAGAAAGCTCAAGTGATGCGCGGCGTGGGCCGCATGAAATCGGTTAAATTCCTCGTTGCTCATTCTACCGAATCCGGGGTGAGCGTTCATTGATTCGATCCTTGATTTGAATTTTGCATTGCAACGTCTCAAATGGTCTACCTCTTGTTCATCGACTCCGCTGGCAGGCGGAACGAAAATCCCAGGAGTTCTAATTCCGTTCGGTGAATCGCCAGCGAGCAAGCGTGGAAGCATAAATCGTCGCAATATCGGACGAAGCGGATAACCCAAGACACTCATCCAAGTCGGATAGCCGCTCATGTTGCGTTCGATTGTGAGACGCAAGTGGCAGCAAATCTGTGCGAGTGACCAATTTCCCGATCTGGTATAGCCAGTTTCTAAAAGTCGTTCACATTCGTCGACCGCATCATCGAGGAACTCGAATTTGAGTTTGCGTCGCATAACTGTTGACTATGTGTTGGAGCGACAGAAAGAATCCATGTAAGTCCTGGGTTTGGGGCGGGAGTCATTTAGAATGCTCCAATCTAGCGCGAGGTCTTGTTTGAGCAAGCCTCAATTACTACCCCAAACGCACGAAACATCATAAGACATTCAGAAGTCTTTATTCTCGCACTCGGTCTTGGCAGTTGCAATACGATGCGCTGATTCTTAAATGTCCAAACTCGTGTGCACACCTTTGAAATAATCGTTCTGAAGCGACACAGCGTGGCGAGTACTCGCGCATGAGAGTCCAGAATGAGATGGCCCATGCTTTACGGGCGCGCCATTCTTTAAGAATTGTTTTCTTTTTCAAAGCGGGTTGGTGATAGGTAGTCTAAAGATGAATGTCGACGAATTGTGTTGTAGTAGTTGATGTATTCATTGATTTCTTTCGAAGCTGCTTGCAATGATGAGTAGCTGGTGAGTTCTAGCTCCCGCTTGATCGTTCCAAAACAAGATTCCATGAACGCGTTGTCATAGCAGTCAGCAACACGACTCATACTCTGTTTCATCTCGGCTCGTTTTAGAATCTCGCGGTAACTTTTTGCTGCATACTGACCGCCACGATCACTGTGATGAATTAAACCTGGTATTGGTTGTCTCTTTGCGATTGCTTCTTTCAATGCATCGATGACCAATGTTGCATCCATGTTCGATCGCAGTGCCCAGCCAACAATTTTTCTAGAGAAACGGTCCATCAAAACTGCCAAGTAAGCGAATGCCTTTTGAAGTGAAATGTAAGTAATATCTCCAACCCAAAGTTGATTGATATGCTCAATATTTAAGTCATTTAACAATAGGTTTTCGTTGTATCCAAGTGCATGGCGACTTTGGGTTGTTCTGGGAGTGAAAGACTTCGGTCCGATAGCCTTTAGATGCATTTGATCCATGATTTTCTTAGCTTTGGAGCGAGAGCACGATTGGCCACGAGCTTTTATCTCGCGCGAGATTCGACGTGCTCCATAGCGTTTTTTATGTTCGTGAAAAACATCTTCAATGAGTGGTCCAAGCTGTTGATCTTGGAGCTCATAGATCGTGTTTTGATGTTCTTTCCATTGATAGAATGCGCTGCGTGAAACTTCGAGAACTTGGCATAGATGATTGACTTCAAATTCATCTAGCGTCAGCTTACGAATCACTTGGTAAATATCGGTTACTCTTGTTGGCTTAAAATAGCCAACG
>JBGSKY010000171.1:0-15185 GCA_041740995.1 Pirellulaceae bacterium
AACAACTCTTGAACGGTTCCAATAGGCTGCTGTTCAATCGTATTTCGGAAAGCCGAAAGACGGAGTTGATAGGCACCGCTTCCACTGGAGACACGGACGAAATATTGACCGTCGGCTGGAATCACATAGGCATACGAAACAAACCCGTCGACGCTCAACGGACTAATTGTCGGATCAGTCGTATAGCTGGTCGCAGGTTGAAAGGCTGCGACGACTAAATTGTCGTTCGTATCGACCACGTAGACTTCAGGCACGAACAGATTTACGCCATCGAGCCGAATGTCGAGCACGTCCCCGCCGTGAAGATTTATAGAATAGTAATCGACATCCAACACACCAGGACGGTTTGACAACGTCCCATTGATAACCGCGACCGGCGCTTCGGGATTTTTGGAATCCAACCGAATTGGCTGAGCCTCGCGTAAATAGTTGTTAGGCTCGGCCTCTCGCGCCAAGATCGGCTGCGACAGTCCTTCGGGCTGAGAAATTTGTGAGTTGGGATTGTATCCGCCGCCCGGGTAAGGATTTCCGTAATCGGGTCCATACTCTCCGGCGACCTTGCCTGCATAGTATGCAAGCGCTTCGGGTTTCGTGAAAAAACCGGTCTGCAAACCGATCGCTGGATAAAATCCACCGCCGCTGTTGAATCCAGGAGTAATTGGCGTCCCGACCAGCATTTTGCGGTCTTCTAGCGTCTCGAATCGTCCTACACGAGACTTCCGTTGACTCGCTTGGGCGTTTTTTTCGCCAAGCAGTCGCCGAAGGATCGAGCGGTTTTTCGTTTTGCTACCTGCAAGTCGAATCGGCGTTGCCATTATGAGATGCTAACCCACTAGAGAGGACGTTTTCCAAGAAGAAGCCAACCCGATTCTAATTGGACACTTTACAGTGTCAACGAAACCGGCCGGAGCTCTGATGTCGGCCAAAGGCCAAAAGTTCCTTCAAAATGTGAGCATTTTCGAACAATCGATTCAAATTGGGGCAGCATTGAACCTGCCTTTTTCGCTCCGCTAACTTTCCAAGCGATTTCGCAGGCGGCAGCTAGCCATTGGGTTGCGGTTTTGGATTGACGCCAATTTTAAACGTTCACCGCGCCAGCTCAAAAGCGACGTTGATTCCGTCGCCTAATTTTGCAATGGTTGCAGACGCTGGCTCCGAGCGCGAAGCACTAGAGCATCCGACGGACGCTGCCAAAAGACTTCCAACGACTTGCTAGGCGATCTCGATCGATCAGCAATCCAGTTGAAAACAGTTTTTACATTTGCTTCATGAACATCTTCGACTTCGTACAATTCGACGAAGCGCGGTTTGCACCCGCGTCCCACGTCGCTGCAAACTATCATCGGCACGTCCAAAACGGTTATGACCGAATGCAGTCCGCTGGCATCGTCATCGCTGGTTTGGCGCGAAACATCGCGCATATCCTGCCGGCCACAATTCTTCGCGTTGAATCGCTTGGAAAGACCTTTCGCGATTACCAAGTCGTGATTTACGAAAACGATTCATCCGACCATACCGCTGAATTGCTCAGCGCTTGGGCATCGACCAACAACCGAGTTCATATCCTCAGCGAGACACTCGACGCTCCGGTAAACCGCCCAGTCCGCTGCAGCAGCCGAGCTCGATGGATGGCTTACTACCGCAGCTTTGTTCACCAATTTATCGTCGATCGGCTACCGCCAGCCGACGTCGTCTGCTTGTTAGACACCGACCTGATTGGCGGCTGGAGCCCTGACGGCATAGCCAACACCTTCGGCTATGACAACTGGGATTTCGTCGGCAGCAATGGCATGATCTACAAACGCCTCGGACTGCGCAGCAATCATTTGGCGCATTACGACGCATGGGCTTATCGGACTGATGAAGCAATGACGCCGCTATCAACTTGCCAAGTCAATGCGATCCATTTCGAGCGAGGCGAGGAAATGTTGCCGATCGCTTCGTGCTTTGGCGGGCTTGGACTTTATCGCTACGAAGCTTTCGCCGACGGGAAATACGAAGGCGAAGATATCGAACATGTTGGCTTTCATCGTTCGCTGATTCGGGCCGGTCATTCGCGGCTGTTTTTAAACCCGAGCCAAATAGTTGTCTATGGTCGCAAACATCGTCGCCTTGATCAGTACTTCCATTTTGCCCATTCGATGTTTCTCGTACGGCGACTGATGCGATATGAGAATTGGCAGTATCACCGCCGAATTGATTTTTCGCATTGGGGAGCAACCCAGCTTTTGCAAATGCTTGAAAGTAGCCGCAAAGATCGACGGCGTTTTTCCGCTGTTCCTAACGCCGCCTAACCATGTCCAATGGCTAGCGGAGTCCACCACGTTATTGTCCCCAAGTTTTCCATTTCGATAATCGAGAGTACCGAGAATGCGCAATTTTCGTCGCGCCCTGCGAGACGCATTGAAGCAATGGCCATCCCTGGTAGCAGCCTCAGGTTGCTCGCTGTTGATCGCTCTATTGTGGTCCGGCAATATCGCTGCGTTTTATCCAATATTGCAAGTTGTTCTAGAAGACAAGTCGATCCAGCAATGGGTTGGTGAACAATCGCAAGCCAACGCCGCTGCCGCCGCTTCACAGGAAGCCGAAATCCAACGACTTAATGCTGAACTCGATGCCGGGCGATTGGAACAACGGGAATTTGTCCTGCAAGTTCAAGCCCGCCAGCGCGATCGCGATAACGCTCTTGGAGCCAAAGGCTACTATGACAAATTGAAGCCAACAGTTGACCGCTGGATTCCGAAAAGTCCGTTTCGGACAATTGTGATGATCGTCTGCGTGTTGATGGTTACCACAGTCATCAAACATGTCTTTATGATCACCAACGAGTTACTGGTCGCCAAGATTGCCATCGACGTCACGAGGAACCTCCGCTCGCGGCTCTTCTCGACGGCGCTGTACATGGATCGAGCGTCCTATTCGCAGCTTGGAATCAGCGGATTTTCAGCACACATTACACACACTTCCGAAGGCTTAACCGGCGGCTTGGTCAATACGCTTGGCGCCGCCATCCGCGAACCATTGAAGATCGTGACTTGCGTTGCCGGCGCTGCATTCATCAACTGGCGATTGCTGCTCATCAGCGTCATCATCGCTCCGTTTATTGGTTATCTGTTGGTCTGGATTACCAGACGACTCAAATCGATCTCGCGGACAATCCTCGGCCAAGCAACCATGTTCCACGAGGTCATGCTTGAATCGCTTAACAATATGCTCACCGTCCAAGCGTATAGCATGGAAAAGCAAGAATCTGAACGCTTCGACGAATCGATTCGATTGCTTCGCAGCTTCGGCTTGCGGCTGACATTCTTTACCGCGCTAGCCAAACCCGTCATCGAGTTCCTCGGTCTCGGCATGCTGTGTACCACAATTATTTGCGGTTCCTATTTGGTGCTGCAACAGAAGACCAGCATCTTCGGATTGACGATCGCACAAGAGCCGATGACTGTTCAAGCATTGTTGACATTCTTTGGTTTTTTAATCGGAACTAGCGATCCGCTGCGACGACTCAGCTCGATCTATTCCAGTATCTACACGGGCAGTATTGCTGCCGATGCAATCTATAACGTGCTCGATCGACCAAATAAAATTGTTGACGCCGAAGTCTCCAAGCCAGTCGCGGTTCCGCACAAGACTTTGCAATTGAGCAACGTGACGTTTGGTTATCGAGCGGATCATACCGTGCTGCATTCGGTTAATCTGACGGTGCCTTTCGGTTCAACTGCCGCAATCATCGGATCCAATGGAAGTGGCAAATCGACGATGATTAATTTGCTCTGTCGCTTCTACGATCCACAAGCAGGTAACTTGACGCTTGACGGCGTCGATTTACGCGAGATGAAAATTAAGGACGTGAGAAAGCGAATTGCTTTGGTGACTCAACAGACCGAGCTTTTCAATAACACGATCCTTGCAAACATCATGTATGGTTCGCCGGAGTGTACCGAACAAGAAGCGATCGACGCGGCCCGCGCCGCTCATGCGCACGAGTTTATCGAAATGCTGCCCGACGGTTATAAGACGCAAGTTGGGCATGGCGGACATCGACTTTCAGGTGGCCAGCGCCAACGGATTTCGCTTGCCCGAGCCTTGCTGCGAAACCCAGAGATACTGATTCTCGACGAATGCACTTCGCAGATCGATATGCACAGCGAGCGATTGATCCGTCAGTCGCTACGTGAACATCGCGGTCGTCGAACGATGATCATTATCACGCACCGCGAAGCGCTTCTCGAACTTGCTGACTCGCTTTACGAAGTCAAAGAGGGCCGTATTCAAAAGATCGACCCAGAATCGATCCAGACGAAAGCCGCCTAAAGTTCTCCCGGCGTTAGTTCGCAACCGACGCTTCATTGCGAGACGCTCGACGGGTCGCCAACGGACAACGGTTCCAAGTTTGGTCCAAATCTAAAGGCATTAGGTTGACTATTCTTTCCGCCCTCAGCCGTTATAATCCCGACTTGCCGAGCTTGTTTGCGTGAATCAAAGTGCAAGCAACAGAAGGCCGAGTGGCGAAATGGCAGACGCACAGGACTTAAAATCCTGGGAGGGTTATACCTCGTGCGGGTTCGAGTCCCGCCTCGGCTACTAGACCAACGAAATTACTGGGTGTTTCGCGTTTTGGAGTCTCAATTTCCGCTCCATTTTGCTCGTTTCCGTGCCATGCCTCGGCCCTTTTGTCGGCGCTCTTCGAACCGGCGTCTAAGTAGTCCGTTTTTCGCATCAAAGCGTAGTGCTTAATTGCGATTGCTGGACTGTTCACAAACCAAGCACAAGCTTGATACGAGCGACCTCGTCCATCAGGTCGGTTTCGCAACTCTCGCGTAGAGTGTTCCAGAATTTCGGCCACACGGTGACGCCTGCACGCGTCACGAACTTCTCTGCTGTCGTCACAAGATTGGTGTGTTTGCCAAGCGTCGGAAAGACATAGACCTCGCCGTCTTCTACCGCATCGAATTATTTTCCAAGTAATCCATAGACCTCGGCGAAGATGTTCGTCCCATACCTTACCGTTGTTCGCAAGTTTGAATGCCAGCTTGTATGTCGTGTAGTTTAGCAGCACGTCGAGAATGAATTCTTCTTCAAATGCCTGTTGCATCGAGTAAACATGGAAAGGCTGCGGAAGATTATCTTCGCCCTTTGGTTTGGAGGGATCCGCAAGCCGACCGAAAGTTTCCAGTGTCTTTGCTTTTGGTGTTGCAGCCAATGCAACGTAAGTTATTCCGGCGTCACCGGCTTTAGCTTCCAACTTTGCAATCAAAATATCTTCGGTGCTGATTTCACCACCGTCGGCAATCTCCTACTGTTCTTCAGCCGATATCTTTCGCGGTCAGAGGTATCCTGACTGCCACGTTCGCGGACATCACTTATGACACAAACCTTCCAATGGAAGATGGTCACGTCAAACTGCTAATTGCCAGCACCACCGATTCAGTTTCGCCGTACAATCAACGGACTGTTTCAACTTGCTACGTCAAAGCCCCTCTTCGAAAACGGGTCTGCCCCTCACCGTTCCTCCAAAGGTTCAGCCCCCTTTTCGGATAGGCTCCAAGCCGACACTACGACAAATGGAAAACATTGGCTTGTCGCAAAAGCGCTTGTGATGCATTATGAGTCGGCGTCTGATCGTGTCGTAAGCGACATGATACTCGCTCGATAAACGATTGAAGTTCGCCGAACGATTCACCTTGAATGCTCCCAAGTCGCCTAACTAATATGCAATTCGAACACATTCGTCACAAACCGCCAGCTATCTTGGCCCGGCCTCGCGGATTACAAATTGTTTTGGCGCCGATGCGAAGCGGTGTGAACCTTAGCCGAATCGTTCGTCTAGCGGGATGCGTCGGCATTCGGCAGGTAACCAAAATTGGACCAGGCAAAGTCGATCGAACAATCGCACGTGATGCGGCGGATTGGGTCGAAGTCATCGAACGTCGATCGTTACTTTCAGTGATGCAACGCTTGCGAGAAGAGCAAGTGCCATTGATTGGATTGGAGCAAACAACGAATTCGCAATCCATTTTCGATTTTCAGTTTCCTCACTCCGCCGCGTTGATCGTTGGCAGCGAACGCGAAGGACTTGATCAAGCGAGCCTTGACTTGTTAGACGCCGTTATCGAGATCCCAGTTTACGGGACGCCGGCCAGTTATAACGTGGCTACGGCAACGACCATGGCAGTGTACGAGTACTGTCGCCAACATTGCTAATAGTTTTGTATTGCAATAAAGAGCCGCACAGGCGCGCGATCGGACTAACTTGGTCGGCGACAACCAACACCACAATAGTTCGTGATCGCATCCCAAATTCGAATGGCGGCATGTTGCTTGGTGCCAACAACATGTTCGATCAGAAAGCTGTCGGCATTCAAGATTTCCAAATCGGTTTGGCTTGAATTTATTGCAGATGCTGAATTCGAGATCATCAGATTGCATCGTTTCCGCTGCATCTTCGCGATTGCTCGGTGTCGATGGTCTTCGGTTTCCAATGCGAATCCGACGACCCATTGGTCTTCGCGTTTGGTAGCTGCAATTGTTGCCACGATGTCCGGCGTTTCAATCAATTCTAATCTTAAGGTCCCGCCGACTTTCGCAATTTTTTGGCGTTGAATAACTTTGGGCATGTAATCGCACGGAGCGGCGACGCCGATCAAACCAGTTGATAGCTTGAAATGCTCAGCAGTCGCCTCGAGCATTTCTTGTGTCGTCATCACTGACACAACGGTCGCTTTACTGGGATACTCGACTTGAACAGGTCCGCTGATGATGGTTACATCATGTCCCAACCGCAATCCGACAGCAGCCAAGGCAGCGCCCATCTGTCCGCTTGAAGCATTGGTCAGATATCGCACCGGGTCCAAATACTGGCGTGTTGGACCGGAGGTGATGACGATTTTTGCCATAAATTGTTTGTGACCAATGTGCTTTTTGGAAGTCGAGAAATCAGCCCCAGTCGAATCTCCCGTTGTAGCAGCTTTTGGCTATTTTGGCAGCAGCTCAAGCCATCCACAATCGACCATCTACTTCAGTGAACTGCTGACCGTTTGCGATTTTAGCCAATGCTTGAGCGATCGACTCGCGTTGGTAAGTCCGTTTCGAAGCCGAGGGATAAACCTTGGTGCTGAAGCGATCCAAGTGTACTGCGAAGAAGCGTTGGCACCCAGTCGTGACTTGTAAACTTCGTCACCGCGCATGAAATCCAATTTCGAACGGCCAGTTTCAATCGCATATTTCATGGCGGCCATGTTAAGCAGCAGTCCTGGCCTGTGTTCTTCCAGATTGGGATTCATGCCCGAAAGATAAGTCGAAATTCGAGTCGCGGATTTCGCGCCCAAGAATCCAGCGGCCGGCTGACCATCAATTGCGATCAACATCGAACACCATTCGCCAGACTCGCACAGTCGCAAGCTTGCCTCGCGCAAAAATGCTTCGAAACCTATCGTATCCAAACATCCATCGGCGGACTTTGAACGACGTCGCGCTTGATGCAGTTCTGTGATGGCGACAAATTGTTCCGCAACGCTCAATTGATCAGCCGCGACAGACACCGCAATGCGACCTTCATTAAAGTACTCGCGGTCCATCCGGTTGAAAAATTGTCTTTTCTGTTTGGATTGTGCTGCGATAAACTCTGGCCACGTTGCAGCAAGCGGCACTTCCCAGCAGCTTTCATTTTTTATTTCGTAAAGCGATTGATCCAAGTGCGTTCTCAATCGCAACAATAACCGCTGCATCGCGATTGTCTCAACGCGAACGCCTTCCAGCACCAATCTGTTCCATTGGCCGCTCAAACCAGATTGAAAGAGATAATCGACGATCGATTCCGCCGCCTCAATTTCATATCCAGGCTGTACAAACAGTTGCATGTTATCACTGCATGCCTTGCCGCTCCCAAGCAGTGCGAGCTCACGACCCGCCGGTGCGTTGTTACTCAAATAGAGCGGTAGAAAAGCGATCGGCGTTTCGTCGTTGTGGACGGCTAAGATATAGAGCTGTCGTTGATCGTTACGAAACGCGTCCCACCAAGCGCTCAACCATGCGAAACGACGCGTGAAGTAGTCGCCGGCCAAGTCATCAAAGCTTTGACGAACGGCTTCCCATTGCTCAATCGATTCAATACGTGTTGTGCGAATCATGCTTGGTTTTCGAAATCTATAGAGCTAAAACTGAAAGTAGAGAAACGGGCTTTCTACATCGAATCGCAGAATGCAAAAACATAACAAGCCTGCTGTGATGACTGCGCCGCCAATCGTCAGCGGACGCCGCATCTGAGATGCATTAGGCAAGAACCAGCAAATCGATAGTGCGCTGATGAGCGCAACAAGATCACCGATCGAGACAACTTCATGCAATAATCGAAGCTCGACGCCATGACGTCCAATCAGGCTGAGCGTCCAATCGGTGGCCATTTGGAAACTTGTCGCACGGAACCATAACCAACCATAGATGACGAACAAAAATGTCACGGCAATAGCAAGTGGTCGCGGTATCGTGAATTTAAAATGCGTCCGATAAACGCTGTGCCCGATCAGCATGAGGCCGTGATAGGCTCCCCATAAAACAAAGGTCCAGCCAGCACCATGCCACAGACCTCCCAGCAACATAACAATCAAAAGGTTTCGCATGGATAACCACCTTCCATAGCGATTGCCGCCGAGCGGAATGTAAAGGTAGTCTCGCAAAAAAGTGCCAAGTGTGATGTGCCAACGTCGCCAAAACTCTTGGATATTATTAGCTTGATACGGCGAATCAAAGTTAGTTGGAAACGTGAATCCGAGCATTAGTCCGAGCCCGATGGCCATGTTGCTGTAGCCTGCAAAGTCGAAGTAGAGCTGAACCGAATAGGCGAGCAGGGCTAGCCACGCCGCGAAAAACTGCATCGGCTCTGGGTTGTCAAGCAGCGGATTTGCAATCGTCGCTGCGGTATCAGCCAAAATGATTTTTTGTGACATGCCAATCACAAAGAACCAGATGCCTTGAGACGCAAGCGACCAATCAATGCGCTGCGGAAGTGCGTTGATCTGCTCTTCGATATCTTTGTATCGCACAATGGGTCCAGCAATCAATTGTGGAAACATGGATACATAAGCAGCGAAGTGCAGCAGCGAACGCGCAGGCTTGACTTGGCGACGATAAAGATCGATAGAATAGCTGAGCGTTTGGAACGTATAGAAACTGATACCGATCGGAAGAATTACATCTGGTAACTGCACTGCATCACCTGTTCGCAAGAATTGCGAAACAGCGTTAATCGATTCGGCAAAGAAGCCGCAATATTTGAAGTAACCCAGCATGCCGAGATTGCTGATCAGCGATATCGCAAGCCAGCAGCGTCGCTTCCAGTCGCAATATTCTTCGTCTAATCGTTGACCAACTGCAAAGTCAACAACGGTTGAAACGAGTAGCAAGAAGACGAATTCCCAGTGGTTCCATCCGTAGAACAAGTAGCTTGCGATGACCAGCATCAACAATCGAAGCTGTGGATATTTGCCTAGTATCCACCACAGCATAAGCGTCACGGGAATAAATAAGAGCATGAAGACATAGCTATTGAATAACATCAAGCGTCTCCTGCGTTTGTTGGCCGACCAGATGCTTGACGCCGAAAAGCCGATTCATCATCAAACGTGTGTTGAACTCCAATGGATGGATCGCATCAACAAAGTCGTTTGAATCTCCCTCGAAGCTTGCAAGATCGCTTAAGTTTTCAAAATGCACATTGGATTGTTGAGCTAGGTCGCGGCAGAATTGCTCCAAATCGTGTTCGCGATCACGAAAACTGGTCTTCTCAGTCAGCACGCTTGCAAGTTCGGGATGGTTGGGCGTCAAAAACAGATAGACTTCGCATTCGCTGGAAGTGAGTTTCTCAATCGCTAGATCCAGTAGATGACACCGAAGTGCTGATAATCTCGGGTAATCATCGAAGAATCCCAGGTACTCGCGGCAGTTATAATCGATTGCACTACGCAGATCGTACCTTCCCGCTTTGATTTCACATTCTCGATGATGATAAACAATCAATCCATCGGTCTGAAATGATTCGTGCGGTATATTTTCTGACCCCGATAAATTCGCCGCGATCGATGAAATGCTTGACTTGGTTTGCTTGAATGTAATTAAGTCGGTGAGGGTGCGGAGCCGATTTTCGATGCTCATTACTTCACTGGCAAACGGTCGCAGTTGCCGGTTTGCAATCAGTCGTTCATCTGGCGGTATCGTCTCGTTAAATGCCGCGACATCTAAGCCCATGATGCAGATCTTCGGCAAGTTCTTTTTGCTTGATTCAATAAAGCGAACGATTGCCAAAATGTCTTCAGGACGAGCATAATTTACGCCAGCATTATAGAAATCGAAACCTGTTTGTCGTTTTAAGTATTCTGGTTCTATTTTTAAGACGCGAGAAGAACCGAGGATCAATCCGCACGGGGCGTCGGGCATGGCGGACAATGCCGCTACTTTTTCAATACGTGTTGTCTGAACAACCGGTGGAAGTATTCCCGTAGCATATTGAGCGTAGGGATCAACAATGAAATTCAATGTGGCAATTGCTGCCAGTCCGGTGACAAGGATCAGGCCAAACAGTTTGCAGAACTGCTTGGGTGCGATCTCGGAACACCAATAACGAACAACAAAACGCTCGCTGAACGAATTTACTGCGTCGGGGATTTTTAGCTTGTCAAAAACTTTGACGCTGCTCATATACTCAGTTGCGGTCGCTGGAATTTGCCGGACATTGCTCTGCCAAAACGCGAGGCTTTGCAATCCTAGGTCATGATGCCCCCTTGTTCCCCGTAGGGAAGCAATATCAGCGCAGCCGAACTCTCCTGCGCAACGTTTAATTGATACAGATCGAATAATCGAAACGCGCTACGCAAGATTGCGAGATCTTATACGCGACGGGAGCTAAGAGTTCGTCCGTACGATGTCAGAAATATCGATCAAATAAACTTGCCGACCGTTTCCGCCGTGAGGCGAATCGATCGTTACAAAGCGACCTGAGCGACTGGCCGATGGATGATTATCGCATCGCCATTCGCCGACATACTTTTCGGGTGAAAGAAAATATCCAAGCGAGAATCGTCTCCCGCTAGGAACGTGATAAAGATATGGATTTTGCAACCTGCCTTTGTCTGGGTAGGTATCATTCACGATCCATTGGTTGTCCGTGCCCGGGAGGTAAGTGTTGTGACCGTTGACAGTCATCACATCTGGCCCAACAACTTCAACGCGTCTGGATTGATCGTAGAAAACATAGAAGCTTTCGCGATGAGATGGATGCCAAGCCCAAGCACAAATCGATGTCGAATCACGCCAAACGAAATGTGATGTCTTTCCGTATGGATCGACGACGTAGAGATCAGTCCCGTCCTGATTGGCGGTAAACATCCGAGTTGAAAAGCTTGATCTTTTCGAAGCAGATGCATTGACACTTAGGTTCGATTCGCGCCATCGATGCAAGAACAAAAAACGCTTGCCGTCTGGTGAAATAAGCAGATGGTTGATCCAATGTTTTGATTGCTTGGGCGCATGATCTAGCTCAATCGACGAAGGGTATTCAAGCGCTGCGACTTGCGCATAGCTGAGCAGCAACCGCGACTCGCCGGTCTGTAAATCAACCCGCCAAATACCGGTCGTGTCAGGCGAAAAGTCGTCTTCAAATGGGTCTGCGATTCCAGGGTAACCGTAGCCAGGACGACAATCGTTCAATCGCCGAAAATCGACACTCAAACCCCACTGACCATCGGGACTGACGCAATAGATCGGCATCGTGAGCGTCTGGATCGATCGGCTGTGAACGTTCATAATTCGAGAGACGAACTGGTCACCTTCGCGATCGTTCCAATACACCTTCGCTTCGTCACCTGGAATCCACTGCAACATACAACCTTGTTGCCAATTCCAGGCGGTTGTCCGACCGAGTTCAAGCCATTGGTCTTCGGCTTGCAAGTCAATCATTCCAATCTTTAGCACGTCACTAGCTTCCGGCGAGCGATGTTCGAAATCGATCTCGTTGGCCAACAGATATCGATCACTTGGATCGAAAAGAAGTTTGTCGTAATACCCACGCCAATGAAATTTTGGCCCGCTCGAAATCGCTCGCACTGGTGGAAGACTAGATGCGGCAGTGTTGGTTGGTTCGCAACTCCAACCAAAATCAGATTGAGCTGAGACCATCGCACAACCAGCCAGGCTTGCCGATTGCGTCAGCCACTTACGCCGTGTTTGCATAATTTCAGCTTGATCAAAACATCGTTCGTGGAGAGGTTGCTTGCCAGTTCATTGAGTCTATCGAAGTTGGACGATCGATTCAATCAGTCAGCAGGCAATAGTAGATCGGCGAAATCAAATTGCTTGTTGTCTGTTAATGCCAGCGTAGATTTTGCCATGATTGTTGAAGCAGTTGCTCGGCTTGTTCGCTGAGCCCGTATTCTAACGATGGCTGGTTGATCTCAATGAAGAGCGAAAATTTATGATAGTTGTCATTGGCGTAGACGATCGGTGCGGGCTGGATCAACGCAACACTGGTGATTCGATTGTTCCATCGTCCGGTGTAGAGATGGCCGCCTAGCGAAGGCTCGTTTTTCAATCCATAGTTCTCCAACAACATCGATGCAACGACGCTTGGGTCGCCGCAAGCGCCCTGCAAAATGATTCTTCGAATTTGTTGATTGCGATCGAAATAGTAGTCGGCTGTACCGGCGAAATCGGTCACCGAAGTTCCGGTTACCACGGGTACACGCAAACCGTCCATCTGGACATTTGAAAGAACCGTCGTGACTCTCGGAAACGTCGCCGTGACCCATCCAGGGCTAATGTCGAAGCGGAGAAACTGTCGAAAATCGCGGATGCCTGGGTTGGTCAAAGGTGTCACACTGGCTGGATTGCCGAGCGGGTCTGTACCAGAATACTGTCCCGGTTGCCCCTGCGACCAAGGTCTCAGATTTTGGTCAGCGTTGCTGGCGGCTGACGTCAGAAATGTTTTGGGTAGAACCGTCGAAGTTAGTTCCGAGCCGTTGTAGTACGCATATGGACCACCAAGTCCGGCGACGAGTAGCGCAGCAAGTTGTGCAGGTCGGCTGGTAAGTGAAATGGCCATGCTGGACTCGTCTAAAAGGTTGGAATCGAAATCCGCTGAGGCTATCTGGTCGCCACATGAGCGGTCTCGGTCGTGGCAATTGCTCCTACGGCCAACTATGCGCAAGTCCATTACACATCAATCAATGGTTTCGGCAGCATTGGAAGTTAACCTGAGCGTTCTCGACGAAGGGCTTGTTACGGGTATAACTGTTGCAATCGTTAACGCAAGTTTCGCTTTCGGCAATGCACTCGTTTCAGCTCACCATGATTGATGGTTATTCAACCGACGACTTTCGCCAGCTTTTTCAGCTCGCCCACGAAGATCCAGCGACATTGCTGGACCGAATCGCTGCTTCAGATATCGATGGTGGGTTGTTAGCCTATCAGCGAGCGTTGCAAGTCAAAGCGCGTAAGAAGTTCTACGATCCGAGTTATTGGTTATTCACTTCGAATCTATTGCAATTGGCAAGCGATCAAGCGACAGCCGAATTGGTTGCGGATTACTTTCCGATCGATAGCAATATTATCGATGTTGGTTGCGGTTGTGGCTCTGATGCAATTGCCCTAGCTAGCCGAACAAGTGTATTGGCGATCGACCAAAACGATTTTGCTTGCCAGCTCACATCTGCGAACGCGGCGCTGCAACGTTATGCGGGAAGAAAATTGAAGCTTAACGTCGAGACGGCAATTGCAGATGAGTTTCCATTCAATACCAATGACTTTGTCCATTTAGACCCCGACCGACGCAGCGAACATGGACGCAGCGTTCAGTTGCAATGGCATTCGCCCGACTTTCCAACAATTAAAAAGATTATTGCCCAATCCAAAGGCGGATCGATGAAACTGGCACCTGCCTGTTCGGATAACGTCGCCGATTTTGACGTGCCGATTTCAAAACAGTGGATTACGTTCAGTCGAAGTGTCGTGCAGCAACGTTGGTGGTGGGGCATCGAAGCGTTCGATCCTAGATTCGACACGCTGTCTTCGTATTCAACAAGTAGTGGTTGGCGACACGAGCAATTGCCTAATCGCTCCCAGCAATCGTTGACCGACCAGCTTGAAGCGGCTCAGCAAGCGACCGTGCAAATCGAAGGATTGGGCAGTTACATCGGCGACACTGATCCTGGCTTGCGGGCGGCTGATTTGCAAGTCGCTTATGCACGGCGATATGGTTATCGATTAATTGGTGATGCGATGGGTTTCCTGACCGCTGACGAACTGCGAAACGATTCACTCAGTCGATGGTTTCGAGTGCTGGCGGTGACGAAATTTGATGCAAAGCAAATCCGGAAATCGCTAATGGCTTTGGGTTTTGACGGCATCATCTTAAAGACGCGAAACGTACGCAGCGTCCCAGTTCAAGTCGCGACCATGGCGGCGCGGTCAGGCAAAAATGCCGCGACCGTCTTTGCAACGCAATCCAATGGCAAACACGTCGCGATCATTGCAGAAGCGTGCGGCGAGAAAGATGTTGCCAATCCAGCTTGTTAACGCAACTGGCTTGATACTTCTAACATGCGTTCAAGTGCAACGACGGACCATTTGGCGATCTCAGGGTCAACCAAAATCTTGTTCACGGTTGTGCCGGCTTCCAAGTTTTCAAGCGACCAGCAAAGATGCGCTAGATCAATTCGATACATTGTCGCGCACATACAAACCACCGGCGACAAGAAATGAATTTCTTGCTCGGGGTGCTCTGCCTTGAGTCGATTAACCAAATGCAATTCCGTTCCGATCGCCCATTTTGTGCCCGCCGGACTTTGTTTGACGGTTTCAATGATCTTGCTAGTTGACCCCGAAACATCAGCTAGATCGTTGACTTCTTGTGGGCATTCGGGATGGACCAAAATTTGAATTCCAGGATGATTCGCCCGAAACTGTTTGACGTGTGCAGCGGTAAACATTTGATGAACGCTGCAATGGCCTTGCCAGAGAATCACACGGCTGGATTCGATTTGATCGGTTCGACAACCGCCAAGCTTCTCCGAAAACGGATTGAAGACTGGCATCTGTTCGTTAGTGATCTCCATTTTCAAAGCGGTGTTTCGACCGAGATGTTGGTCTGGAAAAAAGAAGACACGCTTGGTTCGAGCAAAGGCCCATTCAAGGAC
>JBGSKY010000172.1:0-9019 GCA_041740995.1 Pirellulaceae bacterium
GTCTACTGGAACGCCGCGGTCCTTAAGTTCAGTCAGCAGCTTGATGATCTTTGCTCGTTTGCCAGGAATGTGACAATTGTAATCGTTGTAAATCAACAAAGAGTTAGGGGCATGTTTACGAGCGGTCCGGAACGCTATTTCAATATAGTCAATGCCTGTTGTTTTCGAGAAAATCGAATCTCGCAAGTATCCTTGATCTCCGTCTGATAACGCTTCGTTCACCACGTCCCACATTGTGGCTGAGCTGCCATAGCGATTGACGACCGTTGCAACATGCGTCTCGATTCGCGAAAGCAACTTTTCTCGCGAGACCGGTTTTCCGTCGCCCTCGACTTTCATCCATTCACTGGTTTGATCGTCATTTGCCCAAACCAAACAGTGACCAACGATTTCTAGATCATTTTGCTTAGCTAAAGCCACGAAGCTATCACTGGCGGCGAAGTTCCATTGGTCCTCTGCCGGGTGAATCGCCTGCGGCTTCATGCAGTTTTCGGGTGTCAAAATTTGAAAGTGCTTATTGATCAGCTCGGCACATGCAGGATCGGAAAGCACCTGTTCACTTACCCCAACGCCAATTTTAAAACGCTCAGCGACAACTGCCTTGAGCGTGACTGCTTTTTCAGATTTTTCGGAGTCCTGTGCAATCGAAAAGCTTCCAGGAAGAATCACGAAAAGAATAGCCAAAACGAGAAACGTCTTCGGATTACGCATTACTTTTTCTTGCCCGCCAATGGTTAATCGCAGCTCGTGTTGAGTTGCTTCGAGTGATTCGTTGTGCTGCTGAAAGTTCGTACGGCAAACTTCATCGATAAGTGTAGTCGATGATATTGGCAGATCGTAGTCCCAATGGCTTAGGACTTCCTACGGCGTAGGCGATGTGATCTCGGAAACCGATTTTAAAGCCACGAATCGGGTGGTTCCGATTTGCCCTAGTGCTTCAACTACATTTAAAGTAACGGTAATTCGTAGCCGAAGTCACGAGACGTCGCAGTTTTTTCGTCGGGCGATCCGATATCTGGCGAGATCGGCCACCCTGAAATTGTGACGTTGCAGACTAATAAATTCGTAAATTCGCTGTTCAAGCAAACCAAGACAGGCGAAAATTCCGAAAGTTCAGTGGCAAACCAGAAACCAAATCAAAGTTTCGTCTGACTATTCGTCTTACTGCATGACGAGAGTCAATAGTCGACAGTCAATCGTTGAAGCATGCGAGCTGTCGCTGGTATTCTAGGGTTGCTCGTAATTAAATGCCGGCGCTCGCTATGGAAAAAGACTTACAATTGGTGTTCCGTTATCCGTGATCGGAACCGGACGGTCGCCGTCGTAGAGGTTTTTGGCATAATCGACTCCCACGGCCACGCAAATCGTTGCGAAGAAATCGGGAACGGTTACTGGATCGCTAACGATCGATTTGGCGAGGTCGTCGGTCTGTCCATAGGCCCCGCAATGCGCCATACCTCCTCCGGCGAGCACGCAGGTGAATGCTCTGCCTTGGTGACCACGTCCACCGCCGCTATCAAACTCCGGCGGTCGACCGAATTCGGTTGTGATGACGATGAGCGTCTTGTCCAGCATTCGCTTTTGTTCAAGATCGATTATCAAGCTCGATACCGCCGTATCGAGTTCTTGAATTAACGCGTGTTGTTGGACGATTCCTTCGTTGTGGACGTCCCAGCCGGAACCATTGAGGAAATTTAAATTATGCGACACTTCCACAAACCGCACACCGCGCTCCACTAACCGACGACTCAGCAAACAGCGCTGCCCAAACTCGCCACCATATCGATTTCGCAAATCTGTCGGCTCGCGATTTAAATCAAACACTGGATTGAACGACGGGCCACTCAACTTCAAACTTAACGCGATGGCATCGTCGTAGTCACGCAGTTTCGCGTCGGTTGCCGCATTCGCATCGGCTTGAATGTTTGCCAAAAATCGTTCGCGACGCGTTTGACGTTCGGGCGTCACGTCTGCCGGACGAGACAATCCGGCAGGGCCTTGACTGGTGTCCGTCAAATACAAGTAGCCGCTACTCGCGCCGAGAAACCCGGGACCGCGCGTGACGTTCGGGTATCCGATCAGCACATAAGCGGGCACGCCTTCGGCCGCCGCTCCGAGCTGATTGGAGATCAACGAACCGATCGACGGATACGCAACCGTGCCCGAGACAGCTCGCCCGGTGTGCATTCGGTTCGTCGCCGCCGCGTGCTCATCGATCACTTCGTGATGCACACTGCGAACAGCCGTTACACGATCCATCAGCGGTGCCAAGTGCTTGAGGTGTTCACAAACCTGCACCCCATCGACGGCCGTATCGATCGCATCGTAATAAGACCCAGCCGTCTTCGCTTTCGGGTCACCTTTGCGTTTGGGGTCAAAGGTATCAATTTGTCCCATCCCGCCACCCAGCCAGATCGATATCACATGTTCGGCTTTGCCACGTATCGGCTTGAATGAATCAGTTGCTTTTGCATCGCGCGAAAACAAAAGTCCGCCAGCAATACCGCTCATCGCAGCTAGTGTTTCCCGCCGATTCCATCGCAATTGCAGTAACTTACTCATAATCAAAACTTTCAGGTTCTAAACATTCTTACTCCTAATTTTCCTACCTCTTCTTTCCTCGCAGTTTAGACACAATAGGTAGGAAGATTAGGGTTATAAAAATGGAATTACGGAATCCAAACAAACTCTCGATGGTTAATCAAGCTCCAAACAAGATCTTCGTAAATCGTTCGCCAAGTTGGATCCAATCGTGGATCAACAGGTGGACCCAATGAGACTCGGCGTTCGATTTCCTGTTGGATCACATTGGTCTCCGGTTGCAAATGATTGAACCAAGTTACCAGTGGCAATTGCGGAAGCGACCGAGGTAGTTCGACTTGATCTTGGGCGACCCGTCGTGTCTCAAATCCTTCTGACAATGCGTTTGCGAACGCGTTCCGTTCTTGCTCACTCGGACGCCGAGACAACACACGCAAGAACCATTCATCGACAAGCGACTCAGGCGACTTCGCATCGAACGCAAGTTGCGATAACTCGCTCTCCAACGTTGCACGAGTCAGCGTTATCGACAGTGTGCCGTTAGAGAGGACGCCCGGTTGCAGTACGTTCGCCTCGGTTTCGCGAACGCTGACCGGCTTTTGCCGATTGCCATTCCAACCAAAAGCCTCGAGCACATCCACGACCGCTCGAGCTTTGGGCAAGGAAAGACTGGGACGATCACGCTCGTTATTCAGCCCCGCAAACATCCAAGCCCGCGTCGGGCTACCCAGTGTTTGACGTGCTGCCAAAGGTCGCCGTCCATCGTGAACAAAAGTGAGTTCTTCGACATCCATCTGATTTCCGGTCGCGGCGAAAAGCGAATCAACGATCTGCTCGGCGGATAAACGCCGACGATCCGGTGCGTTAAAAAAACGCTGCTCGGCGGAAGCCATCAAATTGTGACCGCGAGCCTCCCGAGCATACAAATCTGATGTCATGATCAAGCGTTGAACATGACGTAAGTCGTAGTCATTAGTAATGAATTCATGCGACAGCCAATCGAGCAATTCGGGATGACTTGGCAAGCGACCTTCCCAATCGTCAACCGGTTCAACCAAGCCAGCGCCGAACAATTGCTTCCAAACACGATTGACAATGACCTGACCAAAACGTCGATTCTTGGGGGAGGTCAGCAACGCCGCAAGTCGCTCGCGAGTATCATCGGCGTTGGTCAGCAAGTGATCGAGTTCAGCGTTGTCGTCGATTCCGATCAAATCCGCAAAAGGCCAGACCGGAGTGACCGGTTCATCGGGCTTGAGCGTAACTTTGATCAGCGACTCGCGACCCTTCTTCTCAAAGAACGCTTGCGGCACGCGGCTCGTCGCAGGCACCTTTACGGACTTGCGATCGAGCATTGCCGATAGAGAGTACAGGTCCCGTTGTGTGGTGCTGTGGTAGGGCGAATCGTGGCAGCGAGCGCATTGCAATTCGACTCCCAAGAACGCAGCCGCCAAGATATGAGACTTCGCGGCCAGCGGCGCGTCACTTTCGCCGGCAATCGCAAACGCGGCGCTGCCGCCCGTCGCCTCGCTGCCGCGCATCATGATCAACTCGGTCACCAAGCGATCCATCGCCTTGCGATCGACAAGAGAATCATACAAGAACCACCGGAATGGCCCGGTGCTGCCCATAGAAGAGTTCAACAGCGTTGGATTCTCGGCCAGGACATCCTGCCAATAGCTGATCCAATGCTCGGCAACGCGGTCATCGTCCAGCAACCGATCAATGAGTTCCGTCCGTTTGCTTGGCGACCCGTCGTTTAAAAATGACTTCACTTCTTCAGCAGTTGGCGGCACGCCCACGGTATCCAGATAAACCCGTCGTACGAACGCTTCGTCGCCAATCAACGGTGCGATCGCGACTTTTTCAGCCGGAATCGGAGGCGCGGGCCAAGCCGCTCCGTCGCGAATCCAAGTTTCGAGAGTCGCGATCTGTTCTTCGCTCAGCCCGGCTTCCGTCGGTGGCATCGCGCCGCTGCGAATTTGAGAAATCAGCTCGCTGGACTCAGGATCGCCAGGCACGACCGCCGGCACTTCGGATTCACCGGCACGCAACGCCGAATCGCGTGAATCAAGCTTCAGTCCGCCTTTCTCTTTCTCGCCATGGCAACGAAAGCATTGATCGCGCAGGATGGGAAGCACCTGTTCATGAAAAGATTTTGACGCTGCCGGGTCCGCTGTCGACGCAGCCTTCAACGCACGGTCGATCTTGCGGCGAATGAACGAATCAATGGGATGCGACGTCAAAATGCCGCCTGATTCAATCGCAAGAGTGGCTTGGCCCTCGGCTGCCCACTGACGCGCCAACTGATGACGCATCTCCCAGTACGAATCTTGGTTCGAGGCGGCGTGATGCCTTGTATCACTGTCCAGTCTTGCAAGGTTGGCTTCGATGTCTAAGAGTGCGGATTCGACAGCCGCATCGGTCAGCGGCAGTGGTTTAGTGTGAGAAGCCTGGAGCACTTCGAAGGAGCAACCGTCGTCCGTCTGGATCGCGACGCAGACTTCGCCCGTTTCATTGCGTTGACCGTTGCCACCAACGATAAGCTCCAGCACAACTCGCGAGATCGTTTTCACGTTCGCTTGCCCCAAGACCTCTTGCTGGTGATATCCGTGCGCGCGAAGTCCCGGCATCGGTGGAACGGCAACCGGTGTGACAGGTTGCTCACCATCAGGCGACTTGACCGTGACCGATTTTGTATCGGCCACCAAAACACCGTCGACCCACAGTCGTCCTAGTCCTCGTGCTCGCATCATGAAACGATGCTGCCCGGGCGTCAGCGTCACGTCGGCGGCCATCCGCAGCAACAGAGGTCCTTTCCAGTCATCACGAATTCCCCAATCGTCGTAACGTTGTGGTATGCGTGGCAGCAGAAACGATTTACCGAGCCAACGTGGACCTTCAACAAGCCGGTCTTCACCGTCCATCGGCCATTGGTCACTCGACGGAACTCTATCGGCAAGTGTTACCAGTATTTGATGATCTGGAATCTTTCCCAAATTAGGCATCACGGACTTCTGCGGTGCGATATCAGCGACATTGTCGACGCGTCTGAACCGCGATGCGACAATATCATCGTTCAGTAAGTCACGATGGACCGCAACAGCGTCCAACGAACCCATGAAGCTGTTACTTGGTGTTTGCGATCCGATCCAAACGTCATCATTGTCAACGATCGGCGGCTCGGTTGTCGCGCCGCCCATGTCCCAGTTACCCTGCGTTGGGTTGCCGTCGATCCAACCCCGAATCGACTCGGGTTCACCAAAACGATAGGCCACTGCAACATGATGCCACTGTCCATTCAAATCCATATTGGCGTGAGAAATCCAGCGGTGCCAATGCTGATCTCCGGCCCCGTACTTCGTCGCGAACAGAAAGCTGATTCTTGCACCATCGCTACTGGGTGCCAAACGCAACGCCCAGTTTTGATTATCGGGAGTCATGTGTGGGTTCTTGGTTCGACCCTTACCGATGATATAGACCGGCGAACTGGACTTGCTGGGCGAATCCGGTTTCACCCACGCTTCCAACGTGATGGCATCCCCGTTTGTAAAATCAAATTTACTTTCGGCACCTGGATCGGCGATCGCCAGATATGCCCCGCCGCGATCGAAACGGATGGCGGTGTTGTTGCTTTCGAAATCGGGAAACTCGGGCGCTCGCGGGCCAGCTTGATCACGAAGCACCGCACCATGAGCGGCAAAAGCGGTGGTTGCTTCGGTGCCGAAATCCCATCGCATCGGATCCGATGGCTCCACGGCTCGGGCGGCCGAACTGCATGCCGAGATTAAGACGACGATGGCGACGCAACGACGTCGGAAACTAAACCTTTTCATTGATTCACCTGGACCGCGGGAAATCCGCCGATATAGACCGGATCGACCATCGACTGTTCTGTCCTGTCGTCATCGTTCATCGCGTCTTGAAAAAAGAGACCATCGACCGACTCCTCGGAATCGTAGCCGAGGTCTGACAAATCGATCGCAACCGCGATCGCTCGAAAGTGCAAATGCTGATTCAAAGGAGTGTGATCGACCGTCGCCAAATCAGCCAGCGAATGAACGGGGCCGCGATGCTGCATCACACCGAACCCCACGACCTGCCTTGCTTCTGGTGAGATTAATGAAATGTCAAATTGCTTCACCGTCAACGACCGCAGTCCTTGACGAAATTCCAGAGGGCTAACATGAAACGCATCGCCCGTCAGTGGATTCGAATAAGACTGAAGTTCAAACAGCACCAAATCGGGTCCAATGGAGTTGATGACTGGAGTTGAAAATCGAATGCCCAACCCAGGAGTCGCGTCGGTAGGACTTTCGCTCAAGGGAATTTTTGCCCCACCGGGATTGATCAATCCGGTATCAAGCCAGCGATCCAAAGCGAGCACATCATCGAAAGGCTTCTCGTCGTCATACTCGTACGCAATCGTAAGCACTCGCTCCGATTCGTTGGTTCGATAGCTTGCGACAACCGCTGGTATCAATTCATCGATGTCGTAGTCGTAAACGTTTCCGCCACGTTGGACTGACAACCGACGCAGTTCGCGAACATCACCAGCGGTCATCTCGGCAGCCTCATAGCCGACAATGCGATCGCGTAACCCGTAACGATACTGCTCTGCGTCAAAGGAAACTTGACGAATGCCGATGTCTTTCTCAGCAGAATAGACGAGGGTGTCTCGATTCTTTAATAAGGTCGTTTTGACGGTTTCATCTGCATCGTTCGATTTCCCAACGACCTTAGCCTCGCCCTCAACGACTTGAACCTCCGTCTCCCCTGATTCTCTTACGCTGACGGCGAACCGCGTCCCCAGGTCGATAACTTTTGCCAACGGGGTTTCGACTCGAAATCCTTCTGCGCCATCGGGTGCATGCACCGAGCAATTGCCGCTATCGAGATCAAGCTGGTCGTTTGAGGCGATCTTAAACATAGCGGGCGCATCAATGATTGCCGATGCGCCGCTAGGGAACCGCAACTCCACCGATCCACTCGTCAGCACGTAAGGACGGCTAAGATTCAACACGCTTCCCAACGTCGGTGACAACTCGCCGAAGAATTGTGCCGCATTGTTTTGTGACAGTCGTACCTTCGTTTCCACCATAGCGGTGGCGACGTCTTCGTCGATCGGCATAATTATCCGCGGCGAACCAATAAAACGTTCGGTCAGCAAGGCGAGACAGAACAACAGGGATGCAGCTAACGAGAGCTTCATCCAGGAACGAATCAACCAAGATGACTCACGGCCTGAAGGGCTAAAGGTTGAAGCCACTCCCGACGTCCGAACGGAGGCCAGCTTCTCGAGACCGAGATGGACGTCGACTTGATCAAGGTACTCGTTCCGCGCCGCTGGATCATCGATCATCAACGCTTCCAGTCTCGCGAATTGCTCCGGCGTCATTTCACCCAAAAGAAGCTGATGCGTGATGGCGCGGAACTCGGCTCGCGACTCAACGTGATTTTCACTGATCGGTTTTTCGCTCATCAACTCGCCTCCATTGACAGTCGTCGCCGAACACAATCGGCAAGTCGCTGGCGCAAGATTGCCGCTCGGTTGTAGAGGGTCTGCAATGCTTTGCCCTGCTGTTTAGCAAATTCGTTCAGCGGAGCATCGTGCGAATAGAGGATATCGATCAATTGGCGGTCGGAAATTGGCAAACCGGCAACGCAAGCGCGAAGTGCATCCAACCGCGACGAAGCGATTGCGGGTCGGGCAGTCCGCTCTTCGCCCAGTCGATCCAGCATTTCGCTGCTAAACGTTAATCGCTCGCGTGCCATGCGGCTGACGAAGTTGCGTACCTCAAATTTCGCAACGGCACACGCCCAAGTGAAAAAAATTCCCTCGTCCGTAAGCTGATCGATTTTTCGCCACATCACCAAGCTACTTTTTTGAAAAACGTCTTCTGCGTCAGCATGATTTGGCAGCAAAAAAAATATGAACACGTATATCCGTTCACGATCGGCCGCGAACAGTTTCAAAAACCGCTCGTAGTCGATCAAGTCGACCGGTCTTTTCATCTTCTGCTCGCGCATCAATAATTCAACCTACAAATCCAAATCACCGAGGTTCGGGAGTTAACTTCCGCTGGGCAGTTAAACTTACCGAACAAAAAGCAAAATTATTTGAAATGATCGATTCAGCCATTCTACCTTCGTGCGGTGTCATACAGATTGTTCAGGATAAGCTACCTGCGGTCACATTCAATTATTCTCGCCCAATGAAAACCGAACACAAGGAATCAAAATGAAAGGTTTTCTCGCAGTTTTCTACACCATATCCGCTTTCGCATTTGCGATTGCTGGCGATCCGAAAGGGCGAATAAAATTGGACGGGGGTAAACTATACCGCAACTGCTTTAGTATTGAGCAAAAACGATCGTTTGTAGAGAATAGGTCTTCACCTAATTCGAAGTCCACCGTCGAAGGGAATCGACATGCTAGCTCTCAACGTCACGGATGAACAGATTGTTACGCTTCGCCA
>JBGSKY010000173.1:0-7823 GCA_041740995.1 Pirellulaceae bacterium
GGAATTACCAAGACTTTCCCCGGCGTTAAGGCCTTGGAAGGCGTCGACCTAACTCTGCGCAGCGGACGATTAACTGCATTGCTCGGCGAAAATGGCGCCGGTAAGTCGACACTCATGAATATCGTGGCCGGGGTATTGCAGCCCGATCAAGGCGAGTTGTTGATTGAAGGAAACGTCGTGCGATACGCCAGCCCGCGAGATGCTCGAGCTCACGGAATCGCCATGATCTTTCAGGAGCTGAGCCTTGTCCCCGATCTGTCAGTCGCTGAAAACATCTTCCTCGGGCGGGAACCGCTACAACGCAGCGGACTTATCGATTACCGAGCGATGAACCGGAACGCTACCGAATGGTTGCAACGTTTGGAGCTGAACGTATCGCCGACTACGACGGTCGGACGATTGCGAGTCGGACAACAACAACTTGTCGAGATCGCTCGAGCACTCGCTGGCGACGTTCGCATTCTTGTTATGGACGAACCGACGTCAGCAATTACCGAGCATGAGACCGAAGTACTCTTTCAGCGGATAATAGATCTCAAAAAACAAGGTGTCGCCATTGTTTACATCACTCACCGGTTAGAGGAGCTTGTTCGCATAGCCGACGACGTGACTGTCATGCGTGATGGTCGTACGGTTGGCAGTGCACTACTCAAAGATCTTCAGCACGACGACATCGTACGCATGATGGCAGGCCGCGACGTCAAATTATCTTTACGCAGTTCATCGACAAAGGATGATGAAGTTCTGCGGGTCAAGAATATGACGCTGAAACATCCAACGCGTCCTGGCGATTTTTTAGTTAATCGCGTCAGCTTTCATGCTAAGCGTGGCGAGGTGCTTGGCATATTCGGACTGATGGGAGCCGGACGAACGGAGCTGTTGGAATGCCTATTTGGATTGCACAGTAGAGTTTGCACCGGAGAAGTTCTGATAGGCGGTGATCTCGCCGATATCCGTTCGCCCAGGGACGCAATCGCACACGGACTTGCACTCGTCCCTGAGGATCGGAAACGCGATGGCTTGGTATTGCCCATGACTGTTGCCGAAAACGCAAGTCTTGCCAGCCTCGGTCGTGCTGAGCGATTTGGTTTTCTCAATGTGCGTGCTGAACGCCAACACGTTCAAACGGCGCTCCAGCGGTTTCGTGTGAAGACTCCGTCGATCGACCAACGCATTCGCAATTTAAGCGGTGGAAATCAGCAGAAAGTGATCCTGGCAAAATGGCTTGCCACTGGTCCCAAAGTCCTGATGTTGGATGAACCAACTCGCGGGATTGACATTCAAGCAAAGAACGAAATCTACGCTTTGATTAACGAGCTAACTGCCGAAGGCTTGACTGTTGTCGCCGTATCATCGGAGTTGCCTGAAGTCATGGCGGTGTCTGACCGTATCCTCGTGTTATGCGAAGGCCGGATTACCGCCGAATTCAAACGCGAAGATGCTACCGAGGATAAGATTATGCGAGCAGCATTGCCGAGAAAGACGGCTAAGTCATGTTGAAAATAAATCGTGAACACTTGATGAAGTTCCAGTCGTTGATCGCACTGGTGCTGATGGTCGTCGTGATCAGCATGATGACGGACAGATTTTTGACGCCTGACAACGGGCTGAACATCCTGCGGCAGATTTCTGTCAATCTGTGTTTGTCCATCGGTATGACCTTGATCATATTGACTTGCGGTATCGATCTTTCTGTTGGTGCAATACTTGCCCTTTCTAGTGCCATCGCAGCCGGTCTTTTGAAAAACGGTTTAGCCATTCCGCCGATGGGCGTCGAGTTGGACTTCACTGTCTTCGGAGCCATTGTTGCTGGTCTATTGGCTGGCGCCGCTTGCGGTTTGTTCAATGGATTGGCCATCACTCGTTTCAAACTTCCTCCGTTCGTCGCAACGCTCGGTATGTTTAGCATCGCGCGAGGCTTAACAATGCTGTGGACAGGCGGTTTTCCAATCACCGGACTTGGGCCAACATTCGGAAGCCTTGGAACTGGAGTTTTCTTGAAAATCCCTGTGCCAGTTTGGATTACCGCCGCCTTGATTGGCGTATTCGTAATATTGACACGTAAGACTCGTTTCGGCCGTTACATCTATGCCGTTGGTGGAAACGAACGAGCCGCTCTGTTGACCGGGCTTCCCGTTGATCGCGTGAAGGTCGCCGTCTATACGCTTGGCGGGATGTTGTCAGCAGTCGCTGGTCTGATCGTTACAGCTAGGCTCGATTCTGCGCAGCCAAACGCGGGTTTAGGGTACGAACTCGATTCGATTGCGGCGGTAGTTATCGGGGGAACATCGCTTTCCGGTGGGCGAGGCAGTGTGATCGGAACTGTTTTAGGTTGTCTGATCATCGGCATACTGAACAACGGCCTGTTCCTTCTGAACGTGTCGCCGTTTTGGCAACAAGTCGTCAAAGGCTTTGTAATTCTTGCAGCGGTAGCGATCGATCGATCGAATGAATCAACAGGATAATTAGTCTCCAATGGATGCAAGTGAAAGAATACCTCGTAAGATTTGTGTCGTCGGATCGGCAAACGTTGACTTGACGTTTCGCACGCATCGATTGCCTCTGCCCGGAGAAACACTGGCTGGTAGTTCGCTGCACCAAGGTATGGGCGGCAAAGGCGCGAATCAAGCAGTCGCGGCAGCAAGGCTAGGCGCACGTGTCACCTTTGTCGCCCGAGTTGGCAACGATGCTTTCGGCTCTGAGGCACTGGCGAGCTATGCTGCGGAAGGAATTGATACTTCTTTCATTCATAAGGATAACGAGCGACCGACCGGTACCGCTGCGATACTTGTGGATGACAAGGCCGAAAACTCCATTATCGTCGTCGCTGGTGCCAACGAAGGATTAACGCCTGACGACATCAAAGCAGCAACGTCTTCAATTGAGTCAGCAGCCTTGGTTTTGTGTCAATTGGAAACTCCACTTGGAACAGCGATCGAAGCGTTCCGAATCGCACGTGCGAGTGGAACACTAACCGTTTTGACACCAGCTCCAGTTTCGCTTGTCACCGATGAACTGCTCGCGCTTTGCGATGTATGCATCCCTAACAAGACGGAGATTGCAGCGCTGACAGGCTGTCTAATTGAGAACTACGACGACGCGAAAAATGCTGCCAATTTACTTCGGCAAAAAGGTGTCAAACGTGTTGTTCTAACAATGGGTGGCGAAGGTGCTCTAGTAGTAGACGACGAAGGTGCAACACACATTCCGCGGATGAAGGTAGATGCAGTCGATACGACTGGAGCCGGTGATGCCTTCACCGCCGCGTTGGCTGTTTCGTTGGCCAATGGTCTGGATATCAGACAGTCTGCTCGACAGGCTAGCATCGTCGCTGCAATTTCTGTAACTCGCATCGGCACACAGTCCTCATATCCTACTGGCAAAGAGGTACAAGCATGGAGAAGATGATTATGCATCAACAAATTTGCTTGCGAGTTGCAGTGTTCGTCTTGGTATCGGTGTTGTTATTCGCCGTGACAGCTCTGGCAGACGAACCGATTAATCACTTGGATAACGGTGCGATTGAGAATCCCGCACGTCGAGTCGTTATTCTGACGGACTTTCCGCCTCTGGACGTACAAATCGACTCTGGTCCAGCGAGCAAACGAAGCGATCCGGATGACATTCAGTCGATGGTTCGTTTCTTGTTGTATGCCAACGAAGTGGATATCGAAGGTCTCGTAGCGACATCGGCAACCTTCGCAAATGTCGCTACAAAGCAGCATATTCTAGACATTTTGGAGCTCTACGAAGACGTTGATGATAACTTAAGAAAGCACGATAATCGCTTCCCGACCGCAGAACAATTGCGATCAGTAACTTGGCAGGGCGCTTCTGGTAGTTACGCGAAACCAGCAGCCCAGATTATTGGCAACGGCAAAGATAGTGTCGCATCCGAAAAGATCATTGAGATTCTATCGAAGAATGATGAACGCCCGGTATGGTTTTGCGTTTGGGGAGGTTCTTGTGATTTAGCACAAGCCTTATGGAAGATAAAAAACACGCATACTTCCGATGAAACAGATCGGATTATTGACAGGGCCCGCGTCTATTTGATCGGCCTACAAGATGGTTCAGGCCAATGGCTGTTGGACACCTTTCCAAATTTGTTCATCATCGCAGCAAAGCATACTTGGCAAGGTATCTTTTGTTCGTCGGATTTAGCGTGGTTAAATGCAAACGTGCGTACAGGCCATGGCGCGCTGGGTGCGATCTATCCGACCACCGGCATGGGAACCAAGCCTGGAGTGAAAGAAGGAGATTCACCTTCATACCTCATTCAGCTCAGTGCCATTCATGGATTGAACGATCCAGAACATCCCAACGAACCTTCGTGGGGCGGTCGATTCACGCCAACCAGTTCCAATAAAAAGCACTGGACGGATTGCCCTCAAGGTGCCGAAACGGTTCGGCGATGGAGCAAAGCTTTCGACAACGAATTTGCTGCTCGCATGGATTGGTGTGTGAAGGATTATCGAGAAGCGAATCATGCACCGATAGTCAGTTTAATTGGTGAAAAACTTCGAGATGTCCGGCCAGGGGAGCTAATAAAGCTCAAAGGCGATGCTGTCGATCCTGATGGCAACTCGATTAGTTGCAAATGGTATCAAGACGTTACTGATGAGTCCGCACAACAATCTATAGCGATTGAAGATAGTGATTCACTTAGCTCTGCAAGCTTCGTCGTTCCTAACCTTCCGGATCAACAAATCTACCTAATTCTTGAGGTTACCGACGATGGTTCACCGCCGCTTGTTGGTTATCAAAACTTAGTCTTTAACATTAAGCACCCTTAATAAGTCGTTCACAAGTATGTTCAATAGATTTATTTGCCTTTGTACTTTGTTTGTTCTCGCTGATTCATTTGGCTCGAAGCTCGACGCTGCACAACCCAAACCACGGATGGTTGTTCTAACAGACGTGTCTACTTGGGAAACCGACGATAGCGAGTCGCTAGTGCGTTTGATGGTGCATGCCGACTTGTTTGAAATCGAAGGACTGGTCTTCACGACAGGCTGGAGCTTGGATACGACACGAGATGACTTCATCGAGTTGATCCACGACGCGGTCAACGCTTATGAAAAAGATTTGCCAAATCTTCAAAAGCGATCTCAGCAGACGACGCAATTGGAAGATGAAACGCATCAAGAGATCGGTTACTGGCCAAGCCCCAAGTATCTCCGCGATCGCACCATGTTTGGTAGCAAGAAACGTGGCGCCGAACACATCGGCGAAGGCAACGATTCGCCGGGAAGCGAGTTGATCATTAAGCTGGCTGACGAAGATGATGATCGTCCTATTTGGATCACTGTTTGGGGCGGCGGCAACACTCTGGCTCAAGCCGTTTGGCGAGTGCAAAAGGATCGCAGCCCAGAGGAGCTAAAGACCTTTCTAAACAAGCTTCGCGTGTACACAATCACCGATCAAGATCGCGATCAGAAAACTCCGTATTCAGATAGTTCACATCAATGGTTACGTCGCGAATTCGAAAAAGATCTGTTTTTTATCTGGGATGAATGTGCCTGGAAATATCAGAACGGCACCGGCAAAAACAACTGGGCTGAGTACGAAAAACACATTCAAAACCACGGCAATCTCGGCAAGGTTTATCCGAAATACAAATACGGTGTCGAAGGTGATACGCCCGCTTTTCTACATTTGATGCAACTTGGACTTAACGATCCAAACGTTCCAACTCAAGGCGGATGGGGCGGCTATGCAACTTGGGGCGTCAGCGAAGACGACAAGACGTCATGCTATATCAACTACAATGGTGAATCCTACGCTACTTGCCGGTCGCTAGAGAATCACTTCTATCCCGCAACATTCAACAATTTTTCCGCGCGAATGGATTGGGCCAATGACGGTACTGGCAACCGCAATCCGATCGTTGCGATAGGTGATGATAAGACTTTAGAGATACTAACCAGAACTCTTCAGCCTGGTTCGACGGTCACGCTAGACGCCAGTCAGTCTACGGACCCGGACGGTGATCAGTTGTCCTATCATTGGTGGGTTTTGACTGCGGCGGGAACATACGCGGATGACGTTAAGATCTCCAATAGCGAAACGGCAAAAGCTGAGCTCGAAATTCCTAACACCGCCGCAGGCAAATCGTTTCATGTGATTTGCGAGGTCACGGACAACGGCACGCACCCACTCACGAGTTATCGTCGGATCATTTTTAAGCCGACACTTAAGTAATCTCTCTCCACCACTTACCCGGTACACGCGCGTGATCCTTGATGTCACTGATTAATCTGCGAACTCACAAGAACGTCACTCGATGATTCAGAACAAGTATTTTTTTTCGTGCCAGCAGCAAGCTGCTCAAACCAATCAATAAATCTTGACTTACACAACTCGAATCGGTTTTTTGACTGCTTCTTTTGCCCTGCTGATTTGCATGAATTGTCATGTCTGGGCGGAAGGCTTTTCCATTTTGTGCGAGGAATCGCAAGTCACCATTGAATACGAAGGAAAGCTTGTTAGCAAATATCATTTCAAAGACGTCGATGCGAGGAAGCCTTACTTTTGGCCAGTGATCGGACCAACAGGGAAATCGATGACCCGCGCTTTTCCTATGGAGTTGGTCGAGGGCGAACAGCAAGACCATCCGCACCATCGCGGTGTTTGGTTCGGTCATCAAGGAGTTGCCGGATCGGATACTTGGTTAGAGGCAGCGTCGAAGAAATTAAAGGGTGAAAAGCAGGACGAATTCTTGGCCAGCCTCGGTACTATCTCACATACTGCATTCACAGAAATATCTGCCGACAAAGAACAAGCAGTGATCCGTTCGAACAACGATTACTTGGATTCAACCGGCAAGCAGTTAATGGCGGACCATCGAAAGATGATCTTTTCCATGAATGATGGGCAGCTTGTTCTAGATTTTGACATCACGTTATTTGGCAAGTACGGAGACGTCGAATTACAAGACATGAAGGACGCTGGACTTAATGTTCGAGTGCCTACATCAATGTCGCTCACCGATGGCCAGGGGCAAATTGTCAACAGCGAAGGCGATATCGACGGCGACACATGGTCGAAGGTGGCAACTTGGGTCGATTATTACGGGGTCGTTGACGGAGAGGAACTTGGTATTGCGTTTCTAAATCATCCGTCGAGTTTCCGTCATCCGACGCGTTGGCATGTACGTGACTATGGACTGTTCACTGCAAATGCATTCGGACAGCATAGCCTCGACGAAAGTGCCGAATCAGGGACATTTACTTTGAAGTCCGGCAAGAGCATTCAACTGCGTCATCGAATTATCTTCCACGTAGGCGATGCGAAGACCGCCGGAGTTGCAGAAGCCTATCAGGCTTATACAGCATCAAAAACGAATGAATAATTCGTATTTTTGATGGTCCTTCAGTATCAATAATCTGCGGCGAGGCCATAGCGAAAGTCGTCACGACTTTCGGAGTTTGCTGTGCCGAAACTCCTGAAGACTTTCGCTACCCCGAATTTAAAGCAGTACTTATTTCGTGCTTTAGCGAGCAGTTAAGAAACCTTAGAATTCCGCAAGAATTAATTCCCACGCAGGAAGAATCACGGCATAGCCCAGAATACACTGAGCAAAATCTTAATGCCGGTCCTAGCATTCCTGCGACGAGTCGGAGAACGCAAGAGAGCGTCATCGAAGAAGCTCGTACCGGAATAGCGACTTACGAGGGTATCTATACCGCAACTGCTTTAGTATTGAGCAAAAACGATCGTTTGTAGAGAATAGGTCTTCACCTAATTCGAAGTCCACCGTCGAAGGGAATCGACATGCTAGCTCTCAACGTCACGGATGAACAGATTGTTACGCTTCGCCA
>JBGSKY010000174.1:0-4237 GCA_041740995.1 Pirellulaceae bacterium
AACGCTGCACAACGTAACCCAGAGCTTTCAACTCTCCCTGGCTTCGCTTGAGTTCTCGAAATACCAACACGGAATCCTCAACGCGCAGTTTTGGGTAGCGACGAAACATAGGTGCAAGCGAACTTTCACCGACCAACGTCCAGTACAACTTCGACTTTGGCGGAAACTCTCTCTCGCCATCGACGGCAGTTCTCTTTTCTACGAGTTCTAGATATTCCACTAGCGGTGAATCAGCCTCCTCAAAGATGGCATCGTCAGCGATGAACTGATCAAACGCGCGATGTGGCTTACCGGTCAAAGTAGCTTCGATGTCGACGATCACCGGTTCAATGGCGCGACGTAGATCGTCATTGCGCACCAAGTCTTCTGCATAACTCAGGTTGTCAACGATGGGCAAAATAGCGAACGCGATACAAGCTGTCAGTAGGCAGTCAAAAGGGTTCTTCCGCACTTTTGGTGAAGCAGTCGAACGCTAGCATCTACTGTCGGGGCTGTCACGACGCTGGACTTGGCGTTGCTAGTGCATAACATTCCGATCGCTGCAATCTGCATCTCATTCCCCACGATGGTATTTTGCGCTTAGGGACGACGATCGCGTTTATGTGAACGGAGTCCCCATGCGTTCTCGTGTTGTCCTGCCTGATCGCCACGGTCTTTGTTTGGATAGCGTGGTCGTCGATGAAGAACTCTCTCTTGTTGAGGTCGCAGTTCATAGTGCTGCTGAAAGTGCAACATGTCCATGTTGCGGAAGAAACTCTACTCGGCTTCACAGCTGGTACCAGCGACGCTTAACCGACCTGCCGTGGCAAGGAATCCGCGTCGTGTTGGTGTGGCGGACACGCAAGTTCTTTTGTCGCTTCAACGACTGTCAACAGAAAGTGTTTGCCGAACAGAATCCGCAAATCGCGAAGGCCTACGCGCGGCGAACGGAACGATTGGGACTGGCTTTGCGTTGCATCGCGTTTGCCTGCGGAGGCGAAGGGGGTGCGAGATTAGCAGATCGACTTGGAATCGACATTCACCCCGATGCACTATTGCGTGAAATACGTAAGTGCTCGATTCCCACCGGCCCTGTCCCTCGTGTTCTTGGTGTCGATGATTGGGCGTTCCGAAAGGGGCAACGTTACGGCACGGTGCTTGTTGATCTTGAGCGTGGTCGCCCAGTGGAACTTCTTCCTGACCGCGATGCCGAATCTTTGAAGGCGTGGCTTCGGGATCATCCTGGCGTTGAGATCATCAGCCGCGATCGAGCGGAATGCTATATCAAAGGCGCAACCGAAGGTGCGCCGGACGCGATACAAGTTGCCGATCGATTCCATCTCATGCGGAACATGAGAGAGTCACTCATTCGACTGATTCAGCGTCATGCAAACGACGTTCGCACGGCGGCCGATAAGATGAATTCGCTGGCCGATGGTCCAGCCCCCGAATCGACAACGAAATCACAAGCCGACTGTTCCGAGCTACCAACACCTCCCGAAAGATCATCTCTCTCGCGACAAACGCGACACCAGCGATACGAAGAGGTTCGTTCCCTTCATCAACGCGGCTTGTCGATTCGACAGATTGCGCGTCAACTCAACATCCATCGTTCAACAGTAAAACGATTTCTTTATTCTGAGGGCTTTCCAGAACGTGCAGACCGTCACTATTCGCGTCAAACCGATTCTTGTAACGACTATCTGCGAAAGCGATGGCAAGAAGGCTGCCACAATGCACGGCAGCTTACCAAAGAGATTCGAGAAAGAGGATTTACAGCTTCCTATTACAGCGTTGTTCGACAAGTTGCTAAGTGGCGGCAAAAAGGCGGCGCCACATCCCGGTGCCATTCAACGAGTCGTTATCGCGTATCGCCACAAGAGCTTTCCTGGTTGCTGCTCAAAGCCGATACAGAACTGTCAAAAGAGGATCGATCGCTAAAGACATGCTTATTAGCGCACTGCCCAGAACTCGAGAAAGGATGGAGACTCGCGACTGAATTTACCGCGTTGTTCAAAGATCGTGTTGGCGACGCACTGGCACGCTGGTTAGACCGAGCGGTTGAGCCCTCCGTGCCAGCGGAGATTCGTAACTTTGCGAAGGGCCTGATGCGAGATGCCAGCGCAGTCGTTGCGGCGATCACGCTACCTTGGAGCAATGGGCAAACAGAAGGGCAGGTGAATCGATTGAAAACGCTCAAGCGGCAAATGTATGGGCGAGCAAGTTTTGACTTGCTACGTATTCGCTTTCTTTCCGGCGTTTGAACCATACCGTCAACGGACCAACTCCTGTGATCAAACGCCTAACAGCATGATCTCGCATTCGTGGTCGTTAACGCATTTGACGTCGTAAGCATTGGGTCATGGTTTCCGCCAATAGCTAACGTTGCCAGTTTCGAACAAAAGATTCGAATTCAGCTCACGAGGCTTCACCAAAAGTGCGGGAGAACCTTGAAAAGGGACCACCTATGGGCGCTTCTGGTCCCTTTTGGAATTGCTGGATGACGGTCAGGCGAGTTTGCCTGATCTATACGGTTTCTTCGGCTGCGGACCCGGTGGGCGCTTTGGCCCCTTTTGAACTTTTCTCGCTGTTCCTTAATCGATAGCTCCGGCCTGTGATCTTCATGATCTCCGCCGATTGCAAAAACCGATCAAGGATCGCACTGGCGCTGGGAACATCCCCGATCAGCTTCCCCCAGTCCTCCAGCGGACGGTTCGTGGTCATCATCGTGCTCCGCACCTCGTGACGTCGCATGATGATCTCGAACAGATATTCACCACTCCGCTTCGGAAGCTGTTTCATCCCCATGTCGTCGATGATCAGCAGGTCCGGTTTGAGATACTTCGCCAGCACCTTCTCCTCACCGCCCATCGTTTCGTCATGCAAGAAGTCGCGAACGACATCGAAGATGCTGCGGTAGTAAACGACCTGACCGGAGCGAATCACCGCATGACCGATCGCTTGCGCCAAGTGACTTTTACCTGTACCCGGTGGGCCACACAGCAGCACATCTTTCGCGCCACGAAGGAAGTGACCTGTCGCAAGTTCAAACACTTTCGCCCGGTCGACGCTGCGATTGAATGAGAAGTCAAAATCTTCTAACCGCCTCACATCTCGAAAGCCGGCGCGGCGAACACCGCGATCGATCTTTCTGTCATTACGGATCAGCATCTCATCGGCTAATGCCAACTCCAAGAACTCCAAGTGCGTTAGCTTGCTCGCTGTCGCTTCTTGAAGTCGAACATCCAACGTCTCGGCCATGCCGCCCAGTCGTAGTTCGCGAAGCGTTCGGGATAGCGATTCATTCATCGTTTGTTTCCTCCATGAAACATCATTGGTTAAAGGGTCAAGAACTCAGTCTGCTTTGCACACACTCATGCACGAACAGGTCGTAATCGGCCAGCGGTCGTATCAGTTCATGGTCATCTAAGAACGGCATCAGCGTTTGCACTGGACCGCCGCGTGTCAGCAACTTCCGAATCGTCCGCAGTTGCCAGTCACCATGTCGCCAAGCGATCTCGCAGGCGTGTTCGATCTCGTCGCTGCGATACTTGCTCGCCAATGACAACAGACCTTGCAGCACACGATGCCCGGCGATCCCACGATTACGCAACATCGATTGGCCCCAGCGAGCGCTGTGATCGCCGATAAAGGCGGCTTTTCGCAGTAAATATGCACCACCTTTCTCGACCGAGTTGATCTTCTCGGTGGCGATATGTTGACTCTTGTGGCAGCGGTATCAATGTCGCTCGCTCAACGGACTCGAAGTGCGGTCCAACTTGCTTACGAGTCGTGCCATGAATCCTTGTGTCTGCGACAGTCGCTTCCCAGTGCGAAAGGAATTCATTCTGCTCATTGAGTAACTTGAATGTTCGTCCTCGCAGCGCATTTTCTTGTACATAATCAACTCCGCGTTCGACCTTTCCTTTGTGACGAGGTGTATAAGGTTTCGTTGGCAGGATGGTAGTGTTGTAGTGTTTTTCAAAGGCCCGCAGCTTGGGTACAAGTTCAGGATCATACCAATCAGGATTCTTGACAGCAGCTCTCAGGTTATCGATCACGACCGTCTTGGGAACGCCGTCAAAATGCCAAAACGCATTCTCCAGCGCCGTGATAAAGTCGTCGGTCGTTTGACGAAAGACGACTTCGGCGTAGCCCTTTCGCGAATGACTCATGACGACTCGCAGGACATGCGTTCTCCGCTGCTTGCCATCGTTGCTGAGAATCGGTGCCCCGGTGCCAAAGTCCACTTGCGCTT
>JBGSKY010000175.1:0-48231 GCA_041740995.1 Pirellulaceae bacterium
GTCGCATAACCGAAGACAAAACATAACGAAAATGTGACGCCATAGATGAATATTCGACGACCAAGCATGTTGCGATTCCCCAACAAACAAACTTTTATAGACTCAAAGTGCCGCTTAGAGCCTATCCGAAAAGGGGTCTGACCCTCTCCGTTCCTCCAAAGGGTCAGACCCCTTTCCGGATAGCTTCTTAGTATGACTGCTACCCTCGGTCGATCAACTAGGGGACCTTTCGCAACCATCGGATTTGCCGGCATAACGTAGGTTCAATTAGGGGACAATTTCGCTATTCATGGGCTCGTCCATTGAGTTTGCGAGATGAAAGGGATGAAGCTAGCTCGTATCAAGCGATATGATGTTTTTTCCAATTGAAGATTGCTATCACACTTCGAAACGTTCATGTCCTGCTGACAGAGCGTTCGGGCGTTCCGGTTCTTGTTTTGCTGGCAATAAAAATTGACCAATGAACTTCGACCAAAAATCCGATCAAATCGACTCGCATCCAATGGCGATTTTCGCTAAATAACAGATTCTATCTCGGCAAATTGCGAGCCAGATCACGAAAAATCAAAACCAAAACTGATTTGGAACGATCTGCTGATCAAGCATGTCAAGTGTCGTGATGAGATTGGAAAAATGCGCTGTGGTGACCATGGCGACGTGAGAATCAGGAGGATTCGTCGATTATGAAGTGTGTAATATTCGCTGGCGGACTGGGAACTCGGCTGTCTGAAGAAACTCAGATTAAACCCAAGCCGATGGTACATGTCGGTGGCAAACCGATCCTCTGGCACATACTGAAAATCTATAGCCAGCACGATATTTGCGACTTCGTAATATGCCTTGGCTATAAGGGGTACATGATAAAGGAGTACTTCGCGAATTATTGTTTGCATTGCTCCGACGTAACGTTTGATATGCAGACCGGCGAGATGGAAGTTCACTCGCGGTTGGCCGAACCATGGCGAGTGACGTTAGTCGAAACGGGTGAAGCGACGATGACCGGTGGCCGATTAAAAGCGGTCCGAAATTGGCTTGGCGACGAAGATTTTTGCTTAACTTACGGCGATGGTGTCAGTGATGTTGATATCACGGCATTGGTCGAATTCCATAAAGAACACGGAAAGCTTGCGACGGTTACCGCGGTACAACCGCCAGGACGTTTTGGCGGTTTGAAGTTTGACAACGATACCGTCACCGACTTTCAAGAAAAGCCAGCAGGAGACGGCGGTTGGATCAACGGCGGTTTCTTTGTGCTCAATCCGAAAGTGATCGACTACGTTGCTGACCAGAATACCGTTTGGGAAGAAGCGCCGCTTCGCAATCTTGCTGCCGATGGCCAGCTAGCGGCGATGCGTCACCATGGCTTCTGGCAAGCGATGGATACGATGCGCGAGCGAGATCTGTTAGACAAACTCTGGAACAGCGGCCAAGCTCCATGGAAAACATGGCACGACCGACCTTTCCGAACCATCGGATACCCCGAAGTAGAAGCAACGCAACGCCGCGCTGCCTAGAAACGAAACGCGTTCATGATATCACAAATTCAATTCAAACCTGCAGCAATACTTTGACCATGCCCAACGCCCAACAACTTCGTGACGATATTCTTGAGCGAACTCGAACCTTCCATGCCGCCAACTGGCAACCGACGTCTTTCGTCCCCGGCGAGTCTGCGGTACCAGTTACTGGCAAGGTCTTTGATGCCGAGGAGTTGGTTAATCTAATCGACGCATCGCTTGATTTTTGGCTAACAGCAGGACGATTCGCGGATGATTTTGAAAGCCGGTTTGCAAAATTTCTTGGTCTCAGGTATTCATTGCTGACCAATAGCGGCAGTAGCTCAAATCTGCTTGCAGTAACAGCGTTAACGTCTCATCTATTGGGTGAGCGTCGATTGAAACCTGGCGACGAAGTCATTACGGCAGCAGTCGGTTTTCCGACAACGGTAAATCCGATCATCCAAAATGGTGCGATTCCTGTTTTCATCGATGTGGACATTCCAACTTACAATGTCAATGTAGAACGCTTAGAAGCTGCCGTAACGCCAAGAACACGTGCAATCTGCATCGCGCACACACTTGGTAATCCATTTAACTTGGATGCGGTGATGGATGTCGCTCGCAAACACGGACTTTACGTGATCGAAGACACCTGTGATGCAATCGGTTCGACCTACCGCAATCAAAATGTCGGCACATTCGGACACATCAGCACTGCCAGTTTCTATCCAGCACATCACATAACGATGGGCGAAGGCGGAGCAGTGATGACTGATCGCCCAATTCTAAAGAAGATTCTCGAATCGTTCCGTGATTGGGGACGCGACTGTTGGTGCCCACCCGGCAAAGACAATACCTGCGGCAAGAGATTCTGTCAGCAGCATGGTAATCTGCCTGAGTCATATGATCACAAATATGTTTATAGCCACATCGGATACAACTTAAAAGCGACAGACATGCAAGCAGCAATCGGTTTGAAACAACTCGACAAGCTACCGCGATTTATTGAACAAAGAAAAGCGAATTTCGCTTACTTGCATGCCGAGCTGAGCGACCTACAAGACGATCTAGTTTTGCCGGTCGCGACCGAGCACAGCGATCCAGCATGGTTTGGATTTCCGATTACAATTCGCGACGAGAGCCAAGTCGATCGAGTTCAATTAATCAACGATTTAACTGCTGATAAGATCGGCACTCGATTGCTTTTTGGAGGCAACTTATTGCGTCAACCAGCCTATCGAAACATTGAGCACCGAGTTGTTGGTGATCTAGTCAATGCCGACAGAATCACCGATCAAACATTTTGGGTCGGAGTCTACCCAGGGTTGACCAACGAGATGCTTGATCATATCGCCAAGAGCATTCGAAGCACCGTAGAATCTCAATCATTGGTACGGTGCAAAGCAGCATGACCAATGCGCGATTTGAGATGAATGGAATTCTGCCTTTGAATAATAGATTCGATTCGCAACGAGTGGTTCTGGGTAACCCAACGAGCGATTTTTTGACCAGCACTACAATTCGCATGAGGTGTCAGTGATGAGAATCTTAATCACCGGAGCAACTGGTTACCTTGGTCAAAGGCTTTGCCGTACCTTTCGCGATGCCGGGCATTGCGTGATCGCTGGAATAAGATTCGGATCGCAAATCGAGAACCTTCGACGCTATATGGATGGCCATATTGCAGCTTGTTATCTCGATGAATCGCATGACGACTTGACGTCAAACTTTGAACGCTGGCAGATTGACACAGTAATCAATTGCGCGTGCGATTACGGACGAACGAACGCGACTAGCGATACGATTTTGGACGCGAACCTAGTCATGCCATTGCGGGTTCTTGAGGCAGCTTCGAAAAGCGGCGTGCGGACGTTTATCAATGCCGGAACGTCGCTTGATGTTGCTGTCAGTAGTTACGCCCGATCAAAGCGGCAGTTTGTTGACTGGTTACAGGCAAACATCGCAATTCCGAAGCGAATCAATCTTGAGTTAGAGCATTTTTACGGGCCCAGCGAGTCGTCGACAAAGTTCGTCGCTTGGTTGATCGACCAATTTTTTGGATCAGTGCCGACCCTTGAATTGACTGCCGGTGAACAACAGCGAGATTTCGTTTACATCGATGATTTACTAGCTGCCTTTAGCACGGTTCTCCATCATGCTGAACGAATCGAAGGCGACTTTCAATCGTTTCAGGTTGGAAGCGGTGAAACGATCCGTGTTCGCGATTTAGTCGAACAATTACAACAACTTTGTGGTGCGTCTGATGTCCAGTTGTACTTTGGCGCAAAGCCTTACCGTGCTAACGAACAGATGCATTCGCGAGCGGACATTAAAGCACTTGAGTCGATCGGTTGGCGGCCGCACGTTTCTCTCACTGACGGATTGCAACGTTGTATCGAATCCCGCAAAACGAAGCAAATCGAGGCCTACCAAACAAGGAAAGCAGCATGATGAGCAGCTTGAAGAAGAGACTATTGATCACGGGTGGTTGTGGATTTTTGGGTAGCAATCTAGCAGCAGAAGCCCTCCGACGTGGATGGGAATTGATGATACTAGACAATCTTTCCAGAACTGGCGCGAAAGAAAATCGTGCATGGCTTTCATCGCAGGGAAGCTACCAGTTTTGCCAAGCCGATGTCCGCGACGCGGAATTAATTGACGTCATGGTACAAGCGTTTGCACCGGAGATTGTTTTCCATCTAGCTGGTCAAGTTGCGATGACCAGCAGTATAAAAGATCCTCGCAATGATTTCGAAATCAACACTCTCGGCACGCTTAACGTACTTGAAGCGATTCGAAAACATGCACCGGAGGCAACGGTAACTTACTCGTCGACAAACAAAGTTTATGGAGATCTTGAAACGCTGAGCTACAACGAAACCAAAACACGTTGGCAAGCAACTCATTACGTTGACGGTTTCACCGAATCATTGCCGTTAGACTTTCGTTCGCCGTACGGTTGCAGCAAAGGCGCAGCGGATCAATACATGCTCGATTACCACCGCGTTTACGGACTCAAGACGATTGTTTTTCGACATTCGTCGATGTACGGAGGTCGGCAATACGCGACTATCGATCAAGGCTGGGTCGGTTGGTTTTGTGAGCAAGCTTGGGCCCAAAAACGAGGGAACAAGACGCCCTTTACAATTTGCGGAGACGGCAAACAGGTACGCGATTTATTGCATGCTGACGATATGATTCGCTTGTATTTTTCCGCCGCTGAAAGCGGCCCAGAGGTAGCCGGTCACGCATTCAACATCGGCGGTGGCATGCCGCAGAGCAAGTCATTGCTGGAGCTATTCGAATTTTTGCAAGTTTCGCTCGATGTCAAACTGCGTTGGAACCACTTGCCTGCTCGCAGTAGCGACCAGCGCGTCTTCGTCGCCGATTGTCGCAAAGTATCAGCAATGTTGGGATGGCGACCACAAGTCACTGTTGCTGACGGCCTTTCACGGATGTTAGATTGGACTAATCAGTATGCCGCCTAGACCGCAAGTTAGCATTGTTTTGCCTGCATATCGTGAATCTGAGAACTTGGCAAACCTGTTGCCACGCTTGCATCGGAACATGCGTAGCACGGGTCAGTCGTATGAGATTTTAGTGATCGATACGGTCGAACCGATGGACAATACCGAAGCAGTCTGTCGTCTGAATGACGCACGATTTATTGCGCGTGGTCCGAGCAATGTTTATGGAGATGCCGTAAGAACAGGAATCAATGCTTCGATGGGTGAGTCGGTTGTCTTTATGGATGCGGACGGTTCACACACGCCAGAATTTGTTGCACAGATGATCGAAGCGGCTCCGGGAAACGACGTTGTCATCGCTTCGCGTTATGTCGCTGGCGGCAAGACGCTGAACGATTGGAAGTTGGTCTTAATGAGTCGCGTGCTCAACATTGCTTACTCGGTCGTTCTTGGTTTGACTTGTAAAGATGTATCGAACAGTTTTCGATTGTATCGTGGCGATCTTCTACGAAGTTTGACGCTCTCATGTAGCAACTTCGATATCGTGGAAGAGATCTTGGTTCGCATGAGGGCCGCGGAAGGCGAATTGCGCTATTGCGAGCTACCGTTCACGTTCGAATGTCGAGTTCATGGTCAAACGAAGCGAAAGCTGCTGGTTTTTGCTTCGACCTATCTGCTGACTATGGCTAGACTTTTAACAATTTCACTGACGTCAAAGCGAGCAAATCGAAGTACGCTCCCTTCGAGCCTTAGTGTCGATCGAAATGCTGCCTGATTGACTGAAGCAAATTCTATTTTATTGCACTGCTTAGCCCCAAAGCATTAGGAAGAAAATCTCAAGACTTCTTCTGTGCGATTTGAAACGTCTGGACGAACTAAGCAAAGTCGCTTCGGGAGAACTTTAATATCGACTGGCAGCATGCCTCCGTAGTCTCCGTCGATTTGGTAACAGACAGGCGCATCGGATTCGATATGTAGTGACGTTGCTGCTTCGGTGCGGAAGGAAGACAGCGTTCGGTGACGGTTGGCTGCCAAGTAAAGCAAATATCGAAACGAACGAGCAAGTCCGCCACGGAAGCTGCAGATGTCTAACAAACCGTCGTCGCAGGCAGCCCAATTGGCAATCGGAAGACCACCTGCATACCGCGGAACGTTGGCAACGAAAACCCATCGCGCAGACCATTGGATATGATCATGAATTACCGGTTCTTTCAGAAGCGGCGAATCGAGCGTTTGCTGGACTACACCGTTAGCGGTGATGCGTAGCTTTGGAAATCGATACAACCAAAGCGAGCGAGTGATCGGTGCTGCATATGACCAGCGCTGAATGTGCCCGCGACGAACTCGATTCATTTCTTTAACAACATGTGCATCGAAACCGACGCCGACCATAACCAAGAAGAGTCGATCATTTGCGGTTCCACAATCCAATCGAAGCGTCTCAAGTTGCTTGATTGAACGAGTTAACTGAGCCAAGTCTAGGGTGCAACCGATATGCTTTGCAAGTAGGTTTTCAGTTCCAAGCGGTAAGATTGCGATTGGTATATGCGGTGCGCTTCGAGAAGCCACGGCAGACACCGTCCCATCTCCGCCGGCCGCAATTACTGTTCGCAAAACACCACATTGGTCAAGTGTTGTTACTTGATTTTGCAAGTCCTCAAGCTGACCGCAAATCGTGGTTTGCCAACCTTCATCTTGAAGTCGTATGATCAAAGACTCGATCAAGTCTTGCCGACTTCGCGAACCACTTTTCGGGTTGGCCGCGATCAGAATGTGATTTTTCTCCTCAAATCGCATTTTAAAGGCGTTACGCTTATGACAAGACTTAGTGTTTAAAAGACATATTTTGCACTCTCGTTGGCGATGATCATATCCTACCCGCTAATTCGAAACAGGGTGTCTTATACCCACAGCAGGGAGAACACGCGGAAGTTGGTAAAACTCTTGGTAACCAAATTGCTTAACAATGAGAGTCTAATGCAATAAATTGCGAGTCTATTGCAACAATACGGCAACAAAGTCTTACCAGCTTTTGATAACCGCTCTTTAGAAATTAGCGTTCCGAAGCTTACTGAAGTTTACCAGCCCACGGGATTTGAAACGAAACCCTTCAGCATTTCCATTTTGAAAGCTGATAGCAGAATTGAGCATGGCGTTCTTAGTGACCGACGCGGCCCAATACGACTGAAGCGACAGTCTTTAGTACCAACGTCATGTCACAAAAAATTGATCGTTTGTCACCGTAACGCAAGTCCATCCGCATCCACTCGACGAACGGGATCTTTCGACTTTTTGCTATCTGCCAATAGCAGGTCAGACCTGGTTTCGTATCTAAACGTCGGCGTTGCCAGAGTTCGCAGTCTGCATCTTCGGCAACTGGAAGTGGACGTGGTCCTACGATTGCCATTTCCCCCTTAAGCACATTGATTAATTGTGGAAGCTCATCTAAACCAGTTCGCCGCAGCAAATGCCCGATTTTCGTAACGCGTGGATCGTCCTTCATTTTGAATGCTGGGCCATCGCGTTCGTTTCGTTCCATTAGGACAGATTTTAAATCGTCGGCGTTTTGGACCATCGTTCGCAGTTTGATGATCTTGAATGTTTCGCCGTATTGCCCAGTCCGAGGCTGCAAGAAGAACGCCGGGCCTTTAGATGTCAACCGAATCGCGATTGCCGCCGCAGCCAGAAATGGGGCAGCGGCAAGCAGTCCAGCCGATGAAGCGGCGATATCAAAACCGCGTTTCCAGACCGGATAATAGGGAGCGACAAACTCGTGAGGCCGACCAATGCTGACTGTTTGGCATCTTACGCTGATCGTATCGGAGGTCGCGGACATCGATACTGGATTGACTTCTGAATGCTCTGCCAGCGTCATCGGAATCGTTGCAGGTTCATTGGCGTTGATGTCTTCTTCCATAAGCGAATCGACATTGTCAAAAATTGCCGACTGATCAGGATAGCTAACGATTCTGGCCCGAAATTGAATACCTTCGTCTGCGGCGAGGCTAGTGATTGAATCTAAGACAAGCCTAGTTGCGGACAGATCGGTCATCGGCAACATGATTCCTATTTGCCCCTTGGCAAGCATTCCGCATTCGTCCGTCAAACGCATGCGTCGCGAGAGCAACGCTGCAAACAGTTGCAGGCGTTTTCGATAGTCCGACTTTGCACAATGCAGTCGAATGACGATGAGCCCAAAGAATTGATCATGGCGGTCACTGCGCAACCGTTCCTTGGTCAACACCATGCGCATTTGCCGGTAGTTAAGCAAGAACCGCGGTGTACGGAGCTCCTGGAAGTCCGTTGCGGCCGCAAATTCCTTTGGGGTCAAAGTAGCTGACATTCGAAAAAATAAATAAAGACTATAAATGAAAAACTTGTTGCAAACTTATTTTCGTACTCGCCCGCCCGGGTCATTTGCTGCAAGCAGATCAACTTGCGATTGAGACGATTTGGAATCATTCGACTCCATCGTCAAACGACCGATTTTCTAAAACAAAACAAACTGACTAGCCTCGGATGTTCTCGCTGACATTGACTTGAACGCCGCTGCTCGCCCGGCGCCCGTTGGCTTGCAAATCGTCCTTGCGATTGGCTAACTTACTCGCTCGACCGCTGATGATCGTGTATTCCTCTGAACTATCGCGACCGGCACGAGATCGTTGCATTTCGAAGCTCTCAAGTCGCCCCCCATAGCCGCTCAATGGACTCAGGTCATCTTCGACGCTGCTGTCTGTTGATTCGCGATAAATCGCTAAAGCACATGAGCATAAAACAGCGGCAATACCGATGATTCCAAGCCCGATCAAACGTGGTGGTCCACTCTTTTCGATGACATGTGTTGCTGGATGACTAACTTGAAGAGCGCTGATTAATGCCGCATCAAGTTCCGTCTGGCGACGTGCTTCCTCGCGTTTTCGGCTGTAATCGCGAAGCTCGTCACGTGATAGGTCGACTGCTCGATTCAGTTCTGCAACTCGAATCTCATCTCCATTTAGCGACTGAATACGATCTTCGTTTTGCGTTACTTTTTCGAGTAAAGAAATCTGTCGCGCCCGCAGTGATTCCAGCATGCTGGCTGCTTTCATTCGAGTCAGCAACAGATCTTGTCGGATCGGATTGATCGCTTCAGCTTTCTCGCCGAACAGCGAGTCCTGTTTGTTGAACGATGCCCGCGCTTCAGCGAGCGCTTGTCGTGCTTTGATTAACTTTGGGTTTTCATCACCATACTTTGACGAGAGTTCGCTCTCAGCAATTTCGAGACGATAAAGATCGCCGCGCATTGAATCTGAAGCTGCATTGGAACGTGACGTTTCGGCTACACTCATCATCTCGGGTTGTTCAGCAATCATCGAATCAAGCTGAGCAATTTCCGCTACTTTAGCAGTTAAGTCAGCGTCGGTTTTGAGCAATTCGTCTTGGAGCAGTTGCGATTCTTTGTGCAATAGATCCCGTTTGGAATCGATCGAAATTACCTTCATCTTGTTTTTGTATTCAACGAGATTTGTTTCCGCCTTTATCAATAGCTGCTCAGTGTCCGAGTATTCCTTCTCGAAAAAATTCTGCGAGCCGATTGTTCGGTGGACGTTAACGTAATGGTTTTGAAACTCGGCCATCAATTCTTCAACGATGTCATGTGCGAGCAAACTGGTATGAGCTTTCGATTTGATTTGGACAGTGTTTCCCTCTTTGTCGCCAGTGATCGAAAGTCGGTCGGCTAAATACTCGACAGCGCCCTGCAATCGATTCAAGTCAGCGGTCTGATCGCCGGTTAAACCATCGTCCAAGGTGTCGTTCATTCCCAAATAATCATCAATCGAACTCATGATTGATTCTTTCTTGCGATCTAGCCACGAACGCTGTTCGAGGATTCGATCGACTCCAACTCGGCGCGCAGTTCGCTCAAGCATCATCCGGCTACTGAGCATGTCCTTGATCGATTGGATTTCGGATTGCCGAGTGTCCATCAAACTGGCCGTTTGCGAAGTTGTAGCCGAAGGGTCGATGGTCACCGTTCCACGGCCAGCGTTCAGATAGAATTCACCTTCGCTGGTATATATGTCGCGAAGCATCAACAACATTGCCAAACCAGCCACGCTAATCAATGCAGTCACGGCCAAGACGCTGACAAACCGATGCCGAATGGCGTTCAAAATGGCCGAAACAGTAAGAAACTGTTCGTTTCGCCTAATCATCGCTGCTTCCTCTGAGTAATCTGACCAACTAATTTGCGGAATCGCGCAACAACTCCAAATTGTTACCGCTCCGCCGATCGTTAGAAGTTCGAACTATCATAGCTATCCAAGTCTCGCTAAGAAGAACAGCTTTCCGGATTTGGCAAATTTTTTAGGTCAGTTTTTACTATTCGACGGCATTTGCTCTAGGCAAAACCGTCACAACTGGTAACTCCCTTACATTCAATGTTGAACTATTGAGCGTTGGTGGCAGTTAGTGCGTTGCTGCGAGCTATTGTGATTTTCCGGCCGCGACGATTGGTCGCTCGTTAGAACTTAACGTGTCCCAACATATTTCCGGCTGAAGAGGATGATATTTTTGGCTCACCAAGACACTCTTATCGATCGCCACAACAAATGCGATCGCAGCCAACAGAGCCGACTCCGCAGTACGGAAGGCGAACTGTGTTTTTTTTAATTAAGACGCAAACGAAACGATCGCGGCGGTTTTTGCGGCTCAAGTAGCCAAACTTCGATTCCTTTCAATCGCGTAGACGATAGACTCTTTGGGTCGAAAGTATCCGACACCAGTCACAGGAGATAAAACGATGGGTATGGAAAACTATTCAAACTATCAGCAGAAGTGCATTAAGAATTACTACAATAATCGGGAATCGATCGCGTTTCAGCGGGTTGGAGAGTTGGTCACTGAACTTTATCTGACCGAAGGAAAGAAACGCGAGAAAGTTTGGGACAGCATCGCTTTGCATCTGAAAAAGATGGAAGTTCCGCCGGATCGCATCGCCCATCTACGAGCACAAGATAAACCGGAACTGGTTGCGAAATTGTTGCAAGCCAAAGTCTAGGGCTTCTGGTTCTGGTTACCTTGCCACACAGTCCCGCAAGCTCGCGCTGAGGTTCTAGCTTGGCGACCCGCAGACACGCATAGACTTCTGTAGAACATTTGTTGAGCGGTAATTTGCGAACTCAATGCCGGGTCAAAGCGGCTATAATTTCTGAATAACGCAACGGTTTTTCATCCAGTCGCGTTTTGAATTCAGATTTTCTGCCGAGGCTCTCAAAGATGAGATACGTATTAAGCTGCTTTACAATTCTTGCAATATGTTCAATCTCGCTCATGTCCACGAGCGTTTCACTTGCAGACCAGCGATCCAATGTTTCTGCCACGCGACCCAATATTCTCTTTATTTTGGCGGACGATCAATCTCCCTTTGAACTGAAAGTTTACGATTCCAAATCGCCACTTTCGACGCCAAACATTGATAAGCTCGCGGCCCGCGGCATGGTGATCGACGGAGCCTATCACATGGGGGCGTGGCAAGGTGCTGTTTGCACGGCGTCAAGGCACATGATCATGAGCGGCCGCACGGTTTGGCACATTCCCGACCGCTTTCCAAAGTCGACCGCCAACCCGAATTCGACCGACCCTCGATTGGTCCCGCCCGACTTGGCCCAGCAAACGATCCCTGCGGTATTTAATCGAGCCGGCTACAGCACCATGCGCACCTGTAAGAAAGGGAACAGCTACGATGCAGCGAACAAGCTCTTTACAGTGCTTCACGAAGCAGAAAAACGGGGCGACACAGACGAAACAGGCAGCGGCTGGCACGCTGAAAGAGTCTTGGACTATCTCGACGAACGCCAGGCGAGCAATGACGAAAAACCGTTCCTAATCTACTTTGGTTTTTCCCATCCGCATGACACTCGTGACGGAAAGCCAGAGTTGCTCGCGAAGTATGGCGCTACCAATCACAGTGATTCCGATAGTATCCCCGCTCGCGACGCAAAGCAGCCACAACATCCGATTAATTATTTGCCAGAACATCCTTTTCCACACGGTCACCCAGGGCTCCGCGACGAGAACGAAGTAAGCGGCGTTTGGCTTCGACGCGACGAGGCAACTGTGCGAAATGAAATCGGTCGCGAGTACGCTTGCAGCGAGAATATCGATTCTCAAATTGGTCGCGTTCTCCAGCGACTGGACGACCTTGGCGAGCTTGACAATACCTATGTCGTTTACACCGCCGATCATGGAATCGCTATTGGTCGGCACGGTTTGATGGGTAAACAAAATCTTTACGAGCACACTTGGCGAGTTCCTTACATTGTTGCTGGTCCTGGAATCGCTGCTAATCAGCGAGCGACTGGCAATATTTATCTTGGCGATACGCTAGCAACGCTTTGTGATCTCGCTGGTCTTGAAACTCCATCGACCAACGAAGGAATTAGTTTCAAGCCAGTCTTATTCGGAAAACAATCAACCGTCCGAGATACTCTGTTCGGCGTATATTGTGGTGGCACCAAACCGGGCATGCGAAGCATTCGTCGAGGGGATTGGAAGCTGATTAAATATGATGTACTAGATGGCCAAGTTCACCAGACTCAGCTCTTTAATCTGGCAGAAAATCCAAACGAATTTTTGCAAGAACATCATGAATCAAAAGTCGCTGAGCGAATTGGAACGATGCCATTATCAGACCAAGTAAACCTCGCGGGCCGACCTGAGCATGCAAAAAAGTTGGCGGAGATGGAAGCACTGTTGCTGGCGGAAATGAAACAACTTGACGATCCCTATCGATTGTGGGATCAACCTCCGCGCTAGCAGCAATCAAGAACAAGTTCAGCCCGAATAGGATTGGTGCAAAGCAACGGATTGGTTCTTATTAAATCGAGCGACGTTATGGCAACAAAAGAATTGAATCTGACAGTCAAATTGTTGACGTCGATTTGCGTTGCCATCGGATCAACATTTCTAACGCAATATGCGCTCGCACAAGACCAGTCGACGACGGTTATTCTACCGAAAAAAAGTGGTAGCGAATTAGATCAAGCACGTCGCGCAGAAATATTGCCTCAGCTTTACACGCTCTGGCGATCGGGTGATTTAGATAAGGCAATGAGGCTTGCTGAAGAAGTACTCGTCCTTGAACGTCGCATGTTTGGCGAAATGCACGAAATCGTAGCGTGGCGATATCGTCTTAATTCTGAGCTGTTCATGGAAGCAGAACGATTGGCAGAAGCAAAAGCTTATGCTCAGTTATACCTCCAAATCGCCAGCAATAAAATCGAGCCAGACGGTTGGCGAGCGGAGGAAGCTAAGCGGTTCTCAGGCTATATGGAACAAGTCTCGTTAATGCCCAGCCGCGAACGATGGGAGTTGATGGACACCGCCCGTCAAATCGATTTACTTCAAGAGCGACGCAACCACAAAGGCTCGTTAAAATTCGCGGAGAAGAAGGTTCGCAAGATCGGAAACATGTTCGGCGATCGGCATCTTTATTGGATCGATGCAGTGCTTGACGTCCAAATGATGCTCATTGATTTTGGGCGGATTGAAGGGATGTTGAGTCAGCTCAATCGATTCAGAGACGATATCCCATTGCTGTGTAAGACGCCACATCCGGTCCAAGCAAAGCTCCATACGGTGATGGCTGCGTACGCGATCGCAAACGAACAACTCGAAGAAGCCCGAACGCAATATGAGTTGGCGATTTCGAAATATGAAGCGACTGGCACAACGGTTTTGCCTGAATACTACGAAACGATCAATAACTACGCGGTATGGCTGCAATCGCTCGGCGAAACACAGCGGCCGTTAGAGCTGCTTGAAAAAGCATCGGCCGCAGGCAGCCAATCGATGATCCAAATCCCCTGGAAAATCGAAGTCCATCGATCCAATCTCTGTGCGACGTATTTGCAAGTCGCCAACCAAGCGATCGCGGAATCAGAATGGTTGACGGCTCAGAAAATGTTGAATTCAAGCAATGCGATTGCCGCTCAGCTCAGTGAGAAGATCGATTACCGTCGCCGCGAGATTGAGCAACTAAAGAAATCGATTGACCGAGTGATTGAATTGCCAAACGAGATGCGGGCGAAGTTTGAGGTTGCCAACGCTTCAATTCAAGAAGCGATCATCAACCGAAATGATGGCGACATCGAAAATGCATTTCATCAATGCTCCGAAGCGTACCTGACCATTCGTGATCTCTTTGGCGACGATGATTTGCTGACAACGCGAGCACATGTCCAAATGGCTGACATGGCGACAGACGCAGAGATTGTGTGTGAGATTTATCAGCAAGCCAGCGAGCAGATCGTTCTTCTGCTCGGTCGCAATCATCCCGACTATGCAGACCTGATCATGTACCTCGCAGGTTACGAACTGCCAGACTCAGCTACAGCGATTGAATACGCGTTGGCCGCGAAAAGCATCTACGCTGAGGTTTATTCAATCGATTGTTTGCAGTATTCACAAGCTGCCGCGCTCTGCGGACGATTGCTGATGTCCAGCGATCGTGATTCAAGTTTGCAGAACTTGCAAGAATCGATCCAAATATTAGATGGGCTTAATGTTGGACCGACTCTGGACCGAGCATCGGTGTTGCTCGATCTGAGTCGATGGTATCAACGCGAAGGTCGCAATGGCGATGCATTAGACTGCACTGAAGAATCTGTATCGATTCTTCGGAAGTTGCCCGAGGTTTCTCCAGGTGAGCTATCTACGTACGTCAACGAATTGGCGATCTTGTACAGCGCAATGCAGCGGCGCGAGGAAGCAGCAATGCTGTATGAAGAAGCTCTCTTGCTTGAACGCGACACAGCCGATCGACAAGACGTTGATTATCATACGTTTCTCTACAACGCTGGTGATCAATATCGAATAATCGGCGAGTATGACAAGTCGATCGTATTGCTCGAAGAATTGCTTTTAGCTTTTGAAAATGGAAACGCCAAGCTTCAGATTGGTTTCGATGGCGGGAACAGCTTATGCAATTTATACCGCGGACAAATGCAAGCGCATTCCGCATCACTTGTTTTGAGCCGACTGGAATCGCGATTAGATCAAACAGATTTTCGTACAATCCCGCATCGTTTAGTCATCGCAATGCACCGTGCTCGTATCGCGATCGAAGCGAATAAGATTGACGATGCAAAACTTATTGTTCAGCGAGCACTGATGGCCTACGACGAACAAACTCGTGCTTCGTCTAACACTGCTTCAGAAGTTGTCGATGATTCCCGTGCCGACATATATCCTTTAGAAGAATTACTGAGCGTGGCCCGCGAGTTGGAATTGTGGTCGGAAGCGGCGAAGCTAGCTGAATTCATTTTCGTGTGTCGCCAATCGATTCCCGAAACGCAGCCTTGGATTCTGGCAAATTCGCGTTGCTTAGCCGACGAGTTACGCCTCTATGCAGCATTGTCCGATTCCCAGCGTTCCAAAGTCGCCCTTGCGAATTCGTTGGCCGAAGAACCGACCGACAACGACACTATTCTGCGGCTAAAGCAATCGCGAGATTTGCTTGTGGAAGTCTATGGCGAAAGACATCGCGAGGTAGCTCAGCGGTGGACAGAAATTGCGAGTAATTATTCTGAACATCGCGAATTGAAAGAAGCCCTCGCTGCCTATGAGAAAGCACTGGAAATCCGACTGTTATTACTCGGCGAGGTGCATCCTGATTCCGCGAGTATGTACCGGTGGATTTCGGTCCTCCAAAGAAAGCTTGGTCAATTTGAAAAATCACTTGATTCGATCCAGCATGCGATACGTCTACTAAAGTCAATTTACGGCGAAAATCATTACGAGCTTGCAGAGGCAAATCATAGTCTGGCACTGCTTTACCTCGATCAAGGTTCCTACGCGGACGCTTTGCAGCCAGCTCACGAAGCGACAGAGATCTTTAAAAATCAGAGTGGTGAAATCAGTTACGATCACGCAAATATGCTGCGGACGTTGTACGCGATATATGACGAATTGGGCGACGATCAGCGGGCGGTGGACTACTTAATAAAGTCGCACAACATCATCAAAGAAATTTATGGCCAAGATAGTTTAGAGTTCGCACAAAGTACCTTGATCGGCGCCATGGTTGCTAGCGAATACAGTACGACCTATGAATTTTCAGAGAGCCTTTTTAAAACAGCGATTGAGATCTTCGACAAGAATCATATGCAACAGCATCCTGATTATGCTGACGCAATGAACGGTCTAGGTAATTTGTATTTTAATCAACAACTCTTCCAGAAATCCGCCGATGCGTATCAAAGTGCTTTGACGATCCGACAAATGAAATGGGGCACGGATCATCATTTAGTCGCACAGTGCCATTCGCAACTTGGAAATGCGTTTTTCTCAATGGGCGACTTAGATCGCGCGTCAGCAGAGCTAACAACTGCCTACGATACGAGAGTACGACAACTTGGCAGCGATTCGTTTGAACTGATCAAGAACCTCTTTATGCTGGCGCAGGTGAATGCTTTAAGGGGAGATCATCAACGCGCACAAGACTTGCTCAACGAAAGCTTGCGATTGGAGCAGTCTCGCATCGCTGAAGCAATCGCTGTCGGATCCCAGTCCGCTCTTGAGCAAACGGTAAACTATGGCAAAGACCGCATCGCGATGCTGTTAACGCTCGCGTCGCACGCACCGGACAATCAAGCTTTGTCGCAAGCGGCTTTGGCATGGACGCTAAGTCGTAAGGGCCTCGTACTAGATGTCGCATGTCAGCTTGAAAACGCTCAACGCTTGCGATCTTTCGACCCCGCGACGGTTCAGTTGTTAGAGCAAATCGAAGCTCGCAATCAAGAACTTGCGGATGCGGCGATTCAAATGGATGGGACCATGACCGCAGTTGAAATGGAGAAAACTCGGAATTCAGTTCAACAACAAATTGCTCAACTGCACGAGAAATTATCTTTTCAACTTCGAGATGACGGCCTAGCGATCGACGCAACGATTGGGAGTATCGAGCCATTGCTCAAGGCGTTGCCGAAAGATTCGGCGATGATTGAGTACGTAATAAGTAAGTCGATGCGACTTGAAGCGTCGTCGACAGATTTCGCAAAGGAAAGCATTTGGACGGAACCGCATTTGTTCGCGTTCTTGCTTATCGGGGAATCCGAGGGCGGCTGTAAGTTAGTCGACTTAGGGCCAGCCGAAGCGATTAATGCCTCAATCGAAGAAATTCGCGACCATATCACTCGAACTCCGCGTGCGATGCGATTCGCGAGCGAAGAAATGCGCGAAGCGGAGTACGCGCGAATTAGCAAACATCTTTATGCACAGATTCTGCAACCATTGCTTGACGGCCTAACAAGCATAAAACAGTTGATCGTCGCACCCGATGGTGATCTTCATTTTGTCCCTTTTGCGGCACTTCATCGAATGGACCAACATTATGTAGTGGAAGACATGGCGGTCAGCTATTTGTCTTCTGGTCGCGATCTATTGAGGAAGCATGGTCGAGTTGGCAACGACACGATCGTATTAGCCGACCCGGATTATGATTTAGTAGCTGACGAGCATGAACAGGTCGTCAACGCGAATTTGCCAAAATCATTAGGTAAGACAAATGCTCCAATGTTGGCGATTCGCGGCGCAAGCGGAGACGACGAACAAGACCTTCGCTCGCTTCGTTGGCGTCCACTCGCCGGAGCACGTCAAGAAGCCTCCGATGTCGAATTGCTGCTCAACGGCTCGCAGCTCGGTCCGGTGAGATCGTATATCGGCAAACAAGCCGTCGAAGAGGTCTTCAAGTCGGCGCGGTTTCCTAGGATCGTTCATATTGCAACCCACGGCTTCTATGTACCTCACGATTCAGAGGCTTTGTCGACTGGCATCGGAGGTCGCTCTGGCAGCACCCTCGGTCAACTACGAAGCGATGCCAATCCACTGCTTCGATCGGGAATCGTGCTAGCGGGTGCCAATCAACCTCCGGCGATTACCGGTGGTGGGGTTCGTTTGGAGGACGGATGGTTGACTGCCCAAGAGATTGCTGGAATGGATTTTCGAAGTACGGAATTAATTGTCCTAAGTGCGTGTGAGAGTGGTTTAGGACAATCCGAAATTGGTCAAGGCGTATACGGCTTACGTCGAGCCTTTTTAGTTGCCGGCGCACACAGTCTGTTGACCAGTTTGTTTGAAGTCCCGGATGAAGAGACGCGGTTGCTGATGAAATCGTTTTATCAATCGCTGCTGGCAGGAAAAGACAAATCGACGGCCATTCGCGAAGCACAACTCGCGATGATTGCAGCTCGCCGAAAGAGTGAAAACGCAGCCCACCCTTTTTACTGGGGCAGCTTTATTTTAATGGGAGACGTTGGCAATCGGCCAACGAATTAGAATCGTTCAGTCCGTTTGTGTTGGCAGGCAAAAGTTTTAGTCAGTCCGATTTCGGTTGTTCATCATCGCCGCGAAGCACAGCGAGCGTCTTTGCGAAATCGATTGGCAACTCGGCAGTAAAGTCGAGCGGAGTTCGATGAATTGGATGTTCGAATTGCAAACGGTAAGCGTGCAAAGCTTGGCGTTCGAGAATGATTTCTGAATCTTGAGCTGTCATTGGACGGGCGTGCAAAGCTTTTCGCAAAAGTTGGCCACGGGTTGTCGACGCATGGCCGGCATACAATCGATCGCACAAGACGGCATGACCTATGTGATCCAAATGAACGCGGATTTGATGCGTGCGGCCTGTCTTAGGCTTGACGGCTAGGTAGGTGTAACCGGGAAATCGTTCTATTACTTCGTAAAATGTCTCAGCGTCACGGCTAGACGCATGACCAGCGCGGACGGACATCTTATCGCGTTGATAAGCATGATGACCAATTGGGGCTCGGACCCAATCGCGATCGTGGTCCATGTTACCCACGACGATGCAACGATATTCTTTTTGAATTTCCCGACTTTCAAACTGAGCAGCTAATTTAAAGTGGGCTTCGTTTGTTTTGGCGATGGCGATCACGCCAGTCGTATCGCGATCTAATCGGTGGACGATGCCTGGACGAGTTGGTCCACCAACGTCGCTGAGCGATTGAAAATGGTGCGCCAGAGCCGCAGTCAATGTTCCATTCCAATGCCCTTTGGCCGGATGAACAACCATTTTCGATGGCTTGTTGACGATGACTAGATGATCGTCTTCCCACAAGACGTCCAGGGGAATGTCTTCGGGGATTGGACCGTCGCTTGGAGGTGGCGGCAAGTCGATGATGACGTGTTGGCCCGTGTGCACTTTAAAAGCGGGTTTGATGCGTTCGCCGTTGACCGTCACACCGCCCTCGGCGACGACACGGCGCAAAAAGACGCGGCTGTACCCGTTACAGACCATTGTTAGAAATTGATCGACTCTCAAGCCATCATAGTCTTCGACGACATCGAAAGTTCGACGTTCGCAATCGATCGGTTGACTCACTCGGCGGCCGGTGGAATTTGAATTCCGTCTGTCTCAGGTGTCGGCGTTGCCGCTTCAGCCGAATCTGCTGCAGGCTCAACTTCGAGAGCACCTTCGGGAGGCAGTTTAATTGAGCTGTTCTCGATGCTGGTTGCGTCGTCTTTTGGCAAATCCGGTGCAGGATCGGTCGGCGCGATCTCTGTCGTCTTGGAAGGTGTTTCAAATTTTAAGTCGGGCAGATCTGGCAAAGCCTTCAGATCCTCGGCCGTATCCAGTGGTCGCGGATCGGCTGGTGCGTTGGCTTTGAACCAAGCGTAGAACTCCTTGCCTTCGTCGCTTTGCAAAAACTTTAGACGTTCCGTCACGCTTTCACGAAGTTGTTCATGAGCGCCGGGCAAGTTCAACACTTTGCTGTACTCTTTAGTCGCTAGCTCAGTATTTGCATCGCCGTCATAAGTTTTTGCAACTCCAAGCGTTGCCCGCGCGACCAACAGTGGGTCTCGAGCATCGGTCAGGACTTTTTGGTAGAGCTCACGAGCTTCCTTCAGCAATTGCGAGGCAACGGATCGGTCGAGATAAATTTGCGACAGCCCGCGATTAAGCTTTGCATCGGCGTTTGCCTGAGCGGCCCACATCGCAGCGTTGGTGCCCTGAAAATCGGCAGCAACCAATTCAAGTTGGTCAGGCTGCATTTGCGAGAAATAGATTTCTGTCCAACCGCTTGCTTCACGTTTCGCCGCCTGGCTAGCGATCGTCGCAATCAGGGTCGCGATTAAAATTCCGGCTAGAATTAGACCGATGATCCAAGGCACATAAGGTTTGCTTTGAATGATGAAGCGTTCTAGGCGATCGGCGAGCAGATTGCTTTGAATTTCTGTCCGAGCGGTCGAACGGACCGCTGGAGTATCTGCGATTTGGCCTGACATAATGTACTAGCGGAACCATGGTCGGGAAACGGCAGAGAGATAGCAGCAACGCGACCCTGACAGCTCGTTTCGAGTGAAATGTTTGTAAGTCCGCAAATATAAGCGGCTTGCCGGTTTCACTCAATCCCAGTCCGGCTACATCGCTTCAGCCGTATTCGCAGCCTGGGCCGCATTGTCAGCGGCGATTTGGGCCGGCGTTCGACGACGTCGGCGGATCTTCGCAGAAGCCCACTCTTTCGTCATAAGCTCAAACACTTCCGGCGATTCGTAACGGACAATGTTTTTGCCTTCAGGGATTGGGCCGATCAAGCCGCGAAAAACCGGCATGCCGCGGAGCTCAAGGTCTGCGCTGCTGTCGTCGGTACCAATTTGGCTGTGCAAGGCTGAAAGCGGTTCAGCCGAATGGAAATCGCGGATTCGCAGCGTTCCATTTTGAGCTCGAGTAACGATGCGAAAAACTTCTTTTTTGGACATAGATGACCTCGGCAAGGGAAGCGATTGCGGACTGTAAATCAAGCTTGGAGGGCAAGCAGCTCTTTTGACGTGGGAGCGGTAGAGCCGATGCGCAAAATCTCCAGCTAAAGAGAATTCGGCAGGTTAGCTAGCAAGACTTGCTGAAAAGATTTGCCAGCACTTCTGGCAACGCGATCAAACCAGCCGCAACTAACGTCGCATGCTGCCCGAAACGCACAATCGGAATGTTTGACCACTGGCGACGCGGGCATGGCTTGGCGTGTTGCATAAATCGAATGTTTGGCGATGACCAATTTGGTCTAGCAACCTTCGGCCAGAATTTGATATTCCCGATGCTCCGCGAACCAGCTCTGCGGCATATCTTTAGACTAACATTGGAAACTGACGATGAGAAAAGTTTTGCAAATCGGTTTGCTGAGTGTTTTCGCTTTTGCCGCCGTGGGATTCTTTCAGGTCCAAAACGCTCGGACGGAAACGCCTTCAGTTCTTCGCTTCTTGAAGGGCAAGCCCGAAACGCAAGGACCCGATTTGGCATTGAAGGCCGAACATGGACCTTGGTTGATCTACGCTACTTCGTTGGAAGGTCCAGATTCGAAGCTACAGGCCATCGCGCTTGCGATTGAGTTGCGAAATGAATTTGGTTTGAACGCCTACATCATGCCGAAGACCTTTGACTTCTCGAACAAAGTCGTTGGGTCAGGGCTCAGTGAAACTGGCAAGCAAAAAATTATGCAATACGCCGATGACCGAGTCGTCGAGTGCTATTCAATTCTGGTCGGCGACTTTACTTCCGTTGATGCTCCGCAGACAAAAGAAGTGCTGAAAAAAATCAAAACGATTAAGCCAAAGTTCTTTGCAACTGAAACCATGGCTGAAAAAATCGATGACGTGACTCCGGGTGAAATGTCAGTCGCTTACCGAGTTTGGCTGAAACAAAAATCTTCCAACGACATTCCTGGCGAAGCAGTTTCGCCTATGATCAACGCCTTCATCACGAGAAATCCGCTGTTGCCGGAAGAATTTTATAATGCACCGGAGCTTGAAGAATTCGTCGTCAAGCTAAACGAGCGAGCCGAAAATTCAATCCTGAAGTGTCCAGGACGCTTCACCGTTCGAATTGCAAACTTCACCGGCAGCCAGACGACTTTGCTAAGTGGCGGAAGCAATAGCAGTACGACAAATTCACTCAATGGCGCCGCGCTAGAGGAGGCAGCAATTCAAGCGAACTTGCTCGCATCATTGCTGCGTCGGGCAGGCTATGAAGCTTACGAGTTTCATGACCGCAGTTGCAGCAGCGTTTGCGTTGGCAATTTCGAAAGCCTTGGCGCTGTCGATGCCAGCGGCACATTTGTTTACTCGCCAGAGATTATGAAAGTCGTTGCAGACTTTGGCGGCGTGAAGGATTATCGAATCAGTCAATATGGTCCAGTACCAGTTGCGAAAACTCTGCTCGATGTCGTCAACTACAAAAAATATCCTGAGCTGACAGTCGGTACCGAAGCAGAAAAAATGAAGAAGGTCAAAGAGTACTCACTTGCCTTTGAAGCCAATCCGAAACCGATCTTCGTACCGAAATCCGGAACGAAAAGCCTGTACAACAAATCGTTGTTAGGTCGTAAGTAACGGTCACAACGATTGTGAGCCTTGAGAAGTCTCGTTTTCGAGCTCGCGATGTATTTTTTGCAATCTCTCGGGCAGCGATGACCAATGGTTGAAAGCCTTTTCGTCGGCTTTTTCAAAATTCCATTGATCAAATAATATGTCAATCGCTCGCCCCGCACCCGCTCGGCCAAACACTGAACGCAAAGCTCTTGCCATCAACCTCGACTCGCGTCGCTATGGCACATTTGCCGAGATCGGTGCCGGACAAGAAGTAGCGCGTTGGTTCTTCCGCGTCGGTGGTGCCGCTGGAACGATCGCCAAGAGCATGTCGGCCTATGATATGACTGTCAGCGACGCGATCTACGGCCAATGCGATCGTTATGTCAGTCGCCAGCGTTTGGAAGATATGTTGCAGTATGAACATAATCTTAACCTCGAACGTTTGCGACAATCACGAGGCGACACGACGGCATTCTTTAGTTTCGCTGATACTGTTTCGGCCAGGAATTTTGCTGGAACCAATGATTGCCATGGCTGGATGGGAGTCCGTTTTCAATCCCACCCACGTGATGAAGACAGCCAAATCATTATTCACGTTCGGATGCTTGATACCGAGAATGCATTGCAACAAGAAGCGATTGGGATTGTCGGAGTCAACTTGCTCTATGGCGCGTTCAGTCTGAATCACGAGCCTGAACAGTTACTCGAATCGTTGCTCGACAATTTGAGCACACGACGAATTGAAATCGACATGATCGAATTCTCCGGTATTGCTTTCAGGCACGTTGACAATCGTGTTATGAGTTTGCGCTTGGTTCAATTAGGCTTGAGCAAAGCGGCTATGTTCTCGGCCAAGGGCGAAGTGTTGCAACCTTCAGAAGTCCTTTACAAGAAGCCGATTCTGGTTGAACGAGGCAGCTATCGACCGTTATGCAATGTTAACCTTGATATGATGCGTGCCGCTCAAGAAAAATTTGCGCGGGAGCCCGACGTGCAATCGTCGCAAGTAGTGACTCTGGCGGAAATAACGATGCGGAACTTACAGGCCAATGGAGATATCGACTTACAAGATTTTCTCGCTCGCGTTGATCTCCTCGCCGCGTGCGGTATGACGGTCCTGATTTCAGATTACTTTGAGTACTATCGCTTGGCCGCATACCTGGCTCGTTACACCAAGATGAAAATTGGTATCACAATGGGCGCTGGAAGTTTGATCGAACTGTTCGACGAAAAATACTACAGTGACTTGGACGGCGGAATTCTTGAGTCGTTTGGCAGATTGTTTAAGAACGACTTGAAGTTATACATTTACCCCTTGCTCAACCGCGAAAGCGGGATGGTGACGCTGGTCGAAAATATCGAAGTGGCGCCGGAGCTTCGCAAGCTTTTCGAGTACTTAGTTGACAAGGGTTGCATCGAGCAGCTTGACAACTTCAACCCTCTCAATCTTCTGACGTTCTCGCGCGAAGTTTTACAGAAGATTCAAAGCGGCGATCCAAGCTGGGCCGAACATGTTCCGGTGGAAGTCGCTGAAGTGATCAAACGCCGTCGCTTCTTCGGGTATCAAAACGAACTGCATGAAGATGCGTTAGTAGCGACACATTAGGCTTTCAAGAAAGATTTGTATCTCCGCAAAGTTCACACAAACTTCACAATTCGGGCCAAGCAAATTTTTGGCTCTCGGATAGACTCTCCATCTTAACGCAACTCGCGGTGTAAAGGTGCAGATCTCTTAAGTCAATCCGTCGTTGAAGGCCAAACAACAGTGTTGAATTTTCGAACGATGTCCTTGCTTGCGATGATCTATTGCTGCGGGTTCATCGGTTGTCAGCAGGACGAAAGCTTACCGGCGACAACACCCGTGAAAGGGTCAGTCGCATTTCAAAATCAACCTGCGATTGGCGCAGTCGTTGTTTTTCACAAAGTCGACGGATCGATTCTAGACGGCATGCCGTCCGCGACGGTCGGCGCTGATGGCACTTTTGAATTGACGAGCTACAAGCCTGGTGACGGCGCTCCGCCCGGAGAATATGAGGTGAGTATTTCGTGGGCCGAGAAAACTAGTGGCACTTCGAGCGATCCTGAATTCGGTCCTGAGAAATTGCCCGCGAAGTATCAAGATGAGAAGCAATCTGGCTTGAAAGTTATCGTCGGTGATTCGTCAATTGAACTGCCGCCATTTCAGCTTTGAGCATTGCTGACAATTTTATTGCCTTTTTAGGCAGGCAATTTCATTTTCGTAACCCTCATCGTATTTCAAGAAGATTTTCGATCATGCAACAAAGAATACATCAACGCTCAAATTCCGGATTCACGCTGATTGAGCTGTTGGTCGTTATAGCAATTATCGGCATCCTGGCGGGCCTGCTCTTGCCGGCAGTTCAGCAGGCGCGAGAGTCGGCGAGACTTGCTCAATGCACCAGTAATATCCGTCAGATGGGCTTGGCCTTGTTGGGTTATGAAGCGGCATTCAAGACCTTTCCACCGAGCCGTATCAAATTGAGCGGGCCAACATTTGAGGTCGGTTGGCAGTCGATGGTTTTGCCCTTCTTTGAACAAACGATTACTTACAACGAATACGATCGGACGAAGAGCTGGTGGTCTCAGGAAAATAACCTCTCGACGAGCGTGGACATTGCCGTTTTCCGATGTCCTTCAGCACCTGCAATTCGAGAAATTCCATCACAAGTTCTTTATAACAATCGCGGCATCACATACGGTCGTCCTCAATTTGGCTACTGCGACTACGGTTCAGTAAACGCAGTTCGTAATTCGGTTTGGGTCGTCGCTGGCGGTTCGAGCATCGGGACCAAAGAGAAGCTTGGGGCTCTGGGGCGCGGACCTCAAGGAGTAAAAGCGGCTGTGATTCTTGATGGGCTGTCCAACACGATCTTCGTGGCGGAAGTTGCTGGTCGACCCAATATTTATGTTAACGGACGCCAAGTTGAAAATCCAAAGTCAGGTCCTGCTTTCAATAGCCAATCAACAGAAGACGGTTGGGGCTGGGCTGATATCGATAGTGGTTTCAGTATTGATGGCGGTAACTTGTTTGGTTTAACAAATTCCACTAGTGGTTCGGGCAAAGTCACAGCCGTCGCAAATGGCAACAAATTCATTAATGCGACCAACGATAGCGAGATGTACGCATTTCATATTGGGGGCGCTAATACGCTCATGGGCGATGGCTCAGTGAGTTTGTTAAGCGCTTCGACCGATGGGTTGACGCTCGCGGCTTTGGCGACTCGAGATGGTCAAGACAAAATTAAAAAGCAATAGTCGCCAGGTAGTTACATTTTTTCTTCTCACCGAACACCTTCTTTTGTCCTTTGTGATTTTTGAAACTTCGCAACGATAACGCTGATGGTGTTGATGAAAATGCGAAGCTTACAAAGTGGTTGTTTGATGAAGTTTTTCACTCTTGTATTTACGTTGACAAGCTCGCTTCTTGTAGCCAGCTTGAGCGCTGAAACAAATTCAGTGCGTCTTATTGGCATCGCTGAATTTGCTGGTGATGCGTCGGATCGATCGGGGTTTAGCGGTAGATTGGATGATGGCCATCCTGAAGACCAACTTGGTGGATTCTCAGCTATTGAGTATCTCGGAAACGACGAGTACTTATTGCTGCCAGACCGGGGGCCAGGTGACGGAGCGTGCCATTATCAGTGTCGTTTCCACAAAGTGCGGCTTGCAATTTCAGTAGATGAACAACTTGAATACGAATTGCTTCAAACCAAGCCGCTAAATCATTTCAATGGTGCACAGCTAACTGGTTTCGCTGCAGACTTCGATCCGAAAAATAGTCATAATTCGTTGCGATTTGATGCGGAAGGAATTCGTCGACTAAGTAACGGACGCCTTATCATCTCGGACGAATATGGACCAACGATTTGCGTATTCGATGGGAATGGAAAATGTCTAGATAAGTTTGACGTTCCTGATCACGTCAAGGCGATGATTCCGAATGCAGATCCTAAGAGGGAAGCGAATGAAAACAGGTCTGGACGCCAGCCTAATGGTGGAATTGAGTGTCTAGCGATTACGCCTTCTGGCAAGAAGATTTTTGCGATCATGCAGCGTCCCCTCATTCAAGATTCCGGCCCAGCGAATGACGAGAACTCCGACCGAGAAGGTCAGTATTGCCGGATTTTGCAATTCGATTCGAAAGGAAATTTGCAGAAAGAATTTGCATATCCACTGGATTATCCAGTCGCATGCCTCAGCGAGGCAGTTGCCTTTGACGAAACACATTTGATCGTTATCGAGCGAGACAGCAAGACATTTGATAAATCGTTAATCAAGCGATTGTATATCGCTGATTTGGGATCGGCATCGGACATAAAAAGGTTGCCAGTTCTTCCGATCGCGGGAAACTTGACGAATGCGAAACCGATTGAGAAAGAATTATTGATCGATTTCTTAGAGGTTTCTTGTGGGCTAAAAGAACAACAAGTTGCACGTAAGATTGAAGGACTTGCTTTTGGTCCAACATTACCCGGTGGTGAACGGACGCTTGTAGTTGCCACAGACAACGATTTCTTTAACGAGGAGCCAAGCCGCTTGTACGTTTTTGCGATCAAGCCTGAGCGGCTCCCGAATTATGGGTGGAATTGGTAGGCGAATTGCAAACCACGAGCTATCTCAATCGATTCTGTCCCGCGTTTTCGTCTTGATGAATTGTCACCGGCCAGCCAGGAAATTGATTCTTGGGATCAGGACTGCTCGCATCCACTAAAAAGCGAAACGATTCGATCTTGTAAGTCCGGGCTTCAGAATCGACGGTAACAAATCCGAATCCGCTCGCCTTTTGATGGGCTCGTTGGTAGCGATTCTTTTTCGTTGCGACTTCCGGATTTCCAACGGCGTAGAGGTACATCTTATTTCCGAGACCGTCGAGATACTCGCCAGTATCTGGATTCCCATGCGCTGGTCGGTTCTCGTGTGGTGTTCCAAGTTCGTCAGGTCTCCACCAACGCGGATAGCCTACCGCGATGGCTGGGGTACAAAACGACCAAAAGGAGTCGCGCTGTTTGTCGACTCCGTACTGGACCAGCGACGTCAAATGCTGGTCGCCATTGATATGAAGTGGTTTCGCCTGTCGCAATAGTTCGATAGCTCGATTGCGCGGACTCTGTGGCCAGCCTCCGCAGTCAAGATCGGCTTTCAAGTAGCCGTCGTATTCGCCGTGATGTGTCGCCGCGCCCGCAAAAACGGTTTGGCTAAGCAGAATTTTCATTGAGTGGCCGCGCCAATCTTGAGCCCACTTGCGAAGGAACTCTTCTTGTCGATGGCCAAGCAGTTCAAGCCCAGGCTTGTCTAAAACGGAAGTATCAAAGTCCGCTTCGGTTACATGATCCGCTCGACCACTACCGGTATCAACGCGTTCCGGGCCACTTTTGAATTGTCGATCGGCGATCACAGCAAATCCAACGCCACCGTAAAGCATATCGCCATAGTAAACGCTGATACTTTGCAGCACAGGTGTTGGATCGTAAGCGTCCGGATGATGCGACGTGTTGGTGCGATGGACCACGTTGACCATTCGCGCCGGTTCGCGATAGCCGCCGCGCGACGACGTGTCGCCGTCGTCCATCGCTGCCCCGTTTTCACCCCAAATGTTTCCTTGGAAAACATCGTGATCGTCTGGCAAACAGATCGTTGGGCAATTTCGCATGACCTCGCGAAACGACCAACCGAACTGATAAAACTTTCGCAGATAATTCAAGATCGCAAGTTCAGCAGGATCTCGAATCAGGCCATAGCCGCCATGATTTTCATAAATCTGATCGCCGGAAAAGTAGGCTAAATCAGGGGCCATTTTTGCGACATTATCAGCCACCGGAGCATAAGGAAACGCATAATCGTTCTGGCAAGTTAACGCTGCGATTCGAAGCGGCCGACCTTTGGGATCGGCTTTGACAGTACCTAGCCATTCGCAAATTTTCGGTTCGGATTCTTTTCGGCTCTCACGATATACAGTCTTGTATCGGACATCAGAGCTCGCATCCCAATTTGGCAATCGGAAAGTTGCGGTCCAAGCATCGAGGTCCAATACGGCCGTCGCTGCCAACGTCCATTCTCCGTCGCGAAACAAATGCAATTCGACATCCTTGTTGTCTTCGCTTCCAAGCGGACCAGTTAGGCAGGTTAGCTTGAGCACATGATGCTCGTCGGTTCTTGAATCGGAAAGAGCGTACATTGTCCATAAGATCGGCCCGAAACGACGTTCAGGTTTGACCGAGAATGCTGGTCCATCGACGGTCCAATCTCGAAAGCGGAATCTCGAGCCGCTTCGGCCAGCGGCAGCCGGATCATAGTTGCTAACTATCGCAACGTTGCCTAATAATTCGTCTGCTGCAATTTTGTTTTCTACGACCGCTGTATATTGTTGCGTCGTCGATCGTAGTCGCAGCGTTAGTTTCGATAAACCGTCCGCCGGACTGATTTGATTGGTCAGCAACAATTCAAACTGATCGCCAAGTATTTCATTATCGATAGCGACAGATGCGGAACCAAGCGTTAGTCTTGAGCCAATCAGGCCAGCTCGAATACCGTTTTTCGTGAAGCAATTGGCTCGATGGTCTTTTACATCGCTCTGGATTCCGATCAAAAATCCGACGCCGCTCTCTTGTGGACCAGCGCTAATCCGTTCGATTGCGACCGACATCAGAAACGGTTCGTTGGCGTTCGTCAGTTCGTGTGTCAGCAAATGAATATTGCGATCCCCGCCGCCGCTTTGAACCTCGGCTGATCCATCCACGATCCGCCAATCTTCCATTGGGTTCGCCCAGCACTCACCGCCCAGCCAGACGCGATCATGAGTTGTTGACCAATCGACAACGGGCTCTCTTTCAACGTTATCTATAGACTGAGCCACTAGCGAACGATGCGAACCAAATAAAGCGCTACTCAAGCCAATCAGTTTGACGGCGATGCGACGAGATAGTTTATTCGACATGAGATTATTCCAATCAGAAGAGGTAATTGGCAAGCGGCAAAGGCGGTAACTTTGATCTCTGTGTTGCTCGTGACATCATCTCGAGCGTTACCTAAGAACGGCTGAACGCACGAGTGCACGTCATGCTCGTGCTAGCTTCTCTCCCAGAATTTTAAGACCAAAAATAGCTTCTTGCATCGTGCTAGCATCAATGTTGTGGACATCGATTGGATCGCCAATCGAACGAAGCATAGTAAGCGTTAAACGACCCCCAAGGTGCTGCCGAAATTCCTCCAATCCTTGCATTAGATTTTGTGGGGAATCCAAAATCGGATGCCAAAGTGGCAAGCTCAAATCATGCAGACATTTTAAGATTTGCCGCATGTCCTGTTCGGGAAGTCCCAGTGCCAAGTTTGAATAGACGCTATCCAAAGCCACTCCAATCGACACCGCTTCGCCATGCGTACAACGATAGCCGCTCAAAGCTTCCAGGCGATGCGCGGACCAATGTCCGAAATCCAGCGGCCTAGCTTCTAATGCTTCGAATGCATCGCCTCCCTGAACAATATGCTTCAGATGCATTATGCAGGATTGCTTGATTGCTTCGATTGCGATCGGCATTTCGCGCCGCGCGATCTGAGATGCGTGATCACAGAGCCAGTTGAACTTCAAAACATCTTTTAGCGCTGACACCTTCACCGCTTCTGCAAACCCACATCGAAAGTGCTGATCCGGTAAAGTCGTTAAAAGTGCAGCGTCGTTAATTACCGCCCACGGCACCGAGAATGTTCCGACCCAATTTTTCTTGTTAAAATAATTGATCGCGTTTTTGACGCCTACGCCAGAATCGGCTTGGGCAAGAGTGGTTGTCGGTAATCGGACTAACCGGACGCCGCGATGCGCAATTGCCGATGCGTAACCAACGGCGTCCAGAAATGCGCCGCCACCAATTGCGACGACATAGCTGCGACGGTCAAGATTCGAATCATTGATCAGCCGCAGAACTTGCTCGACCGCTCGCGAGTCGTTTTTAATCGCTTCGCCGCCATCGAAGTCTGTTTGGCAACCGACCAAGTCAACAGAGGCTTGGGTCGAAAGTCGCTGACGAATCGATTGAACCGCTCCGTTGGATTCGCTAACGCTAGCCTCCGCTAAAAGCAGCACCTTGGCTTGTTCGCTGGCCTCTGGGTCGAGCAGTTGGAGCAGTTGGTCAAATTGTGCGCCTGCGATATCGTCGGAAAACCGGACGCGGTGCTTGAACGGAACGACGAACTCCAGGTCAAGATGATTGGAGCGATTCTGCGTCGAGCAATTGGCGGGGAGCGGAGATTCGTCGATCAACAAAGCGGCTTTCAAGCAAGGAAGGCAGGGGAAACATAATTATAACCCAAGTCCAAATTGCCGCAATTTATACCAACCGCGATTGACTCGCATTCCACTTTTTGAGCGTCGATAAATTACGATCCGCCAAGCCACATCGACATTCTCGAAGCGGAGTTTTCTAGGATCGTCGAGTAATCCAAGTGCTCGACTTCCTCGCCTAAAACTTCAATTTCGTAGGTGCCTTTGTATTGGTGGGCCTCAAAGGTCCGTACGATCTGCTCTAGCGGTAGGCGACCTTCGCCTGGAACGCAGCGGTTTTGTTCGCCAATTGGAGCCGATTTGGCATCGGCAATTTGGACTAAATTAACGTAAGGCACGATCGATGGTAGCCAATTAAAAATGTCTGGGTTTTGGCCAAGATGGTAACAATCAAATACCAAACCGACGTTCTTCCGTTCCATGCTGGCGAGCACTTCGAGCGTCTCTGGCAAATCATTTAAGAAAGTCCAATCGCTTGAACAGCCGATGTGCATCGGCTCGATTGCAAGCTGGACATTGACCGCTGCGGCCGCTTCACTAATCTCTTTTAAGGCGTGTTTTAGAATTCTTCGAACGTGAGTTCGAGTATGCGACCGACGGCCACCAGTGAGCACCACTAAACAACCGGCATTAATAAGCGCGGCCTGTTCAATTGCGTCGAAAGCATCGCATAATGATTCGCTGTAGCTGCGGTCATCACCACCGGTGAAACCGCCTGCCCAATGCAACGATGAGACCTTCATTTCTGCTTCATGCAGCAAGTCGGAGGCTTTTGCAATCCCGTACTCGTTCAGCTTGTATCGCCATACACCAACGGATTTGAAACCTTGCTGGGCGTATCGAAGGATATCCTCTTCGAATGTCCAATTGAAAGTTGAGACCTCGTTTACGGCCAAACGCGACGTCCATGTACGCTGCATCCAAAACTCTCCAAGCGGCAGGCTAGCGATTTTTGAGGTAAGTAAGTTACGACTGAGACGTTGCAAGACATAATTAGCGATAGCGGTTTTTGAAGATGGAGTTCAGCTTCAAAACGCTGTCGGAGCAACGTGAGCGGACGGCTTGCTGCAACAAGCAACTTAACGCTTCAAGGCGACCACGCGATGGCGATGTTACCACTGCTGAGTCGAGTTTGCGAGAAGTGGTTTAAGAATTTTTGAATCAGCGGCGCCTTTGGGTTTTGCCAGCTATCAGAATGAGAGGCGGCACATGAAGACGGGAAGAAAATTGTGGACTCGTTGACTCCGGTGCAATTGATGGTTAGTGTTTTTGTCAATGTCACTTTTCACTGCAAATAAAGCTCGCAACCTGAGAATTGCAAGAGTCAACTTTTCGTCAAGCCAGAATGCCTTGAATTACGGTTGGTGTTTCAACGCCGGTCAGTCGCGCGTCCAGTCCTTGAAATTTGACAGAAAATTTTGCGTAATCAATTCCAAATAGATGTAAGATGGTTGCGTGCAAGTCGTGCATCGACACGACATTTTCTACGGCGTTATATGCAAAATCGTCTGTCGCTCCATAAGTCGTACCGGCTTTGATGCCACCGCCAGCGAGCCAGATTGAAAATGCGCGAATATGATGGTCTCGACCGCTGCCCTGCCCCATTGGAGTTCTTCCAAATTCGCCACCCCAAATAATTAGCGTGTCTTCCAGCATGCCTCGCAATTTTAAGTCGCGAACAAGCGCTGCGGATGCTTGATCCGTTTCACTAGCAGTTATTGGCATATCGCGCTCGATGCTGCCGTGATGGTCCCAGCCACGATGATAGAGTTGGATGAATCGAACACCGCGTTCGGCCAGCCGACGAGCCATTAAGCAATTGGACGCGAAGGATCCGTCTCCAGGTTGCGTGACGCCATAGTTGCGAAGCGTCTGTTCAGATTCAGTCGAAAAATCGGTTAGCTCCGGAATGGACGATTGCATCTTGAATGCTAATTCATATTGCGCAATTCGCGTTTCAATTTCTGGATCGATAACGCGCTGAGCCAATATTCCATTTTGACGTTGGATTTCTTCAAGCACTAAGCGTTGAGTACTTTGGCAGACCCCTTCTGGGTTACCGATAAAGTGCACAAGATCGCCTTGGGACTGAAATTGGACGCCTTGATATTTCCCCGGCAAAAAACCGCTAGACCATTGCCGAGCAGATACAGGTTGGACGCCGCCGCCTTTCGACTTTGACATCAGGACGATATATCCAGGTAGATTGTCAGATTCCGAACCGAGCCCGTACATCAACCAAGAACCCATGCTTGGTCGGCCATTTAAAATCGAGCCGGAATTCATGAACGCCTGCGCTGGATCGTGGTTGATTTGTTCAGTCACCATGGACCTGACAATACAGATTTGATCGGCAATTTCCGAGATGTACGGAAAAAGTGAACTGATCTCTTGTCCCGACTGACCGTGCTTTGCAAAATCGACGAAAGGCCCGCGAGTTTTCAGGACGGTATTTTGTAGCTGGGCGAGTTGTTGACCGGCCGTCAATGATTCTGGAAATGGCTGGCCATCGAATTTCACCATCTCTGGTTTGTAATCAAACGACTCACATTGTGATGGACCACCGGCCATCGCCAGATGTATCACACGTTTGACTTTCGGTGCAAAATGTAGTGGATTGACCGCGCCCGAAGATCGAATCGCATTTTCTTCGTTCGATGCGGCTGCCGCAGGACAAAGCATTCCGGGAGACCAATGGCTCATCGCCAGCGATCCGATTCCGTAGGCAGAATTCTGCAAGAAACTACGTCGCAAGTGATTTTGCTTGATGTCGTTCTGAATATTCATCTGTCTAGTAAACCGTGATCGATTCGTGCAAGTTGATTAGAACGCGGCAAATGTTGGTCCAAGCTGCGAGCTCGACAACATCGAGATTTTTGTCACAGCGGGCGTTTCCGATTTGAAGCAGGCGCTGGGCGTCGTCGCGATCACGCTGATAGATCACCTTCAATTGTTCTAGCAGTTCCAGTAGCGACAAAGTTTCCGCGTCGCTAGGGTGGCGTGCCATAATCAGTTGAAAGCCTTCCTGCAGACGCGCTTCGTTGTTCGAATTGGACCGAAGAAGTCGGTTGGCGAACATCTTTGCCGCTTCGACCATTGATGGATCGTTGAGCAATGTCAAAGCTTGCTGTGGAGTATTAGACGCGACGCGTGCGGCGATGCAATCTTCGCGAGATGGAGCTCCGAAATTAGCAAGCATCGGATGCAAAAAAGTTCGCTGCCAATGCGTGTAAACGCCACGGCGATATTGCAATGAATCGGATTCAGCAACATAAGGACGATCCGGAAATTGTAGTGCTGCGTAGTAGCCTGCCGGTTGATAAGGCTTTGATGACGGGCCGCCGGGAGTTAGGTTCAAGAGTCCAGCAACTGACAAAACATTGTCGCGGATCAGTTCGGCTTGCAAACGTCGAGGTAGATGATGCGAAAGCAGGCGACTATCGGCGTCCAACTCCGCGGCAACTTTACTGCGTTGACTGCTCTGCTGATACGCTCGAGAGCTGACCATAAGCCGGACCATGTGTTTCTGGTCCCAACCGCTCTCACGAAACTCCACAGCCAACCAATCGAGCAAGTTTGGATGCGAGGGCGCGGCGCCTTGCGCACCAAAATCATCTAAACGTTCGCTGAGACCAGAACCGAAAAGCGATGCCCAGAGCCGATTCATGACAACGCGAGACGTCAGCGGATTTTCTGGCGAGACAAGCCATCGGGCAAGATCTAAACGAGTTAGCTCAGATTCGACTGGCCGAGCATTTGACGATTTATCATTCGCCTTACCATCGTTGGGCAAAAAATGGGGTAGCGCCGGTTTTACTATTTCGCCGCTATCATCTTGCCAGTTTCCACGCGGAAGTATTCGCACGGTTGGTGGATCGACGCGTTCAACGACCAGCACTGGCGTCTTTCCATCGTGGCAATCGCGAATTTTCTGCGCTATCGATTGCAACTGGTTTCGAATTTCGGCGACTGCATTTGTGCTCGCGATAAACGCTTCGACAGCAGCCAACTGAGGCGTCGCATCCTTGGTTTTAGCAAAGGTTTCAAGCAACTGAGAATCAAACAGGCCAACCATCGGCGAGCTTGTTGCAATTGGACTGACGCTAATTCGAAGATCGGCATCTAGCGGCCCATCGAAACCAATTTCCAAGAGATCGGTCGCGGCCAATTCGATTGCTGCGGCAGGGCACCAAATCGAGTCAATTGATGCGCTTATAGTTTGCTCTGGCATTTGCCATCCGCTTTGAATGCCATCGACCAGTGATCCGGAATCATATTGATTCTTGAACTCACTTGCCCAGGCGTGCTCCATTTTCACAGCTACGCTAGTACCATCAATACGGCGGACAATGAAGGTTGGCTTGAACTTAATTCGACCGAACGGTAGCTTGCTTAGTTCAGCAGCGATTTCGTCTGACGTCGCAGTTTGGCGAATCAATTCAATTCGAATCGCAGCAATGTTTTTGGCGTCGAAAGTTGCAGAGATAACTTTAGAATCTTTCGTCTTTGCTTTGTCAATCAATGAGATCAGCCCGTCGGCTGTTACAGTTACATTCTTCGACGAAGCTTCGACTAGATTAATTGTTTGCCAAGCTTCTCGGAACTGACGTAAGTAACGTTGAGTTTCATCTAACCATGCGACGAATTGCTTTTGCAAATTGGTATCGGTCTGCAATAGATCTGTCGTTTGAGAAATCACCGTCGATTTAAGCTGCTGTAGATCTTGCAATTGATCTAGCAAATAGTTGCTAGGCACTTCAAGCTCTGGTGGGAATGGATAATCATTTGTGAAACCTTCAAGGTCTTTGTTAGGCGTGTAGACGTAGTCGGAATAGACGCCCCATTGTTTGATGTCGGCAAAGAACGCGGACATTGAGTAAAAGTCGCGGGCCGAAATTGGATCGAACTTGTGATCGTGGCATTCTGCGCAACCAAACGTTGAACCTAAGAAAGCGGTTCCGATGGTGCGAACTCGATCAGCAGCGTACTTCGCAAGATACTCTTTTGGTTGAGCCCCGCCTTCACGTGTCATCATGTTCAGCCGATTGAAGCAAGTCGCTGTTAATTGTTCAGTAGTCGGGTTGGGCAGCAGATCACCGGCGAGCTGTTCAATGGTAAATTGATCAAAAGGCTTATTGGAGTTGATCGAGTCAATGACATAGTCGCGATAAGCCCAAGAGTTCATGTTCTGATCGCCATGGAAGCCAACGGTGTCCGCGTATCGAACCACATCGAGCCAGCCGATGGCCATCCGTTGCCCGTATTGCGGTCTAGCCAGCAATTCGTCGATCCATTTTGTAATCGCATCGGACGACGGATCGTTGACCACTGCTGCGAGTTCTGCAGGTGTCGGAGGCAAGCCGATCAAGTCGAGCGATAGTCGACGAACGAGCGTCGCTCGTTCGGCTGGCTCGGACATCGAGAGCCCGCTTTCGGAAAGCTTGGCCGCAACAAAGGCGTCAATAGGGTTATTGGTCAGTGCGCCCGCGACTGAGGGAACTGTTGGCCGAACCGGCGTGATGTAAGACCAATGTGGTTCATACACTGCACCTTCCTCAAGCCAGCGCGTTAAAGTTGCTTTGTCTTCGATCGAGAGAACCTTATGTGCTTCCGGCGGCGGCATGACAATGTCTTTGTCGGTCGCATTGATCCTTTCGAGGATCATCGATTCGGATGGCTTATCAATATTTATTGCACCATAACTGATCGCATCTTCTCGCGCATCTAGACGCAGACCGGCTTCGCGTTTCCCGGCATCGGGACCATGGCAGTAAAAGCAATTGTCCGAAAGAATCGGCAGAACATCTCGGTTGAATTTCAATTCTTGAGCAGTTGCAGACACCATCAAGAGCCAGCACGTAAGTGCTAGGAATTTGATTTGCCAGTAAAGCTGTCGCAGCAAAGCAAAAGTGACCATTTGTTGACGCAATGAGAAGGCGGGAAGGAAAGGCGGGGTGGCCGGACACAATTCTACGATCCATTTGAAATCGAAAAGTGCGTCGCAGTTAGCCTCCGATTGGAGTGCCGCTTGCGTATTTATAAGTTGATCCATGCATATACGACCAGTTGTGCAAACTCAACAGTCGTGATTATAAATGCAGAGGCTTTGCATGTCGAGAAGTCTGTTTCGACGAGGTTGGCATTCGCAGAATTCAAGACGAATTGAAAAGAGGTTCGCAGCTTCCGTCTATACGCTATGATATTGGCGTGTAAGCGTTACTGCGTCAGTCGATAGACTTTGGTGCATTGAATGATTTGCATCCTACCGCTAACCAACTTAAGGCTCTTCGGTCATATGAGTCTATCCGAAAAGGGGGCTGACCCTTTGGAGGAACGGAGAGGGCAGCCCCCTTTTCGGATACTAAGTCTCGCCCTATTTATTTTGGAGAATTCTTGAATGTCGCTTGTTGCAGTGCGTAAATTCGCAATCGTACTTTGTTTTGGAATGCCTACTCAAATGGCGTTGGCCGATACTGATTCATCTTGGCCAACGTTTCGCGGTTCCGATCGGACCGCGGTTGCGCCTGATACTGATTTGCTTGAATCCTGGCCAAAGAGCGGTCCACAACTGCTCTGGGAAACGCCCGGCGCCGGACGCGGATATGCAAGTCTGGCGATTGCCGGTGGCAAGATTTATACGCTCGGAGACGGTCTGTCGACTGCCGAAGACAAAATGGAATATTTGACTTGTTACGACCAAGCGACAGGCAAGCAATTGTGGATGCTGAAAACAGGCAAGCCTTGGAATCAAGGCACTGAGTCTTGGCAGAGCTCGCGGAGCACTCCGACGGTCGATGGCGAGCGAGTTTATGTCATCACGCCTTTCGGTGTACTGGTTTGCGCGAGCACCAAAGGCGAAATGCTCTGGCAGAAAGACCTAAACGAAGCTTTTGGCGGAAAGAAAGCTGATAGCTGGGGCTATAGTGAGTCGGTACTAATCATCGGCGATCGCTTATTCTGCACGCCCGGTGGTGAGAAGGCGACGATGGTCGCGCTTAATAAATCCAATGGCGAAGCTATTTGGACATGTCCACGTAAAGGAGATGCAGGAGCTGGTCACGCTTCGATTGTGCCCTCAACAATCGACGGGCGAACCGTGCTGGTGCAGACAACTGGTAGCGGTGCAATGGGCGTCAGCGAAACGGATGGAAAGCTGTTGTGGACCTATGACATCGACAAGACGACGGCAGTAATTCCGACTCCGATTGTCCGTGACGATCTTGCCTTCATTGCAGCCGGCTACGGGCGTGGCGGAGCGTTGTTGCGACAGGCAGCCAAGGGAAACACGGTCACCGTCACGGAGGTCTATCCCTTGAAAAAAGAACTCGCCAACAAGCATGGTGGCATCGTCTTGGTTGGTGACTACCTTTATGGCGATTCCGATGACAAGGGCATTCCGTTCTGTGCAGATTTGTTAACCGGCGAAATCAAGTGGAAATCACGCGGTTCAGGGCGTGATTCTGCTTGCGTTGCTGCAGCGGACGGTCATATCTATATCCGATACGCCGACGGAACAATGACGCTAGTGGAAGCCAAGCCAAGTGCATTTTCAGAAGTCAGCAGTTTCAAAATCCCGGACAGTGACCAACGTCCAAGCTGGTCACATCCAGTGATCGTGGATGGCAAACTCTATCTTCGCGAAAGCGACAAACTTTTGTGCTATGACATCGAGCAAATGAACTAGCAGGCTGCTGAGAAAGTGCGGATAGCTCGTCGCTGAAGTCACCAGACTTCGGAGCCTTTTGGTTGGGCGATCTGATCTTTGTCGAGATCGGCTACAAAGTCACACTTTCTCGGCGACGATTCTTCAAATTGGTGTGCTGCAACACAAGCTCTTTTTGATCCTATAAACTGATCGCTTCGTGTGTGCAAACTCTCAACTGGGATAATCGAGATGAATCTTTTAAAAGGCTACGCGTTTGGTTTGATCGCTGGTATTGTCGGCGCAATCGCTTGGGCGACCATTATGTTCTACGCTAATGCCGAGATTGGCTATCTTGCGTGGGGCATCGGTGGACTGGTGGGTTTTGCTGTTGCTTTTGGGCATCAGGGTGGCGGAGCTGCTGCCGGAGCGGTAGCGGTTCTGATCACTGTGCTTTCGATTTGCGGAGGCAAATACGTCGGTGCAGATTGGGCGGTCGGCAAGGCGTTCGCCGAAGAGGCCATGTTCGAAAACCCGAGCGATACCGAGTTTAGTGAGGATCAAAAAATAGGGATGATTGCTGAGGAAGAATTTGACGCTGCGGTTAAGCGAGGCGAACACGCTGAGTTCGAACCGGCGATAGAATCAGAAGATCCAAAAGCTTATTACCCAGCCGAAGTTTGGGACCAAGCGACGGCCTCTTGGAATGCGATGAGCGCCGAGCAACGGCAAGAGAAAATTAGTTCACGAATTGCCCTGATGAACGAGCTTGCCAAGAACATCAGATCACAGTTCGCTTGGGAAACTTTTAAGGCCAGTTTCAATGTCCTTGACATCGTGTTCTTTTGCCTTGGAATCGCAACTGCCTGGCGAATTGCTTGTGTCGATCGCATTAACGAGCCAGCTCCAAGTGTTTAAAACCTAAGTTCAAGCTTCCAATAGGTCGAAGATTGGCTAGTAGGCACAGGTGCTTCGCCTCAACAAATTGCCAGCTACAGACGACTTCGTGAAATCTCGGAGCGTCGCAATGAAACGAAAAAACGCACATTAGCATGACTAACGTGCGTTCGTTTGTTGAAAGACTGCTCGAGAGCGTTTCAACTGTCGAGCAAGACATTCGATGGACGGATTACTGTCCGCAGCAAGGGGCTGCTGCTACTGGTGCAGCATTGCACCCGCATGCCGACGAATCGTATCCACCAACGTTATAGCTGCCGCAAGCGCTGCTTGGAACGCTGTAGCTGCCAGCCGAGCTGCTGCTGACACCGCTAGCGGTGTTGCTTGCACAAGGCATGTACGTGTAAGGAACCAATTTTGGAACCATGCGGATAGTTTGAACTTGGACTTCCTTGGTTGTTGGAACTTGTACCGAAACTTGGTACTCTTCGACAACTTGTTCAGCCACTTGTTCGTAACGAGTTTCTTCGTAAGGTTCGACGACTTGCTCTGGAATTTGCATCGTGAACGAGACTTCTTTCGACTTCGTTTCGGTACGGTATGAAACGTATGGATAGGTTTCCGTCTTCGTTTGCATTTCGTAGCTTACTTGACGGCTGGTTCGCGTGCGAACTTCGTCGCGATATTGGACAACCTTGCGAGTCTTTGTACGGGTCTCGTTGCTGTATTGAACAACTTTACGGGTTCCAGTACGAAGTTCTGGTTGATAGACAACATAGGTGCATTCGAAAGGAATTTGTTCCGATTGTTGTTCGTAAACCGTGTAAGTGATTTCCGAACTTTGGACTTGCGATCCAACGACAGGAACTTCTTCAGTAACGACGTTAGGAACCCAAACGCGTCGAGTTGCAGTTTGAACGCCATAAGAAAACGATGGAGCCGACGCGTAGGACATTGCAGGCGTGCTGCTGATCATGTTGGATCCGCAACCCATTGAGCTGCCGCATCCGCTTACCATTGCCGAGCTTCCGCAGCTGCCACACGCGCTGGTCGCTGGAGCCGAGCAACCGCACGAGCTGGTGGTTGGTGCTGCACAACCGCAGGAACCGCTAGAAACTGGTGCTGGGCTGCATCCGCCGCTCATGGAAGTGCTATAGACCGCGCCACCGTAAACAGTGCCGTTGCAAGTTGCCACTGACGCTGGAGCGGCTGGCGCAACTTCATCAACAACCATTTCCCAGTGACCGTAGTCCTTGGTAACTGTCTTGCTGCTGTAAACTGGAACGGTTTGTTGAACGGTTCGGACCTTTGTCACAGGAACTGCATTAGTTACCGTTTGCATTTTGGTAACTTTTTGAGTCTGCGGAACTTGGACGGTGTAGGTGAATTCTTGATCGACGAGATTCGCAACACGGACGGTGTACTCCTCTGGAACTTCGACGATTTCAGGAACCTTTACGGTGTAATTGCTGCTGACATCGTTGTAAACAGGAACGCTAACCGAAACGTCAACGGTCTTTTGCGATGTTTCAGGAACCAAAACCGAGTACTCAATCGTCTTGGTTTCGGTCGAAGGCTTCATTACCGTTTTGACGCGATAATTGGTTGTTGTAACAGGTACGGTCTTGTATACCGTCTTGGTGCGATATCGAGTTTCAGTCGAAGTTTCCGTTGAAGCTTTAGAAACGGTTTCGGTAACGAAACTTGGCTCCATTACGACGCGGTAACCAGTGACTGGTTCGCAAATCGATTGTGATGCTGGAGCAGCTACGCTGGAATAGCTTCCGTCAACTGTCAACGAGCCACTGCTGTAGTAAGTCGACGTCGTAGGAGCAGCATAGCTCATCATTGGTGCAGCGTAGCTAACTGACGGTGCGGCGTAACTGACAGCCGGTGCCGCGTAGCTCATTGCAGGTGCGGCGTAGCCGACTGATGGTGCGGCGTAACCGCAACTTGCCGCTGGGGAAACCGCTGCGTATCCATATCCGCCGTGGCGATGATGCGAAAAAAGTCCTTGACGAGGTGCACCACAAGGGTCTGAGCAACCCCCGCAGAACGGGCCAGCAAATGCAACTTGGGCTATGCCCAGTGTGAAGGGAAGCATGGCCGCAAATAATTTGCAAAGCTTCATTTTGATGAAAAACTCCTGGATGATGGAAAGACTAAACCGGTAAGTTGTGAGGGTTGTACCGTCTGCGCAAAATGTTAGTCGCCTATGTAAGCATTGCAACGGATGTTCAGCGGTAAACCGCAAAAATATTGATCTTTTAGTGCAGTCACATTAGCGCGATCTAGGCGTTGTGGAACTCTCAACTACTCTTTTAAATTGCTTCGCAAGCCGAATTGATGCAGAATCCTTCGCGATCCGGGTCTGAAGCGAGCGTTTTCCGGCATTGCGAGCCGGAATGACCTCAATTCGCGAGCGTGAGAATGGAATTGTTGATACGAGTATGCGGTTCGATAAAACGCAAATCGTCAGCAATTAAACAGCGAAGCGATCGCCAATTCGGCGTCCCGACGAAACTTCCTTAAAACTCTAGTCTTTATGAAACGCCAAAGTTGCTTCGCCAAGTCATCGGCAATAACAATGTTAATACGTTTTGTCTGCAAGTTGAATTTCCATAGGACAATCGTCTGTCTTATCGGTTTGCTATTTTGTGCTTCTAATTCCATCGCTCAAGAAGCGACCGCCGTCCCGCCACGTGTCTCACGCGTTCAGATGAAATTGGTAGTCGATGGTGAAGTGGTCGATGTAATTGAAAAAGGTGACTTGCTGACGGTCGTCGAAGAGCGAGATGAAAGCTTTGTGGTGCGAACTTTCAATGGTCGCAAAGGCGTGGTTTCCAAGGTCAACGCGGTCGCGATCGCCGAGTCGGCTGAGATCTATACCGAATTGATCGATGCGGCTCCGAAAGACGGTCGACTTTACACGCTGCGTGGTGGCGCGTTTTGGGAGCAAGGAAAGAAAGCCGAGGCGCTAGCCGATTTCGATCGAGCGATCGAACTAGGATATGACAAGCCGCATGCGTTTGTTTCGCGAGCTCTGTTCAATGCCGCAATCGGAGATTTTGACAAAGCAATCGCGGACTATTCGGTTGCCGTAACCAAAGAACCCGAAGTTGTCTCGCATCTTGTCAATCGAGCAGCAGTCCTTATGTCGATGGCGAAATTTGAAGAAGCCATCAATGATTACGACGCGGCGATAAAGCTTGACGAAAAAAACGGCTCGCTCTTTCAGCAGCGTGCGGTCGCTAAAAAAGCTATGGGGGATTTGCAAGGCAGCATCGCAGATTTCGATCAGAGTTTAAAACTTGATCCTAAGAGTATTGCATCGTTGATGGGACGTGGCTTTGTCCACTTTCAAACCGGCGATCATAAAGCCGCGGTCGAAGATTTTTCTAAGGTGGTCGAGATGAATCCGACGGCCGCCGTTGCGATGAACAATCGCGGCTACAACTTGCAACAGTTGGGTGACGAAAGCAAAGCCCTGGCCGATTTTGATGAAGCGATCAAGCTTGCGCCGACTTATGGACTAGCGCACCAAAATCGAGCTTGGCTGTTGCTCAGTGCGAAAGACGAATCGCTGCGAAATTTTGACGAAGCATTAGTTTCGGCCAAACAAGCTTGCGAGCTTTCGGAATTTAAAAATGCTGGAGACATGGCAGCGTTGGCCGCCGCTCAAGCTGCCAATGGAGCATTTGAATTGGCGATCGGTTGGCAAGAGAAAGTCATCGAACTAGTTACTGACGATCAAAAGCCGTTTGCCCGAGCGGTGCTGCGATTGTATCAAGATCAAAAACCCTACGACGCGAAAACAGCCCTCCAGATCGTCGAAAAAGAAGCCGCTGCCAAATGATGGCTGCGGGCGAGTGGCAAGAGATTCAACTAATCCAACGACAAATCAAAGAGTCCGAATAATGACAGCCGCTGAAGTTGTAAAGCTTGAAGTCAATACCTCACGACAATTTAGCAGTTGGCTTCACGAGCAACGTCTCAGTTTGGCGTTAACGACGTATCAAGCAGGTAAGCTATTTTTGCTCGGTCTGCAGCCAGATGGTCGGCTTTCTGTCTTCGAACGGACATTTAATCGCTGCTTGGGACTATGGTCTGATAGTCAGACGATTTGGATGTCCTCGTTATATCAACTCTGGCGGTTTGAAAACGTTCTTGAGCCTGGACAAACGGCCAATGGCTATGATCGCCTATACGTACCACAAGTTGGTTACACGACCGGCGATCTGGACATCCACGACGTAGCGGTCGAGTCCGATGGTCGGGTCGTCTTCGTCAATACACTCTTTGGATGTCTGGCGACGATCAGTCCGACGCACAGCTTTATCCCGTTGTGGCAGCCTCCGTTTCTCAGCAAACTGGCCGCTGAGGATCGATGCCATTTGAATGGACTTGCACTGGAAAATGGAAAAGCAAAATATGTGACAGCAGTCAGCCAATCCAATGTCGCCGATGGCTGGCGAGACCGTCGGCATGACGGTGGCTGCGTTATCGATATTCAGTCCGATGACATCGTTGCTTCAGGTTTATCGATGCCGCATTCTCCGCGTGTCTATCGCGACAAGCTGTGGTTGCTGAATTCTGGTAGCGGTCATTTTGGATACATAGATCGCATGACAGGAAAATTCGAACCAGTTGCTTTTTGCCCGGGTTACTTGCGAGGTCTTTCGTTTCATGGTGATTACGCGATTGTCGGGTTATCAAAGTCACGCGAAAACAAGACGTTCTCCGGCTTGGCGTTAGACGAGAATTTGAAATCAAGCGATGCCCAGGCTCGTTGCGGCATCCATGTCATCGATCTCAAGAGCGGCGACATTGTGCATTGGATTCGCATCGAAGGCATCGTCAGCGAACTGTACGACGTGGTCGCACTTCAAGGCGTAGTTCGCCCGCAAGCACTTGGCTTCAAGACCGACGAAATTCGCCGAGTTATACGAGTCGGTCAGCTGTAACGCTTCTGTCCGAAGTCTTTGCAAGGGGCAGCGAACAATCATCCTCCAGCAAAATGTTTGCCAGACGTGGTCCAGGACCAGACTTGGCATCTTGCATTTTTTCTACCGCGCTGACGTGATCCTGCAGCGTTTCACGCTTTGCCATAGTGGTCAAGCATTTGTTCTGATTTGATTTAATTTCAGTCGATCGCGGCAGTTGAAGAATTTCCCACTAAAGGCGCGCAATCTTGAAATTTTTCGTAAATCTGTCGCCGAAATCCAGTTTTTTTTGCGAGTTCAGCTTAGCATATCGCTTCCCAAAGGTGGAAAAAGCTGCGTGGCTGTGAGAATTAATTATGAGTTTGCGTCGTCGCGTTTCTGGTTTTGCAAGTCGCTTACGTCTACGCAAGGCATCTAGAATTGCACCCAAGCGTGAGCGGTTTCGACGCTTGATCGTTGAACAGCTCGAAGGGCGACGCGTGCTGACCAGCGGCGTGCCGTTTGAATCGTTTGATGGTGTAACCGCACCGTCGATTCCGTTCAATTGGTCCCTGTTCGGCAGCCCGTGGTCGACCGTCTCTGGCGGCAGCCATACCGCTAACAATCGTGCGTTCATTGCCAATCCAGCTACGGCGATCGCGGGAACATTCTTCTCGCCAAACATCGTTCCGACCGCTGCGACTTCGATTGTCAACTTCGCGAATTTCTATAACACCGAAGCGAACTTCGACGGCGGCGTATTGGAGATATCCATTGACAATGGAGCTACGTTCCAAGACATCCTCGCGGCTGGTGGATCGTTTGTCGCTGGCGGTTACAACTCAACGATCAATTCGGGAGCTTCCGGAACCCCGCTCGCTGGTCGTCAAGCCTGGTCAGGCAACTCGGGCGGATACATCGCGACGTCGGTTCGTTTACCGGCAAGCGCAATCGGGCAAAATGTAACACTGGCTTGGCGATTCGCTTCCGACGCGACTGTCCCCGGCGTCGGCTGGAGCATCGACAGCATTGCGTTCGCCGGTCCGATCGCGCCCATTGACTTGACGAACTTGGCCCCATCACAAGGCTCGGTCCTCTTCGACGAGGGGAACAATGACGAAAGCGGCAAGTCGGTCGCAATCATCGGCGATGTCAATGGTGACGGCTACGACGATATGCTTGTCGGAGCTCCGATGGGAAATGGTTTCCTCGGCAACTTACCTAGCGCAGGCCAAGCCCATCTCGTTTTTGGTGGTGGGTCGCTAAACGCGCAGATCGATCTTGCCTTCGAGGGTTCAACGTTTTATCACGATGTAAGCGGAGATCAATTTGGTCGATCGGTCGGTAGTGCCGGTGACTTCAACGGCGACGGTTTCGGCGATTTCTTTGTTGGCGCCGATCAAGCCAATTTCGCTGCCGGTGCGACGCACGTCTTCTTTGGGAATGCCACCGGTTCAAACTTCACACGCATCAAGTTCACCGGAATCGCTCCGGCAGATCAAAGTGGGTTCTCCGTGAGCAGTGCCGGCGACGTTAATGGCGATGGCTTCGATGACCTCATCATCGGCGCCTACAAAGCCGGCCAAAGCTATCTCATTTTCGGCAAGGACAATTGGGTTGCTAGCCAAACCATCAATCTCGGTTTGCTAAACCAAGACGGAGAGCCCGCCGGAGTGACTTTCATCGGCAGCGGCGCTGACTACGCCGGCGAATCGGTCAGCGGAATTGGCGACATTAACGGCGACGGATTAGACGACTTGGCAATCGGAGCCAGCCGCGGCGACGGCACGACGACATCCGTTCTCAGCAACAGTGGTGAAACCTATGTCCTCTTTGGCAAACGCGACTGGACGGGGAGCACGAACGTCAATCTAACGACGTTGGGCAACACCGACGGGCTGACGATCTTCGGAGCCGAAGGTTCAGACTTCAGTGGTGTCGGCGTCAGTCGCGTTGGCGACGTCAACGGCGACGGCTTCGACGATATCGCGATCGGAGCTTTCCGCGGCGATGGTGCAGGAAATTCTAAGTACTCGGCCGGCGATAGCTACATCGTCTTCGGCTCTGCCAGTTTGTTTGGCAGCACGAGTATTGATCTTGCTACTCTCGGCCAACCCAACGAACCGGCTGGGATCACGATCTTCGGCGCGGATGCGTCGGACTTCAGCGGCACTGCAATCAGCGGTGGTGGCGACCTGAACGGTGACGGTTTTGATGATCTTGTTATCGGCGTCCGATTCGGCGATGCCTTGCTCAATCTCAAGAGCGCAGCCGGTGACACCTACGTCGTCTTCGGCGGTCCATCGCTGCCGACGACCATCGATCTAGCCACGCTCGGCGTCAATGCCCTGGCGATCTTCGGAGCCAACGGAGACGACCAAAGTGGCACCTCCGTCAGTCTCGGCGGCGACGTCAACGGCGACGGTTTTGATGATCTGCTCATCGGAGCCAACTTCGCCGACTCTCTAAACAACAGCCGTAGCGACGCCGGCGAAAGCTACCTCCTCTTCGGCGGCAACGGGTTTACCAATTCGATTCTGCCGGGCTTTCTCGGGACAAACACCGCCAATACTATCTTTGGATCGTACGACGCCGACATCATTAACGGAGCTGACGGAGACGATTTTATCGATGGCAACTTTGGAGCCGACGTCTTGCTGGGTGGTCGCGGCAACGACACTTTGCAAGTTGGAGACTTTGCATTTAGTCGCGTCAACGGCGGCACTGGGGTCGATACGCTCGACTTGAAACCCTTTGGTTCGGGTCGATCGTTCGACCTGACAGCCATCCCGGACAACCGGATCATTGATATCGAGACGATCGACATCAGCAACGATATAGGCAACACACTAACGCTCAACCAACGCGAAGTGCTTAACATCTCCAGCACGACCAACACGCTCACGGTCATCGCCACACCCAGCAATCGCGTCTTCTTCGAATCGGGTTGGACCAAGCAAGCGGACAACGGCGGTTTCCAAGTCTTCACCAAAGGCGCCGCCACCCTCCGCGTGACCGTCGGTGTCGCGGTTAATCTCACGAGCATTGAACTCGGCAACCTCGGCTCCGCTGGTATAACCATCAATGGTGCGGCTGTCGAAGACTATAGCGGCGTCAGCGTGAGTAACGCTGGGGACGTCAACGGCGACGGCTACGACGACTTCATCATCGGAGCAAATGGTGCAGACCCGGTCAGCGCTGGCCCTGGAAACAACGCGGCCGGTAAGAGCTACGTCGTCTTCGGCGGTCCCTCACTTCCGGCGTCGATTACTTTGTCCGACAACCTCGGAGCAACCAATCCAGGTGTCGGCGGTTTCACCATCTTGGGCCAATCGGCTTATGACAATAGCGGCATCAGCGTGAGCGGTGCCGGGGACGTCAACGGCGACGGATTCGACGATCTCATCGTCGGGGCGAGTTCTGCAGACGCAGGCTCACCGGCGCGTGACTATGCCGGCAAAAGCTATGTGATCTTTGGCGGTTCGTCGCTTCCGGCGACGATTACCTTGTCGGATAACCTTGCATCGACCAACCCGGGTGTCAGCGGTTTCACCATCATGGGCCAAACGGCTAGTGACCGTAGCGGCCGCAGCGTGAGCAGTGCCGGAGACGTCAACGGCGACGGTTTCGACGATCTCATCGTTGGGGCGACGGGCGCAGCCCCAGGCTCACCGGCACGCAGCGGTGCCGGTAAGAGCTACGTGATCTTCGGCGGTTCGTCGCTTCCAGCGACAATTACACTGTCGGATAACCTTGCCTCCAACAATCCGAGCGTAAGCGGTATCACTATCTTGGGACAGGAGGCTGATGACAATAGCGGCATCAGCGTGAGCGGTGCCGGGGACGTCAACGGCGACGGTTTCGATGATCTCATCGTCGGGGCGAACTACGCTGCCCCAGGCTCACCGGCGCGCGTCAAGGCCGGTAAGAGCTATGTAATCTTCGGCGGTTCGTCACTTCCGGCGACGATTACCCTGTCGGATACGCTAAACACGACCAATCCGGGCGTCAGCGGCATCACCATCTTGGCACAGGCGTTTCTTGACTATAGCGCCCGCAGCGTGAGCGGCGCTGGCGATGTCAACGGCGACGGCTTCGACGATCTGATCGTCGGGTCGCACTACGCCGACGGCTCACCGGCACGCAA
>JBGSKY010000176.1:0-2380 GCA_041740995.1 Pirellulaceae bacterium
TGGATGAAGCGAAAGATGTTGTCGATCAACAACAACACGTCGCGGTGTTCATCGTCACGGAAGTACTCGGCCATTGTCAATGCTGCATGGCCAACACGAAACCGGCTGCCCGGCGGTTCGTTCATCTGGCCGAAAATCATCACCATGTTGTCAAGCACACCGGCGGATTTCATTTCGCGGTACAGCTCTTCGCCTTCGCGACAACGTTCGCCGATGCCGCAAAAAATACTCGTCCCTTCTTCGTGGCCGACCATGTTGTGAATCAGCTCAGCCAACAGAACCGTCTTACCGACCCCAGCGCCACCGAACAGACCCGCCTTACCACCGCGTTCCAGGGGCAATAGTACGTCGATCGCTTTGATGCCCGTCTCGAACACTTCCGATTTGGTCGATCGGCGAACCAGTGGGGGAGGTGTTTGATGCACGCTTCGCCACTGCAAGTCTTTCAGTGGCGGGCCTCGATCGATGGTGTTGCCGAAAACGTCGAACATCCGCGATAAGATCGCTTTGCCCACAGGGGCAAGCAACGGACTTCCCGAGTCCGTCACTTGCATCCCCCGTGCTAATCCCTGCGTGGGTGTGAGTGCAATCCCGCGCACGAGATGGGCATCTAATTGTGATAGCACTTCAATCGCAATCTCTTGGTCGATCCCAGTTCGCAGCATCGTATGGATCGCAGGCAACCGTTGCGTAAAGCAAACATCCACAACGCTGCCGCGCACGGCGACCACCTTGCCGCTGTTGCTCGTTGTCGACTTGTTCATGGTGGATTGCACCGTCATCGTGATGGTTCCTTAGTTGGAGTTGAATTCCACAATGCGATGGCTGGTTGATCACTGCGATCGTGTTCGTAGCCCACTGCGTTACGCCATGTCGGATAAGGTAAATTTTTAATGACATCGTGGAATCCAGTTCTCTCTCAAATCAGCCGCTGCGCTCTAGCGTCCGGTTCTCTTCGGAACGTTTGGCAACCGCATGCTAACGCACGTCGACTGATGGATGTTTCTAAATCAACAGTCCGCAAGCTGACTCGTTGTTAAAGCTAGCGGGCTGTTGGGCAGATGCTCTGGCAGATCAAGGCGAGCGACGCCGATGCGGCTGTCGGCCATTCCGTAATAGACATCGAAGCGATCAGGAGTACCAAGATCGTCGCGGCGGTCGATTCCGGTGGGGAACACGACATTGGCAACTGTTCCGTGGCGTTCGTCATACCGTTCCGGCGTTAGCACGGGCTGTTCTGAACGATAGAGAATGTTCTGCGGATGCTTCTTTGACAGCACCATCACACCGGCTGAATAACAAAGCTGTCGTTCGTCGTTGGTCGGGTCATCGATCTTGCTGACGCCGTGGTAGACGATCAGCCAACCATGTCGCGTGAGTATAGGGGGAGCGCCGCCGCCGATCTTAAGTTTCTCCCAAAGCGATACAGGAGTAGCCAGGCGGTGATGCGAATTGAATAGCCCAGGTCGATGCGGGGTCATGCCTTTGTTTGGCATCGGACAGTACGAAATCCAAATGCTCTCATGCGCGCGATCCACAATACGAGCGTCGGACTCACAAGCCGTTTCTTCGGGGCGGGTGCCGGGAAAAAGCGGACGGTGGATGAGTGCCAGTTGCATTTTGCCAGTGTGATTGGGAATCGCAACGGGAAAGATACTTGCGTCCTTATTATCGACGTGGACGAAATCAATCCCTTGGAAAGGCTCGAAAGTTGCTAACCCGATCCGCTCCCAGTGGAACAAATCCTGCGAAATCGCCAGGGCGATTCGTGGGCCGCTCGGCGAATGCGCGGTGTAAGTCATAACGTAATACTGAAGCGGTTCAACATAAGTAACTCGCGCGTCCTCACACCCGCCACTGCCATCCGCTCGAAGTTCGTAGTCCGCTTGCGGTTCGAGTGCGATGCCCAGCCGTTCGACTCCGTCTGGATCGCCATCGTCGTTGAACTTCACACGCGCTATGCCGATGCGAGAGTAGTTGCCCTTGGCGACGAGTCTTGGAAACAGATACAGCATGCCATCTGGTCCGCGCGCAGCCGCTGGGTTCAGAACTCCTTCGACTTCCATCGGATTGCCAGGCTCCGGCTCCATCAATACTCCAAGTCGTTGCAATTGCAAATTTGACATTAGATTCCTTTGTGAGCCGTGGACGCTAGCCTCGGATATGAAACACGCTTGTTTTCGCGTGCTCTATTACCCGACGCTTGCGCGTTCGGCTCACCAGATCCAATCAAACAAGCGATGATGGCTTCGGTCACCAGTTTCGTGTCATTGGGATCACGAACGCAGATTGAAACGACACCGGCTTGCTGGGCTGGATAGTCGTTGCCGCCAGGAAAAATCGCGTCGCCAATAAAGATCATTTCATCAATGGCGATACC
>JBGSKY010000177.1:0-68463 GCA_041740995.1 Pirellulaceae bacterium
CCATCACTGCCAATCAGGAAATTCAAGAACAATTGCGCAACGACAAAACGCTGCCCGAAGCTGCTTGGTTGTTGCTCGACGGGCGTGATCTTTGCTCCCGCGATGTGAAATCTATTTCGCCTAATTTGCAGATGCCAGCCATTCCTCAACGCCCAAAGTTGCCCTCTGAGCGAACGGTCGTTTGGCGCGATTTCGACTCGCGCAAACTTCTAAATAACGCGCTCACCGTGGTTGATCCATTGCGCGAAATCAATGTCGAACTGTTGGTCACCGAAATCGAATCTCCCGACGAAATAGATCGCATCACCATTGCGGCCGAGCATCTGGAAATTCTGCTCAAGAACGGCAGTTGGTCTATCGCGCCGCTGGTGATGAATCAGCAAGAAATTCGTGAGCAACGTCGAGAGACAGGCGATCCCGGTCAATGGATTTTGCCGTTGACTATCAAGCTCGCGCCGAACACTCCAGACCGTGCCGTCGTGCGGCTACGATATCGAATCGAAAGCGTGACAGAAGCTCCGTTGGTTGATACCTTGCAGGTTTTGGCGCCGGTCGAAGAGCCGATCAAAATTGTTACTAACCAGTTGGTGCGCCGAAACAGCGAAACGAAATGGGAACCGATTATCCCGATCAATCGATGCTTCACACTCCAGCCTTTTGCAGGACACGATTATCAATTCCAGATCATAGCGACCAACACCGATCGCAGCGACTTGGAATGCACGATCGAATTGGCCAGCTTCGGTCAACGCGCATCGGCGCGCGGTCGATTGCTTGATCGAGAAGGTCGCTTGATCGAAGGCGTGGAGAATCTGCGCCGGTCCGAGCTGAAAACGATCGCGCGCTCTAAGCCCGTGAACTTGGCGCCAGGAAAATCTTCTGTCATCGAGTTCGAGTCGAGCGATGCACTTGCCAATCCGACCGACGCAACGCCTGCGCCGACGGCCAACTCGGCAACCTCAGATTTCAACGTCGACTACGGCATGATTTTGCTGGTCCAAGTCACCGGAAATAACACCGTTTGGAAACAGTGGCTGGAAATCGAACCAGTCCCCGCATCGAAGTTTTTAAAAGCTGCTGCAAATGTTGCCAAAGACAACACGATCAACGTGTCAGTCAATTTCCAAGACAACAATATCGACGGCCAACCGGATATCACGCCGGCGGATTTTGCGATGAAGGCGCCAGTCAAAGTCGAATGGGAGACTCTCAATTGGCAACAGAGCGACGATAAGTTTGCAGGCCGAAGTGGTATTTTAAATCCAGAACTTTCACAAATCGATTTTGTCGCAACAACCGGTCGAACACGGCGTGACCCGCTCGAGATTTGGCTCAACGTCGACAGTTGGCCGCGAGCCTTGGTCTATGAACTCAATCCATTGGACACTCGAGGCGGAGTTTTGATTCGACCGGATCATCAAGGTCTGCAAAACATATCTTCGGGCACGATTGTCTATCAGTTTGGCTCAATCGACCCTTTCGCGGAAACACCGCTGCCGATTGAACCTTTCGGCGCGGTTTTCAAAGGTCCACTAGAAACACAAGTTCACGTAAAAATGTTGCTCGATTGGCCATTGGAATCCAAGGTGGATCGCGACCAAAAATACTCGCAACTGCAAATCAGTAGTCGCCCAGACTTCCGTTCGTTTTATGGTGATCGGCAATTGAATATCCGGCTCCGAAAACCTGAATCAGGAATTCTCTCACTGCGCTGCGATGTGGTCGACTGGGAGTTTGATTTCAGTTTGCAGGACGCTACACGATCATTTAGTTCAAATTTCAAGCTGCATGTGAGCGAGCCAAGCGGTCGCGAGAACGATTACGAACTGGCACCCATCACGATTGACGGCGAGCAACCGGTGGCGAATCAGCAGCTTACCGATGAAGTGATTCAGGTGGGAAAACAAACACAGCTATCAGCAACGATTACGGATGCTTCACAAATTGCCGAAGTCATGATTCAAACGGCCGACGCGTCGCGCCCTCGACAGAAGGAAGACTGGATCACGATCCCACTGGATAATGTAAAGCGATCTGGTCGAAGTTTCCTGATCCGAAATTTTGTATTACCGACTGAAAGCATGGTTCCTGGCAAGTATTTAATTTCACTCAAGGTCCGCGACTTTGTCGGTTTGGAGTCGCAGTCGCAACCGTCGGAATTACAAATCATTCCCAAACCGGTTCCGCCGCCGCCCGCTTCAAACCCGTCAGGCAATCCAGCACAGCCAGCCGAGCCGCCGAAACCGGCATTCAAGGGTCCAATCGAAGGCGTGCTTTTGTTTGGAACTAGCAACAACGCGCCGCCGACAGCAACTCAGGTCATCATTAAAGAATTGGACGATAAAAAGACCGTTTCAGGCAACGGCAAATTCAAGCTTGGCGATCTCGAGGCCGGCAAGTACACAGTGATTGCCACAACCTTATATCAAGGCCGAGCATACGTCGGTGAGAAAGCGATTACTTTAGTCGAGCCGCCCGATTGGAAGAAGCCGATCGAGATTCGACTTCATAGAAAAGAGTAAGCGTACACGTAGACTGCGCCGCTGCTCGAATTTTCTCCTTCAAAAGGAACATTGTGAAGACTTATCTTATAACGACGGACCAAGGCTTCGAGGCGATTGAGCAGATCGATCAGCCGACCCCAAATCCTGGAACTGGCCAAGTACTGGTGCGCATTGCTGCAGCGTCATTAAACTATCGCGACCTCGGCGTCGCGGCAGGCGGATACTTGCGAAACGATACTCGACCAGTTGTTCCGCTTTCTGATGGCGCGGGCGAAGTCGTTGCACTTGGTCCAAACGTTACGCGGTGGAAAGTCGGCGATCGAGTCAGTCCCATTTTCGTTCGTGATTGGATCGATGGTCCGCCGACTGATGCCGTTCTGAAGACCTGCTTGGGCGGTGGCGTTGACGGCGTCCTCTCCGAATTCGTAGTCGTCGCCGCAGAGTCGCTCGTCGCAATCCCTGCATCGATGTCTTATGCCGAGGCGGCGACTATCCCGTGCGCCGCCGTGACGGCTTGGCATGCTCTCTTCGTATCCGGCAATTTACAACGTGGCCAGAGTGTTTTGTTGCTCGGCACCGGAGGTGTATCGATTTTCGCGTTACAGTTTGCCAGCGCCGCTGGAGCCTCGACTGTTATTACTTCGTCCAGCGATGAAAAATTGAACCAAGCCAAATCATTTGGTGCCAATGAAACCATCAACTACAAAACGCATGACGACTGGCACAAAGAAGTAAAGCGTCTGACAGATGGACTTGGTGTCGATCACGTAATCGAAGTCGGCGGTCCTGGCACGCTAGAAAGGTCGCTTAAGAGCGGCAAAGTTGGGGGGTATATTCATTTGATCGGCGTACTTGATTCCCCATCGGCAAAGATCAGCCCGATGCTGAGCGTTTTTAATTTGTTGACCATTCGCGGCATCTATGTTGGTAGCCGAACGATGCACCAATCGGCTTTAGACTTTATTACCAAGCACCGAATCAAACCGGTAATCGATCGGATTTTTCCATTCAGCCAATCGATCGATGCGTACCGATACTTCGCCAGTCAACAACATGTCGGCAAAGTCGTTATCGAAATGTAATCATCGACGAGTCACGGAATTGTGCTGAGCAAACGAGACGTCATCAATGAGGGCAAAGCGTCTCGATGAAGAAGATATCGCAAATGCAAGATATTGGTCCGTTCGCTTGGACAGCCCTCGCAGAGTGAGTTTTTCTCATGGGTAACCATCTACCTCGTTTTGCTGCTTTCGAAAGCGCGAGCCTTTGCATTGGCGTGCGCTCTTCCTGCCAAGCAAAAGTTTCGCCAGCTAACCAAACGACCATCTCGAATCCTGCCTCCGTTGGTTTACTCCGTCGGAGCAAGATTTTTCAACATTCCAAGCAGACTGACTCTTCTATCAGAGTGAATCTGTTGTCATTTTTCGACGACAACACTTCAGATGAACGAAAGGTTTCCACCATTGGAAAGAAGCTCAATCGGAGCCATATCGACTTTGTCTCGTCGATCAACAATTTGTTCGGGCATGCTGCCACCTAAACCTTCTGTCTTAAATCTCGTCGACGGGCTATAGTGATAGCGAGAGGCCTACGCCGGTTCCTTCCGAACGTTCTGCTGGGCACACACATCGCGATTTGGGTTGTCTGGAAATGAAAAATATCATTCGTTGGGCGGTGCGAAACAGCCCCGGCATCAATGTTTTGCTGGTGATCACGCTCGGATTGGGACTCGCCTCGTTTTTCATGATGAGGAGGGAAACGTTCCCCGAATTTCAGCTCGAAGTCGTGCTCATAACCGTGCCATATCCTGGCGCTTCGCCAGACGAAGTCGAAACGGGGATCTGCACCAAAATCGAAGAGGAAATTCAGTCGCTAGCGGGCATCAAAAAGATTACCAGCATCGCTCGCGAGGGTGGCGGTTATACGCTGGCTGAATTGCAGAGCAATACCGATCCGCAAAGAGTCCTTTCCGAAATTCGGTCAGCCGTCGATCGAATTAGCGTCAAATTCCCTCAGCTCAGCGAACGCGCGACTGTTGAACAAATCACCTTTCGATCCCCGGCTATTCGAGTTGCGATCATCGGCCCTGATGATCGATCCGACGAGGCTGAGTTGCGATTGCGAACACTGGCCGAAGAGACCCGCGAACGTTTACTCGACTTGCCAGCGGTTTCGCAGGCCGAAATCATCAACGGCAAGCCGTATCAGATCGACGTCGAACTGTCTGAAGATACGCTCCGCAAGTATGGTTTGACGCTCAGTGATGTTGCCAGCACCCTTCGACGAGAAAATATGGAATTGCCTAGCGGTCAGATTAAATCCGATGGGCAAGAAATTTTACTTCGAGGCAAAAACAAAAGAGATTATGGAGACGACATCAGCAAGCTGCCGGTCGTCACACAAGCCACCGGAGCAGTTCTGACTGTCGGCGATCTTGGGCGTGTCCGTGATCAATTCGAAGACGTGACTTCGATTAGCGAGATTGACGGGCACCCTGCACAAGTCATTTTGATTGAGCGGAGCAGCCAAGAAGATTTGCTCAGTTTGACCGACCAAGTCCACGAATTTGTCGCAACAGCAGCCGCGCCACCGGGCTATAAAATCACGGCTTGGGGTGACGAGTCAGTTGACGTTCGAGACCGAATCCGGATGCTTCGTGACAACGGTCTGCAAGGCGGTTTGATCGTCTTTTTGATGCTTTCAATTTTCTTGAATCCAAGGTTGGCATTCTGGGTTGCGGTCGGCATTCCAATTAGCGTTTTTGGTGCAGGCATCGTGCTGCTGGCGGCCGGTCAGACGCTCAATATGCTCAGCATGTTCGCTTTCCTTATGGCCGTCGGTATTGTGGTCGATGACGGAATCGTGATCGGTGAAAATATTTATGCACATCGTTTATTAGGCAAGTCAAATTTACAAGCCGCCATTGATGGCGCTAGTGAAGTCCTTCCGTCGGTTACATCGAGTGTTGCGACCACTATTGTCGCTTTTATGCCACTGTTCTTTGTGACCGGCGTGATGGGGAAGTTTATCGCAGTGATGCCGCTAGCAATTATCGCCATGCTGCTTATTTCACTAGCCGAAGTTTGCTTTGCACTGCCAGGTCACCTGTCGCACGACGAGCATGGAAAGCAATCGTCGATGAAGCGACTTTTGTCGATCTTGACAGTTCCGCTAATGCCGCTCGCAAAGCTGTTTGAGTTTCTAGGAAAATGGGCGGACAAAGGCTTGGAGTGGTTCAACAAACGAATTTATGTACCCGTGCTGTGGGCCGTGCTGCGATATCCACTATTACCAATTTCATTTGGTTTGTTCATGTGTATTACGGCCGCGGCGTTGGTTCGTTCTGGTGCAGTTCCGTTTGAATTCTTTCCAAAACTGGACGGCAAGAACGTGATTGCGCAGGTGGTTTACCCGAGTGGTACGCCGGCGTCGGTCACAACTAGCGCCGTTCGCCGTATTGAAAGCGCGGCGAGAGAATTGTCGCAAGAAATTTACGATGAAGAAGTAGCCAATAAGACGAATATCACTCCGCCCCCAGAGAAAGCTGGTGGGATCAACGGCCCTGTCAAATTGACGTTTTTACAGGTCGGCTACTCTAGCGGTGACGGCGGTCCAAACCAGGCCGCGACGGGAACTGGATCAAGCGTTGGCCAAGTCACTTGTGAGCTGCATGATGCCACGATGCGAAACATCACGAGCCAGGAAGTGATCAACCGCTGGCGCACAAAGGCTGGCGATTTTCCGGGTGCCGAACGAGTGACTTATAACGCCGCCAATATGGGGCCGGGCGGCAAAGCGCTGGAGTTCAAGGTGCTAGCGCCGACTGTGGCACAACCACAATTGGAAGCGGCGGTCGAAGCGTGCAAAGCGATGTTGGCAACGTTCGAAGGCGTCGACGATATTCGCGACGACAATGTGCCTGGCAAGTACGAGTTTCAGTTCAAAGTTAAAGAGTCCGCTCAGCCGCTTGGTGTTACAACGAATGATCTTGCCGAAGCGATTCGCAGCTCGTACTACGGCGCCGAAGTCATGCGGCTCCAACGCGGGCGGCACGAAGTGAAGTTGATGGTTCGCTATCCCGAACAACAACGACAATCGCTGGCCGACTTTCAGAACATTCGCGTCATCGGCAAGGATGGCGTTGAGCGTCCGTTCTTAGAGCTGGCAGAGGTCAAAGTCGAGCGGGGATATAACGAAATCAATCGGCTTGACCAATATCGATCGATCACTGTATCAGCCGACGTCGACGTGAAGAAAGGGGCCAACGCATTCACGATCGCGAAATCACTGCAAGACGAATTGGTTCCGAAGTTGATGGAAAAATATCCGACGCTTCGCTTTCGATGGGAAGGCGAGCAACAGCAAACTGCCGAAGCGTTTCAAAGCATGTTGATCGGCTTCGGGGTGGCGATGCTAGCGATGTACATTTTGCTCGTTATGGAATTCCGCTCTTACCTTCAACCGATATTGATTCTGACGATTGTTCCCTTTGGCATCGTTGGCGCGATCTATGGTCATGCCTTCATGGGATTGTCGCTTACCTTGTACAGCCTGTTCGGTATTATAACGCTTTCAGGCGTTATCGTGAACGACTCGATCGTCATGGTCGACTTTATCAACCGTTCGGTTCGCGAAGGCATACCGTTAATGGAAGCTCTTGAGCTTTCCGGACAACGACGTCTGCGGGCGGTGCTGCTGACTAGCGTGACGACGATTGCGGGGCTGACGCCGATGTTGATGGAGAAATCTTTTCAAGCGCAAGTGCTCATTCCAATGGCGACCAGCTTGGCATTTGGCTTGTTGATGACAACCGTTTTAGTGTTGTTCATCGTGCCATTTTTCTACCGTGTTTACGCCTGGTTCATCGGGCAATTCGGCTATGACGTTGGAGTTGATCCGGGCGAGTGGATCGAAAAAGATGGAACAAAGTCAGATTCGCCATCGGTCACTGGAGAGATAGTACCGGTCAGTTGAAAAATTAGTGCGTCGCCAGTTGGTGTTCCGACGTTGTCTTTCCAAGCGGGATGAACCATCGTGTCGTTAGCTTGCTGAGCCAATTTCCCTTCGGAACGCCGTTCCAATTCCGGACGATCTTGCCATGCAAATCAACTTGCAAAGCAGTTCGACGATCGACATCGTAGGCCGTCAAATATCCGCCTCCAAAGCAAAACGTATCCAAACAAACCAAGTGACCGAAATCAGCAACATTCCCATTGGTTTGCGGAGTATGACCAACAACAACCGTCTTGCCACTGCAATGCGGTTTGGGCAGCGGCCACATCAAGTGCGACCAAAGCCGTGTTTCTTGATCAGTCGTCGCGATCGGCATATTCGCGTGATAGTTTGCATGAACAAAGATGTGTGTTTCGGTTTCAAAGTAATTAACACACTCTTCAAGAAATTTTAGATGGTGTCTTGGGACCTCGCTCGGCTGACAAAAATCGTAGCTTGCCAGCGTCGCTGCGCCGCCGATCATGTCCCACATTGCTTGATCGACTTGGCCTTCACACCAAAGCTGCATAATCGAATCGTGGTTACCGCGAAGGAAGACATTTCTTGATGGAGCAGCTAGGGTTGAAAGTATTTCCAGCACGGCTCGCGAATCGGGTCCGCGATCCACATAATCACCCAAGAATATAAGCGTGTCTTCGCTCGTCGGTTCAACAGCCGCTAGCAACCGTTTTAATGCGGCGGAGCACCCGTGAATATCTCCAATTGCGATCGTTCTCACTTGTGCGCCTGCGTTTTGAGAGGGTTGGTCTGGACGAATCGTGTGAAGAGTGAAAAGCTGCCAGGGCAACGTCCAACAATAATTTACAACCTTAAGTGTTCGGCGCAAGCCGTCGGGTTCGTAATTGACTCCGAAAAACCGGAGGGCTCGCGCCCTTCCGCTAATGTTATAAAACGAAGGACCGCGAGCTTCCGTTAGTGTTATAAGCCGAAGGGCTTGCGTCCTACCGCTCTCGGCTCGCGTCTTAATAACCGTTGAAAGCTAATTTAGAAAACACCCTTTTTCAAAGTTTGAACAAAGCTATTTGACAGTTACAACATGTATCTTCACTTCGGTCGAAACTTTGCCAATTGCCCACAGAAAGGTCCTAACATTCCTTCAACACTTTCAAAAACCGAACTGCCCTTTTTGGGCCGAGCTCGTTTGTATCTGGAAATGGTGCGGTTCAGCCATACCATCTTTGCGATGCCATTCGCGCTTCTGTCAGCTATTTGGTGCCTTGCGTTGGCCAATCGCGAGGGCGGTTCAATGATGGAAATATTGCAGCCTTTGCGTTGGCTCGGAATGTTTGTCTGCATGGTTTCCGCCCGAAACTTTGCGATGACTGTCAATCGCATTGCCGATCGACGACAGGACGCCGCTAATCCTAGGACAGAAAAACGTCATTTGCCAGCCGGGCTGATTTCGGTTCGCGACGCAGCGGTTTTTGCCAGTTTTAATGCCGTGGTTTTCTTGTCAGGTTGCTTGCTTTTTCTGCCAAATTGGTTGCCTGTTGTACTCGCTTCGCCTGTTCTGGCGGTGTTGGCGATGTACAGTTTTGTCAAGCGTTGGTCGTCGTTGGTCCACTTTTTCCTAGGCTTTTCGCTGATGCTGGCTCCGGTTTGCGTTTGGGTTGCGTTTCGCGGCGAAGCTTTACTTGTGAATCCTGCCGATTTATTACCGGCCGGACTTTTGGGGCTGACTGTCCTGCTTTGGGTAACCGGCTTCGACGTGATTTACGCGACACAAGACAGCGATTTCGATCGACGCAGCGGCCATTTCTCACTGCCCGCACGGCTGGGAGTGGCTGCTTCGCTCCGTTTGGCCGCTCTGTTACATTTGTTGATGCTGATTCCGGCGATCGCGATTCTATTTTTGTGCCCGCAACTGAGACTCGGTTGGATTTACGGATCCGGGGTCGCGCTGATCGCAATTGTGCTGGTTTACGAAAATTGGCTAGTCAATCCGAATGACCTCAGCCGCGTGAATCTCGCATTTTTCCAAGCCAACGCGGTCGTTGGGTTAGTTTTTCTAGTCGCTGGCGGGTTAGACTCGTGGTGGTGATGAGATGACGTTACCATAGGCTGGCGGCTGGGCCGGAATTTGTCCGCCGCATAATTCTGTTATTTGATTATTGAATTTCGATGAAAAACGCCGACGCAAAAGCTCGCTTCCGAGACATTTCACAGAAAGTTCGCTGCGGACAACGATTGGGGCTCGATGACGGCATCGCACTTTATGATCCAGCGATCTCGCTGCACGAAATTGGTGAGCTAGCTGATTTCGTTCGTCGAAAAATGCACGGCGACGTTGCATATTACAACATCAACACGCACCTTAACCCGACCAACGTATGCATTTACCGCTGCCGTTTTTGTGCGTTTCGCTCAGACCTGCGTGACCCGAAAGGGTACGTTTTCAGCGACGAACAAATCCTACAGCGCGGTAAGGAAGCCATTGATAATGGTTGTACCGAAATGCACATTGTCGGCGGTCTGCATCACAAGCTTGGTTACGAATGGTATCGTGACATGATCGCCTTGCTGCATGCCAACTATCCGAAGCTGCATTTGAAGGCGTGGACTGCCGTTGAAATTAGCTGGTTCGAATTTTTGACCAAGCGTTCAATTCGCGACATTCTACTCGATTTGAAAGAAGCCGGACTTGGGTCATTGCCGGGCGGCGGCGCCGAGATTTTTCACCCTGAAATTCGGGACCAAATTTGCGAGCACAAAGCGAATTCGCACAAGTGGGTTGAGGTCCATCAAACGGCGCATGAATGCGGAATTAAAAGCAACTGCACAATGCTCTACGGACATTTGGAGCAAGCTTATCATCGGATTGATCACTTGTTGCGACTCCGCGATTTGCAGGACAAAACGAACGGCTTTCAAACTTTCATTCCGCTCGCTTTCCATCCCGAGAATACAAAGCTGACAGGCATTCGCAAACCGTCGTCGATGATGGATTTACGAACTGTTGCGGTCAGCCGTTTAATGCTCGACAACGTTCCGCACATCAAGGCGTACTGGATCATGTTGGGCATTGGGACGGCGCAGACCGCCTTGGCTTATGGTGCTGATGATATCGACGGAACGGTTCGCCACGAGCTGATTTATCATAATGCCGGCGCGACGACTCCGGAAATGTTGAGCGTCGATCAGATTCGAGGGCTGATTACCGAAGCAGGCTTTGAGCCGGTAGAACGCGATACGGTCTACAATCGGATTGTCCGAAACCCCAACGACTTCTCTGAATGGTCAGTCGGCGAAGCGATCACTTCACAAGCCTTCGCAACCGTAGGATAAGAGCCTACCCGAAAAGAGTTTGACCCTTTGGAGGAACGGAGAGAGTCTAAATTTCCAACCGGTTACTGCTTTGACAATGTCGATCACATAAAATATCGCAGTATCTTTCCAGGTCTAAGATTTACACTTTTCGGCCTTTGCCGGTGTAGATCGCTTTTTCGGTGACTACTGCGTCCATATAAATGTCGTGTGATTCGACTGGAATTTGCTCGAACATTTGGCATTCAAAAGCCAGTGCAATCAGCGGAGCGTCTGGCCGTGCGTGCTGTAGCAATTTATCGTAGTAGCCTTTGCCGTGACCGGTTCGCCCGCCGTGTTGATCAAATGCGACACCGGGTACCATTACAAGGTCTAAATCGGTCGGTTGTAGTCGTTTGGCTACGAGGTCTCTCAGCGATTGGGCAGGTTCAAGAATTTTGTACATGCCAAGCTCAAGTTCATCCATCGATTCCAAATGGAACAGTTCCAATTCACCATCGAGGCAATACGGGATTACAACTCGTTTTCCGCTGGCCAGTGCCGCCGGCAGAGCTTGGCGTGTGCGGACTTCGTCGCGGACATCGACGTAAAACATCACCGTTTTGGCAGTCACGTATTGCGGTAGTTGCATGAATCGATCCACGATTTGGATCGAGACTTCTTCTTTGTCAGCCTGGGCGCGTCGATTGTCGTGAGCCGCTTTTCGAATATCCGTTTTGGTAAGCATGTGCGAATCGAAATTGGAATGAAAGGATTTGGAACGGCTGATCGCGATCGACTGCAGTCGACTCTCAGGCCAGGGATCGGTCCTCGGCAATGCAAAGATCAATCTGCGACGAGTAACAGTGTAATACAGACATTGTCGACCCCATAGAGCATGCGGAACGTTCGCTAAATTAATTGCCTTCTCCAAATTTTATTGCGGCTGAAGCTTACGCCTCTTAAAACCTATCTGAACAGGGCTTTGAACCTTTGGAGGAACGGAGAGGGCAGACCCCTTTTCGGATAGCGCGTCTTCTAGCTTTTCGGAAGCCGGAGTTGTGCTGACCCGGCAGTCCTAATAAGCCACGCGTCAGAAGCATCAGCTTACGAAAAAAAGCGAGGCAAACGAGCAACGGCAAACGAAAAAAGGCCTTGCATTCGGTTCGCTTCGACAGCGATCACCTTGCAAGGCCTTGCCACAGTATTCACTATTTTTTTCAGCCCAGCTTAGTAGCCGTTCTTGCTCGAAAAATCGAGGTACCACAGTCCATCGTCCCATTCCAGGGCGACTTTACGCCATCCCAATGGAACTTGCGGGTACGGATAGAAAGGGCCGATGTATGGCCACGCCGACGCACTGTATTGCTTCGGATAAGTCACGGCTGCGTAGTTCGGATACGCCGCGTAGCTTGGCCATGCGTAGTTGGGTTGTTGTGGGGTATCGTAGCGTGAAACGCCCGCACCATAGCTTGGACCGCCACCCATTGGCATTGGACCGCCCATTTGGCCGCCCATCGGAGCACTTGGATAACCGCCGCCAGCATAACCACCTTGTTGGCAAGATGGGTCGTAAACCATTGAGCCTTGGAAGTTGGCCAATTGGCTAGGAGCGAATGGCTTCGGTGCACCTTGGAATCCGGAAACCGGCATGCTTGATTGCGATACGACGTGCGAATCAGACGCCATCGCGATTGGATTGCCCGGCTTGGTCAGCAAGTTCACATCGTCAACAATCTTGGTCACACCTGGAACGTGCTGGATGGTCGAAAGTACCAACTGCTTTTGTTCAGGCGTCGAAACGTAGCCGCGTGTCCAGACTTCACCGCGAACGGTGGAGACGTCTAGCTCAAAGTTTCGCAGCGCGCCTTCACTCTTGATTGCCGAAAGCTTCGTTAAAATCGCGTCGGTGATCTTCGCGTCGGCTGGCGAAACGCCATGAGCGACGTCGTGCATCGCTGGCGGTTCGTTTGCAGGAGCGAGGACAGATTCACCGGATGCCTGGGCCACGTAGGACGCCGCGTCGGACTGCGTCTTGACTTTGGAGTCAGCCGACTGGGTCTTTGCGACCACTGGGTTGACTGGCGAAGCGCTTCGAACCGTGATTTCATTCACGATCTCAATCACGCCGGGAGTTCCCCGCGAGGCTTCAACGACCGCCAAAGCCTGCGCAGCGTTGGCAACAGTACCACTGACAGTGACAACGCCGGCGTCAACTGCCAGATCGATGTCGAAATCCTTGAGCGAGCCGCTATTTTGTCGGCTTTGCAAGGTTTGAACGATTGAGTCGGCGATCTCACGATCACCAGCTTGGGCTGCGATTGGGCTCGCTACGGTTAGCGATGCGATCGCCATGCCCAGGAAATAACGTCGCATGGAACTCCTCCTACGATGAAGCTTGATTGGTCCCGATCGCTGTCATACGAGCTATCCACAAAGGATCTCGCATTCAGGACAACGAACAATGATGATTTGCAATGTGCAAACCACCAAAGCCACGAATGGACGCCGCCCGATGCTCGTGTTGAGTCACCGGTCAGTCGTTTGGTCTGCATTCTGTCCAAAGTATCTTCGGCAGTCCGGTCGTGATAAAGAAAGCGAATTTTCGGATTTTGACGGTCTTTAAGAATGTTGCCACGAAGCGACTCAAGCGAAGTTTCGCCAAATTACCTAAGTTCGCTTGCCGAAGAACCGGACGGCTCGCGCCGTGCCGCTAACAATGCTTCGTTTCGCTTTCGTCAACCGTAGCGGTATGGGCGCAAGCCCTCCGGTTCTTCTATTATTCTGACAACGGCCAAGTTCGCTTGACGAAGAACCGGATGGCTCGCGCCGTGCCGCTAACGATTCTTCGTTTCGCGATTAGCCAACTCTCAAACCCTATCTTCCCCTTGACTCACCAACCGCTTTCGCTAAAATCTGCGACCTGCAAGTTTCGGGGGGAAGTAGCAGCTTGAATGATTGCTTTTTTCTGAGACCAATTTACCACGCGATTTACTCGCGTCTGATGGATGGAATTCGATAAATGTCCAAGCAAAAGACTCACAAAGGTACGAAAAAACGTTTCCGCTTGACCGCCTCTGGCAAGGTTAAGCATCGCAAGGCTGGCACTAGCCATCTGGCGATCAGCAAGTCTGGAAATAAGATTCGCCAATTGAGAGGAACGCGTGTTCTGGAAATCAATTTCGAACGCACTATCCAAGACTCGCTGCGCGGCTACAGCTATTAACGCTGAAGTTTTGCAGTAGCGAAACTCGGCAAGAGTTTTGTTGCGACTGTTAAGTGCGAAAATCGCCGAAAGTCCTGTCGGCTTTCGCTACCACGACGTCGCAATTGCAGGTTACTCCAAACGTGATGCTGGTCCGATCGGCCGCTCACTATATTACCAGTTGTCTGGGCATTAACAGCCGACCATTGAGTCAGCGGCCTGAGACGCACAACAGCAGCGAAAAGGGCTGCTTAATCGATTTGTCATGCGTACACAAAAAGGTGCCGCTCGGCGACAAGCCAAGCGTAAGTTATTTCAAAGAGCGGAAGGTTACGTCGGCGGTCGTCGTCGATTGTATCGAACAGCGAAAGAAAACCTGGTCCGTGCTGGCCGTTTCGCTTATCGTGACCGTCGCCGTAAACGTCGCGATTTCCGTCGGCTGTGGATCATCCGCATCAACGCCGCCGTTCGAATGCACGATCTTCGATACAGCCAGTTTATTGCTGGCCTGATCAAAGCGAACATCGAACTGGATCGAAAGACCCTTTCGGAGATGGCAATCCACGAGCCAGAGGCGTTCAGCGCCGTGGTGGCTCAAGTCAAGGCTGTGTTGGAAGCTTAAATGTCGCTGCCGAACTTGTTGACCGCATTGGACGATCTGGCGGCTGATGCAGGTTCGGCCCTCAACAGCGTTACATCCGCCGAACAGTTGGAAGAACAACGTGTTCGGTTGCTGGGTGCAAAAAACGGCCAAATCAAAACGGTCGAAAAATTGATGGGCGTCCTCGACCGCGCTGATCGCCCCGCTGGCGGAAAACGGTTGAACGAAGTCCGCCAAGCGATCAATCAGCTTTTCGAACAGGCGACCGAACGAATCGGCGGCGCGCAGCCGAAAACTAAATCAGGCAAGCCCGGTTTCGATGCGACGCTGCCCGGTATTCGACCCGCGATTGGTCATCTGCATCCGATCACTCAAACGATAGAGCACCTCAAAGAAATTATGGGGCGACTCGGGTTCTCGGTCGTCGAAGGCCCCGAGGTTGAAGACACTTGGCACAATTTTATTGCGCTCAACATTCCGGAAGATCATCCGGCTCGCGATCCACTAGATAACTTTTACCTACAAACGGCAGCCAAGACGTCAGCCGCCAGTGCCGACTCGAAATTGCTCCGCAGCCAAACGTCGACCGTTCAAATCCGCGTCATGGAAGGCCAACAACCGCCGCTGAGAATCATCTCCATCGGTCGGGTATATCGGCCTGACGCAGCCGACGCAACGCACTTCCCGATGTTTCATCAGATGGAAGGTTTGTGGATCGATCGTCATGTGAACATGTCGCATCTGAAAACCGTGCTGCGAATGTTTGCGTCCAGCTATCTTGGGGACGATGTACAAGTTCGTTTTCGCCCGTCGTTTTTCCCCTTCACCGAACCCAGCGTCGAAGTCGATTACCACTGGCAAGACTCTTGGATCGAGTTCGGCGGAGCTGGCATTGTCGACCCGAACGTGCTGCAACAAGTCGGTTACGATCCTGAAGAATGGTCTGGATTTGCTTTCGGACTCGGCGTTGAGCGGCTCTGTATGAGACGTTACCAAATCACTGACATCCGCGACTTGTTCAAAGGCGACGTCCGATTTTTGAAGCAGTTCTAGTTGAAGCGATAACAAGCCGTAGTTGAAGTCGCCAAGACTTCGGATGTATCAGCAGACAATTCGCAGAAGCCCGATAAAAATTGAAGATGCCGAAACACTTGGCGAGTTTCGCTACCTTCGAAATGGATCGCATAAATGCTCGTATCACTGGAATGGCTCGCGGAACTTGTCGAGCTGAACATATCGCCGGAGGAACTAGCTGACCGGTTCGCACTCTCTGGGCTCAATCACGAATCGACAACCACGGTCGGCAGTGATACGGTGCTCGATTTGGAAGTCACCAGCAATCGTGGCGACCTGCTCGGGCACATCGGTATTGCTCGCGAAGCAGCCGTACTGCTGGGCAATCCACTGAAGCTGCCGGCGCTCAAAATGGATTTGGCGAAACTGACCGCAGCGAACACAACGGATTCGTTGCAAGTCACCAATGAGATGCCCGATGGATGTCAGCGTTACACGGCTCGCGTCGTCCGAGGCATCCGCGTTGGACCGTCACCGGAATGGTTAGTTAATCGCCTCAAATCGGTCAATGTTGCCAGCGTCAACAATGTCGTGGATGCAACAAACTACGTCATGATGGAATGCGGCCAGCCTCTACACGCATTTGACCTCGCGAAGATCAACGGCGGCAAGATTGTGGTCCGTGCTGGGGCGGCCAAAGAACAATTCACGGCGATCGATCATAAAGTTTACGAGCTCGACCCGCACACCGTCGTCATCGCTGATTCCAGTGGGCCGCTTGCGATTGCTGGCATCATGGGCGGTGCCGATTCGGAGATCACCGCCGCCACGACTGACGTCGTGATTGAAGCCGCGTTGTTCACGCCGCTCTTTGTTCGCCGGACTGCTCGGCGTTTGAAACTGCATTCGCCTTCGTCTTACCGATTCGAACGTCGAGTTGATCCATTGAACGTTGATTGGGCAGCGGCCCGATGCTGCGAGTTGATCGCCGAAATCGCAGGCGGCAAGATTTCAGACGGACGATTTGAAAGCGAACCGGTGAAGCACGTAAACGCCGAAGTCACGCTGCGTCACAGCCAAGTCGAGCGGGTTTTAGGTGCAGCCATTCCAGCTGATCGATTCGTGTCGATTCTGACAGCTCTGGGCTGCGAACCGATCGCAAGCCCTTCGAAAGCAAGCGGCGGTGACGCGACGACGTTTGTGATCCCAAGCTTCCGCGGCGACTTACCGCGCGAGATCGATTTGATCGAAGAAATCGTGCGGATCGATGGCTACGATAATATCAGCGAACATGCCATCGTGCCGACTTTCGTTTCGCAGAAACGCGACAAAGACGTGTTGCTTGATCGCGTTCGAACAGTGCTTGTCGGTTGCGGATATTGCGAAGTCCTGACGCCATCGTGCGTTCGCGAAAATCTTGCTGACCTGATGTCGCCATGGGGCGAGCGACCGACGCTGCGAACGATGATGCCGATGCTCGAAGGCGCGTCGATCTTGCGACAAAGCTTGCTGCCGTCGCTGCTAGCAACGCGGCTGACCAATCAGAGCCTGCATAACGAGCCAGCCAATTTGTTCGAAATCGCCGCGATCTATTTGGCGAATGCTGAATCTTCCGAAGTGGTTGAACCGCCAGTCATCGGGTTCGTAACTTCCGACGATTATCGCATGGCTCGTGGCATGGTCGAGGAGATCATTTATCGCTGCAATCGGGACGCAGTTTGCAAATGGGAAGCGTGGGATAATGCGGCGACTGAACCGGGGACTGGAATGCAACTATCGCTCGGCGGTCAGCCATTGGGCTGGTTTGGAGCGATCGCGACGAAAGTCAAATCGAAGCTGAAGCTGCAAGGAAATCTCGTCGGTGGTGAGCTGAATGTTGCAGTGCTGATGGCCAGTCTGCAAGTGTTGCCAACTCTAAAGCCGATCAACACCAACCCCGCCATCGAACGCGACTTCAATTTTGTCGTGCCCGAGCCACTTGCTTGGAATGAGCTGGAACAAGTCGTCCGCGAAATCAACGAACCGCTGCTACAGGACGTTCGCTATAAAGAGACTTATCGTGACGCCAAACGCGATGGAGCCGACAAGAAACGGGTGCTGATATCGGTGTTGATGCAAGCCGAGTCACAGACGCTGACCAGCGAAGCCGCCGACAGCATTTCGACACGGATTGTGCAAGCGGTCGAACGCAAAGTCGGCGGGCGGTTGCTGGGCGAATCGGATGGAGCGTCATGAGCCTCGACGTTGTCGAACTTGCCGAGCAATTGATTCGATTTCCGTCGGTCACTACGACATCCAACGTCGCGATCACCGAGTTCGTCGCTTCACTTTTGCTGCAACACGGCTTCGAAGTCGAACGTGTTGGATACGTTGATTCCAACGGCGTCGACAAACTGAATTTAGTCGCTCGTCGCGGCGAGGGCATTGGCGGCATCGCTTACTCAGCACATACCGACGTTGTCCCGGTCGATGATTGGATGCCGACTGCCTCGGCCGCTTTCCAACCCAAACGCGACGGCGATCGGCTTTACGGTCGCGGATCGTGTGACATGAAAGGTTCGCTAGCCGCCGCTTTGACGGCCATGTCGCGTGTCCAACCGCAACTTGGGTGCAGTCCGTTGTACTTTCTCGTCAGCGCCGACGAAGAGATTGGAATGGTCGGAGCAAAGATCATCGCCCGTCAGTCGACAATTTTTCGCCAAATGGTCGAATCGGGCGTCGTCGCTATCGTGGGCGAGCCGACTGGTTTGCAAGTCATCCACGCTCACAAAGGAACGCTGGTACTTACGTTGCGAGCCATCGGTCAGAGCAGCCATTCAAGCGGTGAATCGGGTTTGAACGCCAACGATTTACTTTTCCCAGCGCTTGCCGAACTAGAGCGCTTACGAACACAAACGCTGTGCGACATCGCACTTCACAATCCGATGTTTGATCCGCCGCATCTCTCGTGGAACTGGATCATTCGCAACGAGCCTTATGCGTCGAACATCAAAACGAGTCTGGCCGAGCTACGAATCTTTGTCCGACCGATGCCGGACGTTGATCACCACGGCATCGTTGACGCGATCGCGGCTTTGGCTCAGCGAGCTGGTTTGGTGCTGGAGGTCAGCGAAGGGACGCAACCAATGTGCGGCCCGCGCGACTCCGAGCTTGTCCGCCGAATGTTGGCTTTGACTGGCAATTCCGAACCTCAAACTGCCTGTTATGCAACCGACGGAGGAGTCCTTCAAGAGTTGGCGTCGATCGTCGTCTGCGGCCCCGGCAACATCGCTCAAGCGCACACCAAAGACGAATGGATCTCAATAGAGCAACTGCACCACGCTGTTGACGTCTACAAAGGATTTTTCAGGACGATTCTTTAGCGTTGTAGCGATTCGTTGGTAGCGATTTTGGTTTGATGTTCAGTGGCGATCGCTGATTCAAGTTGCGAGACCGTTGAATAGGCGTTGGAAAGCATCGACTTCAAATTTGATAGACCGATGGCGACCAAACCACGAAGGGCTGTAGTGAACGGAGTGGAGGGAGGTTCCGAACGGCTTACTTCGGCAGCAGAGCGTTGGCTGATCGATCGGACAACTTTGCTTTCCGTATCCGTCTGAAAAGAAGCAACGTTCGTCGATTCGTCCGTCAGCGTCGAATTGGCAAGGCGGTTGACGCTGGCAAAATCACGGTGCTTCCAAAGGTATCGCGAATCTAACCGAAGGGCCGCTAGACCGACCGGTTGCAGATCGATGGCGGGCAAAATCGATGGACCAAATGTTTGGCGTAAGCTCTCGGTTTCGTCTAGCTTGGAAGGCGTAGACGCGATCGGCGGCATGAGGTTAGCGATTGCTGAATCGTCGTTTTGTACTGGTTGCGTGACAATCGTATAGTCGATCGGCAGGCGGCGGACAACAAAAGTTGAGTTTGATGGAAGTGTCGGCAACGGTTTGACGACTAGCGGTAACGGCGTCTCGGTCACGACACGATTTTCTGAGGGAAGCGAGCAAGCCAACTCGCTTTCCCTAACACACGCTTCGTATTCGTCCGCCGGGACTTCAGCTACGAAATCAGTTTCCGAATCGAGTGCGGCATTCGCCCGATGCTGATGATGCATCCGTTGAATCCAAAGCCGATCATTGAAACTCAAATCATAGGGCTTATACTCTTCCAACAATCCGCGGGAGCGAATCGGATCGGTCGCCTGGAGGAGCATCTGCGGCACCTCAAGCGCTAGCCGTTCGTTGGTTCTCGCGTTTTTTGTTTCGAAACGAACCTGTTCTAAAAAACATTGGTAGTCTTCGACGAGTTTCGTGGTCGTGATCGCTAAAGCATTGGCTTCATCGAATCGTTTCGCGACTAATCCCGCGCACCAACTTCGAAACTTCGCCGCAATGTTTACTTCGTTTTGGTGCGAGGCCGCAAATGGCGGTTTAAACACGAACGAGTAGCTGCGGATTGTAAACTGCGTTGGAACGTCGGTCGGTACAGTTAATGCTGGCGGTCGAACGGCATTGCTCAGTAAGCTTCGCTCGGCGTTCTCGCTTAAGCTGCGTTCGCCCATCAACTCCGCTGTTTGGTAAAATCGTTCTTGTCGCTCAGTTATGGTGCTTGGAAACGATATTACATCCCAATTTCGCGTTGCGTTGGCCAGCCTTGCCTGTTCAACTCGTTCGAGCAAGTCGGCATAGCTAACGTTAAACTGCTCGGCCTTTTTAATTGCATTGTCCAAAATCGTCAGCAACGGCTGCGGTTTCGGCGATTGAGCTTTGACCGCGATTGGGAAAGGGGATTTCGACATCGCGAAACCGGCTTGACTCTCGGTCGCATAGGTCGCAAGACCCAATGCCAATGCTAGCACAGTTCGTTTCATGTTCTTACCTCGAAAGGTTGTTGAATCGACCGAGCCGGATTGTTTTGGAGCGGCGACGGACTTGCGATCGAATCAACAACGACGACAATTCGGATTGGGGAGTTTTAAGGAAGGTTGTCCGCTCAAGCGTGCAACGGACAGATTTGGAGCGACCGTCGCAGCAAGAGCTGGCTAAAAGAACTTATCGAGCGCTCGGTCCAGATTTCCTAAGCACAATTGTTTCACCAACCGTAAGAATCAACCAAGACCGATTGCCTTACAGCGACATTCCGAGTTGTCGCGGTTGGTTTGATTTTGGTAAGTCTGAACGATGAATAAAAAGGTTTTTCCGTTGGAAATGCGCATGAAGAATTTGACAACCGCTTTATCGTCAGCTCGCTTGATCCGGTCGGTTCAAACATTGGGGCTGATTGCCATCGGCGTTGCGGTCGGTGTGTGGTTCAGTGCAGGCGAGCGTTCAGCGGTTCTCGAAGCGCAATCGCCATTAGCTGCCGCACCGATTCGAATCGACGAACCAGCCAACCGCGCGATCATCTTGGGCGAGCCGATTTTTAACCCTGCCGAAGCCATCAACATTGCCGTTTACGAAGCGACCAATCGCGGCGTTGTGAATATTTCCACCAAGGCCGTGCGGTCGACCAGCTTGTTTCGCGAGTCTTCAGTTGAAGGGAGCGGCAGCGGGTCGGTTATCGACTTGCAGGGGCACATTTTGACGAACTATCACGTCATCGAAGCGGCACAGGAAATTAATGTCGTGCTTTCGACGGGCGATTCTTATCCTGCAGAAAAAATCGGTGAAGACGCGGACAACGATATTGCGGTGCTGCGGATTTCAGCTCCGGTTGAGAATCTTCATCCGATTCCGCTGGGCGATTCGTCGACGTTGAAAGTTGGACAGCATATTATCGCGATCGGCAACCCGTTTGGATTGGAACGGACAATGAGCGACGGGATCATTAGCAGCCTCAATCGTCAAATCACTTCGAAAACGCGACGGCTTATCAAGTCGATCATCCAAATTGATGCCGCACTTAACCAAGGAAACTCCGGCGGTCCGCTGCTCAATTCTGCCGGTGAGATTATCGGCATGAACACCGCAATTGCGACCAGTACCGGTGACAATGCGGGCATTGGATTTGCAATCCCTGTGAACACCATAGGTCGGGTGGTCCCGCAGTTAATCGCCAACGGTCGGGTGGTTCGACCAACGATTGGCATTACACGTGTTTTTGAGGCGGAAGATGGCTTGTTGATCGTTTCGGTTACTCCAAGCGGTCCGGCGGACAAGGCTGGCTTGCAAGGTTTCAAAGTCATTCGACGACGGGTTCGGAGAGGTCTGTTCGAATTCGATACCGAACAGATTGACCAGAAGAGCGCCGATTTGATCGTCGGCATCAACGGTGCGAAAGTTAAATCGGCTGACGATTTGCTCAGCACGATTGAGTCGAAACGAGCTGGCGACAAAGTCACGTTGCGGGTCGTCCGCGACGGCGAGCCTCGCGACGTGGTGGTAACGTTGGGATCGGACGAGTAACCCTGCGGCTCCTGACGAAACGTGCTTGCTCAGTCAAGTCAGTCGAATCGTCACACTACAAGATCAGCATGCAATCGCCGTAAGAATAGAAGCGGTATTCTTGCTCGACTGCTTCGTTGTACGCTTGCAGGATCAGCTCGCGCGACGCGAATGCACTGACTAGCACCAAAAGCGAGCTTTTCGGCAAATGAAAATTCGTCAGCATTAGGTCGGTCGCCTGAAATTCGAAGCCCGGTCGAATGAACAGGTCGGTGTTTCCGGCCCACGCTTGAAGCTGGCCGTTATTATTGCGAGCGGCACTTTCAAGCGTTCGGACGCTGGTTGTTCCGACCGCCAGCACTCGGCCACCTTCGCTGCGAATGTTTTGCAGCCGTCGCGCGACAGGTTCGGACAGCTCACACCATTCGGAGTGCATTTGGTGCTGGCCCAAGACCTCCGTCGCAATCGGTCTAAACGTGCCGACTCCAACGTGCAGTGTCGTTGTCACAAACGCTGCGCCGGCCCCGCGAACCGCCGTGATCAGCTCTGGCGTGAAATGTAGTCCTGCCGTTGGAGCGGCAACCGAACCGGGGCGACGGGCGTAAACCGTCTGGTAACGTTCGATATCTTCGGCGCTCATTTGACCGTCACGGATATAGGGCGGCAAAGGGACGCGGCCGCATTGCTCCATGACCGTTGTCCAGTTCGTTTCGGGCTCGCATCGAAACGTCGCGTGGCCGTTGGATTGCTGGGAAAGCAACGTTAACTTTTGCGGCTCGCGGCCTTCAAGGTCTTGCAGCGTCACGGTTTCGCCGATCTCCATTCGACCGCGTGTTTTGCACAGCAGGTCGGCAAGCCCGGAGGTATCATCGCTACGCAAAAACAGCCCCTCCCAGCGTCCGCGAGTCTGAGTCCGATAACCTATCAATCGAGCGGGAAGCACCTTGGAATCGTTCACCACCACCGCGTCGCCAGCGGCGAGGAATTGCGGCAGGTCGCGGACTTGAAAATGCTCGATTTTTCCCGTTTTTCGGTGGACAACCATCATCCGCGACGCCGTTCTCTGCGTTACAGGACGCTGGGCAATCAGCTCTTTGGGGAGCGTGTAATCGTAGCTATCGAGTTTCTGATCGGCGGAATTTTCAGCCGAATTGGTGCTGTTCATGGCCGTATTTATTGATCTTAGGCAAAGACTCGCTAAGAGGTCGGTCAATGCAAGTTTCGATCTTGGTTTAAGTCGTCCGCTCTGCTACTTTACCGCTCGCAACAATGCGGCAAAAAATCAAAAATTGGACGCTAGGTGAAGGAACACAGGGATGCCCAAGGTTGAACAGAGCAAGTCGAACGTTCAGATTCGTTGGATGATTCGCCGCGATATGCAATCGGTATTGGACATTGAGCAAGCGAGTTTCGAATTCGCTTGGACTGAAGACGATTTTATCCGTTGCCTACGTCAACGCAACTGCATTGGTATGGTCGCCGAGCGAAACGATCAAGTCGTCGGTTTCATGATTTACGAGCTGCACAAGAATCGGCTGCACGTTTTGAATTTCGCCGTTCACCAGGATTATCGACGGCTGAAGATTGGTCAGTCGATGGTTGAAAAGCTGATGGCGAAGCTCGCATTTCAACGACGCAATCGAATTTTGCTTGAAGTTCGCGAGAGCAACTTGGACGCTCAATTATTTTTCCGCAACGTGGGTTTTCGAGCCATCAGCGTGCTGCGCGACTTCTACGAAGACACAACCGAAGATGCTTATTTAATGCAGCTTCGCTACGTTCCGACAGCCGACGAAATGTCGACTCCCGAGCGTCAACAACGCATGGCCGGCTGAGGCAGCGTGTAACAGTAGCGGAAGGGGCGCAAGCCCTCCGGTTCTTCTGATTGCCTCGAGGTTCTGATTGACTCCAAGTTTGCGTGCACCAAGAACCGGACGGCTCGCGCCGTACCGCTAACGTTGTGAGCATTTCACAATAGCGGAATGGGCGCAAGCCCTCCGGTTCTCCTGATTGACTCCAAGGTCTGATTGACTCCAAGTTTGCGCGACCCGAGAACCGGACGGCTCGCGCCGTACCGCTAACGTTGCACGCGATTCTCCGGCCACGCGCAATTCAGACCAATTGACGCGTTTTGTATGCTGCCGTAGACTTTTGCCTCAAAATAGACTGTGGAAATGTAACGATTGCCATCGTACGTTTCGACTAGGCAAAATTATCGCTTTCACTAATCACTCTCCATTTTTGTACGACAGGTTGCACAGGATCGCTATGGCCAACAAGATGACTTATTACTTCGGCAAGACAAAAACCGAAGGCAAGGGTGTCAGCAAGGATATTCTCGGAGGTAAGGGTGCCAACCTGGCCGACATGACCGCGATTGGATTGCCAGTCCCGCCGGGCTTCACCATCACCACTGAAATGTGCAAGGCGTACAATGACGGCGGCCAAAAGATGCCTGCCGGTTTGATGGATGACGTTCGCAAGCAAGTTGCGACAATGGAGAAAGAACTTGGCAAAAAATTCGGCGACAATAAAAATCCACTGCTCGTCTCGGTTCGCTCCGGCGCTGCCGTTTCGATGCCTGGGATGATGAACACTATTCTAAACTTGGGTATGAACGACGTTTCAACCGAAGGTCTAGCCAACGCGACTGGGAATCCCCGCTTCGCTTACGATTCCTATCGACGGCTGATCAATATGTTCGGCGATGTGGTCATGGGAATGCACCACGAAGACTTCGAAGAAGCGTTTGACGCGATTAAGAAAAAGTACAAAGCTAAAGAAGACACCGATGTGCCTGCGGAAGGTTTGAAGGAATTGTGCGAAGCTTACAAGAAGCTGTTCAAGGCCAAGACTAAAGAAGAGTTCCCACAAGACCCGTTCAAGCAGCTCGAAAAGTCGATCAACGCGGTTTTCAATTCTTGGATGTCGAACAAAGCGATCAAGTATCGTGAAATCGAAAACATCCGTGGCTTGCTGGGCACCGCCGTCAATTGCCAATCAATGGTCTACGGCAACATGGGTGACGACTCGGGAACCGGTGTCGCGTTCACTCGAAATCCAAACACAGGCGAGAATAAATTTTTCGGTGAATTCCTGATTAACGCTCAGGGTGAAGACGTCGTCGCAGGCATTCGAACGCCGCAACCGACTGAAGAAATGTCAAAGTGGAACAAAGCCGTCTACAAGCAATTGATGGAAATCAAAGACACGCTTGAAAAGCACTATAAGAACATGCAGGATATCGAGTTCACCATTGAAAAGGGAACTCTTTACATGCTGCAAACTCGAAACGGCAAACGTACCGGAACCGCAGCTGTGAAGATGGCTTGCGATATGGTCAAGGAAAAGCTGATCGACGAAAAGACAGCTGTGATGCGAGTTCCGGCCAGCGATTTGAACCAACTGTTGCTGCCGAGCTTTGAACCGGCGGCGTGGGCCAAAGCGGTCAAAATCGGTAAAGGTTTGCCAGCCTCACCAGGTGCAGCTGTGGGAGCACTAGCCTTCACACCGGAAGACGCCAAAGCTCGAGCGCTCAAGGGCGAAAGCGTTATTCTGATCCGCAAAGAAACCAGCCCTGAAGACGTCGATGGCATGCACGCCGCAGCGGGCATTTTGACCAGCACCGGCGGTATGACTAGCCACGCGGCGGTAGTCGCTCGCGGTTGGGGACGATGCTGCGTCGCAGGTGCAAGTGGCGTGAAGATCGACTTGAAGGCCAAGAAAGCGGTCATCGACGGCAAGACCTATGGCGAAAAAGATATCCTCAGTATTAACGGAACCAGCGGCGAAATCGCTGCAGGTTCGATTCAAACGCAAGCAGCGAGCTTGTCGGGCGATTTCGCGAAGCTGATGAAGTGGGCTGACCAATATCGAACGCTGAAGATTCGCACCAACGCCGATTCGCCAGCCGATAGCATTCGTGCCCGCGAATTCGGAGCTGAAGGTATCGGTCTGTGCCGAACAGAGCATATGTTCTTCGGTGGCGAGCGTACTAAAGCAATTCGCGAAATGATTTTGTCGCACGACGAAGCGGCTCGACGCAAGGCGCTGGCGAAATTGCTGCCGTTCCAACGCGACGACTTTGTTGGCATTTTCACTGCCATGAAGGGCTTTCCAGTCACGATCCGTTTGCTTGATCCACCGTTGCACGAATTCGTTCCGCACGATGAAAAAGGCCAGAAGGAAATGGCTACCGAAATGGGACTCAAGCCAGCCGAGATTAAGGCTCGCGTCGATTCCTTGCACGAATTCAATCCAATGCTCGGTCATCGCGGTTGCCGTTTGTCTGTCACCTATCCGGAAATTCTTGAGATGCAAGTTCGAGCTATCGTCGAAGCGGCGATCGAATGCAAGAACAAGAAGATTGACGCGATTCCTGAGATCATGATTCCGTTGGTTGGTACCGAAGCCGAATTGAAAATGCTTCGCGCCAAGACCGAAGAAGTCATCGCAACGGTGAAGAAAGAAAAAGCGTTCAAGGGCAAGCTCGATATCTTGATCGGTACGATGATCGAAGTGCCTCGTGCGGCGCTGACGGCTAACGAAATCGCTCGCCAAGCGGACTTCTTCAGCTTCGGCACCAACGACTTGACGCAAATGACTTTCGGTTTCAGTCGCGACGATGTGAATTCGTTCATGCCTGACTACTTGAAGCACGACATCTTGTTGGTCGATCCGTTCCAGTCGCTCGACACGTCCGGCGTTGGCCAGTTGGTCGAGATGGCTGTCAAGAAAGGTCGCGGCACCACGAAGGGCTTGAAGTGCGGAATTTGCGGCGAGCACGGTGGAGATCCTGCGTCGATCAAGTTCTGCCACGATGTGGGACTGGACTACGTCAGTTGCTCACCATTCCGAGTGCCAATCGCTCGCCTAGCAGCAGCCCAAGCTGCGATGAAGTAGACGCGACCTAATGGGTTTTGATCGCGGTGAGCGTACGTCGCAAGCCGCGAGGTAACGTAAATAAAGCGTAGCGAAACTCGTCAAGAGCTTTGTTTTTCAAAAGGCATTTCCGTAAGCCGAGAGCACTGGCTACATTTGCTACCGCTTGTCCAAGCGTTATTTGGGACGAACCGAAGCCAGCCTGCCGATATCAAAGCGATTGATAGGCCAGCTTTAGTTAAACTGGCGTAGGTGCGTCGCCCGATGGGAAACCGCAATGACAAGCCGATGTCCGAGACATATTTGCCGATGGCGGAAGCCGCCGGCATGCTCCGAAGTCCCGTCGGCAATTCTCTATTTGCTAGGCCCTATTTTTTGCCAAACATCTGGCTCATGCCCAGCTTCATGATATCGGCCATATCGAAGTCGCCGTCGCCATCTTGATCGAACAACGAGCCGAGTATCGAAGCACTGCCACTCTTCTTAATAGAGGCGCGTTCTTGTTGAAGGACGTCGTGGACATTGCCGCTGTCGTTCGCCTTGGCTTTGTTCGTTAGCGCGCCCAGGACCATTGGTCCGAGCATCGCGATCAGCGAGCTGACTTGGCTGCTGCTCAAGCCGCTGTTTTTGCCGATTGACGATTCAATGCGTTCTTTCTTCTGGCCAAAAAGGCCACCCAAAATGTCGCTCATTCCGGCCGCTTCACGTTGTGGCTGTTGGACTGGAACGTGCGGCTGAGCATGGGATTGTGGCGGTGGAGCAGCGGCGGCAGCGGTGCCCCTGTCGACGCCAAGCTTGCGATAAAGATCGTCGATAGAAGTTTGGCCACTGCTGGAACGTCCTAACGCTTCGATCATCGTCGGCAAAGCAGCAGAAATTGCAGATTCAGTTTGTTTGCGATCAGCACCGATTTTTGAAGCCATCTGATCCACATTGCCGCCTGCCAATTGGCCTAAAACCAAATCAAGTATGCCCGACATTTTCTTAATTCCTGTACAAAATGAGATTGCTCAAAACGGTATCGTCAGAGCATCATACGAGTGAACGCGAACCTCGCCCAAAGTGTCCATTGAGACAACTACGGCGAACCGCAATTATTATAGCGGTCGTTGTCCGATGATCAGTAGTGCCGATAAATTTTCTATGTCCAACAACCATCAAATTTTCGTCTACGGCACGTTGTTGGGCGGTCGTTTGCGATTCCCTGTATGGCCAAAAAATTCGATTTCCATCCAAATCGCGTGTACTGCTGGGCTCATGTATGACCTTGGACCTTATCCAGCAATCATTTCGGGAAATGGATGGATCGCCGGAGAAGTTCACCGAATCGGCGACGAGGACTGGCCTGAAACGATCGCCGCGCTCGACGCATTTGAGGAATATAAACCGCACGACATAGCTACCAGTTTGTACACGCGACAACTCGTCGACGTCGAACTGGCTGACGGTCAAGTAAGCCACGCGTGGGCCTACTTCTTGCAGGACGTGACGATTCAGAACGGGCTGGGGACAAAGTATCCGCTAGTGGAAGCGACCACAACGATCAACGCCCGGCTTTGCCAAGTCTGGAATTTCAAGCCAACGCGTTGAAAGAGCAAGTTTAGTCCAGGACTTGTCCTGGACTGCTCTGTGCAGAGGTCTGAATAGATGTCTGATGCGCTGACAGGCTCGAAGACCTTCCTACCTTTGTTCGTCTGCCCTAATCGCCTCAATTGCCTAGTTTAGAATTGCAACCTTTCAGCCGCGCGGCCTCGATTCTTGCGAAGATCTATCTGGCATCTGGCCGAACATGTTTGATATGGTCGCGGCGGGACCTCTTCGACGTATCACTTTCAAGACGAAAAATGCGCAAAGAAAACATTTTGCGACGCATCGCAGTGCTGGCACTCACGCTTGCCTGTTGCTATGGCTGCGCCGACGGTCCATTCTATGCGCTCAAGAAGTTGAATCCGTACTACCAGCGGCAATGGGCGAAAGACAGCGCCCTAGGTCCGACTTATCAAGAGCGGATCGCTGAAATGCGGTTGCTTCGTTCGCAATTGACGACCATGACGGCGGCAGAGCAGTCTGAATGGATGGAAATGATCGATGCGATTATTGAACATGATCCCGGACCGGAAATGCGGCGCGAAGCCGTTTTGGCTTTGTCCGATGTAAACTCCGATGCCGCGTTCGCTTTGTTGCAAAAAGCAAGCAGCGACGAAAATCGAAAGGTTCGCATGGCCGTCTGCGAGTCGACAAAAAACAAAGATCCCGACAAAGCAATGCCGCTTTTGCAGTCTCTGCTGAAGGATGAAGACGTTGAAGGCGTACAGCTTGCTGCAATCACGGCGCTTGGCGAGTTCAAAGGGCCGCAAGCTGAGGGCATGTTGGCAGGCGTGCTTCAAGAGCGTTCACCCGCGGTGCAGTACGCGGCAACGCAAGCTCTCGCGAAGTCGACCGGCAAAAAATACGGCGGCGATGTGGCGAAATGGAAAAGCTATCTCGCTGGCCAACCTACCGAAGAGGTGACGCCAACGATCGCCGAACGCGTGACGGACTGGATTCCGTTTTATTAACGGTCCGCCTACGACGCAGTCCGAATTGCAAATAAACTTTTGATGCATTGGATTAAAAACCGTGCATCAATCCCGCCAAAATTGTTTGATCAATTTGAAACTCTATTCAAGCTGGCTCATGTCTAAGAACTTCTGCGAAAACCCGTTCACAAAAATCGACCGCTCGGCGTTGGCCTCGGTTTGGAAATGTGGAGCCGCGGCAAACCGCGTGCGACGGATCCGTTTTCTGAGTGCAATGATTCCGATCACGCTGTTGATGACATCCGTTCCAGTGCAATCTGTTCGCAGCGAAGAGTTCACGCAAACGCTGGTCATCACACCTGGCCCAAACAACCCGTTACGAGGCGCTTCAACGCAACCGGCTGCGCTCGCTCCGAAGGTCGAGCCGCTATCGACCGGTGCGCCGCTATCGATTCCAAAGGCGATCGACGAGCCGGCAACCAAGTCTGCACCGAAATCACCGGAGACAAGGTTTCAAATAACGCCTCCAATCATCGGCCCACTGGTCAAGCCCCCAAACATTGGCGAGATCACGCAACAGTTCAATCAATTTGACTTGCTTGGCGGTCAAGCTAGCGAGATTGCCGTCGCCAAAGAGCCTCAATTAAATCTAAAAAGCATCGACGAAGAAGCGATGCAACAATTTGAAGCGATGGTCGACGCGCCAGCAGAACCGAGATTTTTAAAGCGGACCGACGAATCCAATGAGCTGACCAGCGATCAATTGGCCGATCTTGACTTGCAAGAAGAATCGGACCTCGTCGATCCGATCAGCGAGCTCGTCACAGCCGCTCCGTTGCTGATGAGCGACGCGTTTGTGGATAGCGAATCGATGGCCTCGCTCGACTCCGAACCAGTCGATACACCCAAGAGCGATGCCGCCGTTTTAGATCTGACCAACCTCGATCGCAGTGAAAAGAAGTCCGAGCCAGAGGATTTATCGCTGCCCGAGAGCTTGTCGTCAAACCGACCGGTAATGCGAACGCCAAAACCGATCGTCATCGAGCCAGAATTGCTAAACGGCTTGAGCAGCAAAACCGAGACAGCGCCGGAACAATCGCCGTCTCGCAAGACCGTTCGAATCGAAACCCCATCCTCTAGCGCCGAACGCGAGCTTCAAAAATTGGCCAGCGTTCCGTCATTGCCGGTCGCTCGTTCGATGCCTGCTCCGCCACCGATCCCCGCCCAAACGCCGCTTGATCCTTCACAAGTCTATCGAGCTCAAAGAGTCGATTTGGCGCTGCAATACTATCTCGACAATCCAGAATCGGTCAGCGTCCGTGGACCTTGGGCTGTGATGCATGCCCTGTTGCCCTTTGGTGTCGAAGCGGATTTGATGGCCGGTACACAGCGCGTCAACGCGATCGCTTGGTTGTGTTCCAATCGCGTTTGCAGTCGCCAGCAAATGTTTTCGCCGGTTGGTCAAGCCTCGTTTCGCCCCAACGTCGGCGACGGTGTCCAAGGGCACGAGGGGCAATTCCTAGCCATGCTCGCCCAATCCAAAGTCCCATCGCGATATCCGATCGTTGTCAGCAACCGACAGTTCTCGATCGAGAATCTGGTCCAGTACGAGATGGCGACATGCCGCCCCCGAACTGAGCTAACATTCAAACTTATAGGTCTGAGCTACTATCTTGGAACTCAGCAATCGTGGCGATCCAGTGATCGTCAATCTTGGAACATCGAGCGATTGGTTGCTGAGGAAATGGCCCAGCCGATCAACGGCGCCGCGTGCGGTGGGACGCATCGGCTAATGGGAATCTCGTTCGCTCTAAAACAGCGTCGCGAAGAGAACCAGCCGCTCAGCGGACGCTATGCCGCAGCGGAACGCTACATTCAAGACTACATTCAATACGCGTGGAGTTTACAAAATCCAGATGGCTCCTTCAGTACCGAATGGTTAGAAGCTCGCGCGGCCGCTCCGAAGGATGATCGCAAAGTTCAAACGACTGGGCACATCCTCGAATGGCTGCTGTTCGCGACGCCGGCCGAGGGGCTAAAGAATCGACGCGTTGATGCTTCAATTGATTATTTGATCAGTCAAGTCTATGACAAGCGAAATGAAAAGTGGGCCATCGGACCACGCGGTCACGCACTGCGAGCTTTGGCGCTCTATCGCCAAAAGTGCATCGGGCAAACGGAACCGCTGACGTCGCAGTACTCGATGGCCAAAGCGGCCTACGCAAGACCAACAACTAACCGCTGAGTCGCATTGCTCCATAGCACAGGCGTCTAGTCTGAGCGTAGAATGTAGCTTTGGCTTCTCGCCTACGCTGCAGTCTTTCGCGGCGGCGAGCTAACGGGTGGGGTTTTCCAGATGTTGACTGCTGAAGCTCGTAAGCTGATCTTTCTGGTTTCGTGCACTTGCACTTTGTTACTGACCACGTCAGTAGTCCCATCGCATGGTCAGTTGCTTGACGACCAAGATGTTCGCGTTTCAAAGTTCGGATTTGCATTCGATGCTTCACGGCATCAAATCGTCATCGATACGCTCGTTCGCCATCAGGCTTTTGATTTAGCGGTCTCACAATACAAACTTTGGCTCACCGATCGAAGTGCCGACGATCGCCGCTTGCTAGCCGATGCAATGGGGTTGTTGCGGGTCAGCACTTTGCGAAGCCTCAATTCCGGCATTGATCTTACGCTTCGATATGACGTTTTGGAAAGCCAAGCTCTGCGGGCCGCATTGCTCGAACGACAATTGTTTGAACAACGTCAACTGTCAAGCGCCGATGGTTCGGCGGTTGGCGAGTCGGCTGATCGCGGAAGTGCTGAGTTGTTCCTCGATTTTGCAATTGAGTCAAGCCGCCTAGAGCTGGCCAGGTACGTAATCGCGAACAAGTTGGCAACTATCGGCAATGATCGGCTGAATCAAAATAGTTTGGAAGCCATTCGCAGTTCGCTCGACTCGCTAGAGTCGCTCAATCGACGCGCGACTGATCACGCCGTGCGGATTGCCCAGCGGACCGAATCGCGCGAGGCCAACGTCTGGGCTTATGAGCATCAACGACTGACGAACGAAATCCAGTTGCTGATTGTCGACGCGCTGGCTTTGCGTTTTGAAAACGCCACTGGCTTGGACGAACCCGAACAAGTCGCTGCCGCTTCGGCCTTGCTGACGGCGATCGATCAAGCGGAATTGAAGGTCGCTGACGTTCCAAAGCTGGCTTGGACGTTACAAATTTTGCGATCCAAAGCCGACGCGAAACTCGGTCGATCGGTTGCGGCAATCGGTGTTCTGAATGAACAGGCGAAAGAGATTACCGAGCCAACAATCTTGCTCGCCAATCGATTGGTCGTTATCGAATTGTTGACTGAGGATGCGAACAACGCGGAAAAACTAGAGCAAGCACGACGTATCCTATCGGAGTTGCTTTTTGCATCCGATTCCGTGTCGCCTTCGCTGGCTCTGGCTGTTTATCGATACAATCTTGCTCGGGTCAGCCAACTCCCAGAGACGACCGTCGAAGCTCCTAACCAGATGATGGATGCAAACGATTTAATTTCAGCGGAATCGTTAGGCCGATCGCTGAGCCGTCCGATCGACCGAACCTATTTGACGGGGTTGAAAGACGCGTTGGCCACGAGTTTTGGAAACTACTGGCGTTTCCGCGCTGAGGCGATCTTCCTGAGAGAAATGCAGCGGATGTCCAGACACGGCATTGAGGCGTCAACTGCGAATTCGACCGCTGGACTGACAACCAACAGCTCGCTTGAGATGCTTGATGCCGAGGTTTCTCAAGACTTGTTAGCGAATCGTCCGCTTGAGGCGATCAAGAGGCTGGAATTCGCCGAGGAGCAACAAATCAAAGCTGGCCATCGAGCCGAAGCATTTTCGTATTCGACGAAACGCATTGCAGTATTGCACAAGCTGTTCGTCTCGTATCAACCTGCCGAGCCAACGCGTCAAAGCATCGAAGCACGCTTGGAACTTGCGCGGCGTTGCAATGAAACGGCGACGAAATATGCCGATCAACCGTCGGCGGTTGGTGTCAGTCAATTGGCGATTGCTTTGGCTACCGAAGCACTGCCCCATTCGGATTTGGTCACGGGCAAAGCCGAGGAAGCATTAACGTCGATCTGCCAGCAACATGTCAACAGTTTTCCTAACGCTGATGGTACTTTTGCCATCGTGCAATTGTTGGAGACGCTGGCATGTACCCGCAACGACTTGCGGCAAGCCATTCTTCACTGGCAAAATTTTCTGACTGCGATTGAGGATTCAAATTCAACTTCGATGGCGCTAAAGCAAAAAGCAATCGATCGGCAGCTAAGCTTGCTGGTCTTGGATCGTCTGCTTAATGTACCGAACGGGAAGATCGGCGACGCGGAGTTGTTAGCCAGCAACGATGTCAGTACCAATGCCTATCGGGCTTCGTTAGCTGACGCGACGCAGCCTACGTATTGGTCCGAGAAGTTCTGGCATAGAAGCGTTTCAATGCAGCAGCCAACATCGAAGTCGATAGAAGCGACTGATCCGCATCGCTGGATTGCTGAGCTAGCCGAAGAGATCAATTCGATCGCGATTTCGGGGACAACAATAAAGCCAATAAACTTAACCGATGTTCAAGCTTCGCATGATCCGCTGATTGACTTTGCCCGCGATGCCTCGCGGCTCCACGCATTAGCGGGTCGAATCTGTTCGTCGGTCAATGACGTTGGTCCCAGTGAACGTCAAAGCTTTAGCGAATTGTTGCAGCGATTCAAATCACATCTTGACAACGCGGGGCTGCAAAGATTCAACGGTTTGATGCGAAACTGTATGAATCGTTTTGAGGCGATCGATAGCATCTTAAACGGCCATGTCGAGCAAGCCATCGGCCAGTGGAAAGTGTATGTCAATGAAAATCAACAGCCGACAAATCTCGATTGGCTGCCCCGGTTGTTAGCGATGGGCGATGAAACGCGGCAGCGCGAAGCGGCGAACTTTCTGAAGAGCTTTTTAATGCGGCGTTATCAGGATGATCCGCAACGGTTGCTAACGGCGACTGCCGAATGGATTGATGTCGTCGCGCGACGTGATGGCCAGCAAGCTGGGTTGGAAAGGCTAGAATTGATTAAGGCAACCCGGCAAAATTTACCGGATGGGTGGGTCGAATTGGTCAGCAAGCGAATAAAGTAGTCCCGTAGCTGGCCGAAAAACGGCAATTTTATTGACGGCCGAGAGACTCAATTTTACAATGAACCGGTGCGGTCGGCCGCATTTCAAAAATCAAGCGCGTCGATCGATCCGTCGCTGACCATAACTTATTTGAGTTTGAGACATCATGGCGAACTTCGGGCGTTTAATTCCAACGGGTGGCGGTGAAGAAGTCCCCTTGAAAAAAGATCGCATTTTGATTGGGCGTCGCGACAGCTGCGACATCATCTTGAGATTTTCGAACGTGTCGGGCCAGCACTGCCGCCTGACTCTAGAGGCTGGATATTGGTTTGTAACCGATTTAGACTCGCGAAATGGAACGAAAGTCAACGGTTATCGCGTTTCTCATCGCAAAAGGCTCGATCCTGGTACACTCATTGCAATTGCAAAGCATCAATACGAGATTCGTTACGACCCAGAGGAGCTAGGAGCAGTTGGGCCGCCACCAGCAGATGACGATCATATCGAGTCCGTATTCCGATCGTCGCTGCTCGAACGTTCCGGTTTAGCTCGCCGAGATCCCGAAGCCGGTGGCAACAAGCCTAAAGATCTTGACTAATGATATGTCGCGGCTTGTCACGCAAGTAGGACAAGCCGCACCAATTGGCTTACGATAGACCGATATTTCGACAGCACGCTTTACCTTGCGGCATTGAACATAATGACGCGGGCAGATTGATGATTCATGACCAAGACCGTTGAAATTTTCGTTCCGAGCAAATCGTTTGTCGTGCAAGTTCCCGCGCAAGCACGAATTGTCGCGATCACGACCGAACCGATTGATGAGTCGGATTGGTCAATTGCGTCAGTACTGGACAATCCGATTCGTTTTCCACCCTTGCGAGAAGCGGTTATTGTTGACGACCATATCGCAATCGCCTGCAGCGCCGCGGTTGACGACTTGGAAGAACTGCTGGCCGAGGTCGCTCTCTATTTTTTACAAGCTGGTATCGCGACCGACTGCCTGACCATCGCTCTGGCCGAGCGTTGCCGATTCGATCGCGGTCTTTTTCTGACCAAACTGCAAGCTGCAATTGGTGACCGCGTCGACGATGATGAGCTCGCGTTGGAACAGTTAATCGTTGTCCAGGGGGAATTCGGCGAGCAAGATTTTGCCTATCTGGCGGCCGACAAAAAAGCTGACCCAATCTATATCCTGCGTAGTCTAGTCGAAGCAGACTTTACACTTCCCATCGTTCCACAGGACGACAGCGATGACATGGGATCAGCAGCTCTTGGTGGGATGATCCCGTGGTTCGTTGATCGAAAGACGCGTTTGCGATGGAATGCGAATCGGCTCGGTCATCTTAAAGATGAATCTACGATGGAAAAATCGATCGCCGAGCTACGATGGCTTCTCGGCCTTCAAGTCGCATTGGCGGTGCCGCGAAACTGGAAGGCCCAGCATGAATCGATGGCCGTCCTGGCTTGTGAAAAAATGGATTTGAACTTGCGGAATCGCGCGGTTGGTTCGAGTTCGACAAACGCTGACGAAGTAAATGTCACGCTAGGAGATGAAGCGTCTATCGAACCCGATCTGGTGCTTTGTTGTGCAGACCGCCCAGGTTTGGTTTTGGACTGGGAAAGCTTCGCGGCGACGGTATCCAACGCAGCCAAATGGATGCCCGAGCGGCGCGGCCGAATTGCCGTTTGCTGCGATCGGTTGCCAGCCTACAGCAAGGATTTCGCGGAGTTAAGCGGCCTTGATGACTTGGCAACCATTTCAAATATTTTGAAATCATCAGAAGACGTGAACAGTTTCGCAATCGGACTGCTCGCCACCATAATGGCTCATCACTCGGTTTTCGTTTACCAGCGAAACCCAGTCAATCGCCGAGCCGGACCGTGGGAAGAATTTGATGAACTCTTGCAGCTTGAAGCGCTGATTGCTGGTGCAGCCAACCCGCTTGTCGTTCAAAACGTCCCGACGCTCGAACGAAACTTGCTGACATAAAACTTGAGCGTAGGTCATGGCCGGTCCTAGCAAGTTTTTTTAAGCCAGGACAAATCCTAGTCAACGCGAAGACCTAGCTGCAGCAAGCATCTTCGCTCTGCAATTAAACCAGCGGGCGTCGCTAGCTTCGGGCCATTCGCTTCTTGCGACGATACCAGCCAGCGGCAAGACCGGCGAAGCCGAGCATGGCAATCGTGCTTGGCTCTGGAACCGCCTGGACCAAAGCGATGTTGTTACCGCCAAATGCGTAATCGACGGTGTAGCCAGCCGGACTGCTTAAGACTGACGCAAAAACGCCGCCCGTTAATGAGCCATAGGTTGCGAAGACATAAGATGGACCAGCCAAAGGACCGCCGAGTGATTGGAAGTTGACCGAAATTCCACTGACGTCAAAGTTTCCAGATACGTTTAAAATATCGATCGCCGTCGAAGCCAATCCATCGTATTCAATTAGCAGCGAACCAGTTCCGGAAACCGAACCGACAGTTAGGTCTTCGATCGACGCTCCAGGCGATAGTGTTCCACCAACCAGAACGACATCTCCAGTAATTGCACCTGTTCCGCCGAAAGTCCCGTTGGTGTTGACCGTCAGATTGCTCGTCCCAGTCGCACTACCGGAGGTGTTATTGGCGAGTAAGCGTCCACCGCTGATAATTGTGTCGCCGGAATAGGTGCTCGCTCCCTGGAACGTTTGCGTTCCCGTTCCGACTTTGGTGATTGCTGTCGTACCTGAACCGTTTTCAATCACGCCATCAAATGATCCAGAAGCGTTATTGAATCCGATCGTTAGCGTTTTGGCATCGACGGTTGTGCTAGTAATCAAACGGCTGCCGCTACCGGAAGCATTGCTGCCGCCATTAGCCGCACCATTAAGTGCATTTATCGTTTCGGTCAGGCCGTTGAAAATGAATGTTCCAACGTCGTTACCTACCCCTGTGCTGGTATTGACAACGGCGTTACCAATTTGCAAATTGCCCAACGCTGAGGAGAGTGTATTGCTGACGTCGGATCGCAAAGTAGTGCTGTTCTGCACAGTCACTTGTCCGACGTCATTGTTAGCAGCGCTCAGCACCACTAGTCCGCCCCCGTGAGCAGTCAAGCTTCCGCCGTTATTGTCTATCGCTGTTGCCACATTGACTGTCGCACCGGCACCCGGGTCAAGCGTCAACGTTCCACCACTTGCGGTGCTGCGTTGGATCAATCCAAGGTTCAGGACGTTGCTAGTGCCACTCGCACCGATCCGATATCCCACAGTTCCGGTTAACGTGATATTGCCATTGATCGTATTGGTGCCCGTACCACCACTAATTGCTCGTCCGAATGGAGTTCCATCGCCAGTTCCTTGAATGACGATGTTTTCGGCCAAAGTGATGTTGTTGCTGACGTCTAAACGACCACCAGTCGTGGATGAAGCGGTGTAGTTGATGACCGTATTACCGACCGTACTCCCCAAAGCGTTGTTGTTCGTAGCCGCGAGAATTCCGACGTTGATATTCGTCACACCATCATACGTATTGGGGCCTGCAAACGTTTGCGTCGCGTTGACCTTATTGATATCAATCCCGCCTAGACCCCTGATCACGCCAGAGTAGGTCGTGCTGTTGGTTCCAACGATATTTAGATTTTTGGAACCTAGAACCACTGACGAATCAGCGACACCAGCCAAAGAGCGAATGGCGGTCGTCGATCCACTGATCCCTGAGATGTCAAACGTTCCGACCGCACTTGCGATACTCAAGGCTGAATCAACCGATAGCGCACCACTGCCAGTTAACGCTAATGTGCCACCGGTAATTGTAGTGTTTCCAGTGTTATTATTCGTTGCACCGGTTAGCGTCAACGTACCGGCCCCGAACTTATCAAGTGCCAACGCTCCGCCTCCAGCATTTGATAGCTGACCAGCGAAAACTGTACTCGAATGGTTTGATCCGACAGTCAAAGTCATCCCAGCCACACCTGTATTGGTGACGATCGAGCCCGCTGCTCCGGCTAATGAACCGATTGTATTGCTGAATCCATTGGAATCGTAAGTCGCATTGGTAGCGATATCGTATGCCGAATAGGGATTGAATTGACCACCAGCCAGGCTGAGCGTTCCGGCGAGAATCGATGTGTTGCCCGAGTAGTTGGACGCGGTAATACGCAAGTTTCCATCGCCGGTCTTCGTTAGCCCGCCTGCGCCTGTAACGTTAGCGACGATTCCTAGCGTTGCTCCAGGAGCGACGTCGAACGTCCCACCAGTACCGTTAAGCGTAACACCACGGTCACGCGTTCCACCAATCGTGTCGCTCAGTCCAAAGCTGGCGGTAGCGCGAAGTGTTCCGCCATTGAACACTAGGCCTTGGCCTGTTCCAAACGCTGAGCTTGTTGATGCAGCGATTGTTGTGTTTGCGTTGCCGCTCAGCGTTACCGTCGCGCCAGAAATCGAGTTAACTGTTTGTCCCAGCAACGTTGAACCGACACCAAAATTCGCTGGCAAGGTCGCACTATCGAGAGTTACCGAAGTGCTGCCGGTGTTCGATGTAATCACGTTGACAGTTCCAGACGCAAGCGTTCCAAGATTTGCGTTGGAACCAACAACTATCGCACCACCGTTAATATACGTCACGCCAGTGTACGTGTTTGCCGCAGTGAGATTCAGGTCGCCGCTGCCGGTTTTCGTGATCGTGCTCGCTCCCCCAACCCCGTTGCCGACAACGGAGTTCACCACTAGTCCGCCGCTGTTGTACTGGTGAAACACAAAGTCAGAGTTGTTGGTCGCCGAAGTGCTTCGGATGATTCCGCCATTGATCTCTTGAGCATCCGTGCCAGTAGTCAAAAGACCACCGGATGAAAGCGAAAGTGTCAGCCCAGAACCAATGGTCAACGCTTGGACCGATCCGCTTGTGTTATCGAGCTTTAATGACTGAGTTTGTCGCGAAGCAGTGATCGCCGCAGGCGCGTTGGTGACTAATGAATTGAGCGTATCGTTGGCACCGGCAGCGCTCAACGCTCCATAACTTACCAGACCATTGACGATTCCATCACCGCCATTGGTTGAATTGAACGCCCAATTTGCGCCGGCAACCGTGTGTCGTGCGACTCCACCGGTCAGCATGATACCATTGGTGTTGGTGGAATCAGTGTCCGCAATCCCAGCAGCGGCAAAATTCAATGATGAACCCGCCGCGGCGCTATTGATCGCGTTCAGCCGCAAGCGACCTGCGCCTGCACCGGTCTTGTCAATCGTCGATGCGCCTGCAATCAAAATTGTATCACGGACCACTTCGTTATGCGTCGTTCCAGCAGCGGTTGAGTAGAGAACTCGCCCACCGCCTAGCACCAACCGAGAACTGTCGCTGATAATTCCCGTGTTGGATGCACTGTAATCGAGATTCAAAGTTCCGGCTGCTACGGTCGTGTCACCAGCGTAGGTGTATTTCGCTGTCGCCGCAGAGTAGAGTGTGGTCGTGCCGGAGCCGGTCTGAGTAAAACCACCCAGTCCTAGAATATCGTTGTCGATCGTAACTGCATCGGTTCGCTTGACCGCAAATACGCCGCCAATGCCGACGTTGATTTCGCCGAAGCCGACCGAACCAAGGGCGTTAGAGTTTCCAAGCTGCAAGTAGCTACCGGTAGTTGAAAGACTCGGCACATGGGAGCCCATCAAATTCGTTTGACTGCCTTGGATGCTGACACCACTATTGATGTTGTCCCCAGTAACGATCAACATCCCTTGCTGGACAACAATTTCTCCTGTGTTTGTGTTATCAGCCAGCAACACCGCGGTTCCTGATCCACCTTTGGTGAAACCGGTCGGGCCTGCGTTTCCGTCAACAACAACTGCACCTTGTCCAAACCAGCGGCTGTTTCCGGCATAAGTAATCAAAGTTGCGTCGAGACCAGGACTAGTAAGTTGTCCGTTGCCAATGTAGTTCCCACTGCTGTTGGAAGCTGAGGAAACCATGATGCCGCCAGTGGTGAGCGTCGCGCCATTTAAGTTAAGAGAAGCGCGCGTCTGGGCACCGTAACGTAGCGAGCTAATTGTCGTATCGGTGTTTAGTCGTGTATCAGTCGCCGCACTGCCAGCCAGCGTCACGTTGGAATTGGTCACAAAACTATTGGTCGTAGCGGCTGTGTAAAATCCGGCCAAGGATGAAGCTGCAACAACCGAAAGATTATCGGCGCTCTTTGCCGCCCAGTCGGTTCCGCCGATCGTCGCAAACGCAACGCCGTCGGTATCGGTCCAAAGTGAACCCGCTGTTCCAGCGCCGCTCAAAATCGATGCACTTGCGGAGAGAGCCGTCGTTTGGTTGGTGGTTGAAAAATTAACGACGCTGCCTTCTTGGCGAGTCATCGTTGCACCTAGATTCAAAGCAACAGTGTTGGCAGTCGCGTTTGGATTGATCAGGATACTCGAACCCGAATTGGCCAAAAAGTTCACGCCATTGAACGCTTGGCTGTTCGCGGTGTTCGCCTTGCCTGTCAGCGTCAGGGTTGTCAATGTCCCACTGGCCGCATTGACCGCGCCGATGGCGTAAGTCGGGCGCGAAAAATTCAGACTACCGTCGTCAGCCGCTGCATTATTACCAACGAACCCCCCGTTGTAGAGAATGTTGTTGGTCGGCGCGGCGGCGTCTGCAAAGTTCAAGATGACCGTGCCGCGACCAAACGTTGTGCTGCCAGTGTAAGTGTTTGCTCCAGCAAAAGTTTGATTGCTGAAGGCTAGCGAAGAACTGAAATTGTTGCCCTGCGCCAACGTACCGATCGTCGCAACCGAAATCTTGCCCGTTCCATTGGAGATGACGCCCGTGTGATTACCCGTTTGGTTTGTCAGCGTCAGATTAAGGACTGCACTATTGGTGCTGGTCAGATTAGTGACGCTCAAACCATTCAAACCGTTGGTGCTACCACCGACAGTCGAAGTTATTTGTGAAAAACCATTCAAATCGAACGTACCATTGCCGTTCAACGAAGCTGGGTCAGGAATCTGATTAATATTCGTGGCGCGAAGCAGGCTTCCGGTGTTTACTGTCGTGAGGTTGAAACCACTGAAGCTGTTTTGACCGCCGGTCATTTCAACGGTCGTGTTGCCGTCGATGTTGAATCCTAATGAACCATTGCCGCCGCCCAGTCGCAGAGTTCCGCCACCGTTAATCAATACAATCGTCGAGACATTGCCAGCCGTCGTTGAGCTAGCCGATATTCCTCCACTTGCCGTTCCCTGGATTGCCGAATTGATAGTCGCCGTTACTCCGGAATTGACAGTAATTGAACCAGGTGTGCTTGCCGCCGGATTGAGAAGACGAAGCGTGCCGCCGGTCAACGTATAACTTGACAAATCGCCCGTTTGCTCAAAGGTCAAGTTGCGGACCGCGACGTTGGCCCCAGTCGTTGTGCCGATGGTATTTTGAGTGAAAGTACCGACCGTGACCGTACCGCCGGTTGCACCTCCAAAAACGACCGAATTCTGGAACGTGTTTGAAGCTGGCGGAACCGTCGTTGGCCATAGGTTGTGGTTGACAGCGCTGCTGTCCGTCGAACTCGTCGTGAAATTCGCGGTGGTATCGTTCCAAGTTCCCGTTCCACCGTCGCGAACGTCGTTACCAGCCGTTGCGGTTCCGGGTAAGGTGTCCCAGTAATAAGTCGTCTGGGCAAAAACAGAGCTGGATGCCGCTGCGTAAAGGCATCCGCCGATCAAAAAAGATCGCAGAGTTCGGGCACAGCCGGTCGCGTTTAATCGGAAAATGTCGAGCGACGCGAATTTGCGGAAGGAAATTTTCTTCCCGTTATTGGACTTACGCATGAGGTATCACCGCAGAAGTGTGGAGAGTGAGGGAGCCACGTTGCAGGACGTGCAGTGCAGATAATCGTCTCAGTCAAAAAAGTCTGCAAGTACCTCAGGCGAAAATTGGGGGAAATTCTAGCCCATTAACGTCCTTTAGCTCAGGTAGTGCAAGTTCTGCAATCGGCAAACTCGCATATTTGCTGGGTTTTATTCGCCAAGAACTGCGGCTAACCGAATTATTTATATTTCGAAATTTCGAAAAAATAACGGCATCTCGCTTCCCCTTAGAAGTAGCCATCAAAGCCGCTTCCCAGCGAATTTGTGAATGAAATGGCGAGACGTAAGTTGAGCCTTGCGTTTGCGGCTTGCTAGCTGACCAAGGCTGCACCACGGAACCACATGTAGTGAAATCGCAGGTCCCCAAGCCGGGAACTCAACGGCCACTGCTGATTCCTTCTAGCGTTTCATAAAACCATGATGTTAAATGAATGCCAAAATCGATCGATGTACGTCCGGTATTGCCTCACTTCATTTTGCTTGGAAAGCGGCCGCCATGTTGAGGAATTCATGGAAATGCCAGACCAATCAAATGCGATCTTGGTCGTAAGAATAATAGTAAAACTTGGCTCTGTTGCCCGTAGCCTCCATCAGGGTGTAAAGCCTTGCGTTCGTATCGTTCTTTGGCAAATCGGGATTCGATTTTGTGACTTAACTATGCGCTGAATTTGCCGCCGAGCTTCTCGATAAAAGCACGCATCCAAGCCGGATGAGCGGGCCACGCGGGGGCGGTGACCAAGTTGCCATCAACGTGCACGCTGTCCATCGATTGGGCCGGCGGAATGTACTGGCCGCCTGCTTGTGTGACTTCGAATTTCACCGCTGGGTAACAGCTACATTGCCTTCCTTTGAGGACATTAGCGGCAGCCAGGATCTGAGGTCCATGACAGATCGCAGCGACTGGTTTCTGCTCTTCAAAAAAATGCTGCACGATTTGTAACACTCGATCGTTCAGCCGCAAATACTCTGGCGCCCGACCGCCCGGTAGAACCAACGCATCAAAATGGGCAGCATTAATTGCATCAAAATCCGCATGCAGCATAAACCGGTGCCCCGGTTTTTCGCTGTAGGTTTGATACCCATCAAAATCATGGATGGCCGTAGTGACAAACTCGCCTCCTTTTTTTCCGGGACAAACGGCCGTGCAAGCGTAGTCAAACATTCGCAACATTTGAAACGGAACCATGATCTCGTAGTCTTCGACGAAATCACCAACGATAAAAAGGATTCTTTGTTTTGCCATGATGATTCGATTAATTTGTCGTGGTGACTTTACATTTTAGCGATTGCAACAAGATCGTTCGAGATTGTACCCAATAGGTCCAATCCATGAGAGTCCCGTCTCGGCTCGTCGCTTCTATTCGAACCAAACCGTGGCCCCGGTGGGCACACGGCTAAGCTATGCACAACGCAGTCACACTATCAAGCAGCGTTATTCAAGAAGGGTTCCAATCGCGAAGATCGAGTCGGGCTTTGCAGTTTCGCAACCGCTTTGGCTTCGATCTGACGCACTCGTTCGCGGGTCACTTTGAAGATGCGACCGACTTCTTCCAACGTATAGGAATAGCCGTCAGTTAGACCATAACGCAAGCGAATGATTTCTCTCTCGCGGTAAGTCAACGACTTGAGCAAGGCTTCGATTCGATCGCGAAGAATACCATTGGCGGCATTGTGTGTCGGGCTTTCGCTTTCGCTGCCTTGGATAAACTCACCAAACGCATTGTCTTCGCCATCACCGACGGGTCGATCCAACGAAATGGGATGACGCCCAATGTCCATCACGCGTTGAACTTCTTCAACAGGCAAATTCGCTTCGACAGAGATCTCTTCGGTCGACGGCTCGCGTTTTAAAACCTGGTTTAATCGTTTTTGAATGTTGCGCAGTTTGCTCAATACATCGATCATGTGAACAGGAATGCGAATCGTTCGGGCTTGATCAGCAATCGCTCGCGTGATCGCCTGACGAATCCACCAAGTTGCATAAGTCGAAAACTTGAATCCACGACGGTATTCGAACTTGTCAACAGCTCGCATCAAGCCGGTGTTGCCTTCTTGAATCAGATCCAGAAAGCTCATGCCTCGATTGCGATACTTCTTTGCAATGGAAACCACCAAACGCAAATTGCCGCTGGAGAGTTCGCGTTTAACGTCTTCATATTGTTGGTGAGCTTTTTGAAAACGCTCTACTCGACGCTTCAAGGCCGACGGACTTTCTTGAATCAACATCACCAACTGGCGAAATTCGTCCTTCATGCGTTGCAGTTCGAGACGAGAACCTTGCGTGCGCTGCAGCATCGCAATTCGACCCTTCAACCACTGCATTCGATTTGATTTTTCTTCCAAGAATTTCATCATTGGAATCACGCGTCGCGAACGAAGCGACATCTCTTCGACCAACGTGATGCACTTTAGGCGTCGACGTTGGTAGTCGCGCATGGCGATCTTTTTTTGTTCCGGCGAAATCGTTTTGGAAACAATCTTACAGAACAGCAATCGATTTTCTTCCATCAATCGATCAAGCGTTTCAAGGTTCTGCGGCATTCGAGCCGTCACATGCTCCTTAGTTAAACGTTCGGTCAGCGAAACTTTGATCGTACGATCGAAAGGCAAAACGCCTTGTTGAACCTTTTTCAAAATTTCAACTGTGTTTCGAAGAGCAAAATCGTTCCCTAGAACCGCCCGTCGCCATTGACGACGAGTGATTTCAATCTTCTTGGAAAAGAGGATTTCTTCGTATCGTGAAAGCAACGGAATTTCACACATCTGTGAAAGATAGAGTCGAATCGGATCGTTAGTGAGCCGAACTTTCTCTGCCGAAATGATTGGTTCGGTCCGCGAGTTTGCTACGACATCTTCCTCATAGCTGGATCCAAGTGCGCTGTTGAAGGCGCTGATGCTGATCGTTGTATCACCATCCATCCGACGTTGACGAACAGCTTGTTCATCGATAATCGGAATTCGCATTCGCTCAGCAGCGATTACCAAGTGATCCAATCGGTCGGCGTTATTGGCCTCGTCGGGCAGAAAGCCATCGACTTGTTGAAAGGTTAGAAATCCTTGCTCTTTGGCCAAGGTTGTAAGCTGGGTCAATCCAATAAGTTTTCGTTCCACGTACGAAGTCCCTTAGGTACGAAGCGTTTGAAAGTCCAATCGTTTGTTATGTGCGGGTGACTTCGTCACTGAAGTCGACATCGCAAACGTTGGTGGTAATTTTATGATCAACAGACAAACCGACGGTCGATTGGCTCCTTATTCAATCGTGGGTTAAAGCGATTCAGGTAATTTCCATGTTTTGTTTTCGCGTGCTGCCTGCAAGACATCTTGCAGCAATTGCATCTGCGAGGAATCATCCAAGTCATTGGACTCCAACATTTTCATTCGTCGATGTTGCTCAGCAACTAGATCAACTTGTGAAAATGTTTCGGAGAGGCTGAGCAAACGCTCGCGGGCATCAATCAGCAGTCGAGCATTCTTTGCCGACGCGTGACTTTCAATGCTAACCAAGAGCGATTTCATCCGTGCGTCTTCGATCGTACCCATGACAGAATTAAAGTCTAGGTCCAGTCCGCGAAAATCGCACTCGACATAAACCCTCATCAGCGACTTGCCAGCCTCACTGGGCAATAGTTGCTCGTCAAATCGTTCTAAAGCCAGTGGAACGAGATCTTCTCGCTGGACTAATATTTCGAATAATTCTCTTTCTACGGCGGAGAGATCTTTGTACGCGATTGGCTGTGTACTAACAGAAAACGGTGACGCTTGTTCAAACGACTCACTAGAACTATCGTTCAAAAAATCATTGAGCAAAAGTGGATCGTTTGCAGAACGAGTTTGATGCGACTCAACGTTCTTTGTTTTCTCGCGAGTCATCGCAGCACGAACTTTTTGTTGCTGCGTTATCTTCTTACGATGTTCAGCCAATCGTCCGCGGAGCAAACTCGTCTCCAGACCGAACCGCTTGGCCAATCGCAATACGATTTGATCAAGCCGCAAACTGGTCGAGTCGTTTGAATTGTCGGTTTTTCCTGAAGCTTTCGCCAACAGTTCTAACACTTGTTCAAGAGCAACGTTGGCCCGATGAGTGTCCTGATAAGGATCAATATCACCGAGCAGATCGCTGACTTTAAATTCTAACGCGTCGACAGCATTGCTGAGTAAATCGCGAAGCGGTTCGACATCGCGTTGCAGCAGGAAATCGCAAGGATCAAGTTCGTCTGGCAACGTGACGATTCGCAAGTCGATCGAATGACCAAGAAACAACTCTAAAATTTCGTTCGCTCGCTTGCGACCGGCAATGTCGCCATCGAGTAGCAAAATGACTTGATCACAATATCGCTTAAGCAGTCGCAAGTGCCCTTCGCCAAGTGCGGTACCGCAGACTGCGACTGCATTTGGAATACCGAATTGGTTGGCCATGATTACATCGGTATAACCTTCCATGACGACCGCTGTCCGCGATTGAGCAATCGCATGACGAGCAATGTCCAGTCCGTAGAGCTGTTGATTTTTCTGATAAAGCCGCGTCTCGCTGCAGTTGACGTATTTGGCTTGATTGTCTGGTTCACCTGGCATCAAACGACCGCCCATTGAGACGAAGCGTCCTTGTGGATCAGCGATCGGAAAAATTACGCGACCACGGAATCGATCATAAGTTGATCCGCGATCCGATTTGGCCACAACGCCGACACTGTCAAGCAATGACAGCGGTTGGTTCGTCGCAGCGAATCGATCGCACAACCAATTCCATTGCGGTGGCGCGAAGCCGATTTTGAATTTTGCAATGCTCTCTTGATTGATTCCCCGTTGAGCCAAATAGTCGCGGGCCGCTTGAGCGCTTTCGTCATTGGTCAAGCAATGATGATATTGAGCAACGACCCAGGCCATTGTGCCGAATAGTTCTCGTTTGTTATCGACGGAGATTGTTCGCTTGCCATCGGGCTTTGGCAATTCAATTCCGGCACGTTCGGCCAGCATGGCTAGTGCTTCGGGAAAGCTGAGCTGCTCTTTTTGCATTAAGAAGCTGAACACATCGCCGCCTAAATCGCAGACCCAACACTTCCAAATTTGACGCGCGACGTTGATTTGCAGCGAGGGCCGTCGGTCTTCATGAAACGGACAAAGGCCCACATAGTTTGCACCTTGTCGGCGAAGCTGCATATAGCCGCCTAACAAGTCGGCGATATCGATCGATGATCGCACGCGATCTTTAATCTCGTTATCGATGGCAAACGCCATGGCAACTCCTGTAAGTACTGCGGTAGCTGTGAATTGAGCTTCGACTAATGCTTTTGAGAGCATTTTTGCGAATCGATCAATTTACAGTATTTGCGATACTCTGCCATAAAATTCTGGAAGCAAAATCCAGTCCTCGGCTTGCATTCGCGGCGACACATTTGCTAGTGTGCCGACGATTGCGGAAACACGAGGCGGTTATCCTTAACACGGGGAAGGACTATGACAGATCCCCCAAATTGCCGTCAACATTGATTTCGTCAATTTTTCGAAAATAGCTAAAGTCTGATTTGAGCGAATATTACTTCTTGCGGCGATAAGTTCGCTTCAGACGATGATGCGTTTCCGACTTGCTTAGCATCCCCCATGCGAGAGCTTGGTCTTGTTCATATCGCTTGCCAAGCTGCAAGGCGGTTGCAGCTTTGGAAAGTTCGAAGCCCAAATAAAATGCGTGCGAAGGATCGACGTTTTCTGATGCCGGCAACGCCATCAGTTCGTCCATCATCAAAAACGGATCACTTCCGCGAATGTGAACCGAAGCGGAGATCAGATGAATTTGTTCGCGATCGATGAGAATTCGATAGTTATTGTCGCGAATATTTCCTGCCAAAGTCGCGATCGATTCCGCCGAGAAAACGGGCAAGCGATCATCACGCAAAATGACTAACCGCGAATCAACACGTTTCGGCGGTAGATTGCGTTGCACCGCATAATGAACCAATTGGCTTGCAATGTTGCATTCGGCAACACTTGACCGACACCAATTTATAACTTGTGTGGTCAGCACGGAACTGATTCCGATTTCTTCGCAGAACGCTAACAGCACAACGTTAATGCCTGCTGAATCAACGTCTGTCAATTCCGTAATGTTTCCAATTCCCATCAGCGTGCCAACGCTTGAAAATTCTTTTCTGATTGTGCGATACCTGTCCAGCGACGCAGCGAAACCACAACCGATTGGATCGAGAATCGGATCGATGCGAAAAGAGACATTCGCTTTTTGAAGGAAGTCGACTGTCTGCGAAATCGACACTAACCAATCTTTGTCCATGTCGGGTACAACCACGACCTCTGCCCCCCAATCAACACTCGCTTCCCGGTTGCTGGAATTGACCGAAAGAACCAGGCTTGAACCGTGCGCTGTTGCTTCGGCCGCCTCCCAAATGTCGAACGTGTCGATCGAAGTTTTAATATTTTTTTTGGTCAGTGCACCGACCGCTTTGCCGACATCTGTCCATCGCGAATTGGGGCTGCACCCTAAGTCAATTCGGTCGGCACCGTCAGTCGTCAATCTCGTCGCTTGGTCAATTAAATTCGATAGTCCAAGTCGATCGGCGTGGTTGATCTCTGCGATAATCTCGATGCCGCGCGCACCGTAGTCAGAGCGATCGATCGACGATCCAAATAGGACTGCAAGATCGCGGATATCTTTTGGGCCGATGACTATTTTCGTATCAAGATTGGACTGCACTAAATCAAAATCGTCTTGCAAATAACCCGGTATAACAATGAAATCAAACCGCGATTGCAAGCTGAGATTCTTGAGTAACCAACGCCCCGTCATCAATGCAGCAACGCTAATCGGTAGGACAATAACCTCGTATTGAAAGCGATACTTCATCGCAAGTTCGCTAACGGCTTCTGTGACTGCCGAAGAGGCCAATTTTCCGGTCACAAACAGTAATCGCTTGTTCAAGACGATTTCTGGTTCGAGGTGTGCCGTGAACTTTGGAGTCATACCGGATAAATTCGGTTTGTTTGAGATCGCCTGTTGAACCTAACAATGATTTCAAGACTAGGGCGACTGGAAAATTATAATCGCAATCGTCGATTCAACCCACATCAGGCAACGAGTTTCTAGCCCAACATCGAAGGTAGATTTCAACGATGTCAAAACCATCGCATCGTAGATGGATCGCGCGATTTCAAATCGGTATTTGCGCTGCTTTGAAACGATGCTGGAGAGTGAAATTTTTTGCTCGAATCTTCAAACCCTCTTGACCTATAATGGTTGACGGATAGAACAATGCAAACGAGAAGTCTTTATAGAAGTGATGACGACCCCTGCTTCGGTTGTTTCCTTCACGTGGCCGAGACTTCTCGTTTTTTTATTGGTGCTCGTACTATCTTTGCCACATCCGCGCTCTTTCTCAGAAAGACGCCTCGGTAAGCTGGCGTCACGCATCGTTCAGACAGCGGATGCTTGCGAAACAATCGTTTTTTGCAACAATCGAGTCTTGCACGCAAGCAACGTTTGAGTTCCCCCATCAAACGCCATTTTCTTTCCAAAACGATTCATAGAAATTCTCGCAATATGTCAACCGCGAACGAGCTGTACAACGAAGCCGAAAAACTTAAAGACTCCGGACAACCGGCCGAAGCAATCGAAAAACTCGAAGCCTTGGTAACCTCTCACCCTGACCACGTGCTGAGCCATCTCGCGTTGGCCAAACTTTACACTCAAACAGGCAAGCATGAAGCAGCGATTGAACATGGAAAAATCGCTTGCGACTTGGAACCAGACGAGTGGTTCAACTTCACCGCTCTGAGCATGACTTACCAACGGGCTTGGGCTGGAACCCAAGTGCAAGAGTACATTGGCCTAGCCGAAGACGCGATGGCCCGCTCGCGGATGCTAGAGCAACGTTAAAAACTGTCGATTAATCTTATTCAAAACTTGGGACAGACTTCCAAAAGGTGATTTTCTTATTCGACAGGCTCGAAGCCTAGCCGACTGAACCATTGTGCGGTGCATGTCGTCTCAGCACCGACGTTCGCCCTTGGCAGTAGATTGCCAGATAGAAAACCGTCCCCGTTCTGCTAGAATAGCGGGCTTCTGAAGGTCGCGATCTGTGTTGGCAATTGTCACCGCGACCTAACCGCGGCGACTACAACACGAGTACAAAATGCGATTCAATTTCTCTCGCTTCTTCAAAGCTCTGGGCTGCTTTAACGTTTCGACGCTCGTATGCAGCGCCCTCTTCGGTCTGCCAATTAGCGTATCAACTGCACAAGACATACCGGAAACGTTGAAAACGTTGGTTGCCGACGGCGCGAAATTACAATTGCTAACCAGCGATTGCAAATTCACTGAAGGGCCTGCTGCCGACGCCACCGGGCGCGTGTATTTTACGGACCAACCTAACAATCGCATTATGGTTGCCGATCTAGATGGTAGCGTGAAGACGTTTATGGAAAACGCTGGCCACTCCAATGGCATGTACTTTGATAGCGAGTGGAACTTGATCGCCTGTGCCGATGAAAAAAATGAATTATGGGAAATCAAATCCAACGGCGAACACCGCGTTATCTTTAAAGCTCCGGCCAGTGAAGCACTCAATGGTCCGAACGATCTATGGATCAACAGCGAAGACGTTATCTATTTCACCGACCCATTCTACAAGCGACCATGGTGGGACCATCAAAACCAGCCGCGAGAAATTCGAGGCTTATACCAAGTCCAAATTGATGGCACAGAACTAAAGTTGCTTGACGGAGATTTCAAACAACCCAATGGGATTGTCGGCGACAGCAAAAATTCTTTGCTTTACGTTGCCGACATTGGCGACACAAAGATTTATGTCTACCCAATCAAATACGATGGCTCACTTGGTCAGCGAAAGCTGTTCTGCGAAGATCAATCCGATGGCTTGACGCTCGATTCAGAAGGCAATCTTTACGTCACCAACAAAAATGGTGTGACGATTTACGACCGCTCGGGCAAGTCGCTGGGCAGTATTGCCACTGGCAAGAGTTGGACGGCCAATGTTTGCTTTGGCGGTGCAGACAATAAAACGCTTTTCATCACCGCTTCGGACAGCGCATTTAGCCTGCGGATGAAAGTTTCCGGGATGCGATAACGCAGACGAAACCTTTGAAGCAGCGGACGTAATGAATCGATATACGACCAATTGCGAAATCCTCACTGCTCTGACTGCTTCGAAAATTATTAATGTCGTGAAAGTACTTTGCGTCACAATTGTCAGGCAGATCGCTCGCCCTTCTTTCCAATCATATTGAACCATAGAATCGTCATCCGCTTGGAAACTGTAGTTAGGGTTTTGTTGATGTGTTAATGCCGTTACAGTGGGTTTCATGAATGGGACACCACCAAACGAGCGGCAGCTGACGATTCGCGCCTTGGCTACTGGTGCGTTGTTGGGCGCAGTCCTTGTGCCGTGTAATGTCTACTCCGGACTAAAGATCGGGTGGTCATTCAACATGTCGATCGCCGCCGCCTTGCTCGGGGCGGCCATCTGGTCGAACTTGAGGGCCTTACTCGGTCGCAATCGAATCGCCGATTGGGACTTGCTTGAAAACAACGTCAACCAGACGTCCGCTTCGGCCGCTGCGTCAATTATCTCGGCTGGACTAGTCGCACCGATCCCAGCGCTGACAATTTTGACCGGCGTGCAACTCTCTTGGCCGGTGCTCAGTTTTTGGCTTTGCACAGTCAGTTTAATCGGTGTCCTCGTTGCGCTATTACTGCGTCGTCAAATGATCGACGTACAGCAGCTCACTTTTCCATCGGGCGTCGCCACCGCTGCAACAATTCAGGAAATTCACAGCGATAATCGTCAAGGCAGCCGACGAACTTTTTATATGCTCATCAGCGGAGCAATTGCGGCAGCGACGAAATTGTTCGGTGGTTTCGTAATGCAGTTGCCGATGATCGGTCCGCAAATGAAGTTGACGGCCTTCGGACTTCCAAACCTCAGCACTCGATCGTTGGGTTTTGCAGTTGAGCCATCGTTCTTGATGCTCGGCTTTGGTGCGATCATTGGCATGCGAGTCGGCGCTTCGCTGCTGCTGGGCTCGTTCGTTGCTTGGGGCATCATCGCGCCGTGGCTCGTTCAATCGGGACGGATTTCAGCGCCGCTCGATCAGGACGCCTCGCTCTTTGCTGAAGCAGTCGAATTCCTGATGTGGCCCGGTGTTGCGTTGATGGTCAGCGCCGCGTTGGTCTCGTTCGGATTGACGATTCCGACGCTTTTTAAATCTCTATTCTTCCAACACAATCCAGCCTTACGTTCTACTGATAACGTTTTGTCAATTGAGCCCGATGGTGTTGCATGGACAATTCTTGGACCAGCGATTGTGGCAATTAGCGGGCTGGCAATTTTTGCCCAAATGTATATTTTTGGAATTCATCCAGCGATGGGGTTACTGGCTGTGCTGCTGACCTTCGTTCTCGCAGTTGTTGCGGCGCGAGTCTCTGGCGAAACAGGAATTCCACCTATCGGTGCATTGGGCAAGGTCACGCAACTGACCTTCGGTTTCATTCATCCAACGAGCGTTACTCAGAATCTGATGACCGCCAACGTTACCGGCGGTGCTGCGGGACAGTGCTCCGACTTGCTGCACGATTTGAAAGCTGGCAAGCTAATCGGTGCATCGATTCGTGCTCAAGCGGCGGCACAATTCATCGGCGTGTTGGTCGGTTCGGTCGCTGGCAGCGCTGCATATCTGGTCCTGATCCCAGACCCGGCAAAAATGTTGATGACGGACCAGTGGCCTGCGCCAGCCGTAGTGACTTGGCGAGCAGTCGCAGTACTTTTTCGTGATGGTCTGCAATCCGCTCCGTCACACGCTGTCACCGCTTCGATCATTGCCGCCGCATGTGGCATTGTGCTAGCAGTCATCGAGTCTCGTTTGAACGAGCGACATCGGAAGTATTGGCCGAGCGCGGTCAGCATTGGACTAGCCTTCGTCATTCCTGCCTTCAATTCAATATCGCTGTTCCTTGGTGCGTTATTAGCCTCGTTGCTCGCTCGTCGTTACCCCGCGTGGTCTTTGCGTTACACGATCGCCATCGCTGCTGGTTTAGTCGCCGGCGAAAGCCTCGCAGGAGTCTTCACTGCGTTCGTAACTTTATTTTCCAATGGTTGATTACCCATCTCGTTTTTACAGCCTTCCACGCTCAGCATTATTCACAAGTCGACATTTTGTCTTCGCTTCGATGGAGCATTCGAACATAGCGTTAGGCAGGTTGGAACACTAACCTAGGCACACTTGCGTTAACCACGAATATTGCCGTTTTAAAACAAGTGTAAAATTTTTCGGTACTCATAATCTCCGGATTCATTTGCGGTTGCATTACAAGCCAATATGACCAAACTTTCTACTTACGATTTTTTCCGTTAGAAAAAGTACCTGTGCGAGCAGTGGCGGATCGATACGTGACCTAGGCTGATAGCCTGCGTTTCCAGCGTTCAATAACTGGAGACTGAAGTCACTTGGAAAGTGCTCATCGCTGCAGGGCGAGATGATTGGATGTGTGGAATTTGTGGCGAAGTGCGTCTTGATGACGCGCCAGCCGATGCGGTCGCTGTTCAAAAAATGGCTAATCGCATGTTCAACCGCGGGCCCGACGCCGACGGTTTAGTCTGCCGAAAGAATGTCGCTTTTGCCCATCGCCGATTGAAGATCATCGATCTTTCTGAATCGTCGCAGCAACCAATGATCGATAGCCAATTGGGGCTGACGATTGTCTTCAATGGTGCGATCTACAACTATCCAGAACTACGGAAAGAGCTGGAAGGCTTGGGCTACCAATTTTTCAGCCACGGCGATACCGAAGTCATTCTCAAGGCTTACGCACAATGGGGCGAGGATTGCGTTTTGCGTCTCAATGGAATGTTCGCTTTTGCGATTCATCATCGGGACAGCGGTCGCGTTTTTTTGGCCCGTGATCGCTTAGGAATTAAACCGCTTTATTATACGAGATCAGCGAAGCGTTTTCGCTTTGCGTCGACGCTTCCTGCATTACTGGCCGGTGGCGATGTCGATCGTTCAATCGACCACGAAAGTTTAAATTACTACCTATCATTTCACTCGATCGTTCCCGCTCCGCGAACCATGTTGACCGGGGTTAAAAAATTGCCTCCGGCCACGACAGCTACTATCGACACTGATGGTTCATTTCAGATGCGGTCTTACTGGCATGTTAAATTCGGAACGATTGCCGCTCAAGAAAAGTATAGTGAAAACGACTGGATCGAAGCGACGCTGGACGTGATGCGGCGAGCGGTCAAGCGACGAATGATTGCTGACGTACCAGTCGGTGTCTTATTATCAGGCGGTTTGGATTCAAGTTTGATCGTCGGATTGTTGCACGAACAAGGGGCCACAGGGATTGAGACCTTTTCGATAGGGTTTGATACCGTTGGTGACGAAGTCGGTGACGAGTTCGTTTATTCGGACATCGTTGCCAAGCGATTTCAAACCAGCCATCATCAGTTGAGAATCGATTCCGGTCGAACACTGCCAGCGTTAGCGGATTGTATCGCAGAGATGTCCGAACCGATGGTAAGCCACGATAACGTTGGTTTCTATTTGCTCTCTCAAGAAGTCGCGAAGTTTGTCAAGGTAGTTCAGAGTGGCCAAGGCGCCGACGAGATCTTCGCCGGTTATCACTGGTATCCTCCAATGGTTGATTCGAAGAATGCGCTGGCAACCTATCGCGAGCAGTTTTTCGACCGAGACTACGCTGAATATTGCGACGTGGTCGCGAAGGAATATCGAACCTCCGATCACGCCAGTCGTTTTGTTGAGGCACATTTTGCGACTCCTGGCGCGACCGAACCAATCGACCAAGCGCTGCGAATTGATACCCAAGTCATGTTAGTCGACGACCCCGTGAAACGCGTCGACAATCATACAATGGCGGCTAGCCTTGAAGCGCGAGTCCCATTTTTGGATCACGAAGTCGTCGAATTCGCGGCGACGGTTCCTGCGCACCTAAAGCTCGCTGACGACGGAAAATACATCTTGAAAGAAGCGGCCCGTCGTGTCATTCCAGCCGAAGTGATCGATCGCGCAAAAGGTTACTTTCCAGTTCCAGCGCTGAAGTATCTTCGTGGCGACTTTTTGAAATTTGCCGCCGACGCGTTAACAGGTCCATCTGCGGCAAGCCGTGGTCTCTTTAACACGAAATACGTCAACCGTCTGTTGGCCGACCCTGAATCACACATTACGCCATTGATGGGTTCAAAACTGTGGCAATTGGCACTGCTGGAACGATGGTTGCAGTGTCATGTCGATAGTTGAGACTCCGTTGGTCGATAGAACGTCATGGAGTCATAGTCGTTAGGATCAATCACGAACGATGAATAAAACCAAAATGGCTGCTGGTGCAGCATCGCTCAATGTCGGTTGGGGCCGAATTATCTTTGCGCACACCTTTCCCGATGCGAACAGCGTCGCACGCGCGTTATTACTGGAACGAAGAGGCGAACGAGACATTGCTTTTTACGTAACCGATCCCCATCTCATTCTCAACGTTGCGCCACAAGACCTCTTTCTCGATCCTTCCAACACTTATCGTTTGCAACTCGATCAATGGCCGCCAGCCGAGCGAAACCTTGTAGGCTTCGAAATCACCGAATTAAAAGACCGCAACGATTTGATTGCGGTCAATCGGATTTACGCGAGCCAGAATACGATCCCAATCGATATCGACCTAGTTTGGGAAGCACGCGACGACGATCGTTTCACTTATTTCATCGCCCGCTCGACTAGCGACCAAAAGATTTTAGGGGTCGCATTGGCCGTCGACAATGCAGCTTGCTTTAATGACTTGTTTAATAGCTGTTCACTTTGGGCGTTGGCAGTCGATCCACAATCTCAGCTTCCCGGCGTCGGCGTCGCCTTAGTTCGTCATATCGCCGATCATTTTAAAGCTCGCCAACGCAGCGTGTTTGATCTTTCGGTCATGCACGATAACGCCCAAGCAATCAATCTCTACGAATCGTTAGGTTTTGAACGCGTTGCGGTGTTGGCAATTAAACGTCGCAACCAAATCAATGAGAAGCTTTTTGTTCCGCACCATTGCCTTGAAGGTTACAACCCTTATGCCGCACTACTGATCAGTGAAGCTCTCAGGCGCGGTATTGCAGTTGATCCGGTTAATCCATCGCGCGGCTATTTTCGACTTGTTCTCGGCAATCGTCGGATCACTTGCAGGGAATCTTTGACAGATCTTACCTCGGCCATCGCGATGAGTCGTTGTGATGATAAACAATTAACACGCGAATTGCTTGAAGGGTCGCAGCTCAGCACACCTGATCAAACGACTTATAAAGATTCACAACAAGCGGAATCATTTTTAGAACAGCATCAAAGCGTCGTCGTAAAGCCGGCCCGAGGCGAGCAAGGCAACGGAGTCTTTGTCGATATCAACGGCGTTGAGGAGCTGCACGCAGCGATCGAAAACGCCAAGACTTTTGATGATGTCGTGCTTTTGGAACAATTCGTAACTGGTCTAGATTTACGATTGGTTGTAATCAATTACCAGCTAGTCGCAGCAGCCATTCGCAAGCCAGCGGAAATTGTCGGAACCGGCCAGCACTGTATTGCCGATTTATTGGAAAAGGTCAGCCGCCGAAGAAGCGCGGCAACGGGCGGCGAGAGCAAAATTCCGCTCGACGAAGAAACCGAACGCTGCGTCACTGCCGCTGGCTACACTATGGCAAGCGTGCTGCCTCTTGGCGAAATATTGCAAGTCCGGCGGACGGCAAATTTACATACCGGCGGCACAATTCACGATGTCACCGAACAACTTAATCCGCGTTTGGCCGAAGTGGCTGTGATGGCCGCTCAGACTTTAGAGATTCCAGTCGTAGGGCTGGATTTAATTGTCCCCGATATTACGGGAGACCGTTACGTCATCATCGAGGCGAACGAGCGACCAGGACTGGCTAATCACGAGCCGCAACCGACAGCCGAACGCTTTATCGATTTGCTTTTTCCTCACACGATCCGCACCTCAACCAACGTCTAGCAACCGAAAATGCCATTCGATATCGACTCCGAATTTTTGACAAAGACGCTGCTGCGATTGCTTGGTATCCATTCGCCGACCGGCTACACCGATCCGATTGTCCGAGAAGTGTGCATGATCTTGCGCGATTTGGGAATTGAGTTCGAACTAACGCGTCGCGGTGCGATTCGTGCGACAATTTCCGGCGCTAGCGGCAGCCCTGACCGAGCAATCGTGACGCACGTCGATACGCTTGGTGCAATGGTTCGTGAGCTGAAGCCAAACGGGCGATTGGCAATCGTTCCGGTCGGCACTTGGTCATCGCGTTTCGCCGAAGGAGCGCGTGTGTCGATCTTTACGGATGACGAAATCTTTCGTGGGCATGTCCTTCCGTTAAAAGCGTCGGGGCACACATACAATGACGAAGTTGATTCCCAGCCAGTTGCTTGGGATAATGTCGAAATCCGTGTCGATGAGAAAATAAAATCCCGCGAAGACTTGATCGAACTGGGATTAAACGTTGGCGATTTTGTCGGATTTGATTCGAGCGTCGAAAAATTTCCCAACGGTTACATCACCGCTCGGCACTTGGACGATAAAGCTGGCGTAGCAACGGTGCTGGCGGCCGCGAAATACTTTTGTGACCATCAGATCCAATTGCCAGTCGATCTGCATTTACTCTTTACGATTTCGGAAGAAGTCGGATCGGGCGCCTCAGCGATTTTGCATGGTGACGTGGCGGAGATGATTTCAGTCGACAATGGGACGCTCGCGCCCGGACAATCGACCAGCGAGTTCGGAGCGACGATTGCGATGGCCGATTCAACGGGGCCGTTCGACTATCACTTGACACACCACTTGATTCATCTTTGTCAGAGCAATTCGATTCCCTTTTCACGTGACGTTTTCAAATATTATCGCTGTGATAGCGCTTCAGCATTAGAATCAGGAAATGACATTCGAACGGCGCTAATTGCTTTTGGCGTCGATGCCTCACACGGTTATGAACGAACGCATTTGGACTCTTTGCTCAGCGTCGCGAAATTGGTGATCGCCTATGCTACCCAAAAACCGCTTTATGCCGCGCAGCAACATCCACTGATTTCGTTGCAAAGCTTTCCCGAGACGAGAAAGACGGACGTCGACGGTGTTAAATTACTCAGCCCACCGCCGCTAAAGCAAGAACCAATCGAGCTCGCGGAAGACGAACAAACGCCGATCGATTAATCGCTTGACGTTATGTCGATTCGGTACACAAGCAATCGTAAGGAAGTTGCCTCGCTTAGTGACGGACTTCTGATTGCATCGCACGTTTGAGGGCTGCTATTGTCTCTGGTGATGGTTTGAATGATCCTGGACGATAACCTTCGGCTATCATGATTGGGGTCCAGTTATATTTGTTTTTGTGATCCCAAACACTTGCAAATGCACCGTCACTGGCCAAAGCATCGACGGCAAGAGGAAAGTTCCGATAGGCTGCCCCGTGCATCGCCGTTTCTAGGTTCTTGTCTACTGCGTTCACATCGACGCCCAAGCTGCACAACCAATGGATCACCTCGACGACTTCCTGTTCCGTTCCGGCCTCTTCACCGACCGCCGTAACACCGATTCCGGCTGCCGCCATAACTGCGTTGGTTCCGTCAGCGTTGGTAGCTTTCGGGTCGGCTCCGAGTTCAAAAAGGAGCTTCAGCAGCGGTAAATCCGCCGTGCGAGCTGCCATCAAAAACGGCGTTGCATCCTGAGTATTCAGCAATGCGCGCCCAGCAGTTCCTTGCTCGATTTTACAATTAACGTCCGCCCCAGATGCAACTAGCTCGTGAACAAATTGCAGGCTCGTCAAATCGCCGCTACCCCGTGGAATTGGGTCGCCATCAACATTGTCACCACTGTTCGCTTTTCGAGTCCAGCTCATTGCATGTAGCGGTGCAAAACCGCTCCGTTGATCGTTCGGATCAGCACCTTGTCGCACCAATTGCAAGGCAAGTTCAAAGTGCCCGCTTTCGATCGCCAGCATCAGTGCGGATGTGTTTGGTCGAGCCATCCTTTCACCCATTTTACTCGGCGTGAACACTGCGTTCACATCAACACCGGCGGCGATTAGAAAATTGGCGGTGGCGATTGCACCTTCCCGGGCGGCGAACATCAAAGGCGTAAAACCATTTTCAGATGATTGGTTAATATCGGCGCCTTTGTCAATCAAGATTGCAACTGCCTCAGAGTTATTCTGAGCTGCAGCCCATTGCAGCGCGGTTTGTCCGCTGGGGCCTTTTGCATTTATTTCCGCGCTATGTTCAATAAGCATCTTCACGATTTCGGCATTTCCTTGTCGAGCTGCTAGCATCAATGGCGTTTGTCGGCCAGCAATTGTTTGTTTAGCATCTGCACCCGCTTTCAATAGTTCTAGGACACAATCGCTGTTTCCTCCGGTGCATCCGATTGCTAGAGCTGTCATCCCGTAATAATTGGCAGCTTCAAGCGACGCGCCATTGGCGATCAATCGCTTCAGAACCAACAGCGCTTGCTCGGCATGATCTGCCGCATGAAAAACAGTCCAATGCAGTGCCGTCATGCCATCGGCTTGGGCAATATTGCAATCGACGCGAGCATCGATGAGTTTAAGGCCTGTTGACCAATCGCATCGCTCGACAGCATCCGCCAGCGGCGATGGAGTGGTTGATGAAGCGACTGATATTGGCTCGGCTGCAATCGCAAGGTTCAAAAAAGTCCGCAGCGGAAGTGCGCCAAGACCGATAGCTATCAGCCAAATTATCCGAATGTTCAAAGATGTTTTGTGTTTCATCAGTAGCTTCACCTCCATCATTCCGGCTAAGACAGCGTGTTGAAAAGCGATTCGACTTCGCCGTCGCTGTCGCCGAAAGATTCAAGTGCCATACCGGCTTTGTTTAAAAGTGTCAGGTGCAAATTCGCGAGCGGTGTCGGTGTTTCGAAGCGTATGTGTCGTCCGCCTTGCATATTGCCCGCGGCCCCCCCCGCAACGAGCACTGGCAAATTGGAATGATCGTGCGCGTCGGGATCACCCATGCCACTACCGTACATATAAAGAGAATGATCAAGCAGGGAACCTGGGCCATCAGGCGTTGCAGCCATCTTGGCGAGAAACTCGGCAAACAAGGAAACGTGGAAGGCGTTGATCTTGGCAACCTTCGCCAATTTCTCTGGATTGCCACCGTGATGGGTCGTTGGATGATGAGGATCGCTGACGCCGATTTCTGGATAGGTCCGCGTGCTGGCCTCGCGAGCCAATTGGAATGTCACGACTCGCGTAATGTCGCCTTGAAAGGCCAACAATTGCAAATCAAACATCAACCGTGCGTGGTCGGCATACTGGACTGGTACGCCGATGGGACGATCGAGGTCTGGCAAAGGATTATCAGCCACCGATGCCTCTGCGGCTTGAATTCGACGCTCGACTTCGCGAATACTTTCGAAGTAATCCGACATTCGGTTGCGATCACTGGCGCCGAGCGAATTGGACAGTCGCTTCATCTCTTCAGTCACGCTATCGAGCAAACTGGCCCGCCGCTGAATGACCGCCCGTCGATCCTCGGGTGTGCCGCCTTCGCCGAACAGATTCTCGAAGACAATTCGCGGGTGTGCTTCGGCAGGCAGCGGCGTAGTCGGCGACGCCCAGGAGAGATTATTTTGATATACGCATGCGTAGCCGTTATCGCATTGACCAACCGTTGATAAAAAATCCATCGCTAATTCTAATGAAGGCAACGGCGTCTTCTGACCGATGGCACGCGCCGCGACTTGGTCAACTGTAGTCCCTAAAAAGTAGTCGGCACTCTCAGTTCGTTTGGCACGAGCAGCACTAAGAAACGCTGCGTTCGACGTAGCGTGCGACCCCGGATACGCGTTTTGTAATTCCATTCCGGTCAGCACTGTCACGTGCTGTTTCACCGATTCGAGCGACCGAAGGCTGCTGGGCAATTTGTCCAGCGTATCGCCTTCCGGAATCCATTCGGCTGGATTAAATCCCATTGGTATATAAACATAGCCCAGGCGTCGCAGCGCTGATGGGTCGGCCACAGTTTTAGCCGTCGCAGTTGCCGCTGGAATCATTGCATCAAGCAACGGCAGCGAAACGGCTGTACCGGCGCCACGCAGCAGCGTTCGACGCGATAGGGATTTTGGGGTTCCGAACATCATTGGTCCATCTCCGATTCACGCATACGATAGAGGAACGGCTCGCTATGAACGATGCCATCAATAAGTGCTGAAAAACGATAATTATCTTCGCGCGCTTGGTCGACAATTTTGCGAACCGCCGGCCCATCGGTCGCTTCGATGCCACGGCCAAGTGCAAACGTCATCAATTTTTCGACTAACGTTCGAACAAACATCTCAGGACGTTCAAGGATCGCAGCTTCAAGCGCTTCCACTCCATCAACACTTTGGCCATCCGGCAAGATACCAGAAACATCGATCGATTGTTCGTCTTCGAAATCACGCCAGCGACCGACAGCGTCAAAATTTTCCAACGCAAATCCGATCGGATCCATCAAGTTGTGACAACCGGCGCAAGCAGGATTAGCGCGGTGCTCAGCCAGCCGCTGGCGCATGGTCGTCGCTAGCTTGGTTGCTTCCTCTTTCAACGCGGGAATGTTCGGCGGTGGTGGCGGAGGCGGCGTGCCTAAAATGTTTTGTAGTATCCAATTGCCACGAATTGTCGGCGCGGTCCTGGTCGCATACGACGTGACTGTCAGCACGCTACCGTGTCGCAGTAGCCCACCGCGATGCTGTGAAGGATCAAGCGTCACTTCGCGAAAATGGCTTCCAACGACGCCAGGAATTTCGTAATGCTTGGCCAGGCGTTCGTTGAGAAAGCTGTAGTTTGCGTTAAGCAACTCCAACACGCTGCGATCATCGCGAACGACTTCGGCAAAACACAGCTTTGTCTCTTGCGCAAACGCCTCGCGGAGGTTGTTGTCGAAATCGGGGAACTGTCGCAAGTCAGGCGTAATACTGGGCAAGTTTCGAAGATAAAGCCACTGCGATGCAAAGTTTTCGGTCAACGCGGAAGAACGTGAGTCGGACAACAACCGTCGGCTCTGCGTTGCCAAGGTCTCCGAATCGCGAAGCTTGTTGGCTTCCGCGAGTTGCATCAATGGCTCGTCTGGCAAGCTGCTCCACAGAAAAAACGAAAGTCGTGTGGCGAGCTGAAAATCGTTGATCGGGTAAACCTGGCTGGAAGCAAGTTTGTTATCCAGCGATTCAATTGGATCGGTTTCGATACGAAAAAGAAAATTGGGATTAACCAGAATTGCCGCCAACGCTGACTCGATACCGGCTTCGAATCCCGTTTTGACGTCGGGCGCGAATCCAGTCTCCAAGGAGGCCTTGTGGAAGAACGACATCGGCACGGCTAAATCATCGTCAGTGATTGGACGGCGATACGCTTGTTGCATCAGTCGACTCAGAATCGTACGGGCTCGGTCAAAGGAATTCGAAGCATCCGGCGCTTTGCTTGACGGATTCGCATTAAGATTTTCGCCAAAAATTTTCCTTCGGCTGGGTGTGTCGCCTGTTCGCCCTTCGTCCAGCGGACCCGTGATCGATACTTCGAAAATGGCGGGCGCCCGCCGCGGATGACGATGACGATTGTAGCTCGCTTCGAACGGCTGTCGCTTGGATTCGACGATCGAAAAATTCTTGTCGACAAACGTTACGACCAGATCATGCGGACCGGCGGAGATATCGATTTGGACTTTTAAGTCCTTATCGATGTTCGTGAAATCACCGCTATCCCAGCCCATCGCTTTGGGCGAGTTAACCGTTAGACGATGCATCGGTTTTCGATCGAGCAAGATATCGATTTGATGCTCACCATTTAGACCTTCGATTTTTTCGTCGCGGTCGCGAGTTAATCGCAACTGGATTTCATAACGTCCGTTGACAGGAAAATTATGTTCGATCTTCGCCCCACCACGCGTGCCCAACGGCAAACCGGTCTGATGACCGTCTTGCGTTTGGTCAGCCGGCAAACGGATTACGCGACCGCTAGGGACGCGTGATGGAGAGCCGATTGCAAGATGGCTGATCGATTCCGCTGCGATGAGATATCGATTGAGCAAGGTCGGCGAAAGTTCAACGACGGTGATATTGTCGAAGCCATGTGACGCTTGATCGGTTGGCAACCATTGGTCAACATCGACGTCAATGTCCAGCAAGTCGCGAATGGCGTGATGATACTCGGTTCGATTAAGTCGTCGAAACGAGGGCGTACGACCTGGAGTAGGATGTTGCTGCGAACGCGACGACAAAAGACCCTCTAAATCGGCGATTGCGGTGACGTATTCAGATTCTTCCGGTCGCGTGGCTTCGATGGGAGGCATCTGTCGCGAGACAATCCGCTTATCGATCTTCTCCCAGACGCTTGTGTCGGCTTGGGTGCTCGCAAGCGTCAGTGAAGTTGCGTTGATAGCCTCTAGATTCAAACCGCCAGACGCATCTGAAGCGTTGTGGCAGTCGATGCAGTGTTTTGAAAGAAAGTCGTCGACTCGCCCGGATGGATTCCGCAAGATCTCCTCATCTTTCGCCAGCGAGACTTGAGCGATGACAACGAGCGAACAAAAGACAGCAAGGGATAAGTCGCGAAACCTAGGATGGAAAATCGACATCGAGACAGCTCTAATAAAACTTCAAGCCGAGCGGCGGGGCGGTGGGGATGGTACATTATAACCAAAATGTCTACCGATGTGCTCTCTGAGGAAGCAAGTGACAACAAGAAACGCAGTAAGGCTGGATGGCGTAGGTAAAATCTCGGTATCGCACCTGACTTTCGAATCGGACCACAAAACAAAAAACCTGGCGGAGTCAAATTATGTCGCAATTCTTTGTGTCCTGTTTTTTTGATTCGTCAATCTTGGTCGCTATCAGTGTGGTGCTGTTCCGTGCGAGAATTCGTGACATCATTGCGGGCAAGCGTTGGATGCAAATCGCGATGTACACGGCAGCGTTGTTAATGACAGGCGTATTAAGCTGTTTTCAGTTGTCGACTTTGGAAGCTCAAGAGTCTTCAACAACAAAGGTCGAGACCGCTGATTCGGACGAAGTTGAAATGACTGCCGAACAGTTTGCGAATCTGCCGCCCTTGATTTGTGGAACTACAGTTAGCGGTAAAGTGCTGCTGCCCGAAGGGCAAGCTTGTTCCGATGCAAAAGTTTATTTACTTGCAAGGCCCGATGGTTCGTATACGCTTCCGACGACACCACTAGTTACCGAATCCGACAAAAACGGATTCTTTGAGTTTCTTGAAACGCCAACGGGAGGATATAGCATCTGGGCAGAGACGGAGACGATGACGTCACAATTTAAGATGCTTCGCGCCAGACGACTTACGGTCGAACAATCGCCAGCAACCAGTCAGCCAATCAAGCTTAGATTGCACGCTGCGTGTACCTATCGATTCCAGGTGGTTGAAGCGGCGACAAAAGAACCGATTGCCGGGGCCGAGATTAAGCCGGGTTGGCCCGATATCGAGCGAGTGTTAGTGACAGATGAAAATGGCAAAGCAATCTTCGGAAATTTGGCATCTGCCAGTTGGGGCTTCGGAGTCCACAAAGAAGGATACGCGTACATCTATCAAAAAGCGGTCGAACAACCGCTTGGGACTGAAGTGACTTATGAGTTCGCGCTGCAACCAGGAGGCAAGTTGAAAGGTCGATTGGTTGATCAGCGTGGTAAACCGGTCGTCAATTGCAAGGTGGTCGTAAGTCATCGAGATCAAATGCGATTTCCAAATCTTCCGAAGGCGTTTACCGACGCCGACGGCAAGTTTGCATTAGACGATCTGCCTTTGGGAGAAGAGTACTCAGTACACGCGGATATCGATTCGCATGAGTTCACAAGTCAGCGCGCTGCCGTTCTCGACAGAGACTCGCCAACAGTGCTCGACCTCGTAGTTCCAGAAAGGAATCATGACATTGGAGCTACGTTTTTAGTTGTCGATGAAAATGGCGAATCTATCGTCGGAGCGAAACTAAAAAATACTGGCAACCCTTCCGGTCGCGTCCGCGAAGGCGTCACTGATGAGTTCGGCGTCTGCAGATTGGATGACTTGTTTATTACGCCAGTTGGTTTCGGCGGGCAACCAAATAGCGCAATGGTTGTCTTCAGTGCCGATCGTTACATCGGCGAGAATGTCAATCTACCTGAAAGTTCTCGGAAAGACGAAAACAAAATGACGGTGACATTGCGACGTGGCAAGACTTTTAAGGGTCGCATCGTCACTCCGACTGGTGAACCGGCAGCGAAGGTTTGGGTGTTCTGCGAGCGCGTTGGAATCAGCCTTGATTCGGATTCTTTGTACACCGATGATCAGGGCGAGTTCCAATTTAATGGACTTGATTCCAACATCAGGCTGACAATCCAGCCACGTACGACTTACCAATTGCAGGAGAAGGTAAGTTTCGCGGTTGGCGATGATGAGGCTGAAATCACAACGATCACGCTGGAATACACGGGCAGCCTTCGCGTTCGTGCACTCGACGCGACGACCAAAGAACCGATTCCAGACTTCAATGTCAAACTCGGTTTCGCTGAACATCAGCCAGGCGATCCTACTTTTCAGCGTGGCTTGCCGTCAGAATTGATGGCAAACGGAGTCAACGTGACCGGAGCTGTCAAAGAGTATCTATTTGAAGGCAGCCCGATTGGTATGCCATATAAGTTGTTCGTATCGGCTGAAGGTTTCGAACCGCAAACAATAGACCGAGCGGTATGTTCTAAGGTCACCGAAAGCCCATTGATCGATGTGTTCCTGCAACGCTTCACCAACGAGAATTACACCGCCGTCAGCGGCGAATTGATCGGTCCAGAAGGACCAGTCAAAGGCGCGATCGTGCGGCTAGCGGCCGGCAAATCACCGACATGGATTGCGCAGTGGGCAATGCTTCAAAATGGCGACGTGGAGCGAGACACTGAGTGCTTGCAAGCGTTAAAAACGATCAGTGACGACCAAGGCAAGTTTCGGTTTGAACATGTCAAGCGTGAATCGAAATCAATAGAGATTTATTACGTCGCAAATGGCTTGCCACCACAGCGTTTTTCGGGATTGCAATTATATCCCGAACTACCGGAAACGGTTTTCGATTTGCCATTCGCATTTGCGTCGACAGTACAAGTGATTTTAGATTTCTCACGTTTTCCGGAAGCCGCAACGGTTCAACTGCGTGCAAACGGCGACCAATTCAACGGACCGATTCAACCAATTGCTTTTGACAGGGACATCAAGCCAATTGGACCAGCCAGTGGGGGGCTGATCACTTTCGAAGATGTTCCTGCAGGTGACTATCAAGTCACCATTTTCAAAGCAGAAAAGCACGTGCCAATCGGAAATTTGTTAGGTGTCACTCGCGAACCGATTGCCAATCAAAAGTTTACAATCTTGCCGAATCAAGAGAGTTATATCGTCAACTTTTGATTGCGATCCTTCCGCAGTGATAACCGCGAATGGACGCGCATTTCAAAACAGCTCGGATTCGCGTTTTTACCAAAAGCGTTCAGCTGATTTTTTATCAGACGTTTTTTCCAAGCTCAAACATTTGGGACAATTTTTCTGCAACACGTTGCCCTGGATACTTTAAAAAACAAATTGGGTTTTACAAGTTTAGTGGTTATGAATCTGAAATTCAGTGATTGCGTTTTGATTCTTTTGCTTGTTGCGTCGAGTAGTGTTTGCTTTGCCGAAGATATTCAGAACAGCGTTTCAAATAGTCAAATGCGCTGGGCGGAATTAAAAGTTGAAATTACTGACCATCAATTTAAACCAGTTGTTGGCGCGGTCGTCAGTGTTTATGCGATGGGTGTGGTCGAGCAACCTGGCCACGGTTATTGGAACACAAAAACTTTTGGTCCAACGAAGAATTGCTTGACTGATGACAATGGCTTTGCAATTGTGCGATACCCAGCAAAATTTGAATCGCTCAACCAAGTCTTGACCACCAATACGGTCAGTTTTTCTGTCGATCATATTGACCACGTTCCGGTAATCAACCATTTCAGTTTGTCACTCAAAGACGACACGGCAATGGAAGTTGCCACAATGACTCTGCAGCGCGGTTGCGAAGTCCGCCTTGAAGCAGTCGATGAAAACGGACGTGCGATAGCGGATTTTGTTGTCAACATGGCAGGTCCCGATCCAACTTCTTTCTGGGAACAGGACGATTCCGGAGGTCGACGAACAGCGACTTTGAAGCCTGGAATTTGGCAAACGATTTTGATCAAATTTCAGGAAGATAAACCAACGCTTTTCAGCAACTTGATTCCGATCCGTGTTCGTCCAGAGCAGTCAGTCAGAATTCGCGGTATCAAACTTTTGCCAGGTGCTACGATTCGAGGTGTCTTGTCAGATAACGTTCCCCGACCAGTCAAAGATGGATACGTCCTAACGACCAGCGTTCCAAATCCAAGAGAAGCAAATTACGCCAAAGAGTCGGCTTCGTTGATCTGGTACGACTCTGCACCGATCGCCGCTGACGGAACCTTTGAATTGCAGTCACTTCCGCGTTCGGGAGTAATACAAATTATCGGCGTATGTGACGGTTGGGTTTCATCAAGCAACATTGATGAAATACCCGCCTTCTTTACCGCTGGCCAATTGTTTGATGTCGATTCTGACAACGTCGATGTCCAATTAAACATGGAACAGACAGGAACGCTTGAGTTAACTTTACTTGACGCCGATCGCAAGCCGATTACCGGTAAAATTTATGCGAGTCCCAATCAGATGTTTTATAAAGGCGGCTCAACTTTGTTGGGTAAAAAAATCAGTGCCGTTGAGTCTTTGAAAAATCAGTTGGTTCCGCCGGAACAACGGACGTTAACGACATCGCAGCCTCAATCGCTCCCGTTTTCGGAATGTCCAATCGTCAACGGTGTCGCGGTGATTCGAGGGATTCCGTTAGGTAAGAAAACAGCATATTACTTGTTCGATTCGCCCTATAAATTACCGCACGAGCCGAACGCCCGAGAAGGCTACTATAGCTGTACACTTAATTCTCCGGCACCGATGAAAGTCGAACTTCGAGTGGAGTAGTTAACGTTTTAAAAAAAGTTGCGCCAAGCAGCGTGGGAGAGGGGAATGATTATGTGTTGATAATTTGAAACCTTTCGTTGGAACCCAGTGGTGAAATCCCACCCGGT
>JBGSKY010000178.1:0-1734 GCA_041740995.1 Pirellulaceae bacterium
GCACGGCGAAGGCGGCGGTGCAGACGATTTGTTCGGACGATATCGCGTGGGCGGACGTGATTTTGGTGATGGAAGACAAACATCGCCAGCGAATCTTGGCCGACTTTCCTGGCGAAGCAAAGTTCAAGCCGATGCATGTGCTGGACATTTCAGACGACTACCAATTCATGGACGACGAGTTGGTGGAGTTGATTCGGTCGGCGGCGGAGCCGATCATTGCCGAGCTTTGTCGCTGATGCACAGGTAAAACGTTTTTTAGGAACACTAATCTTCGCTAATCGAACACTAATCAGATGAACGAGATTAGTGTTCGATTAGCGGAGATTAGTGTTCTCAATTGGAGAGTGTCACGGTTTAATGCGTTTCCCGCCGGCGTAGTGTGCGAGCAATCGGAAGGGCTGGTCGAGATCGGTGTTGTCATAAATGAGCACGTGAGGAAGACGCTCAATCGCCCGCTGCAAGTTGGCTTGGGTTCGTTCAAAACGGGCCAGCAGTTTTTCGTCGGGAATGTCGTGACCGCCCTGACTGGCGCGAATCGAAACACGCTCGATGGAGGTTTGCGGGTCATTGATATGAATGAAGATCAATGCGACTTCGTAGCCAAGCTGGAGATAGCTTGCGAGTTGAACGACCTTTTCACCGACGGGATCGGACAATACTGTTTCAAAGATAAAGCTCTCGCCGCGCTGGACCAACGCACTGCGCAGGGCCGTGGTCATCTCGGCAGCGTCATAAGCACCAATGGCAAGTTCGGCGGCAAGGACATCACCATTGACGAATCGCAAGCCGCTGTCAGCCAATTGACTCGCGAAGAACGTGGACTTGCCCGCACCGTTAGAACCGGCAATGGCAATCACAAGCGGGCGACGATCCAGAAAATCCAAGCTGAGCGTCAAGCGTCAGTCTCGACTTCTTGAAACACGCGATTGACGAATCGACCGATCGTTTCGCTGCCGTCTTCGTCAATCTTGCATAGCAAACCGTTTTGGCCAGCAACGGTTCTGTAGTGCGGATAGGGACGCGAATCCAAATAGGATCGAACTCGACTTCGGCCGGCTTCGCAATCAACTTCCGCGATGGATTCGCTGACCGGTCGCGTCGCACCGGATTGCCTAAGCGCGATCGCACGATCGCCTCGCAGTAGCGGTTCGAGCGACTGCCCGAGAGCCGCCCAAAACTCAATCTGGCCGGCGATGCTGCGTTGTGATAGTTCGGCGATCGTTCGGGCATCGCTGACGAGTTGGTCGGAAAGTTTGACAGGCTGACCCATGATATACCTCACTTTTCTCCTATGGTAGCATTTTGCTACCCGAAGTCAAGTTGCGGTTGCGGATGAGACAGCTGGGCCTTGGTGCTGAATGACTTGTTCCTTCAAAGCCCCGAGAGCTGCTGGTTGGAATCGAACTGCAAATCGGGATGCACCTTCTCGATCGCCGCATCAATTTTCTTGAGCTGCGTCGCGACCATGTTCTCGCTCACTCGGCAGCCGCCAAACGTGATTCGCTTGTCCTTGATTCGCCGGCAAAAGTGAATCCGCACGTGCAACTCGGTTTCTTTGTCGCCTGAAAACCGCAGCGCCTTGTCCATCCAACGCACCACCTTGCGAAGTGTTTTCTTGTGGATTTGTCCGGGCGTGTTCAAGTGCTCGTCGATGTCGTCGCACAACTCATTAGCGTAGCCGACCTCGTCGTCCGCTTTCATCAGTAAGTAAGTGAGCAGCTCTTTGCTCTCGAC
>JBGSKY010000179.1:0-7626 GCA_041740995.1 Pirellulaceae bacterium
AGCAGCAACCGCGATCGAAAAAATGACGAACCATTCGCTGATTCGATAAACCGTAATGCGGAAATCGACAAACCGAGGCGATAGGCTGACGTTCAATCCCTGTTGCGGCTGCAGTTGGATTGTTCCAATCGTGCCAAGGACTTCAATCTTTAGGTTCCGCATCGTCGTCACGAATTGACGTTCTGGACTAATCGACGCGCGAGTCCGCATCAGATACTTTGGCAGCTCCAACGTTAAAACAGCGATCGAAGCTGATAGAACCATCAAGATCAGAAACTCCGTTCGGTGCAATTTCAAAGGTGTTACCGAGAGAATCCATGGCTTGGAAAGCGATACAACGCCACCGGAAACAATCAGCGCTTGTTGCTGCTTCGATTCAATTTCATCTTGCGTAGCTCGACGTTCCTGAAGCTGCGAGGAAATGTCGTCGCGCAACGAACTTGTGTCCAACGGCTTGACAATCGACACCATTCGCATTGGACTGCCGTTGCCAGTGGTGACGAAATCGTTGGCCAATGCTGACGAAGTTTGTTCATTCCAATTAAATCGTTTGACCTGGTGCTCAAGCACCGAGATTTGCCAACGATTCCATCGAGCTTCGCGTTCCAATTCTTCATCACCGACGACTCGACGTGGTGCCGATGCCCGTTTCAGCTCATCGTTCAGCTCGTCCAGACTGCACGGCCTGGTTGAAGCAAATCGAACTTGCTTGACTTCCAGATTTGGAATGACAGCCGAGGTCTTGGCTTCCAGCGGCCGCTCCAGCATCAGCCCGTCACCGAAGCTGCTGACCAGCTCAAGTCGGTTTAGCATCGAGCTCGATTTGCCAGAATCAGCCAACCGCTTGATTCGATTTTCCGACGCGATAATCCGCGCTTCATAAACGTACTTGAATTCGAATGGCCGAACGAGCTGAATGGATAGCAAAAAGAATGCGATCCAACAGACCAGAATGGTTCGAATCTGCGAAACAGAATTTTCTCGGTAGTTTTGCATTGCGCTAATACTGAGACCGACACAGGCAATTGCCTGCGCCACGATGCACTCTTTAAAACGATCAACGCCCGTTCGCCAACAAAAGCGAATTTGTACGCTCCCGCCGCCCAAAATTGAGTATCAAGTCTTGGACGCTAGAGATTGATCGACCGGTCTGGTTGTATCGCTAAAGCCATTTGTATTGATCCAAAAGGTTTGGCATAGCAATCCGCTTGCGGCGTCTAGGAAAGCTAGGAAAGATGATCGGATCATCAATAATTTGCGGTGCTAACACTCAATCAATGCAAAGCATTGCGTGCGGTACGCCGCAAGCCGTCCGGTTCTTCGGCAAGCAAACTTAGACGCTTTCAGAAGATCTCGAAGCATAAGAAGAACCGGAGGGCTTGCGCCCATTCCGCTAAGGTTTGGCCAAATCAATGCGAAGCATTGCTAGCGGTACGGCGCAAGCCGTCCGGTTCTTCGGCAAGCAAACTTAGACGTAACCAAGACTGGTGCAATTTCATAGCGGAAGACGTTACGCTATAATGAAACGTGCAAACTATTGCCCGCTTTGATTAGCCTCATTACGAACTATACGGCAACCCGCTGATTCATGTTGGATTTTCGAATCAAGATTTGCGGGATTACGACTCCCGAAGACGCGGTCAAAGTTTACAACTCAGGCGCTGACGCAATTGGCTTGAACTTTTACGCGTCCAGCTCTCGATCGGTCGAAATTGCTGCGGCGGTTGAAATAGCTGACGCGACCCGTGGCAAACTGAAACTAGTCGGCTTGTTTGTTGATCATCCGATCGACTTGATTCGACAAACTTCAGACGCGTTACAACTTGATTACATTCAGTTGCATGGAAATGAGCACTTTTTGCCTGCTCAATGGGATGCCCAATTTTGGGATTCTGAACGACCATGGCCAGCACTGATCCGTGCCTTGCGATGGCCGGCCAAATCGACAACCGAGGCAAATTTTATCGAGGACTGGTGCTCGATGGATGCTCGCGAACACCTTGCGGCATACCTGATCGACGCCAACGTCAGCGGCATGGTCGGCGGCACAGGAGTTACTACCGAGTGGAAGAGCTTATTGCCTCGACCATCGGAATTGGCCAATCGCCCGATGATTTTGGCAGGCGGTTTGAACAGCGAAAACGTCGCCGAAGCGATCGCCGTTTGTCAACCTAACGCGGTCGACACAGCCAGCGGCGTCGAATCGGCGCCTGGCCGCAAGGACGTTGAACGACTGCAGCGTTTTGCGGTAGCGGCATTTAATGCGTTTTCTAAATTGAAGCCCTAAAAATTTTGAGACGAACATGAGCCAATTGAATTGGGGAATACTTTCGACCGCCGCCATTGCGCGAAAGAACTGGCGTTCGCTTCAAATTGCTGACAACGCAAAATTGATTGCCGTCGCATCGAGAGACATCAACAAATCGACCGTTTTCATCGACCAATGCCAATCCCAGTTCCCCATGCCAGCGGCCGTCGAACCACTGGGCAGTTACGACGAACTGCTCGCACGACCAGACATCAAAGCGGTCTACATCCCACTGCCAACCGCGATCAGAAAGGAATGGATTCTAAAAGCATTGCAAGCTGGAAAACATGTGCTATCGGAAAAGCCAGTTGCGACAACGATGGCCGATATGAAAGAGATCGCGGAGGCGGTCAAGCATTCGAAACTACAATTCATGGACGGTGTGATGTTCGCACATTCGCAACGGTATAACGCCCTGCTCGACTTTCTTCATGGGCAAAACGGCGTCGGAACGGTCCGAAGAATTTCGACGCAGTTTTCATTCTTGGGCTCAGGCGACTTTAAAAGTGAGAATATTCGCAGTGACGCTACCACCGAACCACTGGGTTGCCTGGGCGACCTCGGTTGGTATTGCGTTCGATTGATCTTGGCAGCGAAAAATTGGATTACGCCCTCCGCGGTGATCGGGAGAATGCTGCACGCTAGCAGCTCGGATTCGGAGTCGCAGGTCCCCTCAGAATTTACCGGCCAACTTTTTTTTCAAGATGGAACATCAGCCAGCTTCTTTTGTTCGTTCTTGCTCGAACATCAGCAGTGGGCCCATATCAGCGGCGATAAAGGGAACGTTTTCATTGATGATTTCGTTTTACCGTTCAACGGTTCTGACAATCGTTTCTACAGCAACAAAGTGGATTTTGTCGTCGATGGCTGTGACGCTCAAATGCGCAGCAACCGCAAAGAGCACATCGTTGCTGAACATTCACATGGGCATCCAACCGCGCAAGAAGTCAAACTGTTCTATAACTTTTCCAAAGCGGTATTGAGTAAAAATGTTGATTGGAAATGGCTTGATAAATCGATGGCCACGCAACGAGTCATCAGCGCCCTGAAAGATTCCAGCGACGCAAGTAGTAAGCTGACCGAATTGTTATAGCGTCTACGAATCTGGTCGATTAAAAGCTCCAACAAAGAAATTGAATGCGTTTCCAGTCTTTCGGCAGATCACACGACAGGCTCGAAACCTATCGCAAATTTGAACTGATCCCAAATTGCGGATCATCGAGATTACTAAAAGACGATCGGCAAGTTTCCGCAATACGGCAGCGCTACTCGCTGTCTGAAAGATGACGGACTTCGGCCGCGTCGACAATCTCTCCCGCCCCAGACCGACGCTGGGTGGGATCTTTGATTGAGGCGCCGCCAACAAACTGCTCAAAGACTTGGCTCATCGGCGAACTTCCATCGCGGCCGCTTGTTTCCAAAACATCTCGAAATCTGGCGGACCACAATTCTTGCAGACTCGACAAGATTATGAAGATGCCCAATAGTACAAACATCCAGCTCACTATTGGCCCCAATAAAATCAAGCCAAAACCGATATACCGGCTAACTTTTGCCGCTTTTTGAGTTGCTAGCAAGTGCGAGCTACGCATCGACAATACGGCTCTGAGCATCCTCCCTCCATCAAGCGGCAATGCCGGCAGAAGATTAGAGATACCTAGAATCAAATTGATTTGAACGATTTGAGCAAAGAGGCTTGAACTGAATATTGAGACGGTTCCGATGCTCGAAAGATTTCCAGCAATGGCCAACGGCAACATGCCACCAATTGCGATCAAAAGATTCACGAGCGGTCCAGCCGACGAGATCAGCAACTCCGTTCGTGGTCCAAAAACCGCTTGCTCAAATCGTGCCACGCCGCCCACCGGCAATAGAATGATATCGCGGGTTCGAATGCCAAGCCGCATGGCCGTCAACGCGTGGCCTAGTTCATGCAGATAAACCGAAACGAACAACACGATTAACAGTCCGAGAACTGCCAAAACGCCAGCAAGCCCGCTGACAAACAACTGGCCCACGAGCATATAGATCAGCAACGGCCAGAGCGTCCAATGCGCGAATAGATCGATGCCGAAAAATTTGCCGAGACGAATGGTTTGGAACATTGCGAACTGCGTTAGCCAGCGTCACTCGAAATGACGACTGACGCAGAAACTTTAAAGCGATTGCCTCACGGCCGCGGTACGATTACTCGCGACGGGTCGATTTCAGGCCGGGGTTCAACACAAGATTCTTCTTGCTCAACAAATCCAGATAATCGGCTGAGATGTTCAGTACTTCTAGGTTGTAAAATTTGGGATCAAAAATCACATCTTTTGGAATTTCGGTCTCATTCATCCGCTCTTCTTCTTCGGCTTCGAGATTAAATTCAGCGCGTCGCGCCAAAAATTCAGTCTCCTTAAGCGAACGATATTTTTCGTCCTTCATAATCTTGAACGATTCAATTTTGCGAAGCAACTTATCGAAATCCTCGGATCGACTCATCCGGTCGGAAGCTCGCTGCTGCAGTTCGATCCGCATTGCACTATCCACCATTCGGTAGTCCATGTGCGGTTGCGGCGTCACTTGATCGACTGGTAAAGCGAAATCCAGATCCGCTTCACCAATATCGGCGTTGGCAGTAATCGACGGCAATACAACGTCAGCCGAAACGCCTTCAAGCTGGGTGCTGCGACCATCGGGCAGATAGAATTGCTGAATCGTTAATTTAAGTGCTCCCAAAGAATTCTTCGCAGCAGGACCGAACAACGCTTGGTTTACTTCGACCATTGTTTGAACAGTTCCCTTACCGTGCGTCGTCGGATCGCCAACCACGATGCCGCGGTTGTAGTCTTTGATCGCTCCAGCAAAAATCTCGCTCGCGCTGGCACTCATTTTGTCGGTCATAACGACCAACGGTCCAGACCACGCAACGCCAGCGTCTTCGTCCAAATAAGGCATGACTTTTCCAGTCGAACCCTTGACTTGAACCACTGGACCTCGATCGATAAACAAGCCGGTGCAATCGATCGCTTCGGTTAACGATCCGCCACCGTTTTTGCCAAGATCCAACACAACTACGTCAATCGACTTGGTGCGAAAATCATCTAGGATCGCCCGCATATCGGTCGTTGTCGAACGGTAACCAGCAACGTTGTTTCGGGCGGCTTCCATGTCCAGATAGAAACTTGGAAGCTTGATGTAACCAACGCGAATCGATCGTCCGTTTTCACTTGGATGCTCGATGACTTCACCTCGGGCGGCGCTGTCTTCAAGCTGAATTTTCGCCCGCGTAATTTCAACGATCTTGGTTTCACCGCCAACTTTAGGCTGGATTGTCAAACGAACTTTGGTTCCCGCTGGACCACGGATCAGCGATACAACATCGTCGAGCTTCATATCGACAACATCGATGTCTTCGGTTTCGTTCTCTTGTCCAACAGCCAAAATCTGATCTTCGATTTTGATACGACCATCTTTATCCGCAGCACCGCCAGGAACTAGTCCGCGGATTGTCACCACGCCGTCTTCAGGCGATAGAGTCGCGCCGATACCTTCCAAACGCAGTCCAAGCAGAATTCCGAAATTCGCTTCGGCCCGAGGTGCAAGGTAAGAGGTGTGTGGATCAAACGCGGAGGTAAACGAAGTCAGAAACAGCTCCAACAACTCGTAAACGTCTTCCTGTTTGCGATAATTTTCAACGCTGCGATAGCGGCGATGCAATTGTTCGCGAATCTTATCGTCAGGCTTCTTGTCAGCTCGCAACGAGAGAAACGCAAACTTGATTTGCTTGCGCCATCGATCGACCAATTCTTCGTTCGTTTTTGCATACTCGATCAAATCAGGCTCGAGCGTGATTTGTTCTTCGACTGTGAAGTCCATCGGCTGATCAATCAGCTCGTGAACCATCGGCATCCGCTCAGCAATCCGGGCCAGCAGGGCCTTGTACGCTTCATAGGCAAACGCCGTATCACCACGCGAAATTTCATCGTCTAACGTGTCGCGATGACGTGAGAATTGCGCGTAATCTTGAGCCGTAAAATAAAGCTTGTATGAATCAAGCGACTTCAAAAATTGGTCAAAGGTACGCTGTGAAATCGTATCATCAATTGCGTGTTTCGAAATATGCTCACGTTCAACCAGTCGGCGAACGGTATGTGCAATAACGCGGTCTTCCTGACGAGGGCCTTTTGCATCGGAAACGCGAGGCAGGCTGTCAGCCTTCAACGTCGCACTACCACTAACAAGAACAATTGATCCAAGTAGTGCGGATCGCAAAGCGAAATTCAATCGGCAAGCCATCAAGCGAACCTTTCCATATGTTTACTATAAACCTCGCAGGCTCAACGAACCCCGCGAGCTGTCGTCTGCAACGTGTCACCGAACTATCCTACGGATTCGGCAAACTCACAGCAACACGATTCTCGGTCTATACGCCAGCATTTTTGATTTCGTTCAGGCTTTTTTGCGCGGAAAAGATTGTCGATATGTACAATTCCTCGCCGTCACGGCCAACTGCGGGAGCAAAGTTAACTCGCGACGACACGCTCGCGGAGGCCAAGAAAGACGATGCTGACCGCTGCTACCAACAATGCGAGCGTTGTCGAGCTGGTCGCCACCGCATGAATCCACCATTGGTCCGGCAAGCGGCGCAAGAATGTCTCGCTGCTGCCATAATTCCAAAACGGAACCGCGACCAGCCAAACCAATAGTGCTCGCATCGGCGTGGATAATTTCGCAGTCCATGCCGGCAACCCACTGATCAATGCAACAACAATTGGCGTTACAAGCAACGCGTCGTAAATGTGATGATATACGAAGAGCAAAATCGATAGAATACAAAGCGAACCAACCCATGAGATGGTTCCGCTACATTTGCGTTGCGAGTTAATTGTCGAATCTAAATTTCGCCAACGCTTGCCTACGACGGAAATCGCAATTGCCGCCAAGGCGTAGAGCACAATCATGATCGCAACTTGCACAACCTCTGACGGGTCTGCGCCCAACCACTTCGAAACGATCGCCGCCAAGTCGACTCGCAGCCAACTGTTCACCGGCAGCTCAATCGGATCCGCCATATGCATCTCCTGGCCATATCGAATATCTGCTATGAGCTGCGAGAGGGTGTTATGCCGGAGCAGCCAACCGCTCGCAAGCAGAGTGCCAATTCCCGCGACGCACACCGATGCAAAAAATGCGGTCCATCGCTTGGTGAAGCACAAGACTATCAAAACTGGTAGTGCATAAGTCGGTTTGCCACAGACCAGAAGGAACGCAAATCCTGCCAACCAAGGCCGACGTTCCGCCCAGCTTAAAACCAACAATGTGCCCAGTATTAG
>JBGSKY010000180.1:0-2448 GCA_041740995.1 Pirellulaceae bacterium
TGGCACAACGCTTCCGCGGGCGCTGCAGTAGCTTCAATTCCACTTAAGATCGAAGGCAACTGCGTCGCGATTCTTTCATTGCGTCACATTCCAGGTCAAAGCTTTACGCTGGAACAACTCGAGAAAATTCGTGACCTCGCAACTCCGCTCATGCCAGGCGCATTCCTGCTCCAGCGGGCTGATCGGACTCTGCGGGAACATGTTACCACTTTCGTCAAACAAACGGCGAAGCGGCATTTGAGCAGCGATACATGGGCCCGCCGCCTGCTACTGGGCGCGATTGTTGCGGCGATCTTCGTAATAACGCTCGGTCAACAGACATATAATATAACTGTCAACTCGACCATCATGCCAGCTGACCAGCGAGATATCGCAGCACCTTTTGAGGGAACTCTCGCCGAGATATTTGTTCGACCGGGGGACACGGTCACAGAGGGTCAACTACTTCTGCGAATGGATACTCGGCAACTTCAGTTGGAACTACAGCAAGCGATCAAAGATCGCGAAGCCGCAGAAATGGAGGCGGTGCAAGGTATTGTTATGGGAGACCCTGGAAGGGCGGCAATCGCAAGGTCTCGTGCGAAAGCATCTGAATCCTTGGCCGCTAAGATCGATTTCAAAATCCAAAACGCCAATGTCTACTCCCCAGGAAATGGCGTGATATTGGCTGGCGACCTAGATAAACGCATCGGTGAATCGGTCCCAATTGGAGCCCCACTTCTTGAATTCGGGCCTACCGATCGATGGAAAGTGCAGATTGAATCACCTGAATATGCGAGCTCACTACTGGCCATCGGCCAATCAGGTGGTTTCGTCCCTCACGCCAAACCATCCGAAAAATTGAATGTGAGAATAACACAGATCTATGCGTCGGCAGAGGCTCGTGAGGGCAAAAACGTCATATTAGTCGATGCGGAGCTGCAAGGCTCTTGTCCTGGCTGGATTCGGGCTGGTATGCAAGGTACCAGTCAAGTAGACGTTGGGCGACATCCGATCTGCTGGGTTTGGTTACACCGTTTAGTAGATCATATCAGAATCCGCTGGTGGAGTCTATAAAATGACCGCCGAGAAAAGCGATGAAATTGATTTTGCTGCCAAATTAGGAGACGTCCGCGCCAGTGTGCGGCCTAATCTTGAGGTGTCCAGACACATCTTCACAGGTGCGACGACTTACGTTGTCCGCGATCCCGTGACCGCTCAAATCCATCGATTCACTACTGAAGATTATCAGCTACTCGTCTCGATCGATCAAACTCGCACACTCAAGGAAACATTCGAAGATTTAGTCAAACGTAAAAGGCTTGACGAATCGAACTCTAATAGTTTCTATAAATACGTCGTTCACCTGCACCAAATGGGTCTTCTCAGTCTACCGTTGTCCGACGGGAATTCCCTTTACAAACGATACAAACAGCGGCTCGACTTTCAAAAACAGGGAAGATTATTCAAAATCCTGTTCATGAAAGTTCCATTGTTCAAACCCGACCGATTTCTATCACACACGCAGCACTTAGTTGCACCACTGTTCACCATCCAAGCTCTGTTGATCTGGCTGGTGTGCGTGTTTAGCAGCGTCATGGTGCTATTTGCTAACTGGCGGGAGTTCATTGATCCGCTTGGAACAATGTTAACGTTGCAAAGCCTACCAATCCTATGGCTGCTACTAGTTGGTCTAAAAGTGTTTCATGAGTTTGGTCACGCCTACGCATGCAAAATATTTAAAGGTCACGTTCCCGAAATGGGAGCCATGTTCATCATGGCCACACCGTGCGCATACGTAGACGCATCGTCGTCCTGGGGATTCCCTAGTCGCTGGCACCGAATGGTTGTCGCGTTGGCGGGGATGTACTTCGAGTCCATGCTAGCGATGGTTGCATTGGTGATATGGATGTTGACAGACACAGGTCAATTACATTCGGCCGCGCAATATGCAATCGTCCTGTCGACAGTAGTGACCATCGGATTCAATGCCAATCCATTGATGCGATATGATGGTTATTTCGTACTTTCTGACCTTCTCAATATGCCAAATCTCCATAAAGAGGCCAAGTCCTCCGCCATGGGGTTCATAAAGGAATGGCTTTTTTGGCTGAAGAGTCAACCATCAGAGCAGTCTCGACTCCGTCGTGCCGGGTTGGTGATGTTTGGAATTGCCTGCATGATATATCAAGTGTCGGTCTCTATTGGCATCGCGACACTGTTAAGTTTCGCCATACCAGTCGTTGGCCCGATCATTGGGCTTTCGATGATCGCGACTCCGTTGATCAAGCAAATTCGCTCTATCAAAAATTATCTTTTGCGGTCCGATGAAATCAAACCCATTCGCGGTCGCGCAATACTTACAAGTTGTAGTTTGGCACTGATCACCCTCTGCACCATATTCTTAGTCCCCATTCCAGGCAAAACCGAAGCCATTGGGGTGCTCCATCGCCGCGACGAACAAACGAT
>JBGSKY010000181.1:0-2519 GCA_041740995.1 Pirellulaceae bacterium
GGGTCGGCGGAAGTGCCGCTACGGATCGAAAATGGTCGGTTCTTATCCCGTGCCGAGATTCCAGTTTCTCAAGGAACCTTGCGATGGAATCTAGACGGAGACATAGCAGGTAGCCCCATCGTGATCGTTCAAAGCCCCGAAAAAGTGATCGACAATGTGGCTATCACTCAGCAAATGTGCCAAGGATGGTTGAAGTACGTCGCGCCGTTGCTTGCGGATGTGACAAGTGTCAATGGGAACTTGAGTTTGCAAATCGATGAAGCCGCAATTGTTCCGACAGATTGGAAACGCCAAACGGTAAAGGGGCAGTTGCTTGTTCACGGTGCCAATGTTGGACCTGGCCCGTTAGCGGACCAACTGCTCATGCTGGTCAACCAAGTTCGAACGCTCCGCAAAGGAGCTGGGGCAACGGACGGCGGAGGCCAACCTTCAAGCTGGTTGCAACTGCCAGAACAAAAGATCAATTTCGATGTGCAGGATGGGCGAGTTGCTCACCGAAACATGCAGATACAGGCAGGTGATGTGGTGATCAACACGTCTGGATCGGTCGGTATTGACGGGCAATTGGAACTGGTCGCGGCCGTACCAATCTTGAAAGAATGGCTTGATAAAACACCTGCCTTGCAATCTTTGGCAGGTCAGCAAATTCAAATACCCGTTCGCGGAACCATTCAACGCCCTCAGATGGACATGAGCAGTTTTGCCTCGATCGGACAACAGTTGGCGGCATCTGCATTGCAAGGGGTAGCACAAAAACAAATCGACCGTGGGCTCAACAAACTTCTAGGACCTCTTTCTCAACAATTGGGTCCTTTGCAGCAAGGTATGCAACAAATGCAGCAAGGGGTTCAGCAAAACATGCCTCAGTTGCCTAACTTCCAAGGCTTACCCTTGCCAGGTTTTGGTGCAGGTGGATTGTTTGGTGGTCAGCAGCAACCAGCCCCGGCTCAGCCTATGCCTAACCAGCCAGCGCCGCCCCAACCCAATCCGCAGCCATAGGGGATGCGTTTGGCTTGGGGTGCTTAGGCCAGGTTTCAAGTCTTTATTCGACGCGTTCGTCAAAAGTCAAAGTAGTAGGCACATTCCATGTGCCGTTCACCGGGAGCTACACCGGGAGCTAGGTGCGGGAGCTAGGTGCGGGAGCTAGGTGCCATGCACGAATGGCACTGTTGCTATTAGAAATTCGCACAAGTTCTTTTGCGGCTGAATGCGAATTTACTGTGAAATCCGCCAACTTTAAGTGAATGGTCTTGTAGAAGCTCCCGTTCCCTGGGTAGTTTGAAACTCCCTCCTTGGTAATCTGTCAAATAGTCCAAGGAGGGATTTTACTTTGTCTTCTATACCATCTTCTTTTGGCAAACGCTCGTTCACTTTTCGTGACGCTTTGCAAGCCTTTTTGTAGCACGATGATCTTCCGTTCGAATCTACCCTTTCCAATGAATGGATTCAGGAGGTTTTCCGGAAACACAAATCGCTCTTCGGCGGCATCTACCGTACGACTATTGTTCTTTGGGCATTCCTAAGCCAAGTCTTACGTGATGGTAAAGAGGCGTCTTGCCAACCGGCCGTCAGCCGCATCTCGGCGTTCTTGATTCTTGCTGGTCGAAATCCACCAACAGCCGATACCGGTGGCTATTGCCGAGCAAGAGCCAAGCTGGCTGAGTCGGCGATCAAAGAAGTTTGTCTTGGCGTGTCAGTTCAAGCTCAATCGAAGGCCAACCGAAAATGGCTTTGGAAGAATCGTAACACGTATCTCGTCGATGGCTTCACTTTTCAGATGCCAGATACGGCCGAGAATCAAAAAGCCTATCGGCAACATACCGCTCAAAAGCAGGGCTTAGGATTTCCAGTTGCCCGAGTCACGGGTTTAATCTGCGCATTAATGATCATTGGTGTAGATATCTGCTTTCGCAAACACCAATCGAGGCATACAGACTTTCGAAAAGGTCGTCGCCTCGGAAAGTATGATCATGTTGTAAGTTGGAAGAAAGGTGTTCGTCCAGAATGGATGTCGAAGGAGGAGTACGCATCGCTTCCAAGCGAGATTACCCTCCGAGAAATTCGATACGTAGTTGACGAGCCAGGCCGCAAACAAGAGCCCTTCGTTGTTGTAACCACAATCCTAGAACCTGAAGGCGAAACCGGAGCAACCAGGGATGAGTTAGCGGAAATGTACGGCTACCGTTGGAACATCGAGTTAGATATTCGAAGCATAAGAAAATGATGAAGCCAAGAAACGAACTGAGAAAGCGTCTAGAACGAAACGATAACTCATTTGAATAGAACGACTTAGGGAATCCGACAGTGCCATTCGTGCCAGGCACCTATCTTTCAGGCGCATACCTTTCAGGCGCATACCTTTCCACCATCTGGACTCGGCGTTTCGATTTGAATGGAATGCTTACCAGCGACGGTCGGGCTTTTCTTGACACGTCTCAATTGGTTTGGTGCGCTAGAAAGCACGGTTAGCCGACCAAACCTGTTGCGTTCATCGGGCACAAGGCCCTCGCACGCAGGGG
>JBGSKY010000182.1:0-10025 GCA_041740995.1 Pirellulaceae bacterium
GTTCTTGGATTCGACATTCACTCCGCGAGACTTTGCCAATGTGGAGCGGATCGAGATTCTAAAAGGCCCCGCGTCGGTTCTTTACGGCGCAGCGGCAGCCTCGGGAACCGTTAACGTCGTTACCAAAAAGCCGATCGACGACAGCTTCACCAATTACAACTACCAGTTCGGATCATTCGGCTTGAATCGACATGAACTCGATACAAACGGTCGGGCCTGTAGCGACGGTTCACTGTTGTATCGTTTCAACGGATCGTATGAAGACAGCGACAGCTTTCGTGACTTTGGATTCACGCAACGATACCAGATCGCACCTACACTTCGTTGGTTCCACAATCCCGATACCATGCTGACTTGGGAAACTGAAATCGTTGAAAACAAGCGACGCGGCGACGTTGGCATTGCGGCAATCAACGGCGATGTGCTGGCACTTCCGCCGAGCCGTTATCTTGGTGAACCCTCCAACGACTTTTTCAACACCCGAGATAATCGAACCAGTGTCGTGCTTGATCACCGCTTTGCCGACGACTGGGCAGTTCAAGTCGGCGCATCAACGGTTTTCTATGAGATTGACGGGTCACAGTCGCTGCCCGTGGGCTCATTGGGCAATCAGGTCTTCCGAACTCGGCAAAACTACACCGGCGACGAACAAGCGTCGTCCTTGATCGCCAACTTGACGGGACGATTCGATACCGGTGGACTCGATCACCGATTCGTGGCCGGGACGGAGCACGTTTACTATGACTCCGATACGACCATCGCCGCATTCAACCTGGACCCGATTGATGCGCAGAATCCGACGTACACCAATCCCGCCTTTGGCGCACCGGTGTTCGCTGCCGACTTTCCTGTCTTTCGGCAAGTTCGTCACGGCTACTACTTGCAAGATTTCATTACCGTCAATCCGCATTTGCAATTCCTTGCCGGTGTTCGATTCGACGATGTCGACTTGACTTTTGATCGAGATTTTGGGTTCGGTCCGACTCGAACCGAACAGGACTTCAACCAAACGACTCCTCGCGTCGGTGTCGTCGTGCAACCATTGCCGGACGTTCTGAGCACCTACTTCAACTATTCTCGATCATTCAATCCACCGGGCGGTGGCGGGTTTCCTTTCACCAGCGATCCCGTCAAAGCCGAAGAGGGTGAGTTGTTTGAAGCGGGCATCAAGACGCTGTTGACCGAAGACCTTGTGCTGCACATCGCGGGCTTTCATGTAACGCGACAAAATGTGCCTTTTGCCAGCTTCGGTGCGTTCGGACCGATATTTTTCCAGGCCGGTGAGGAACGTTCGCAAGGTGCAGAAGTGGAACTGCTGGGACGGCTCACCGATCGCTGGAACGTGATCGGCAACTATGCCTATGTGGATACTCGAGTTACCGATCCGAATAATCCAGTATTTTTCGGACAGCGTTCGCGCAACATACCTCTAAACCAATGGAATCTTTGGACACGGTATGATCTGCTGCAATGTTGTCATGAGACGCTGGGGGTTGCAGCCGGCTTTCGCTACCTCGATGAGCGAACGGCGAACATAGCTGGAGATGTGACGCTGCCTTCCTACACACGCTGGGACGCAGGCATGTACTACAGCCGAGGCCGCCTCGATACGACTTTGTTCGTTGAGAACTTGTTCGATACGCAGTATGCGGCAAGTTCGATCAACGAAAACCAAGTGAATCCCGGCGCTCCGGCAACCCTGCGTGCCCAAATCGGAGCCCGCTTCTAATTGCAGTTGAAGTCCATCCCGGTTACATTGAGACACTCCGAATAACATCTGAGTGTTGTCTCGCAACCGGTTTTTGACTTATGGATTCATCGCTTTCCGCGGCAAGTAAGGCGTCCGGATCGCCGGACGTGGCGGCTGAGAAATATCATTGCGACGGATACGCGATCTATCGCAGCGTATTTTCCGCGGATGAGATCGCTGCGCTCGCCGACGAGGCCGATAAGCTGCTTCAGCGGACAGAACTGATCGACACGCAAAACATTCGTTGCCGTTGGCAAGATCACCGAGAGAGTGGCGAGTGCATGTTCGACTGCTTTGATCCAGTGATCGACATTGCTCCGGTCTGTGGCTACTTTGCTATGCACGAAAAGATGCTTGAAATTCTGGCCAGTCTCTACGACGAACCCGCGTGTCTGTTCAAGGACAAGCTGATCTTCAAACGTCCCGGCGCAAAGGGCTACGATCTGCATCAAGACTACATCGGCTGGGACAGTTTTCCGGAGTCGTTCTTAACCGTCGTGATTCCGATTGACGCAACGACGGCGCACAACGGGGCGACAGAGGTATTTCCTGGAGTACATCGCAAAGGCTACCTTTCTCCTCGCGATGGTGAATACCATCAACTGAGTGAGGACACGGTCGATCTTGCGACGGGTGTGATCTTGGAAATGACTCCTGGCGACGTTGCCATTTTCAGCGGGTTCACGCCACATCGTTCCGCTGCCAATTCGAGCGAAACTGCTCGGCGGCAACTGTATCTTAGTTACAACGCGCTGAGTGACGGCGGTGAACAGCGAGATGCGCACTACACCGAATTCCATCAATGGCTTCACACGAAGTATGCAGAATATGGCAAGTCGGGTGTCTGGTTCCGATAGCGGTTCGGGCGAAACGAAAGCTCGCTTCTATTACGGTTGGGTGATGGTCGTTGTCGCAGCGGTCCTGATGGCTGCGACGTTGCCGGGACGCACGCACGGAATGGGCTTGATCACAAAGCGCTTGATCGAGGATATCGACGCTACGAAACTCGCTTTCGCTCAAATCAATTTTTGGGCGACCTTGATCGGTGCCTCGTTCTGTCTGCCATGCGGTTGGTTGATTGATCGTTTTGGTCTGCGGCGCGTTTCGATCGTGGTGATCGTTTGCTTAGCGGTTGCCGTGATCGCGATCAGTAGAGCGGAGTCGACGCCGCAGGTCGCACTATGGACATTGCTCACCCGCGGCTTTGGTCAAAGCATGCTTTCGGTGTTGAGCATCACTTTAGTTGGAAAATGGTTTTCGCGTCGATTGGGAATGGCGATGGGTGTGTATTCTGTGTTGCTGAGCCTGATGATGGCGACGGCGACCGGAGTTTTGGGCAGCCAAATCATTTCTCTCGGTTGGCGAGAGGCTTGGAGTCAACAGGGCTGGGTATTGCTCGTGATCGTTCTGCCGCTCGCCGTCCTGATTCGTAACTCCCCCAACCGTAATGGCGCCGAATTTGCGGATGCGAATCAAGCAAACTTGAATCGGGGTAGCGCGACGCTTCGAGATGCGCTTAGTGCTCCTTGTTTTTGGGTATTCGCACTTAGCATCTCCTTCTTCGGATTGATCAGTTCGGGCCTTTCGCTTTTCAATCAATATGTGCTGGCAGAGCGTGGGTTTGACGAGTCCGTTTATCACCAAACTCTCGTCATTGGCCTGTTGGCTGGATTGTTCGCGAATCTCGCCACCGGCGCAGCGACGCGACGATTCTCGCTGCAACGTTTGCTCTCATGCTCACTACTGATTCTCACCTTCTCGCTCGTCGCGTTTCCGTTCATTTCGAGCATTGCGGAAGTGTATGCTTATGCCATTTCGATGGGCGTTGCCGGTGGGATGCTGACCGTGCTCTTTTTCACGGTCTGGGGACACGGCTTCGGACCCGACCATCTTGGTAAAATTCAAGGTGCGGCGCAGATGATCACCGTTCTTGCGTCCGCACTTGGCCCCGTGATGGTGACGTTGTCGGAATCGTATACTGGCTCGTATACCATCGTGTTTTATTCCGCAGCCATTGTTACTCTCATTTTCGCCGCGATTGCATTACTGATATCGGTCCCCGACGCCCGCGCGGGATACTGGCAGAGATACTCAGCATCGTATTCACAACTCTAGGTACAACCATGTCCGACCAACTCGTAGCTCTCCAGTCGGGTTCGCCTGAATCCATCGACCGCGACAACTCCGTTCGCTTTCACATGTCGATGAACGTGGGAAACCTATCGGCGAGCGTTTCGTTTTTTGAAAAGTTCTTCGGTTGCCCGCCCGCGAAACTGCGAAGCGACTATGCCAAGTTTGAAGTCCAGCATCCTCCGCTGGTTCTCTCGCTTGAGCCTAGTAAGCCGAGCGGCGGCGGTTCTTTGAACCATGTCGGATTGCGAATGCCATCAACCGAAGCACTTGTGGCGATGCAGCGTCGACTGGAATCATGCGGGGTTGGCACCCAGCGAATGGACGGCGTCGAGTGTTGTTACGCGCGACAAACCAAGTTTTGGTTGCACGATCCCGATGGTGTGTTGTGGGAAGTTTACACGCTGGATGAAGACATCGACCATCATGGTTTTTCGGGCGACGAATCGTCCAGTACTTCTGACCACGATCCATCGCCGACAGAACACGCGTCGGATGCGAATGCGGCCGAACTCGCGCTGGCAATCTGGTCGCATCGTCTCGGCCAGCCGATCCCGAGTCAGTTGTTCGTTCGTGACAACTCGGTGGACGTGATTCAGTTGCAAGGGACACTCAACGCGACAAGCGATCCCGCGATGCGAGCGACGTTATATCAGCAGTGCTATCGCGCCCTGAAGCCGTCCGGAAAAATCAGCCTGCATCAACTCACCAGCGATCGTCCTATTCAAGCCGCCCAGTTGCAACTTCCCGGCGCAGCATCGGTCGTCGAGCAGGTACTTCCGATTGACCAGCTCATGGACGAATTGCGCTCGGCCGGCCTCAGTCAAATCGAATTCGACAAATATGGACAGCGTCCTTGCTTCCTCCGCGATGGTATTGAGATGCGAGAAACATTGTTGACCGCACGAAAGGCTCATCCTGACGCAACCGCAACCGAACCAGACGCATCCATCACCGATTGTCGGGTCATTTACAAAGGCCCTGCCGATCAAGTGAAGGTAGGTGGCACGACGCTTCAGCGCGGACGAGTCACGGAAGTTTCCGACCACATCCGAAATCAACTGAAAGCAGCGCTCGCCGATCAATTGATCGTGTTTGGCGATGCTTGAACCAATGGACCTAGTATCGCCATGTGGCAGTCACGCGGGCCATAGTAGGTTCGACGGGGTGGAAATGAAAGTCCTCGGCGGTAGGCAATCCCGCTGGTTGCGACTCATAGAAATAAGTGATGTCGTTGTCTTTGCTGTTGAACACATTGAAGATGTCAACCGCGAGGGTGGTCTTTCTGGATTGATACCCGAGCTGCATGTTCGCGACCGTCGTCGTATCGCTACGAGCGGAGTTGTCTTCGATCAGCGCCGCCGGGCCATAATGCCGTATCCGGAAAGTGCCATACCAGGGCGAATTCGGCTGTCGCGCCGTGAAGCCGCCACTAAGAACATTCTCGACGGCATTGGGAATACGGTCGCCGCCTGCAAACCTCGGACGAACGTAGGCATAGTCGGCATCGGCGACTAGCCAGTCATGAAGCTGATAGTAATTGGTCCAGGTCACTCCGGTGCGTCGACTTGCCGGACCTGCTTCGGTCGTTCCCGCATCGCCGACGAACAACAATTCAGAATCAATCTCCAGATACTACAGCACCAAAGTTGAATTCCATTTCGGTGTTAGATACGACCGCATTCCGATTTCACTTCCGTCGCTCTTGACCAATGGGTTCGCCGGATCGGTCGATGAGTTCACACCGCGTGAGTCGTTGCTGTGGAAGCTTTGCCCCCAATTGAGGAACAGCTCCGAGTCGGCCCAGGGACCGAGGGCCAATCCAAGTTTGGGGCTGAAGATTCCCGCATCCGTCGTGTTGGTATCCGCCGGATCGAGGTCGGAGCGATTGTGAAACCGATACAGGTCACCCCGCAGCCCTACGGATGATCGCGCCCAATCGGTCAAACTCGCTTCGTTGACGTAATAGAGTGAGTAGCTTTGCTGATCGACGCTATCGTTGCGAACCTGCGAAACCAGTTGCTGTTGGCGCGTTCGATTCAACGCAAGGTTATAGATGTTATCGTTGCGAAATTGAAATCCGAACGTGTGATCAACATCTTGGCGGTGGTACGTTCGGCTTGCATTGACGCCTCCATACCAGCGATTGTCGAGTTGTTGAATTTGGTCGCCGTTGATCGAGTCGTCGAGAAAAAAGGTGAAGTTTGAAAACAGATCCAGGTCGTAGTAGCTGATATAAGCATTCGCTCGCGTCGAAACATCGGCATCGTTGCTCCAGTACTCGGCATTCAGTCCGTAGCGACTGGTATCGCCCGCGTCGGTGGGGTCCAACGATCCAAAACGATCTACCAGTCCGGCAGTGACCGCTCGCTGTGAAATCTGATTCGTTGCCGTCCAGTCACTTTGGTATCCCATCGCCGTCAACGAAAAACCTTCCTGTTTATCGCCGAACGACCATCGCAGAACACCGTTCAGTTTTTCAAAGTCTTCCGACACGACCCAGGGGCCATCGTAGAATGAAGTCTCAAATCCGTAGAGCAGAGTACCTCCAGCAAGCTCGCGTGAATCAGCGATCAGTGCGCGGTAATAGTCGTACGATCCGGCTGTGGCCGTTGCAATTCCGTCGGGCAGCTCGCGAAGCAGATGAATATCGGCGGAGCCTGCCGAGCTGAAATCTCCCACATCGGCCGAGTAAGGACCGAGGCGGAAGTCAACCGACTCGATCAATTCGGGGATCAACCAATTCACGTCGAGATAGCCTTGGCCGTGACCGTGCGACGGCAAGTTCATCGGGACGCCATCGACACGCAAGGCGAAGTCGGTGCCGTGGTCCAGATTGATACCGCGGACAAAATACTGATTCGCTTTTCCAGTACCACTGTGCTGAGTTGCGATGAAGCCAGGGATCAACTCCAGCACGTCACCGGGTCGGTTGATGGGACGGAAGTCGAGTTCAGCTTGGCCGAAACGGCCGGTTGAAGCCGAAGTAGTTTCGCCAAGCAGGTTTTCAGCGCGACCAATGATAGGATTCGCCCCCGGTTGCGGACGCGGCGAAACGTTCGCAAGATTTGAAGTCTGGGAGTCTGTAATTTGTTCGCTTGATTCGATGGCGCTAGCGGACGTGCTCGCATCCGAGGTGTCGGAAAGTCGAGGCGCGATCGGCAGCCCAACCATTGGCGGACTCTCGCTGGGCGTCTCGCCAACCGCGTCTTCAACTGGAGTACGATTCGGTGCTTCCGCTTCGACGATCGTCTCGGGCAGCTCTGGAACCGTAGCTTGTTGCGCCAAACATGGGGAAACTACAAGGGCAAAGATCGATATAGCGCTGTACCGTCGAAATTTGCCGGTCATTGTCGATTGTTCCGTGTTTTCGGATTCTTGCGATTTTGCATCCCGTCTGTTTTATATCGGTCAAATTATGGTTTTGACCGATAAAGATGCTCAGACGGAAGTGGGAATGAGTATTCGTCGGACATACAACCTGCACAATCGGAAACTTCTTTTGGGCAAAATGGGAACAAATGCTGAACGATTTGTCGGTGTACGTTTCCATTTGGGTCTCGATGACTGCATGGTTCGTCGGGGCGATTTCACGTGAACTTGCTACGCATCAATCACTGCACTGCAAAGCAGTTTCACGCATGGGGACGCCCTACGAATCGGTTTATCGTTGGAGTTGGCTGGCAGGTGCGATTTTGCTCTCGATCCACATCATTGCCAGCTACGAGTTCGTTCATCACTGGAGTCATGAGGCAGCGCTCGAAGCGACGGGAGTCGAGTCTTTTCAAGTGACCGGATACCGGGCGTCTTGGGGAGTTTATGTCAACTTCGCTTTCATGATCGTTTGGATCGGCTACAGTTTTGCGATGGTTTATCGAAGGTCGCGCGTGCCTCGGCTTGACCCGCTTGTCATCGTGTTTTTGGCTCCGATCGTATTTTCAGCGACGGTGGTTTTCGAGACGGGCGTGTTACGCACGGCGTCCATCGTCGCGTTCTTTCTTCTAATCGGGTTGACGTGGCGACGAATTCGATTGCAACACAGCGTTCAACGAAACACGGAAACGTCGCAGCTTTCCGCTGAAAACTCGAAGTGCTAGAATGTGGAGATGAATGCAGGATCGGAAATGGACGAGGTACGCTGCGCCGCTTTCTTGAAGGCGCTGGCTGAACCGCTGCGATTGCAAATCGTGAAAGCTCTCCAGGCGGGGCCGATGAGTGTTTCCGACTTGGCAATCGTATTGGAACAAGAGGTTGGCACCGTCTCACATCACCTCCGAGTTCTCTTTCATGCCGGTTTGGTGTCGACCCAGCGTGATGGCAAGTACATCTACTACTCGCTCAATGCTGAGATCCATACGGGACGTGGAAAAAGCGCAAAAACGGGATCGCTGGACTTCGGTTGCTGCAAGTTGCAAATTGGGACATAAGTTGCTGACGACGGATGTCCCAGATTGACGGACATTCTAACCTTCGTCAGAATCTAAAGTCCCGATTTAACGGCTTCACTCGTCAGCAGTATTTGAAATGATCCAACCCATTGAATTCATTATGATCGGCGGGTTTCTCGGCGCTGGGAAAACCACGTTGATAGCGAGCCTCGCCAAACGCTTCCAAGCCGAAGGTAAGCACGTTTGCGTCGTAACCAACGATCAAGCGGCTGGCTTGGTCGACACGGAACTACTCAAAAGTCAGGGACTCGAAGTCAATGAAGTTGCCGGGTCGTGCTTTTGCTGCAACTTCAATGGCTTGACTGATGCAATGGATGAATTTGAAACGCGTCGTCGCCCCGACGTAATCCTTGCCGAACCTGTTGGCAGTTGCACGGACCTGATCGCGACGATCGCCTTGCCGATGATGGAACACTTGGGCGGCAAGTTTATCCACCGGCCCTATGCCGTGGTACTAAAACCGAGTCACGGTATGAAGATACTTGCGGGCATAGGCGGAGGGTTTTCGGAAAAGGCCGAGTACATCTTTCGCAAACAGCTTGAAGAATCGGACATCATCCTTGTCAATCGAATTGACGAACTTTCTGAAGAAGATATTCAGCACCTTCAATCGCATCTCGCCGAACAATATCCTGGTCGCCATGTAATCTGTTTGTCTGCCAAGACGGGCGAGAACTTGGACGCATTGTTCGCGGCCTACCAACTGGAAGCGTCCCCACGCAATGCGACCATGGACGTCGACTACGACATCTATGCGGACGGCGAAGCGGAACTCGGGTGGCTCAACGCAACCGTTTCGTTCGACTCGGACCTCCCTATGTTGCTCGATGAAATCGCTATGTCGATCGTCCAGCAGTTGCGAGTGAGGCTGGCAGCGATCAACGCCGAACCGGGACACTTAAAGATTCTGTGCCATGCAGGCGAAAACGTGAGCGTCGCGAACTTAATCGACAGCGAATCGGAAGCCGTCCTCTCGGTCGCCTGCGACACCGAGGCGACGGCTCTCACCGCGATCATCAATGCTCGCGTGCGACTCGCGCCTGACGAGTTGTCCAAAGTTGTTCGAGAGGTGGTGCAGTCCACGGCCGCACAATCATCGGCAAACGCCGAGTTCAAGAACCTGGATTGTTTCCGACCCGGACGCCCTGCGCCTACCTATCGCACTAGTTTTTAGGCCGCCGAATTTGATTGCCAAGTCCGAAATTCACATAGCTGGAGTAATGACTTTAAAGTGTTCGATCTGAGCAAGGTCGCGCCTGCGTTGTTTGACTAATTGATTTGCACATTGGATTTGTCGGAATCCTGTGTTTCGCTGCGTCTAGGATTTCGATGGCATTCGTGATGGCAATCGGTAGGACAGTGGCGATTGCCATCTTTTTTTTGATGGATTTGGTGGGAAAGCGACCGGCGTTTTGACCGGTCGCTTGGTGTGGCTAGACTTCGTCGGGCAGCAGAATTGTCATTACTGGGCGTCCGTCGTCGCCTCCCGCGATGATGGCTTTCAACTTAACCAGCTCCGCTGGTTTTTCTGCCTCGTTGCTAACGACCAGCTTAAACGTCATTTGCGATTCTGTCTGGGGCTGACGAAGGATGGCGAGTCGAAGCATCCAGAGGATGTCCCAGAGTCGCCCGCGTTCGTCTTGACCTTTGAGAGGGTTGGGAACGTATACGTACTTCGACCATACGCCGTGGGTGAT
>JBGSKY010000183.1:0-4162 GCA_041740995.1 Pirellulaceae bacterium
CCACTGCGTTCACCGCCGTAGCCACCGCCACCGCCACCACCGCTGCGTGGTCGTTCTTCACGCGGTCGCGCCTCGTTGATCGACACGCGTCGACCAGCGATTTCTTGTTGATTTAGACCTTCAATTGCGGATTGCGCTTCATCGCCATTTGTCATTTCGACAAATGCAAACCCGCGAGATCGACCAGTTTCCCGATCGTTAACAATGCTGACTTTCGAGACTTCGCCAAACCGCTCGAATGCAGTTCGAATTTCTTCTTCGGTTGCCCGATAAGAAAGATTGCCGACGTAAATGTTCGTCACCTAACCAGACCCTTAACAAAGCTTCACCCAATAATGTGGGCATCTAGACAAAATGGAATTGATGAAGCGTCGTTAATGGTCGACCTTTTTTGCAGCTGCAGAAAGCAGTCATTGCAAAAATTTATAGACCCATCGTTCGACGCAAAAACGTTTCCGAAAACAGCTTTAATTTGCCGACCGAATTACGGTTGACCTCGGAGATCAGATAGAAACTCCAACGATGTCGGGCTTGCGGTCGACCTATCGCAGCACCACTGAGCGGATTATCAAGTTTCGAATTCGCAAAGTCAACATAATTTTCTAACAGTTTTCTGCAGAATGTGATTGACCGCGCAAAGCCGCAAATCGTTACGATGCAGCACCCGGCCATGGCGAACAATCGGTGGCCAGCCAGACCGTCTCGCAAACCGGCGAGAAATGAAATCACACGACGAAAGAAATTGCATGGAAGCGGCCTATCACGAAGCGGGACATGCGGTTTTTGCCGCTTTGTTGGGCGGTCGAGTCGTCAGCGCGACGATCGAACGCAACGCGATTGACACACCTCACTTCGACGGATGTGTCTCGGTCCAATGGCCGTCACAACAACTCTCGGCACACGAACAAGTCCGTACCGAAGTCTTGACCGCCCTCGCTGGACCGGTTGCGGAGATGATTTATAGAGGCGAGAAATTGCATCCAGCCCGCGTGCAAGAGTGGGCGAACGACTGGCACACTGCGATGGAACTGACCACGGGAATCGTCACCGATCCACTTCGGCGCATCGCTTTGTTAGAGAAATTGTGCCAAGAGCTTTTTCGACTGGCTAACGACGCTCGTATCTGGCAAGCGATCGCCGAAGTCGCGGACCTGCTCGATACACATGAAACGATCGATGGCGAAGAAGTCCACGAAACGCTCGATCGTTGGACAAGCTAAGCGTAGCTAAATTGGCCACAATTCGGTGGGCGTTCGCAAGCAAGACATCCGGATTCTGGCGAATCCAGCTACGTTGCTAACCGAGCAACTGCGAGTAAACGTCTGCCACGGCAGCAGACATAGCCACGTCAGAAAACCGCTCGCGCTGTCGACGACTGGCTGCGGCGGATGCTTCGGCCCACTTCACTCGACTGGCGGTTGCTAGAGACAACACGTCGGCCAAATCGCTTGGGTCACGCGGTTGGGCCAGCCAACCCTCGCTTCTATGCCGGATGACTTCCGGCGTACCTTCAACGCGAGTGGCGACGATCGGCACGCCGCAGGCTAACGCTTCTAAAACGACCATCGGCATCCCTTCGCCAAAAAGGCTAGGCAAGACTAGTAGGTCAAGCTCACGCATACGCTGCGGAACATCCGTCACAAAACCCGAGGTCCGAATAAATTGCCGACTCGACAAACTTGAGATTCGCTTGCGAATGCTCGCTTCATAAACTTCGGTTTCAAAACTACCGATGATGTCGAGTTGGTAAGTTTCACCATTATTTTTGGAATTATTGCAAAGTTCATCAAAGGCTTCGAGCAACACTTCCAATCCCTTACGCGCTCGAAACAATGCCACCACGCCAAGCCGCCAATGGCGCTGACCGATTCGCTCGCTAGCGACGATCGGCGTTTGAATGCTGACTCCATTGGGCACGACGAAAATCTTTTGTGCGGTTACACCACGACGCAGCATTTCGTCCCGAAGCGATTGCGAGACAGTAACCAATGCGTTGCAATGACGCAGCGAATATCGTTCAACTTGACCGTTGATCCAGTTCAGCAGCCAACGGTCAGAATCGCGAACGGTTGGTGAATGCACGTGATAAACCCAAGGCAAATCGGTTCGCCGAGCGACTTGGGCAGCGACCAAAGCGGTTCTGGGCGTGTGAGCGTGCAGGGCGGCAAAGCCTCCCAAGCGAACCAATTCGACGCAGCGTTCAACGACGGTCCGATCCCAGCGACTCTGCATTGGGACCTCGTGCAAGCAATCTTCGGCCAATCCGGACAGCTTGCCAAATTTGCCTGGCTTGAGCATCGCGAAGTGGGCCGCGTAACCGTGATCAGGCAAACAGTTGGCGAGTAATTGCTGGACGCGTTCGGCGCCGGAGAAGAATTCGCCGTTAATCAAATGCAGAATTTTTGTAGTTTGGTTCGCCGTCTGCTTAGGTTGTTCCGTCGCTGACAGATTGGACGACACCGGAAACGACAGAATGGGTGCAGTCGCATCGGATGAAACGAAAATTCCGCTTGGATCGAATGTGTGCAGCATGAGGACTCTGGATGCTAGGAAAGCTGTGCGCGTGGCCTTTTGGAAAACTTAGGTTACGCAGCGAGATTTGTTGAACCTCGCTCCAATTTTTTGCGCAGAATTCGACGGCTTCGGACATCAGACGCTGGGAGATTAGGAAAATGTCGCGCTTTTCAAAAAATACTGCTCGCTGGATGGGCTGCTCGCTCTTCCTTGTCGCCGGTGGCGTCGGCTACCTCAGCTACAAAGACAACCAGACCGTCGTGGCCCAGAAAGATGAATTGGCGAGATACGCGCCGATCGATCACCCGCCACTGTCATTGGGAACTAGCATCGATTACGCGACCGAGCTGTCATCGGTCATAACGCCGACTCGATTTGATGACCCGATTGTATCATTAACACCACAGCGGCCACCGCGGTGGGTCAGAGAGAACGCCTTTGAGGAAATCGATCGGCTGGCCAAGACCCAAATCGAAAGTAACGTTCCGGCTCAATATCCCTACGATGCAGCAACGCCGGTCGCGATTCCTCGTCGCGGCGACGCAGTACGTCGAGATTTAGCACCAGCATCACTGGCCAACGATTCAATGCCAACAGCCAACGTCGAAACCGCTGGACAGCGACCATCAGGCGGCGAGCTGACATCGCTTGCGCCGTTGCCATTGCAAGTTCGTCCCTATCAACCGACCGGTGTTTTTGCAACGGAAATTCCAATGGTCAGTTTGCGTGATCCGGTGACAGCGATTGCTGGATCGTCGGCAGTGGCAAATGACAATTCGCGAAACGGCCAGCAGAACATCGCGAATCAACCGACCAGCTGGCCAGACCGCGGCATGGTGATGCTGCGCAATCTCCAGAAGGGCTTGTTCCCAGCAACCGTTTCGACGACTCCGGCCGCACCGCCGCCACCGAGCGGCACCGCGTCGAATGAAGTTGGTGCAACGCACTTGGTTGGCAGGATTCAGACGCCATCGCCAAGCGGCCCGAGGCCTTTGCGAGCCCTGGCACCTTCAACGGCCCCGCGAACACTAGCGGCTTACGACGAGTCGCGGTACATCATGCAGCCTGGACAGTAACGATTATTTTGTTACTAGCAGAGCCTAGAAATTGTGCCGGCTGTCGCGGTGTTAGATCACGAAGCTGATTCACCAACGGGATAAACCCGTTGGGGTCTTTTGGTGCGCCGTCGCGATGTTAGATCACGAAACTGATTCACCAAACGGGATAAACCCGTTGGGGTCTTTTGGTGCGGCTGTCGCGGTGTTAGGTCACGAAGCTGATTCACCCATGAGACAAGCACATGGGGGTCTAAATGCAGATTCAGAAAAACCAACCAGCCCCTTCGCTCAGGTTTCTTAAACGCAACCGGGCCTAACGGCCATCGGCTCATTATGCTACGACAAGTTGTTTCACAGACGCGAACACGTTAGGGCTGATCGACAAACCTAGTTAAACGTCCAAATTGCGGACTTCCAGTGCATGCTTCTCGATGAATTCGCGGCGTGGTTCGACTTTATCGCCCATCAGCACACGGAACATCTCATCAGCAGCACCAGCGTCGTGCAAGGTGACTTTGATCATCGATCGATTTCTTGGGTCAAGCGTCGTTTCACGCAACTCTTCTGGGTTCATTTCACCCAACCCTTTG
>JBGSKY010000184.1:0-1822 GCA_041740995.1 Pirellulaceae bacterium
GACGTGCGGAATCGTAGTTGTGGTCGAGAACGAAGTGGTCATGAACCGGTCTCCTCAATGAATAAAACAGGGTTTCGAATTGTTGGATACAAAGGTTCAGCAGGCAGTCTGCTGGACCGCGCCAGTTGCGATTTCCTCCCACTTCCGCTGCTCGGTATAGCGATAGTAATCGCCGTTTTCGATCGCGATCAGCAGCAGCCAGCCATTTTGCAACAACGCGGCAACGTTTTCATGTTTGGCGATGACTGATTGGATCGCTTCGCGCGGCGCGGCGATAACGGCCGCCAGCCGAAGCGGATGGTGCTGGTACTGCTGACCATCGTGAATCGATTGCAAGGGCAATCCGGTCATCAGGTCGCCGCCATTACCTGAAAAAATGCCGAAGCGGCCAACGACGTTGTGGACGGTTTTGTTGCCACTGCCGAAGTGAATCGGGTCAACCGTTGACGCGTAGTACTGCATGTTGATCAAGTTTGCTACGACCAATGGTGCCGTCATGATCTGTTCCAGCACAGCGAAGTCCGGATCGTTGCGATAGTCGTAGCTATGCAGAAAGGCTCGTCCGTCCAGCGACACGGCTTCCGTCAAGTCTCGTGGCGCGGCGATGAAAGCAGCGTTGCCAGCCAGACCCCATTCGGGCCGGACCTCGGACCAGTCACGACCTCGCCGAGTCAAATCGTCGATGCTTCGACCAGGCAGAAGCGACAGCCGCTCTCTGCTGGTCTCCTTGGATGCCGACCGCGCAAGCACGTCAAGTTTCTTCAAGTCAGCACGATGGGAATCTGCCAAGCAATGCATGTCAAACAACTCAAGCTCGTCGGTCGTCGTGTTGTGCACAGCCGCAACGAATTGTGTATCATCCGGAATTTCGATTCCACGATTGGCAAGCGCCTGCCGGACGTGTATTTGATTCAACAGCTTGGCCGCAAGCCGGGCGTTGGCTTCGCCGGAATGACCGCCGCACGCGCCGCAGTCAAGCCCGGCCTTCAACGGGTTGTTTTCGGTTTGGCTACCGTGCCCGCAGAAGACCACCAGCCGAGCGAAATTTTCGACGATTCCGATTCCCCTCAGGATCGACTCAGCGATATCGCATTGCTTCGATTCGCAGATTCCCTGTTCATCCAGTCCTCGCAGCGACGGAGCAAGCCGCTGGCGATCGGATTGCTTTACACCATCGAAACGACTTGGCCAGGCCTGTCGCATCCCAAACGAGCGGGCGATCAGTTTCCAGCCATAGAACAATCCCGTCGTCTCGACAAAGGCAAACGTGCTGACCGCCGACGATTGAAAATCCTGCCACGCTTTGCGCAAGTTGCGGAACGTCGAACGCCGCTCGCCAGCGGCCTTAGTAGCGGCACTGTCGCTGGAATCGATTTCTTCGTGGACTTTGAATAGTGGAGAGATCAGAACGGGAACCTGTGAACATCCTTCGATTTCGCCGAGCCCGACAAACTCGATCGGCAAGCCAAAGAATCCGGCAAAGCCAAATGTCTCGATCTCGCTCGATACGGCTTCGATGTGCCGACGAATCCGCTCCGATCTCACGTCGATGCAGAATACCAATTGAGCCAGGCTGCGATCAGACGTCTGCTTGCGAGATAGCCTGTTCCGGGTGTCCGTCAGGCTGGATACAAGTTGCCTTCGGAAGGCAATCTCGCTTGCCTTGAGCAGAGCATATCGAGGCAGGTCTTCAAATGTCGGTTGTCCCAAGTGCCCAGCGAACGAGGCTTGCTGCCTCGCAACGGAGGACCAATCGACATGAAAATCGAACTGCTGCGACAGGGCAACCGCGTAGGCCAACCGCATCGCCAGCAGGCCGGCG
>JBGSKY010000185.1:0-2229 GCA_041740995.1 Pirellulaceae bacterium
TTGTCTTGCCAGCACCGTTGGGGCCGAGCAGTCCGAAGATCGAACCGCGTGGAACTTGCAAATTTATTGCCTTGAGAGCTTCGATGCGATTTCGGCGAAAGAGCCCACTGCGATAGGTCTTCGACAGATTTGCAATCGTGATTGCAGCGTCTTTTGTATCAGGCATGAATTGCAGAGTGGGAGGAGGGCTTTAACCAAGCGAAGAAGTCGCTTCAAGTTGCTTCGATGATACCCGAAAAGATAGGCTCGTTACAGACTTCGTACTGGCGACTATTGGTCGGATCGCTTTGGGCCTGAATTTTGCCGCTTCGATAGTCTGAAAAACAATCTCATGCATTAGGTGATCAAATTTGGGAACTCCCAAGATTATTGGCCGAAAGAACCGGACGGCTCGCGCCGTGCCGCTAACAATGCTTCGCATTGATCCAGTCAACCGTAGCGGAATGGGCGCAAGCCCTCCGGTTCTTCTGGTAACGCGAAAATTTTCTGGCCGAAAGAACCGGACGGCTCGCGCCATGCCGCTAACAATGCTTCGCATTGATCCGGCCAACCGTAGCGGAACGGGCGCAAGCCCTCCGGTTCTTACGGATAACGCCCGCATGAATGTAGAAAGCAAAAACTTCTGCTTTTGACGGTCGCGTCGGTTCTAAGTTGCGTTAGACCGCGAAAGTTGCCCAGAATGTCAAATTATCTCAAGCCCTACATTTTGATAACAGCAATTCGTGTCCTAACTTTCAGTAACGGAACGATGTTCGGTCCGCCGCTCTGGTACACGCCGGAGTCAATTTAGGGAGCTGGTCGCGGAAGTTTCACATGGCGATGTGAGCTGAAGCAAAACTGCCAGTTCTACTATGGTTCGAGATCGGGACGATTGGCTCTGGTCTCCAATTTTTTAGGGGTTTGTGATGAAGAATTTCGCACTGAAGTTGAAGAAGTTTCTGAAGAACGAAGACGGACCAACCGCGGTTGAATACGCGGTAATGTTGTCGTTGATTATCGTTCTTTGCTTGACCGCCGTGAAGACAATTGGGCAAAACGCTCAAGCGACCTTCACCGGCGTTGCTAACCAAATTTCGGCTGACGAAAACAAGTAATTTGTTTTCGACTCTCGTTCGCAACCGGCTGGCAGCACAATTTGTGCTGCCGGTCGGCTGTTTTTCGACTCGGATACCTCAAGTAAACAACGATCGTAAATCATGATCAATTCTTACTTACCATTAGAAGCCGTCGCCAACGCTTGGGAGCTCATTGCTTGCCTGGGCACCTTGATGACCGCATCATTCGCTTGGATCTTTGCGGCTCGTTGATAACAAGGCCTCACAGATGCACGCGGCCACCATGGTGGTTCCGCAAAATGTACAATTCCGCATTGACTTTATGCGGGCCGACGCGACCAATAGAGCTGCAATCGGCGATTCCCGTTTTACAACTAATTCAATTTCGTAGGTAGACAGATGGATTGCGCAGCGTTGATGTCAGCGATCGGACAACATTGGCCGATCTGGTTAGTTTCAGTAGTCTTGATCGTGGCCGCTGTCATTGACGGCATCGCCTTGAAGGTTCCCAATTGGATTACCTTTCCAATGATTATCACCGGTTGGGTCTACAGCTTTGCTGTCGCTGGTTTGCCTGGTCTTGGATACAGCCTACTTGGTACGACCGTCGGCCTGATGTTGCTGTACGTCCTTTACAGCGTCGGTGGCATGGGCGCTGGCGATGTAAAATTGCTCGCCGGCATCGGAGCTTGGGTCCATACCGACCATGTATTAAACATTTTTATAGCTACGACCATCGTCGGAGCAATTATGGCTGTGATCATGGTCGCTTGGTCAGGCCGCTGGTCGCACCACTATCGCCAGTTCAAGATGATTATCGCTGAATGGCTCCGCGTCCGAGACGCTGACAAGCTTTACGAGATCGCTTCTGAACGCAAGCCACGCATGTTGCTCTTGCCATACGGAATTCCGATGACCATCGCTGCCCTTGGCTACTTCGCCTTCGCTGGAATGTACTTCTAAGCGTCCATCGGACAATCGTTATAGCCGCGGCTCGACGATCCCTGACGACAGTTGTCTAAAGGTGAGCGTCGAGCTGCATTTCATGTACGCCCAGCATGGGCGTGATCTTATCGGGTGTAAGTCCCGTGTGTTTAGTTCCAGTCATTTTAACAAGGGAGTCATTATACCAGATGAATAGCTCGTAAGAATGAAACACGAGGTGAAGGCAACT
>JBGSKY010000186.1:0-23341 GCA_041740995.1 Pirellulaceae bacterium
AAGCGTTTGCATAGTCGCTGAGACTAGCAAACCAAGCGAACCAAGCCAACATCGAAAACTTTAGAAAAAGTCGCGATTTTTAAGAAAAAACAGCTTTGACTATTTGATTGTCAGTTCTTCAAACCTATCCGTCGGAACTCAGGTTTGCGGAGAATAATCGCTTTCGTACCACGATCATTTCAGCGAAGATTGAATCGAGTTTGTCATCCATGTGAGAAAGCTAGCCCATTCCTCTTTGGTGCCGCGTGTGGTCTCTCCAAACTCATTCAAAGTGCTTTCGTCCAAGCGTCCAAGCAAATCAGATGCTTGCTTGATCGTTCGCAGCGCTTCATCTTTACGACCTAGCTCGAGCAGGCATTGCGCGGCACGAGTGAGCGCTTCTAACGCGATTGGTTTAGTTAAGAATCGATTCGCGGCGTTTCTGTAAGAAATCAACGCTGACTCGTACGACTGCAATTCGAAAGAGACATCAGCCTCGCCAAGATAGCTGTTCCGCAGCATTTGTTGTAGCGTTGGATCTTGTCCGAGATCATCTCCAAGTTCGATAAGCTTGTCTTTTAGACTTGCGTAAGCTTTTTGAGACGCTCGCAAACGTTCATCTCGTTCTTGACGAACGCTCTCTCGAGAGTCGGCACTGGCAAGTGAGACCGCAGAGAGTTCGAGTTTGGCATGTTCGGCTGCAACCCGGTAACTCTCTGCAATGCGATACATGCAGCGGTATATCCTTGGGTCGGTTGGTACCCGTTGAATCGCCTCTTCCAAACGTTGCACGCCTTGCAGCAGCGTTTCTTCGGCCGTTCGCATTTGTTCCAAGAGGTTTCGTTTGTTTAACGTCGCTTCGTCGTTGTATTGATTGCGAAGTAAATTTATCGAGTCCAGACCGGAGCGAGAGTAGAGCAAACCAAGATCGAATAAACTGTCTTGCCAGATCGGGCTGCTGGGCGCCAAGCTGCCGTCATAAAGGTTGTACAACAAGTGTTCGGCTGCTTCATCAAACTTTGATTCTTCACGCAGAATTTTCGCAGCTTGTAGTCTTGCCAAATAGCACAGCGGATGATCACCTGAATCTGCGATGCAGCGATTGAGCGAGTCTAGAGCGGAATCGCGTTGTCCAAGCTCAAAGTAGTTCTCCGCTTTTTTTACGAACGCTTTCGGATGTTTGTCTTTGGACTCGACGTCGAGGTATTTATCGAGCAGAAGATTGCTACGGACGTATTCCTTGCCCAGCGAATAATTGTCGATTGCAGCCCACAGCAGTTCCGGAAAGTCGATAGCCATGAGCTGAAGATTGGCGAGCTGTTCATACGATTTGCCAGCCGTTGCATACATTCGTTGAATGGAGGGTTTGTTCGTTCCACTTGCGTTCTGTTCTGGTTCGGCTTGCCGTTTACTGATCAGTTGAGTCATCGGAAGAATTTCCGCATTTGATTGTGCGATTTCTTGCTGCTGTTTCGCGAGACCGACGTATGCCGGTGCTCGAAGTCTTAAACGATCTTCTTCAGTGATGAACGGAGGGCTGAGTTCGCTGAACGAAATCGCATCTTCATAGGCACCCTCCCGAACAAATTTGTTTCCAATGTTGATCAACAAATCGTGCAGCAATGGCAATGGCCGCCAATGATTTTCGTAAAGCCGAAGGTCGCCAAATCCAAGTGACATTTGCCGCAATGTGAGGATCGCTTCGCTCCATCTTTTAAGGTCGGTAAGAATATCAAGCTCCTCGACCGCAGCAGCGAGCGCTTCGATCGTTTGAGGAGCGCTGCCTCTCAGCAGAGCGAGGTCGCTGATCGCTTGGTCGTAACGATGCAATGCTCGATTGGCCGCCGCGATTTGATACTTGGCCTGCAATTTGGTTTGTGGCAAGGTATTGTTATTTCGGAGTACCGTAATAAGTCGAGAGATCATCGATTCCAGTCGTTCCTCGCGCGTCGCATCGACAGACCGAGCATCCTTCGAATCGGAATTGACTTCAGCGCTGCTGGAATCAGTCGATTGATTGGGACTGTCAGATGGAGTCTTTAAGTCTTCTTGCAGCGACTCCCAATTGGCAGTCGCGATCATCAAGTCGGCTTCTGGTCGCATAGTGCTTGGCTCAGGCACGGTTTCAGAAAGTTCAATTGATTCTTTGAACTTCTTTTCTAACAAGCGAAGTTTCGCAAGCGCAATCGTTGCTTTGTGCAATTGTTCTGACGAGGCAGCAGGCAATTCCTTCCATCGTTTAATCAAATCTTCGGTCCGGCGGACGTTGTGGATCGGCCGCGCCAGTTCGATCTCAACACGTTTTTCCATTGCGTCAAACCGTCCGGCTGGGAATCGCGAAATCGCAGTTTCTAGATATGCAATGGCTTCTTCGGGGCGATTTAGCTCAAAATAAGTAGCCCCTGCGAAATAGCTTCCTAGCGGGTCGAATCCTGAGGGAAAGCCAAGCTTTGCAGCGGCCGTCAAATGCTTTTCGGCTTCGTCAAGCCGCTGGAAATGGCTGGCTCGCAACGACGCACGTTGGGCGACTTCGAAAGAATGAATGCCCTTTATTAATTCCAGCTTGGCGCGATCAGCGTCTTGTGCCAGGTCGGTCGCACTGAGGTCATCAACCATTTTGGCGGCGTCGAAGGCTTGACCTTTCTGGGACAATCGCAGCGCGATATCAAGTTTTGCCGTTGGTGTTAGGCTGTTGCGACCGCTGAGCCATGCAAAGGCGAGCGCGGCTGCGAGTACGGCACCAACCGCGCAGCCTCCAATCGCGGCCAGTCGCATCCAGCCATCTCGCCGAACAATCGTTTTTCTTACAGCCGACATATTGCTATGTTATCGGTCGTTCTCTCGCTGTCCTTCGAATGCAAAAGCTGACTGCCGGTTTGGTGGCACGGTTAGGTGTGAAGAAATCTAGATGTACGGATTGTTCGGAGGCTTTAGAATGCTACCGAATGTTGACTTGTCGAAAATCGTTGTTCTGATACACAACAGACTTTGGTTACAATCGCGATAAACCTGTTCATTAACCCAAGAGATACCACTTATGCAAACGCTTGAATTGATTCGTGAACTGCAACAACCTGGTGATAGCAAGATTGTAATGTTTGTCGCCGACGGTTTAGGTGGGTTGCCGATGACGCCGGGCGGTAAGACCGAGTTGGAAACTGCCAAGACACCGAATCTTGACAAGTTGGCCAGTGAAGGCGTTCAAGGGGCAAGCATCCCCGTCAAACCCGGAATAGCGCCAGGTAGTGGTCCGGGACATCTGGGCTTATTTGGATACGATCCGTTGCATTTTCAGATTGGACGCGGAGCACTCGAAGCGACTGGAATTGGTTTCGCCCTGCAACCTAACGACGTTGCGATTCGGTGTAACTTTTGCACGATCGATGAGGCAGGCAAAATCTCAGATCGCCGTGCAGGAAGAATTAGTAGCGAAGAAAGCGCGCCGTTGGCCATCTCGTTGCGTCAAATCAAAATTCCCGGTGTTGAAGTGTTTGTCGAACCGGTGAAGGAACATCGCTTTGTCGTTGTGCTGCGTGGCGAAGGTTTGTCAGGGAACGTCGCGGACACCGATCCTCAGCGAACCGGAGTGCCGCCATTGGCCGCGGTTGCTAACGATGACGCCAGCAAAAAAACGGCTGAGGTCGCAAACGAATTCTTGGCTCAAGCAAAGAAGATTTTGGCTCCGCAAGCGAAAGCTAATTTCCACACGATGCGTGGTTTCGCAACCAAGCCGAATCTGCCGAGCTACGAACAAGTTTACGGGCTAAAGGCTGCTGCTATCGCAGTCTATCCGATGTACAAAGGACTCGCCCGTTTGGCAGGTATGGACATCGTTGGCGAAGCCTCAACACTTCAAGAACAAATCGATGTACTGAAGTCGAATTGGGACAAGTACGACTTCTTTTTTATTCATTTTAAATACACCGACAGCACTGGTGAAGATGGCAACTTTGCAGAAAAGGTCGAACGAATCGAGCAAGTTGATGCGATTCTGCCACAGATTCGTGCACTCAATCCAACCGTGCTGATTGTCACTGGTGACCATAGCACGCCAAGCTATCTCAAGAGCCACTCATGGCATCCGGTGCCAACATTGCTCCATTCAGATTGTTGTCGTCCCGATCCGCACAATGCGTTTTCAGAGACAACTTGTATCACTGGGGGCTTGGGGCATTTCGAAGCTCAGTATTTGATGGCCTTGGCGATGTCCAACGCGGGAAGGCTTGGAAAATACGGCGCATGAAGTCGGGGGGGATAAAGATCAAATTGGCGACGATCATGATCACGCCAAAGGTTATCATCCCCAAGTAAATTGCGATTCCAGCATGGACAGCAAACGCGATAGCCAGCACGATTGGTCGGCTTCGCATGGGCCAAACAGCGACGCAATAGAACGCTTCCCAAAAGATCGTTAGATGACAAAGCAGGCCAGCCAAAAGTGGCCATTGACCGATCCAAGTCATGTCATTGCTCTGATATTCATACGATGCAGCAGAGAACCACATGGCCGATCCATCCCACCACATAGATCCTCTCATTTTTCCGAGTCCACCGAAAAGATACATCGCGCAAAGTTGCAATTGAACCAAGCGCGTTGCAAAGGTGTTCAAGGAAGAATACTGCAGCACATTTTGCTGACTCTTTGAGCGTTTCCTAACTAGTGACGAAATACTTAACACGCTAGACGAAGGCGCGATAACCAAGCCAAAGGCCAGCATCATGACGGTTTGGTCCAGACCAAATAATAGTCCAGTTGCCCGGTGACAAACCATCAATGTCAGAAACCAAGCAAGCACCGTGCTGAGGCGACCAAACAAGCCGGCTGCCATCGCGAGGCTGGCCAGGATTGCCACTGCTTGATGAATTGCAATCAACCATAAGGAGTCTGTAAACCACAGATAGCTCCAGGCATAATCTTGTTCATGTAAAAGTTGAATTGTTGGCTGGTCAATCAATGCGTCCGGTCCGAAAAAAGCACGCCCATCAAACCACCAGATAGCGTGGATATAAGCGAGCATCAACCCAGTGCAGATCCGGACAACAGCTAACGTGTGAGCTGTACTAGCATCGAACCAAAACTTTGACCAATTGGATTGCGTATCGCTCCAAAGCGAACGGATATATCGCGCGATCATGGCTGTTGAGCTTTCGTGCGGCTATCGATGTCAACGTTAGGACGCTCGCTGATCGCAGGTGGGATTTCAACCGGTTGGAACGATGGTTCCTCGCTAATGATCGCGGATTCGGGCATTTCGAAATAGAGACGCGGGTCGTCTAGCCGCCAGTGGTTGTTAAAATAATCTTCCGGAGTCGGCAACTGATGTTCGACGCGGTACACCTGATAACGTCGATTGGGATATCGCGCATCTATGAAACGACGAAAGGAATCTTGTACCTCAGAATAAAGTCGTTTGCCTCGGCGAATATCGGCTAGCAGCAACGGGTCCGCCTCTTTAATTTCGGGCAGATCGGCGGGTAAAAATAGCGTCTGGTAAAACTCTGCATACATAAAATAGCGATGAAAAAGCAGACGCGGTTTTTGAAGCCCTTTATCGGGAATGACAATCTTGCCATCCGAACTGGCCGATGGCGAACTGCTGTCACTTTCTGAAGCGGGCAAATCATTGAAACGGCAAACGACCAAGTGGGACGGACCTGGATTGGGTGCAAAGAAAAAATAGCCGTGATTAAGATACATCAGGTCAGCGTAAGGTGCAGTCCAACGACGAAGTATCGCCGCGTGAGGGGCAACGACTGGCGATGCATTTTGAGAAGAGAACCTTAGCGGCTCTGCATAGATAGACGCAACATGCAGGACGGCAAAAACGCTAAGAATCCATCGCCAGAGCAGTGAGATCGTGAAATTTGGTTTGGGAATGGCTGCTTGTTCTTTGTCGAGCGACACGTCATCCAAAAGCGGGGAATCATCATCCAGGTTGGTGCGTCTAGGTTTGCTGCGAGGCATAGATTTAGTCTCGGGTTTTAGTCGGCAAGTCTCTTCGAGTTTGGTAAAGGCGATATCACATCGAGCCTGTCCGAAAAGGGGGCTGACGCTCTCTGTTCCTCCAAATGCTCAGACCCGTTTTCGGGAAGGCTCTCACTTCGACAAAACGGGGGAATCGTCAAGACGATAGAGGATCGCAACAGGCAACAACAAGATCGCCATCATGCCAAAGACGGTATTGACCGGCAATCCTATCCAGCTCGCCGTCCCCTGAAACAATTGATAAAGCGGACCGCTGATGAGAATTCCGATAAAATTAGCTTGATTCATTGTCGCGATCATTCGTCCCTTCAAACGATCCGGCGGACGATCCTGCAAAAAGACCTGAAGCGGAATCGCATAGGTTGCAACAAAGATTCCCAACAGTAAAAGTGTCGCAAAGATCATCCAATAACTTAAAAACGGAAGATTCCCGGCCTGCCAAATGGCCAAGATTGAAAGTGTGCCGAACATACCCCACAAGCCGACGCTGACCTGCCGACGCGGCGACGAGGTGCTAACGCGTTGCATTAGAATGACAACAATCGAGCCCACCATAATGCCCAATGCGATCGCCGCGACAAGGATACTCGTTTGAAATTTGCTGACTTGTAGTAACTCGCCCACGCGGTTGATGACGGGGACACATATTCCGCTGATCAACCAAAAAACACACGAGACCAGCAACGCAATGAGCAACGGTTTGTCGCGCATTAGTGTCTGGCGAATGTCTTGATTAATCCACCACGTATCAGCGGTCATTTGGATCGTCGGCTCCGCTGGCTTGGTTGGTCGGATGAACAGCGAACTGACCGTGCCGGCCACTGCGATGGCAATGCAAATCACTGAGCCTTTCCATAAAGGACCAGCCGATGCGAAACCGTTATTGCCACGTTCGGCTAGCTGATCAAAAATGGCTCCGGCTGCAAGTGTTCCAAGGATGATTGCCAAAAAAGTAGTCATTAGAATGATGCCGTTGACTGAAGCGAGCTTTGGTTTGGCAAAAAGCTCCGGCAAAATTCCATATTTGCCCGGTCCGAAAAATGAGCTCTGAGTCGCCATAGCGAATAAGACAAACCAAGTTCCGGCCATGCCGAACCAATCGTAGGTCAGGAACGCAATTGCGCTGAGAGACATGATGACAATTTCAGCAACCTTCGAGAGGACAATGACTCGTCGTTTGCTGAACTTATCTGAAAGATATCCCGCAAATCCGCTAAAGAGAACGAACGGAAGTGAGAAGATCGCAGTTGCCCAACCTTGCACATCCGTTGCTGCCGCTTGGTCGTCCGCGCCAGCCTGCATCGCCGCAACACCAATGGGAATCGCCAGCAGCAGCATTAATTGCTTGTATAAGTTGTCATTGAACGCTCCTAGAAATTGTGTAACGGCAATTCCAAGAAAGGAAGGATCGGTCCATATGGATTTATTGCTGATCGACGGATTGGACTCCGATTCAATTGCCGCCGAACCCTTGTGGACGTTTGCTTCGGAATCGTCATTGGAGATGGGCGACTGCATGAACCCGCTCTCCTGGTTTTTGAGAGGCTCGTGTCCAGCATATCGTAGCGGCTGAATTGATTCTTTTGAAGCTTATGCAAAAAAGGCACTCGCATCGACAATCGAGAAATCGCTCGGCGACGAAGTTTTGATTCGGCAGAGACAGTACCGCAGAGTGAGCGCTACGCAATAACCGCTGTCATGACGACCAAAGGCTAGCCTCTGGCATGACGACGAGACCGTCGGAAAATCACGATCGATAGAAGAGAGAGCAATGCAAACGCGCTCGGCTCAGGCACCGCTGCGATTGTAAAGTTCGAATTGGTTCCAACTGTTCCAATCGGTGGTGTCGGCTGGCGACGTGCGTGACGTCGACAAGAATTGTGGCGTTTCTGGCAGTGACTTGGCCTTTATCCAACAGTTGGTATCCAACAATATTGTATTGCAGAACATCACAGTTCCCGCCGCGGGCTCATTCGATGAAGGGTCGGGACTTTTGACGAGCGGAAAGTTTTCTGTGGTTACAACTGGATCGATTCCCAGCATACCCTCGATTGACTCGATCATTAGCGAATTAACCGGTGCGGGTGCCAATCCAGCGAAATCATTCCTTAGAGCTTCGAAAGTCATCAAACGTTTGGTCGCTTCAAAGGTTCACGACACAGCACTTCGAAAACTGTCGTTTGAGCGAGTTGCAGATGCCAAGCTACCGAAGAAGGCTTGGGGGCAGCTGAAGAATTTGCTTTGTGCGGATTCGTTCGATACGCTGCAAAGTTACTTTTTGTCCTGAGTCGAGTTTTGGCGGGGTGGTTCTTTTATTTTCGATTTTCAGGTGGACATGGTTAATCCCTGCGCTTGGGGTGATTACCAGCGCTGGTCATTGCCTGAGTCCCGCAGACAGTCTAGCCCCAAGCTTTAAATTGAATGAAGCACTATCAACTGCTCCGAAAACGGTGATTGAAGCTTGTGTCTGTTCGGTTACGATAGTCTTTCAGAGACTTTCGACTCCGTACAATAACGACGGCTACCATGAGCATAATTTCTACAAAGATTGATCCCCAAGCACTGGAAATGGTTCCGGACCGAGCAGGTAGGTTCGGACAATTTGGCGGTCGATACGTCCCGGAGACGCTAACGCGAGCGTTGGACGAATTGACCGTTGAGTACGAAAAGGCAATGAAGGACCCAGACTTTCATGCCGAGCTAAACGACTTACTCAAGTGTTTCGTGGGTCGAGCCAGCCCGCTATATCACGCCAAACGATTTTCGAAAGCAGTTGGCGGCGCTCAGATTTGGCTCAAACGTGAAGATTTGAATCACACCGGTGCGCACAAAATCAATAATACGCTTGGGCAAGGTTTGCTGACCCTGCGAATGGGCAAAAAGCGTGTGATAGCCGAAACCGGTGCTGGGCAACATGGTGTCGCAACCGCCACGGCCTGTGCACATTTCGGATTACCCTGCGTGATTTACATGGGCTCTGAAGACGTTCGACGTCAGAAGCCCAATGTCTTTAGTATGCGTCTGATGGGCGCTGAAGTTCAACCAGTCGAGTCTGGGTCAAGAACTCTCCGCGATGCGGTCAACGAAGCCATGCGGGATTGGATGTCGTCTGTTGAAGAAACGCACTACATCATCGGCTCGGTCATCGGCCCGCACCCATTTCCTCAGATGGTTCGCGATTTTCAATCTGTCATTGGTCGTGAATGCCGAGCTCAATGCTTGGAGCAAATTGGTCAGCTGCCTAACTGCGTTGTCGCGTGCGTTGGCGGTGGTAGTAACGCGGCTGGAATGTTCTATCCATTCATAAAGGACACTTCAGTTCGTTTGGTCGGTGTCGAAGCTGGTGGACGAGGCAACACACCGGGCGAACACGCTTCACCACTGTCGTACGGTTCGCCAGGCGTACTGCATGGCAGCTTTAGCTATGTCATGCAGGACGATGATGGTCAGACTTCTGATGTGCATAGCATGTCAGCCGGTTTGGACTATCCAGGCGTTGGACCGGAGCACAGCTTCTGGAAAGATGCTGGCCGAGTCGACTACACCGCATGTCGTGATGACGAAGCGCTTGCCGCTTTTGATCATTTGGCACGCAATGAAGGTATCTTGACCGCCTTGGAAACCTGTCATGCTGTTGCGAAGGCCGCCGATATCGCTGCGACGATGTCCAGCGATGAACACCTTGTCATCTGCCTAAGTGGCCGTGGCGATAAAGATGCTCAAGAAATCGCTCGGCTACGCGGCGAGACCTGGTAGATGAATTTAAGCGATTACTTAGCCAGTCGCTAAACAAGAGCAATATTTTCCTCGATTGATAGTCAAAATGTCGGCCATAGATATTCAGTTTAATAAGCTTCGCCAGCAAGATCGAAAAGCGTTTATTCCTTTCGTGACCGGAGGCGATCCAAGCCTTCCATTCATGCAGAAAATTTTGCAGCGGTTGGATCGCTTGGGTTGCTCGATTGGCGAGATTGGTATTCCCTACAGCGATCCGATTGCGGACGGACCAATTATTCAAGCTTCTTACCAGCGAGCTTTGGATAAGAAAATAAAGCTTGATCAAATCTTCAAATCAACTGCTGAAATCGCTCCCCAGTTGAAGATGCCGCTAGCCTGCATGGTGTCCTACGCGATCATTCATCGCCGTGGTCCAGAGCGTTTCATCGCCGATGCACAAGCGGCTGGTTTCTCGGGAGCGATCGTTCCAGATATATTGGTCGAAGAATCTGGTAGCTTGGCGACCGCCTGCAAGAAAGCCGACTTCAGCTTGATTCAGCTCATAACTCCGACGACAACTGACCAACGCGCAATTCGCATCGCGGAATCTTCCTCTGGGTTTATCTATTTCGTAGCGGTAACTGGCATCACAGGCGAGCGAGCCAAGATGCAAGACGGTCTTGTTGATCGAGTCGGCTGGTTGCGCGAGCGAACGGAATTGCCGATCTGCATTGGTTTTGGCATCAGCCGTCCCGAGCACATTCGCCACCTCGCACCGGTCGCTGACGGCTTAATCGTCGGTTCCGCAATCGTCCGCCAGCTTCAGTCCGCAGAAACCGACGAGTCGGACGCAATTGAAAAAGCAGATGCCCTTGTTAGAAGCCTGCTCGCCGCCCTTGAAGATTGCTCCACCCAAGTCTAGCGATCCATCTCGCTCCTGGTTCGCTAAGGTTGTGTTCCGACTAGTTCTCGGTAATTGGGATCGCTGTCGCGATAGTGCAATCAGAAACCCGAAGCTCGACGCAGGTAAGAATTTGGAACTGGTTTCACAATGCTCAAGGTGTTGACCGAAGTATAGTCGTTTGCTGTACATTGAGCCGCGACATTGATATGCTCGTGTTTCCAAAGCGAGATTCGTCGGAAGTATCGAATTCTTGCATAGAAGCTTGAAAATCCATCATCGATCCGTCAACGAAGGGATCAGTCTGAACTGCCGCAATTTTCTAACAAGTTTTTTTACGCTTCAGTTGAGAAAGTAAGCATGTTCGAAGTTTTGAAAATTCTGATTGAGGATATAGAGCAATCCAACCCTCGAATATTTTTTGCGAACATCTCTTGGATCCAATGACCAATGACGCCGCGTGAGCCTTCGGAAAACCAGGAAATCCGTAAGCCTGCTAATACGTTAGGTTTAGATGCTCTATCAACGCACCCAAGCTCGGAGGCGAGTCTAGGCGATGTACACCTTCCGGTCGAATTCGGTCGCTATCGTTTGCTGAAATTGTTAGGCGAAGGTGGGATGGGCGCTGTCTATCTTGCGCATGATACAGAGCTTGATCGAAAGATTGCGCTCAAATTGCCGCACTTCGTCGGTAAGAAATCTCGTGATTTATCCGAGCGCTTTCGACGCGAAGCGCGACTTTCGGCGAATCTTGACCATCCCAATATTTGCCGCATCTTTGACATAGGCGAGCACGACGGCCGACTATATCTAACCATGGCATATATCGACGGAAAGTCTCTAAGCGATGTAATCAAAGCGAGAGGACCGGTTGAAAATGTTACGGCGGCCAAATTGATGAAGCGTGTTGCGACGGTCGTGGAGTTCGCGCATGTCCGAGGGATCATTCATCGCGATCTGAAGCCAGCAAACATAATGATCAAACGCGATCGCGATTTTGTAATTATGGATTTTGGTTTGGCACGCCGTATCGATCAAGATGAACCGCAACTTACGGCTTCTGGTGCGGTGCTGGGGACGCCAGCCTATATGGCTCCAGAGCAACTACGTGGCGAACAAAACACAATCGGTCCCGCATCTGATGTTTACAGCCTGGGAATCATCCTTTTCGAACTTCTGACTGGGCAACGTCCCTTCAATGGAACCCTACCGCAAATCTATGCCCAAGCACTCAGCTCCGGTGTTTTGACACCATCTGCCGTTCGGCAAAGCATCGATCCAAAACTTGATGCAATTTGCCATCGAGCGACTCATGGAAATCGAGAGCAGAGATATCGTTCCGCCGCAGAACTCGCCTCCGCTTTGGAAGACTATTTGAATCCCGTTATATCCCCAGTCGCTGCACCCGCAATTATTTTGAATTCAAATTCGCAAATCAATGTTCGTAAGAAAGTTGAATCGCAAAAGAGGGTTCGCAAGCTCAATTCTTCAATTGTTTTAATTGTCAGTATTTGCTGCCTCATCTTAATTACAGGCGGCATCTGGTTGATGCAACGTGATACTCTTAAGGATGTCACTCGGGTCCAAACTCTGCCGTCGGCGTCAACGTCTACAAGATCATTTCCAGACGATTTCTCAGCTTCAGCGACTGCTGAAGCGACACAAATATTGTCGCCTAAAGAAACTCAAGAGCTGTCAATTCAAGCCATTGAACAGAATCGTAACGGAGCTGAATGGAAATCATTATTCGACGGAAAGTCGCTTGCGGGTTGGAAAGCAAGCGCCAACTCAGAAGTCTGGCGAGTTGAGAATAATTGTATCGTATGCGACGGTACTCGCAGCCTTTTGTTTTATATGGCTGAGGCGCAGCCGTTCGTCGACTTCGACTTTAGATGCGAAGTAAAAATGACGCCTGCGTGTAATTCCGGAATTTACTTTCATACGCACTACCAGACTGAACCCTTTGCGAAGTATGGGCTAGAATGCCAAATCTCAAATGTGCCGACCGATCAAAGATCTGGAAGTATCTATGGCGTTGTCGATGCAAAGAATCCGCCGATAAGGGACAACGAGTGGTATACGCAGGAAATTTCAGTGCGTGGTAAGCGGGTTGTATTTAAGATCAATGGCCAACTGGTTGTTGATTACACCGAACCGGATAATCAAATTGCATTTTCGAACCTGTACGAGCGCCTGCTCGGCTCAGGCACTTTTGCACTGCAATCCAATAGCCCCGGTCGTGCGATATACTTTCGCAATATCGAAGTAAGAAGAATCCCAGGTTAATGATTGTCCAAGTCAGCTTTTACGCAAACGTCCACGATTTGTAAGTCTAGATCTTTTGCCGAAAACTTTCGGCTGCCCGTGACAAATCTGTTCCAGAGGCATGAATTGAAATTGCTTTTACCATCACCATCTCGAATTTTTAGTCATATACAATAGTTGATTGACGCGAATGGTAGGCTTGCCGGCATTGGCACTAAGTGATGCCTGCTTTGAAATTTAATTTTCAGTTGAATAATCGATACAGCTGGAGTATCTGGAAGTCGTCTGAGCTGATCTGCGAAACTTTGTCGTCAATTACTTATGTGCTGACCAAGTAGAGTCTGCGGCGCGGGTACTTTGTTACGGGTTCACAATTTGTGCGACTTGGTTCGCACGCCCAATTGCAAATGCTCGTCTGAAGGGTTTGGAAATGGCTGAAGAATTATTGGTTGGTGATAGCGTCGTGACCTTGGATCGTCGTCGCAACGAACGTCGAGACGACGAATTTGCAAAGACTGATAAGCCAGCGAAGGCAACGCCAAACAATCTTCGAAAGAAGAATCGCCGACGCCAGATCGACCCAACAACCTGCGAACGCGACTACTCAGGCGACGAACTAGAATTTATGACCGCGCTTGACAACTACAAACGCAAGAATGGTCGCATGTTCCCGACTTGCAGCGAAATCCTTGAAGTGATTCGCGACTTAGGCTACACGAGAGCTGCAACTAGCGAAGTTAGAGTATGCGAAGACGCTGAGTAGTGACCGTATATCGAGTCACTACCCAGGTTCCTTGCTCGCTGCGACCGAACTATTCTGGGTCGTAGCCGAGGTTGGGTGAAAGCCACCGTTCAACATCGCGTAGCGGCATTGATTTGCGAACCGCGTATGCATCGATCTGGTCTTTCGTCATCCGATCAACGGCGAAGTATCGCGCGTCCGGATGACCGAAATAGAAACCGCTGACACTTGCCGCTGGCCACATCGCAAACGATTCGGTCAGGCGAACATCGGTGTTCTTTTCCGCTTCAAGCAGATCGAATAGTATCCGTTTTTCCGTGTGATCGGGGCAGGCTGGATATCCAGGGGCAGGGCGGATGCCACGGTATTTTTCTTCGATCAGGTCGTCGCTAGAAAGATTCTCTTCGATGCCAAAGCTCCACTCCCGTCGAGCCTGCTCGTGCAGTAATTCAGCGAAGGCTTCGGCCAAACGGTCGGCTATCGCCTTAATCATGATTGAATTGTAGTCATCACCTTCCTCTTCAAATCGCTTCGCAATTTCATCCGTTCCATGTCCGGCGGTGACGACGAAGGCACCGAGGTAGTCGGCACGGCCACTATCGATCGGCGCAACAAAGTCAGCGAGGCATCGGAAGTCCGGTTGACCTTTTCGCTCCCACTGCTGACGCAAGAAGTGGAATCTTGTGAGTTCCGTTTTCCGGCTTTCGTCGGTAAAGAGAACTACATCTTCGCCAATGCTGGCCGCTGGAAAAAATCCATATACGGCATTGGCGGTCAGTGACTGTTGTGCAATGACGTCGAACAACATCGCTTGAGCATCGTCGAAGAGCTCTTTGGCTTGCGGGCCAACAAAGGAGTCCTTAAAGATCTTCGGATATTTGCCTTTCAATTCCCAAGTCATAAAGAACGGCGACCAATCGATGTACTTCGCGATTTTTTCGATGTCGTAATTTTTCAATGTGCGAATGCCAGTGAACGACGGTTTGTCGACTCGGACCGTTGACCAGTCGGTAATAAATTTCTTTTGGCAAGCTTCTTTGAACGGTATTAACTTGGCTTGGCGTTTCTCGTAGCTTGAACGCAACTCATCTTGCAGGGCTGAGTTATTCGCAACGTAGCTTGCTTTGTTTTCTCGGCTGCAAAGCTTTTCAATCACGCCGACACTGCGTGAAGCATCGAGAACGTGCACCACAGGTTCGTCGTAGTACGGAGCGATCTTGACAGCCGTGTGTTTCGCGCTGGTCGTTGCCCCGCCGATAAGCAATGGGATTTTCATATTCGTTCGTTTCATCTCACGCGCGACGTGTGTCATTTCGTCTAGGCTTGGCGTTATCAAGCCTGACAGGCCGATGATGTCTACACCATGTTGAACAGCCGCTTCGAGGATTCGTTCGGCAGGGACCATCACGCCCAAGTCAATAACTTCGTAGTTATTGCAAGCCATGACCACGCCGACGATATTCTTTCCGATGTCATGCACATCGCCCTTTACGGTCGCCATCAGGACTTTGCCACGAGCGCTCGATAAGGCGACGCCAGCCTCGATTTTTTCTTGCTCCATATAGGGCGTCAGGTAGTTAACGGCTTTTTTCATCACCCGCGCACTTTTGACTACTTGCGGCAAGAACATTTTGCCGGCACCAAATAGATCGCCGACGACGCTCATGCCGTCCATCAATGGACCTTCGATTACTTCCAAGCAGCGGGTGCATTGCTGCCGCGCTTCTTCGGCATCGAGCTCAATGTATTTGTCTATGCCATGAATCAAAGCGTATTTCAAGCGGTCTTTTACCGGCACTTCGCGCCACTCAAGATTTTCGCCGGTTGCTTTCTTGCCGCTGGTGTTTTTCAGCGATTCGGCCAGCGTCAGCATTCGCTCGGTAGAGTCAGGGCGTCGATTGAGTAGCACATCTTCAACATGTTCTTTTAAGTCGGCGGGCATGTCTTCATAGACAGTCAATTGGCCAGCGTTTACGATGCCCATGTCCATACCGGCGTTGATTGCGTGGTATAAGAAAGCGGAGTGCATCGCTTCGCGGACCACATCGTTGCCTCGGAAGCTGAAGCTGATATTGCTCACGCCCCCGGATATTTTGCAACCAGGGCATAGCTGCTTGATCTGTCGCGTCGCTTCGATAAAGTTCACCGCGTAATTGTTGTGCTCCTCAATCCCAGTTGCGACGGTCAAAATATTTGGATCAAAGATAATGTCTTGGGGAGGAAAGCCAACTTCTTTGACCAGCAAATCGAATGCTCGTTTACAAATACGAACTTTTTCTGACATCTCGGCGGCTTGTCCTTGTTCATCAAAAGCCATAACGACACAGGCCGCGCCATATTGACGAACTAAACGAGCGCGTCGCAGAAATTCTGCTTCGCCATCCTTTAAGCTAATAGAGTTGACAATGGATTTGCCTTGAGTGTTTTGCAGTCCAGCCTCGAGCACCTCCCACTTACTAGAATCGATCATGACCGGAACCGATGCTGCAACGCTGTCGCCTGCGATCAATCGCAAGAATCTTGTCATCGCTTCAGGGCCGTCAAGCAATGCGTCATCCATATTGATGTCGATGATCGATGCGCCATTCTCGACTTGTTGCCGAGCGACTTCGACTGCTTCTTCAAATTGGTCGTTTCGAATCAGCTTCGCGAACGCGCGTGAGCCAGTGACGTTGGTTCGTTCACCGACCATCGTGAAACGGACTTCGGGTCGTAAGGTTGTCGCCTGCTGGCCGCTCAATCGAGTCCAGACGATCGGCTCTGGTTCTTGATGCGGTTTGAACTTCTTGCAAGCTTGTGCAATCGCATGGATATGAGCTGGCGTCGAACCACAACATGCGCCGACGATATTCAGCCAACCGTTGTTAGCGAAATCGCCGATGTAATCGGCCATCTTCGACGGCGTCAGATCGTACTGTCCAAAATCGTTGGGCAATCCAGCATTGGGATGGCAAGAAATCGCTGTACCACTGACTCTTGCCAACTCTTCCAAATGCGGGCGCATGATGTCTGGCCCCAGAGCGCAATTCATTCCGACTGAGAGTAGCGGGAAGTGGCTGATCGAGTTCCAAAAAGCTTCGACCGTTTGACCGCTGACGAAGGTGCGCCCACCTTTATCGAACGTGCCGCTGACCATTACCGGGACGATTCGGCCAGTTTCCCGGAAGTACTCTTCGATTGCGAAAAGGCAGCTCTTTAGGTTCAGCGTGTCGATTACTGTTTCGGGTAGCAGGATATCCGCCCCGGCTTCGATTAACGCGGCCACTTGCGCCTTGTAGCTGACGACCATTTCCATGAAGTCCACATCGCGGTGGGCGGCGTCATCGACGTTGGTACTGATCGCGGTTTGCTTAGTCGTAGGGCCAATGCTTCCAGCCACGAATCTAGGCCGCGAAGGGTCCTCTCGCATGATGCGATCGACCGCGTCGCGGGCGCATTTGACGGCTGCTGAGTTTAATTCGGGGACAAGATCGGGCGACAAATTGAACTCGGCCATTCCGATTGGCGAGATGCCAAACGAGTTGGTTTCAACGATGTCTGCACCCGCAGCAAGATACTCATAGTGTATGTTGGTGATGTCGTCAGGACGCGTGACGCAAAGAATGTCGAGGAATTTACCTAGCTCTTTGTCGTGATTTTTGAAACGGTTGCCACGAACAGCGGCCTCATCAAGATTCAGCTTTTGGATCATCGTGCCCATGGCACCATCCAAAATCAAAATTCGATCGCGGATCAAATCGGGAAGAATATCAGCGTTTTTGGTCGTTTGGAGCATCACGGGCCTTCGGTTTTGACCGTCGGAAAACAGTTTGTGTCGACTTGCAGAATGGGAACATTCCCGCAGGAAGTACCCCATAAGTCACTAGTTTAGACTCAGCCGCGCGAAACGCCAAGCTTTCGATCGACGATCGGCGTCGGCCACACTGACGCAAGCCGAAGCCCTAAACGCTTGGCAAGCGGCAGAATCGTGTCATCGATTTCCTGACGGTCGGTGCGATCGATGATCCAGTTTGTCCGACCGAGTATAAATACGCTCGCGACAAAAGAAGCGACAGCGGCGACCGGCCCGAGTAATAAGGTCAGTGGCAAAAACAGCATGATAACGGTGCCACGATCTGCAATCGCAAATTTGAAGTGCAATAACAGTAGATACATACCGACGATCAAGGCGGTCGAGCTAAGCGTTGCGATCATCGCACCGATGACGCCCAAATACGGAACCGCAACCCAGTTCGCCAACACATTGACTAGGAGGCCGACGGCCAGCACACCGACGGCCCATCGATTGGCCTCAATACACCTTAGGAAGACACCGAGCATCATGGCCGCGGCGGCGATAATACAGTGCGTCATTGCGAAAGGTAGTGCTTGCTGGCTGATCGCGTAACGGCCATCTAAAAAAGTTTCGAACAAGATTGGCGTCAATAATAGAATCACAACTGAACCTCCCCAGAAGCTGAACAGCGAGAGCTTAATTGTGGTAAATAGCATTCGGAAAACTTTTTGTTTGTTGCCAACTTCCCATTCGCTAGTCCAATAGGGCAAGATCATGCCGGCCAGCATCATTGCCAACGAGAGGAACAAGACTGGCAAAATTCTAGCGGTATGAAACTGGCCGACCAAAATTTGATTCGCCAGAACATCATCGGTGGCCAGATACAGAATCATGTACCGATCAACGACGTCAAACAGGTTCGTTAAAAGGTCCGATGACCAAACAGCAATCGCGAACGGAGTAATTCGAAATAACATGCTCCCTTTGCTCAAGGCGACTGCGTCTGATAGAGCAGGGCCGCATCGCCTGGACAATCGAACAAGGCCGGGCAGCAAGCCAATGGTCATGGAGATAGCGTAAGTAGCGACTAAATATTGCCACTGTGGCCGAATTATCAACACAGGGATGCACAGAAGTGAAAAACTGATTGAGCTTGTCAACTGCATCGCGGAGACGGCACTTGGCTGACGAAGGCCATTGAGTAATTCCAGCAGCGTATTAAATGCAACAACGGATAGAAGGCTGCAAGTCAAAATGATCATTGCCGAATATGGCACGGTTGTTCCAAAGACTAACAGCGAGCTGTGTGTTGGAAAAACCAGCAAGCTAGTGGTCAAAACCATCACACCAACTGCGGCAATGGCTAACGATCGACGCAGAAAGCTTCGCAATTGTTCAACGCGGCGAAACGATTCGACATATCTTCCAAAGCAGCCAGGGATACCGAGCACCGAAAGAGGCGGGGCAAGCACCAGGAAGCTGCTAGCCAAGGCCCAGAGCCCAATGTCGCTTTGATGTAAGAAATAGCAGAACGCTAGATTTCTAATGAAGCCGATCGCTCTCTGGATGATATTGGCGATCGCTAACACGCCGATGCCCTTTGCGAGGGAATCCGTTTGGAGCGGTTGAGCGTTGCTTAAAGGAACCGTGTTCATCAACAATTAGTACGACTGAAAACACTGCGCATTTCGCTGATCGTTCGACCATGATGGCCCGATCTATTTCTTTGCAAATGGGCGAAATGCGTCCGGTTGGTTTTAAAGTTTGATAACTTGCAGCCAACTCAGTACTAGAAGGTTGCTCACGCTTGGCTGTGCAGATCTTTTACGCATTCAGAATGCAGCAGGCCGCGCTCGACACGATCCGGCTTTGCTGGTTGTATCGATTGAGTCGAGCGTGCTTGGTCTATTTTTTTCGAGAGATTCGTTCAGCGACGCGCGGAACGAGATGGAGAATTGACTGGCGGATCAAATCAAAATTCGGCTGTGTTCCGCTGCGAACACGAACGACAAGATCGAGATTTTTGGGCAATAAATGTCGTTGCGTACGAAAAGCTTCGCGGCACCAGCGCTTCACTTTAATTCGCCGATGAGCAGGCCCAAAGCGTTTGCCGATTGACAAACCCAAGCGGCTGATGCCAAGGTTGTTTTGAATCGCATGAACGATCAGCAGAGAGTCGCTGCAGACGCTGCCCGCTGCGAACACATGATCGAAATCTCGCTGCAGCTTGATTCTCGACTTCGAGGGGAAGCTTTGATCGGTCATAAGACAATGAGCCATCACGAACTACCAAACGATACTCGCGCGGACAGGTTTGTTGTACGCCGCTTCAAATTTTTCGGCCGCAGCCATAGCGTCGGCGTCGAGCGAATCTGGCATTTTGATTGACAGCTCAATATACAAGTCGCCAGCCGTTCCATCACGGTTGGGCAATCCCTGGCCGCGGACGCGCAAGCGTTTACCGCTTGAAGAGTTCGGCGGTATCTTCAAACCGACGATGCCGTTTGGAGTTGGAACATCGATGGTTGCGCCCTTGGCCGCTTCACCAATGGTGATCGGCAGTTTTAGTTCCAAATTATCTCCATCGACTCGAAAGTTTGGATGAGTCTGAATGTGAACGGTCAGCAACAGGTCGCCAGATTTTCCGGCTCGCCCCTGCTCGCCCTGGCCACGCAGACGGATTTTTTTCCCTCCGCGAATGCCAGCCGGAATTTTGACTTCCAGCGATTCGGATCTTCCACCGCGATCTAATTGGATTGTCGTCTTGCCACCACTGACGGCCAGCTTCAGAGGGATCGTTATTTCGGCAGAGAGATCACTTGCTTTGGCTGGTGCGCTGCGACGTCCACGACCGCCACCTCCAAACTGACGCATCAGTTCTTCGATGTCCATCCCACCAAAGCCACCACCATCGGAATTCCCGCCCCGACCGAACAGATCGCCGAAATCAACGCCTGCACCGCCGCCGCCACCAAATGGGTTTCCACCTGGTCCGCCAGCGTGTGGGTTACCCCCAGCCATCTGCTCGTATTTTTCGCCGAATTGATCGTACATCTTTCGCTTGTCAGGATCATTCAACGTATCGTATGCGGTTTGGATTTCTTGAAATCGCTTTTTTGCATTGACATCATCAGGATTCAAATCTGGATGATGTTTGCGAGCGAGTTTACGATATGCTTTGGCGATCTCTTCCGCCGAAGCCGAGGATGACACACCCAACCGTTTGTAATAATCGTCTGCCATAACTTCAAGGTGTTTTATTCAATGGATCAAATTCGCTTTAACAGGCCAGCGAATCAACGGCGTCAAAGTTTTCTTGCGACAAGGTTAATCGCGATTCAGGTTCGAATGGTCAAGTTTGCATACGCTTGCCTTTTCGTCCTGGTTTGTTTGCCATCAGTCGATGCCCAGACAACGCTTTTGGAACTGGATTTCTACGACAAGGATAAGGCAGAACCCATTTCTTGCCGAGTCGAAATCACCAAGTCACCCAAACGGTTTCCTAAACAGATTAAAACTCTGACGGAGGAGCAAACGACACAAATCGCGCTCGACAGCGGCAAAGATATCCTTTTTGAGCGTTCCGCTAAGCTCAAGACGCTGGCAGGTAGCTACGAATTTATCGCATCGCGAGGGATTGAATTCGGCGATGTGACGGGTGGCTTTGAGATGCAACCCGGTGCTCAGAATCACTTCGACATCGTCGTACCGCAGTTAACCAATATGAACCGCGAGGGATGGTTTAGCGGTGATTTGGCCAATGATTTGCCAGTCGCGGAGTTGAAGCGCTGGGCGACCGCCGATGCGGTAAATATCGTTGCGACTTTTCGTAAACCTTCAGATGTGCTGGTCACCGACGAGGCCACTAACGACGCTTCTGCTCCGATGCTTGCTCATGTTTTGAACTCGCGACAATTCCGCGTCTCAGGCAGTGATTGTTCAATTAATGTCCATCCTAAATCCGAAGCCGCAGTCTGGCCGGCCGGAAGTGAGTCGGAGTCGGAGATGAAAAATTGGGGGCCCATTGTGGCGGCGTTGCCAGCCGAAGACTGGGCGATTGAGTTGGCGGACATTTGGAAACGTGACCTGCCGATCGTCTTGGCAAATGTACCAATACAAGCGATTCAGCTTTTGTCGACTCATTGTCAACCGGAACATGCCGCGTCGATCGATGCCGCATTTTTTAATCCAGACGAGATACGATTTGATGGTTCCAAGGGGCTTGGGAGGCTGGCCGAGTTCATTTATTGGCAGATGTTGGAAGCAGGTTTTCATTTGCCGCCAACCGCTGGCAGTGGTTTTGTCGCCGACGGGCGAACCCGAGTTGGTTACAACCGCGTTTATGCAAAGCTCGATCCAGAACAATTAGTTACACCGAAAGCTTGGTGGGATGCGGTCCAAAACGGCTTCGTGATTGTAACCAACGGTCCGCTATTACGAGCGAGCATCAACGGTCAGCCACCTGGTGGAATCGTCGCAGGATATGCTCAGCAATCAATTGGCCCCGAGTTTTATGTCGACTTGTCAGTTCGTGACGAGGTGGACTATCTCGATGTCATCTTCAATGGACAATCCATTTACCAAGCTCGGTTAGAAGACCATTTGCGGCGTGGTCAATTTCCGCCATTGCCAATCCGCGAAAGTGGCTGGCTGGTATTGCGAGTCGTAACGGCTCATCGAGCAAGCTATCGCATGGCGACGACCGGCCCGACATACTACGAATTTGATGGTCAACCACGGATAAGTCGTGCAGCCGTGCAGTTCTTTCAAACTTGGCTGCAAAAGGCGAAACAAGAGATCGCTAGTGATCCCAAGTTGCAGGTCCAGTATCAAGACTGGATCGCAAACGCAGAAAGGTTTTGGGCTAGAAAAGCGTTGCAAGCCAACACGCCATGAAGCGAAGCGTCCTTGTGCCTATGCCAAGCTGGCCAATTCGTCAACAATCTGATGCTGCATGACCCTTTCCAGTGCGACCAGCGCCCGTGCCGCCAATGCCCCGTCAAGCACACGATGGTCTGCGAGCAAAGTGACAATCGTACGCTGCTGGCTGGTTAGCGGGGAATAGCTCAACGACGAGGTAGCAATTAGCGGATGATTGTCATTGGTAGTGCCAAGGTTGGCTAACGTTGAAATCGTAAACGTTCCCAAGCGACGGGCGCGTTTGCGACCTTGCCATCGCATCAGCAAATGCCACGACAGCCATCGAATCGGTGCGGGCATCTTCTCCATCACTTGTCCATCGCGGAAAAGTGTCTTCAGGTCTGCTGTTTGATGCTCGCTGATCGATTTTTGTATGGCAGCTAAGGTGAGCGTCTCGACATTTCGAATTCGTGCCCAAAGCAAACGTTCACGATTAATTGACTGATCAAACCGATTGACCGTTACGTTGACAACGCTTGTTGGGTGCTGATACAACCGCATCCAAGGTAAAGTGATAAACGTCTGGCGTAACTCGGGAACATCTTTGGCGACCAACGAATAGCCACGCGCAAATAGAGCCGCCCAACCGATTCGAGTTTTCGCTGATTGACGAGCGGTCGCAATGTTACTCAAATCGAATTCTCGTTGAACCGAGAACGCAGGGACTGTTTTCGCGGCATTGCAAATATCGACGATCATTCGACGATGGCGAGGAAAGAGGAGGTAGCTGCCGTGGTCAGGCTTTCTAAAAAACTTCATTACGCTAATTGAATGATTCAATGATTGCCAAACTTGCCGCTGCACTTCATTCCGTCATGCTGAAAGCGACCGTTATGGTAATTCGCTTCTATCAGCGCGGGATCAGCCCGTTGCTTGGCCCTCGCTGCAAATACTATCCGACCTGTTCAAATTATGCTTTGGAGGCACTTCAAAAATACGGTTTCTTCCGCGGTCTTGCGAAAACCCTTTGGCGAATTTTGAGGTGCAATCCTTTTAGCAAAGGGGGCGTTGATCCACCCTGAAGGACCTGAGTCAACGATGAATCGTCGAGGTGCT
>JBGSKY010000187.1:0-3292 GCA_041740995.1 Pirellulaceae bacterium
GAAGAAATTCGCCTCAGTAATCGTCTGGTGGAGGAAGGGAAGTTTGACGAGGCTGGCGAGGTCTTAGAGCGAGTCATTCTGGCCGATCCGAGTGATATCGAAACTCTCTTTCGTTACGCCAACTTGCAAGCACAACGAGGAGAGGTCGATAACGCGATTGAAACTCTCGAATCGATCCCATGGGATCATCCAGAGGCCGGGCTACCCGCACTCGGGCAAGCGGCAGATTTGTGCATGCAGATCGAAAGATTCGATGACGCAGAATCAAAGTATTTGAAAGTGTTGACGATCGTTCCCGACGCAGCGATCGCACATCGTCAACTCGCTTACCTTTACAATCGGCAAGGGCGGCGACACGAGGCTGCTCTTCATGTTCAACAACTTTGTCTCTTGGGCGATGTCCGTGAAGACGAACTGCAAACTTTGATATCTGTTGCGGATGCCGTTTTTGATGAACCTAACCAACAGGCAACCGATGTACAAAACCCCTATTGGCCGATCGGCCCCAGTGCCGAAGCGAGAATATTGTTCACGAACAGGCAGTACGAACAGGCTGCTGGGATACTCGCCCCAATGGTCGCCACTAGCAAAGTTCGACCGTCAATCAGCGCATTGTTTGGACGTTGTCTGGCCGAGTCCCAGCAAGAGCGACCGTTTCTAAATTGGCTCAGCAGTTGTGATGAGTCGGTCAAGGATTTCTCGGAATACTGGGCCGCAGTCGGGGCCTTTTTGGTCGACCAAAATCGCTTTGAAGAGGCAGTGTATTCGCTCGGGAAAGCACTGGAGCTTGACCCGACCGACGCGCGATCGATCAAGCGGATCAGACAAGCTCTATTCGCAATGGGGAATAAGGAACAAGCCGCCAAATGGGAAAAAAGAAACGAATTGCTTTATGAAGTCTTGCTTAGCAGTAACCAAGTGTCCCTTTCAAAAAAACCGGCAAAAGAATCCTACGACAACTTGGCCGAAGGGTTAATGAAATTAGATCGCCCCCTCGAATCTGTTATCTGGAGATTGATTGCGTCGATCCATTTCCCTCAAGATGAATCAAAAACCCAAGAGTTAAATCAGCAGAGGATTGCATTGCGTAGTTCAGATAACGCATTTGGAACTCCGCATCAGCGGCTTTGCGGTCTGAAACTATCTGACTATTCAATGCCCGAGTTCGGTAAGAACACTCCGGAGATTATGGTTGAGAGAGCGCAACGGGTACCATTTGTGTCTGATAAGAGTTTGCTCGCAATCCCTGCATTTTTGAACGTTGCTGAGCAAGTCGGGATCGAGCATCGATACATGGTTGCCTCCATCGAACAAAACAAAGAGTTTGCAATCTATCAACAAATGGGCGGAGGGGTCGCTGTGCTCGACTATGACCAGGACGGTTTTGCCGATCTCTATTTCGCTCAAGGTGCCAGTGATCCGCCTGATTTCGTCGGCAAGCTTTCCAACGTGCTTTATCGATCGTTGTCCCCACAGAATCATCGTTGTGAGGCTGATGAATTGCGATTGATAGATGTGACCGATGCCGCAAAAGCCTCGGATACCCGATATTCGACAGGAGTCTCTGCAGGCGATTGGAACCAGGACGGGTTTCCTGATTTAGTCGTAGCCAATTTAGGCATGAACACCTTGCTCATCAACAACGGCGACGGCACATTTCAAAGCGAGCCGACCGATCCGCTCGATGAGTTGAACACCATGTCCACTTCGATCGCTATTGCAGATGTGACAGGCGACCATTTTCCTGACATAATCGAGGTCAATTATGTGCATGATCCGAAACTGAGCAATAAACCAGTTCGTGACAAAGAGGGTAAACTTGAAGTGCTGGGTCCAGGAACGTTTCACCCTGCTCATGACCGAGTGATGGTGAATGATGGGGCAGGTAAACGGAACGTTCGTGCAATCAGTGAGACGGATAATGCCGCGTCAACCGGTCTTGGTGTGTTGATTGCGAACTTCGACGGTAAACCGGGAAATGAGATATTTGTTGGCAACGACATTCGCTCGGATCACCTTTGGCAGCTAACACCGCAAGGTGATTGGGACGACATCGGGGCAATTTCGGGTTGTGCGTTTGGTCATGGAGGGGCGGCGCTCGCTTCGATGGGGATCGCCGCGGGCGACTTGGACAACTCGGGTTCGTTGGATTTATTTATTACCAATTTCGAGAACGAACCCAATAGCTTGTTTTTGAACGGGCAAGGTACGTCTCACGGTTGTTCCTTTCAGGATCGCACCATCGGAATGAATTTGAGCCGTGACAGCATCCCCGTTCTCGGTTTCGGAGCTCAGCCACTTGATTACAACCACGATGGGTGGATCGACTTGATCGTGACCAATGGAAACGTCGAGAATCACGAGTCGGAAGATCGACCGTATGAGCAGCCAATGCAATTGTTTGCAAACCAAGGGAATCGTTTTGAATTGGCACGAGTTGAGGACCCAAGCGATTTCTTCAGTAACAAACATGTCGGGCGATCATTGGCAACTTTGGACATCAACCGAGACGGGCACACCGATTTCGTTGTCACCTTCATGGGCTCTCGTTCCGCCCTCTTAGTCAATCAAACAAAAACAGAGAATCATTGGTTTGAAGTGGAGTTGATCGGCACTCGCTCAGAACGCGACGCCATCGGAGCGACAGTCTCGATTCGCAGTGGCGAATCACAATCGACTGGATGGATGATGACCGGCAACGGCTACTTATGTAGGAACGAAGCCGTGATTTCGTTCGGGCTCGGCAGTGTCTCGGAATTAGACGAAATAATCATTCAATGGCCCAGTGGAGTGGAACAACGGATTAAGTCGCCTCCCGTCGACTCCCGAATTCTCGTCATCGAAGGCGACGACGAACTCAATGTCCGGTAATTTGCGGCAAAACGAGTCCTCACTACGGAATCTATCCACATGCGGCCTTCTGACAAAATACCGCATGGCATAGCCCAAAATACCGTACTTCCGACTGCAAAAAACTGTGACTTAAAGATAAATGGACGCAGGTCGGACGCTCTCGCGTATCCGCTGCGGCAGTTCGCAGTGACAGCAAGCGTTGTGGACTCTTCCCTTATTATCACGAGTGCGAAGGGCAAGTTTGTCTACCACGTTTTTTAGCGATTGACAATGATAATCAGACGTCTATGCTTTAACTCGCAGTTTCTTATTCACAATCTCTAATGGATCCGTTGACAATGCGCAGTCGTTTGAAATAGTCTAGTGGTTTTACCCTAGTACTTAAAAAAGCGACCGCCGTTCGGGTTCTGGATCTTGCGTGCCCGGTTTTTTGCGGCGC
>JBGSKY010000188.1:0-2533 GCA_041740995.1 Pirellulaceae bacterium
AAACAAGATGGCCGATATTGTCGCGAGCATTGAGCGTCCCAACAACGATTCGGGAAACTGGCGGCGCAGCTCCATGATCGGTACCGCTGCGATACCACATAACATGATCAAGTTTAACGTGCTGTAGACAAATTCTGCCTGAGTAAGCGACAAAGCGGCCAAGGGCGAATGCAGCAAAAAATTGGTCGGCCCATACATCGGTGTTGGCCGAGTAACTTGATAGCCCGCGTCCATGATCGATTGGCCGTAAGGGCTGACGCCATGCACAAACGCAATCGCTGGAAGATAGACGCCGTTGTGGAAATCGAACAATCCCATCTGCCCGGCATCGTACTCGCCGCCGAGCTCGTCATAGTGCGATCGAATTCTAGTGATCGCAAAAAGCACGCCTAAGACCAGCAGACCAAAACCTGCAGCCAACGCCCATTTGCTTTCCAGCCAATGATTGCTTGGAAAGTTGCCAACGTCCGAACTACTGCGAACGCTGATCGCTTTGGCGTTTTCAACTGGACTTGTAGTCTCGTCCATCAAGTCCAAATCCGACGCTGACGCGACGATGGAATAGCCATCTTTTTGCGATACTTAGTGATCGTCCGCCGTGCGACGGTCAGACCTTGAATCTTAAGCGATTCGACCAACTGGTCATCACTGAGCGGATCGGATTTATCTTCTTGGTCAATGATCTCTTGCAGCTTGATCCGAATCGTATCCCACGCAACGTCTTCACCATCTTCGCTGCGTGTTCCGCCAACAAAGAATCGTCGAAGCGGCATAATCCCACGCGGCGTCTGGACCCATTTGTCATCAACGGCCCGCGAAACTGTGGTGACGTGGACGCCAACTTGATCAGCAATCTGTTGCATCTTCAACGGTTCGATTGCTTCGGGGCCATCTTCCAAGAAACGCGTCTGGTAGTTGACAATCTTTTCGGTAACTTTCATCAGCGTCGATCGACGCTGTTGGATCGCGTCGATCAGCCACTGCGCACCGTTGATCTTGCGTTTGATAAATTCTTTCTCTTCGAGACTCGCTGTCGGGTCCAGCAAACGTCGCCGATAATATTCACTGATCCGCAGCGGTGGCAGCGAGTCGTCTTCCAAACGAATCGTATATTTTCCATTTTCGTCACGTTCGACAATTACATCAGGCGTGACACCTGGCACAAAGGTCTCCATGAATGTCGAGCCAGGTTTGGGATTCAACTGATGCAATGAATCACGAATCTCCATTATCTTTTCGATCGTATATCCAGTCTTCTTTTGAATGACAGGCAAACGATTTTCTGCCAAATCATCTAAATAATCCCGAATAATAATTTCCATTTTGTCGACCATCGGCATCTCCGGTCGCAACTGATTCAACAAGCATTCTTTCAAGTTCCGCGCGGCGATTCCGGCCGGCTCAAGCTGCTGGACAATCGCCAATGCTTCTTCCGCTTTTTGCAAATCGGCAGGCTTATAATCAGGCGGTAACATGTCCGGCAACGAACCTTTGAAGTAGCCGCCGTCAGAGGCATTCAAGCTGCTAATAATTTTTTCAGCAATCAATTCAACATCACTATCGATGTCCATTTCGGCCAGCTGGTGATAGAGAAAATCGTTTAACGATTCAGCTCGCTCGGGCGTGCTAGCCATCATATCGTGTTGGCGATCGACGCTTTCTTGAATGCGACTCTTGCTTGGTCTAAAATCATCAAACGTATCGGGCATGACGGCGTCCATATTCGCCAGTCGTTCGAAGTCGTCGGAGTTCGATTGATCGTCTTTGACAACCAGTTCACGTTCATCTTCGGTGACCGGTCGCGCTGCTTGTTCGTCTTCTTCTTCTCCCAGCCGAGTCTCCTGCTCTTCGATTTCGAGCATCGGATTTTCGTTCATCTCCTGCTCAATTCGCTCCTGCAATGCGATGATTGGCAATTGCAGAATCTCCATAGACTGGATCATCTTGGGAGCAAGCTTTTGCGTTTGAATCTGCTTTGCGTCCAGACCAAATGACAACCGCATAATATAATGCCTGACTAGAACGACTAATTATAAGTTCGAATAAAGATAAGGTCGGGTCGCTCATCCTTCCAGCGAGCAAATTCTCGCCGACGTGCACAAACAGCCCTCGCTACAATCTACCATGCAGTGGCCCAAAAGTGCAGATCATTCGGCAATTACACGATGGTTCCGATGCTGCCAATGTCCACAATGGAGCAATTATTCATGTTCGGCAATTGGTGATGGCCTGCGAAATATCGATAGGATTGGTGCTGGTCGAGTTACAAAAAGCAGTCGCTCCAAACGACCATAAATCGGCCTTCGGCCTGTCATTTCGGGCGTGCAGGTCTAAAAGCCTACCGTGCGAGTGACCATTTTGTTTTCGCACGTTAAAGTGACGTTACGTACAGACGAAAAAAAACTATAATTTGGCAGCCTGCAACGATTGATAAAAGCTAACGATGCAAGCTTAACCTAGCTGTTCTGCAACAGCCCACCCTAAATAAAATTTGAGTCAATGCCAAAGAAAGCGAGCCAATCCGACGACGACG
>JBGSKY010000189.1:0-23856 GCA_041740995.1 Pirellulaceae bacterium
GTTATGTTTTGTCTTCGGTTATGCGACCGTTTGCCAAGGAGAGCAATCTATGCCGGTTCGAACGCTGGGCCAGATCGAAAAGCTTGATGACGGCCTCGCCTCGTTGCTGGACACCGAAACAAAGATTGAAATCCTCGCCGACGGCTTCACCTGGACCGAAGGACCACTATGGATCAGGTCAGACGAGCCACATTTGCTGTTTTCGGATATTCCGCGGAACAGCATTTTTCGATGGTCCGCGAAGAATGGGATCTCACTATTTATGCAGCCTTCAGGCTATACCGGCGTCAGCTACTACGGTTTAGAGCCTGGCAGCAATGGCTTGACGTTGAATGCCAATGGTGAATTAATACTTTGCGAACATGGTGACCGTCGCGTTTCAAAGCTTACTAAGGATGGAGGAAAAATTACACTTGCCGACAAGTATCAAGGAAAACGTCTAAACAGTCCAAACGATGCGATCGTTGCTAAAAATGGCGACATCTATTTTACCGATCCACCTTACGGTTTACCGATGCGAGAAAACGATCCTCGTCGCGAGTTGGAGCATTTCGGAGTTTATCGGATCAACCATTCAAACGGTGAGCTGACGTTGTTGACGACTCGTTTACAACGGCCAAATGGGATTGTTCTATCGCCAGATGAAAGCAAGCTCTATGTAGCTCAAAGCGATCCTAAAGAAGCGATTTGGATGGAGTTTGACATCGGCAAAGATTCGTTGCTTACTGGCGGAAGGATTTTTTACGACGCAACAGACCAAGTTGCCAAGCTGCCTGGTTTGCCCGATGGCATGACGGTTGACGAAGCTGGCAATCTTTTTGCGACTGGGCCGGGTGGCGTCTACGTGTTCTCACCTGAAGCCAAACTATTAGGACGAATCTTGACTGGCGAACGAACTTCCAATTGCACGTTCGGTGAAGATGGCCATTCACTGTTCATCACGGCTGACTCTTATCTCCTACGAGTTCGTACGAAAACTCGCGGTCTCAACCTGTCTCAGTAATAGATGCAAGAAGCGAAGAATACCCAGCGAGCGCTTGTCCGAATTGGATACGACGGCCGCGTTCATAAGTTGTTTCGCGGACCAAAAGCGAAAGAACGATACGAAAATGAGATCCGAGTTCTAAGACACTTGGAAGATCGCGATTGCCCCTTCGTACCGCGTGTGCTCTCGTGCGACGACGAAACGCTTGAAGTCGTAATGACTAACTGTGGTGGGCGAGTGAGTCAAATCAGCGAAGAAAAAGTTAAGAGCACTTTCGATGAACTGAACCAATACGGAGTTCGTCACGATGATCCGTTTGATCGAAATATTACTTACCGAAGTACAGATGGACGATTTTGCGTAATCGACTTTGAGTTTGCGACGCTGATCGATCAAGAAAGCGGAAAAGAGGCCGGGTTAGTGCAGACCAGCCAGCCTGAAGTGGAGCCGAAAGTTCATCGACCGGAAGTTATCACATGGTCTGCGAGATCACATCGCGGACGCTTTAGAAAGAATAACGAAGACTACTATCTAGCGGCCAAAATACAAAAAGTGGGACTGCAATTTTTGGGAACTCAAGGCAATGCACTGATCGACCAAAACGAATGGATTTTTGCTGTAAGCGACGGAATGGGCGGAGAGAAATCGGGGGAGTTTGCGAGCCGAATCACTGCTCAACGCGCCGCTTCGATATTGCCATTGCATTTTGGCTCCGGGTTATCACCGAGACGAACTTTTTCACAGGCGATCTTGCGCAAACTGATAGAGGATGTACATCAAGATCTTCTTAAGCTGGGAAAGTACGACGCCAATCTGCGAAACATGGGCGCGACGTTAACCTTAATATGGATACGTGGACATGTCGTCTTTTACGGACACATCGGCGATAGTCGACTTTATCACTTGAAGACCAACGGCGAATTTAAGCAACTGACCGAAGACCATTCGCATGTCGGGCATCTGTATCGAAAAGGCGAATTAAACGAACGCGAATTCCGAAACCACGCTCGTCGCGGAGTTCTTAATCAATGCCTCGGTTCTGGCCATCAATTCCTTAACCCTCAAACCGGATGGCTGGACGTAGAGTCTGGCGACAAACTCTTGATGTGCACCGATGGAGTCGTAGACGGTCACTTCGATCGAGGACTAGTCGAGATGCTGACTAGTCCGCCAAGCTCATGGTCTTCGAAATCGCCAGCGGACAGAATCGTTCAATCAGCTGTCGAAAATTCAGGCCGCGACAATGCTTCGTCCGTCGTTGTTGAATTCGCGTAGTCCAGAAGTCACTTCTGAATTTGTCGCGATTTAGGTCTTGGAAAACATGCAATGGGAGAACATTTTCTAAATGTGTCAATTGCCGGAATCTTTCTTGATATTCATTACATCAAAGAGCCTGTCGTCCAAATCGAAGGCTTTAAATTCCAGCGATGTACCATTGATGTAAACCATGACGTAGTGATGGCCTCGGCGGACATTATTCTGGAAAAACGGCCTAATTGGGCCGGGGGTTTCCAAGTTCCCCCCGCCTCCGCCAGTTATCGTATAAATGGTACCGCCATCGACCACCGCGCTACCATCCCTTATCGGCCAAGTCCGCTCGTAGGAATGAATATGTCCATTCCATACGATATCAACACCGTAACGTTCATACAGTGGCACCAGCGAACGAATTCTCGTATCACCTCTCGTTGACTTGTTTGCCTTCCACAAGTTGCCGTAGTCGTCTTCGTCAGAGGAATATGGTGGATGGTGATGACATACAAACTTCCAAGTCTTGGTCGAAGTTTGAAGCTTCTTTTCGAGCCATTGGTATTGCTCCGATTCAGGATCAACCTTTCGGTTGGAGTCGATCATAAAAAATTGCGCATTGGCGAAAATAAAATCGTAATAAAATTCCGGCTCCGGAAGATCCATATAATCAAAATAGTTTGAAGCATTCTGCTCGTGATTTCCCAACACGGTATAGATCGGCACTCTGCTAATCAGTTCATGCATGCTCGGAAAGAACTCGGTTGTCCAATCGGAGTCACGGTTCCCTTGGTCAACGAGATCGCCGGCATGAATTGCAAATGACGGTCGCTGTGCCCATGCCATTTCGCTAATCCGCGCCGCAACTTTTGGATTGCCTTGAGTGTCGCCTACGACGGCAAAAGCAAACGGTGTTGAGTCCTTTACAGCAGTGACAAAAGTCTTAGGATCGGACTCCAAATAGTCTCCGTCTTTTGTTTTTGAAACCGTCCGGTAAAAGTATTGCGTCTCGGCAGCCAAGCCGCCAATTCGCCCCGTGTGTATATTTCCTTTCTGCGTACATTCAACTGACGAGGCGCAATCAATGGTTTCACCGAATTGTACGTGGGTCTCTGCTTGTACGGTCGTCTGCCACATAACCGTCATTGAGTTTTGCGTGCCAAACTGAAGATAGGGCTCGACTACAAAATCGATGCTTCCGGACTTCGCTCCGGTTGGCCGAAGATCAATTAACGATTTGCCATGCGCGAAATCGTGTTCAATTGCTTCAGCTTTGGCTGCACGTTCGTATAACGAAATCTCCCGGATACATCCGTGAAAGGAATAGCATTCGTTTCTGTCTCGATAAGCAGCCAGGACTAGCGAGCCATCCGACGGATATAGAATCTCGCTACTTTGTTTATCGCTTGTTCCATCAAGTTTCCCGTTAACGTAGATTTGAATTAGTTCCCCATCGTAAACCGCGGCGATATGGTAATAGCGGCCGGTTTCGTATTGGGTCGCACCCTTGACATAGGTTAAGTTGCCATCGCCATCGTCCCCACCGCTGGAGGCAAGGCCGAAAGTAAAAACTGATTTATCGAACCCAAGTACCCAACCTTTCTCAAACTCACCATTGTCTTCAACGATTCCGATGATCCCACCGTTTTCAGTCCGCTCATCAACCGAAACCCAAGCGCAAACGGTCAGATGTTCGACGGGCAATTGGTCTTTCAAGAATTGGTAAGTACCAACCTCTATATACCGGTCGGTCCCGCCAGGGAAGTAACAGGCACCGCCAAAATCGTCGGTAATCTTTCTCGTTCCGTTGGGTAGTTTAAGGTCCGGTCCTAGCCGTGCTTTAAGAATCATCTTGTCGAAATCGGAATCAACAAATCGCCATTGCATCACGGGGTCAGGACCGTCATGCGAAAGAACCGTGCTCGCGAATGCTAAGCCAGTTGCGACAGCGGCGAATAGGCAGTACATATTTCTAAACACGACTAGTCTTTCTTAACAATTAATACACCAGAAAACACGAGTCCGACTGATGAAAAGCGATCCGAACAATCGATCGGATCGCTTAGGGCAGCGATAGTACGGCGCTACAGCGTTACACTAACTTGTAGCCAAGGATTGCTTTCGTGTTCGCCATCGTCGGATCGCCAAAGTGGTTCCAACCAGTGAGATCAGAGCAATGGAACCTGGTTCTGGCACGGCCGAAACGTTGACGCTTCCACCGCCAAAGCTGATCGATGGACCGATATTGCCCTGCCCAAGCGCGGCAATGTTACCCGAACCGGGCTGAATGGTGACGTTCGTCGAACCAAGGCCTGTGGCAACGAATTGAATCTCACTATGAAGTGTGAAATCCGATTGGCCAGTTGTAGTCAGACCAGAAGTCAATTGAACAGCATTGGAATTCGTAACCAAATCACCAAGTGTTCCTGGATTTACCGAAAACCAACGTCCGCCCGGATTGGAGACCGTATGACTAGTGGCATTAAGTACGCTCGGGTTTGAACTTAGAATACTGAGCGACAAACCATTGATTTGTTGCCCAGGATTGGTCGATACCCAGACATAAAATGAGCTCGCTTGATTGAGTTGAAGACTCAAATCGGCGCCAGCATTAGCATTGGTACCGCTCGAGCTTAAAATAATTGCCGCGTGAGCCGGACTTACGAAAGCGGTTAGGCACGCGACCAAAACAAACATTAGCATTTTCATATTAATTTTCTCTACAGTGTAAGGTGAACAAAAAGCTTATTTCTTGGTCTATTTAGGGGAATATCAGTACGTTGATGAATTGTTCAATATCTAGATTGGTAAGTAATCCATCGCCATCAAAATCAAGGACTAGATCCGCATCGACGGTATAGGTGTTGGCGTAGATTTCTGGGAAAACGAGCGCCAAAACGAAAGGCTCAATATCCGTGTTATCAAGAATGCCATCGCCATTGGCGTCACCTAAAACAAAATTTTGAGGTTCTGCTTTCACTTCGATATTATCGACAGCAAACCACCAATTGTTTTGCGCGTTGACATAGCCAATGCGCATAATCATCTTGTTGCTATTCTTTGCAGGGAGGCTAGAGTTCAAACCTCCGAATTGAAACATCTGCGGCGCATTGAAGGTAGCGTATTGATCATTTCCTGCGAAAAGGAAAGGCGCGATTGCCGCGACCGCCACCGGATCTGGATTTTCTGAGACGATTTTTGCAGAATCCAGATCGAGCAAACGCGTCCAACTTGCACCGTTGTCGAAAGAGACTTCGACAAAACCATTTTGGTCATCTTCCAGACGAGACTCCCAATCGAAAGAAATCTGCAACGTCGTGTTTTTGAAATTCGTCAGATCATACGTCCGGGAAATGATCGAATTGAATTCTTTGAACTGCTTGGTCGGATCATCAGCCGGCAATTCCGCGTCGAAGTCATCTTGAGCATCCGAATCCGCAACGAGAACGGTGTTGTTCGTCTCCAAGTCATTAAGCAGCGAGCGGCCTTGGCCTCCTTGCTGATTGACCCACGATTGAGCGTCGATTGCTCGCCAGCCTTGAAAAGCGTTCTCAGCGCTGACCGTAAACATCATCGAATTATCGACCACCCAGTTGTCGATGCTTGCAGTGTAATCCGTACCATCTCCAGGCGGTACATCACCATTGGCTTGCGCTGGTTCAGTGCCGAAAGGCAGTAGTTCAAGCCCTTCAAAGTCTTCTGCATAAACTAGATTCGCGTCTGCCATCACGACGACATTGTCAAAGGCAAACCACCAGTTATTTCCCGCGTCGTAGCAACGGTATCTGACCGTCAGCTGATTCGATGTTGCAGTGAAGTCGGTACCAGCCACCCAAACTCTCTTAAGACTTGGAAAGAGCGAGGAGAAGTTTGGATCGTTGCTTGCGATGATTGTATCGGTGGGGTAGTCAGAAGACTGAAGATCCAGCAAAAGGATCCAAGATGCTCCACCGTCGAAGGAAACTTCGAAGCTCGCCTTTTGCGGGTTCTCGACTGCGAATTCGTAATCAAAACTTATTGACAATTGCGACAGATCGGCAGCCCCAAGATCGATTGTTTGTCGAATCGCCGAATCGTATGGTCCGCTTCCAGAGCCGTTAAAATCGTCCCACCCGTCTGGATCAAAAATGATCGCCGTGTTGTTGCTTCCAGCGCCGAGGCTAGTTCGACCAATCTGTGGTCCTTGTTCAGAGATCCAAGAATCGACGTCCATCGCAGACCAACCAGCGTATGCCATTTCACCACTATCATCAATTGAAAGAGGCGGCATGTTGTCATCGCGTGTCCAATCAGGTACGACCTTAGTAAAATCTGTACCATCGCCGGTACCAACGGCATTCGCGACGTCGAAAGGAACAAGTGTCAGATTGCTAAAGTCTTCAAAGTCCACAACTTGCGTCTGACCATTTGCTAATCCACCCGTCGCCCCAATAACTGCGAGCAGCACTAGTACCACGCGCCGAAACTTCGCTCTTAATCCTGCACGAGATCTAGCCCGTTTTTCAAGGCAATCAAATAAACGCATATCCCAACTCCTTAACTGGAACCCTGACAGCAAAAAGTTTGCTACCATTTGGGCAAAAGATTACGGCTGCATTGTGAAGTTAAAACGTCGATCTGATGAATATCAGATGAACAAATATTGGGACGCTTTGAAAAGAGATTTCTTTTTATGAAGCAATAGTCGCTAAAGATTGAGACCGAGATAAATCAATCAATCTTTTATTGCATTATTTTCATAACAAATACGGACTCGCCCGATGTTCGCTGCGAATCCGTATTTAAAAGAATCTTGCGGACTTCCGCTGAACCTGTTCAGATATTTTTGATGCGCTTTTGATAGTTTCAAAATACTATGAATCAGCTTCTTTTGTATTTTTCTAACACACAAACTCATAAAGAAAAACAACTGACAGTGGATATGTGATTCCTAGTTGATCCGGGTCGATCATTCAAAAGCGATCGACTTAGGTGATCAAAAACAGAAAGAAAACCCAGCAAGGCTCTCTTTGATATCCATTCTTTCTGAAGACGATCCAATTCAAAATTTTCAATTTGAACTTGGAAAGTTGAGCTGAATGATTAAGTTGGGATCCTAGAAAGTTAACAACCGACGTTAGAAATCTAGAGCGTCGATACTCAGGTTAATTCTCAAGGAAGCTTCGCGATCTTTTCTGCGTTGCCTCTAGTACCCATGGCGCTATAGACCGCCGGATCGATATTTTCAGAAAAGAAGTCGACAGAGCAATCGCCTCGAACAAAGGTGGCCCCGCCCACATGGCTGCTCCCAAAGCTGACCTCGTATGCACCCCATTCTTCGCTCGCATCTGAATAGCGCGTGGTTGGCCTGGGATAGTTGATTCGGACTGCGGTTGAGCCACCTTGTTCAGACCAATCAGTACCCTCCCAATTGTCGAAATCATCCCCGCCCATTGCCCAATGGTCTTTGCGGCCGGAGTTGGGATTCTCTTGTCGCGATGCACTCGATGCTAAATCAGGTTCTGGTTCCGCTTCGCCCAGCATCAGAGTATTGGATAGTCCATCTATCACGTCACGCAAGCGAACCGCTCCACCTGTTCCACCTTGGCTAATTCGACAAACATCGGGTGCCCGTGTAAGCATCATCCCATCGAGCTCGGAGTGATGCAGAGTTTTGTTTCCAGAGCCCCAAGTCGGTCGATTGGTTCTCCCCCATCCGAACGACGGCTTCCAGTCGTTGGGCTGCTTTCCGGTCACTACTCCGAGATAATTCGCAGGTTGTCGAGCTGCAACAAACCAAGGTGGCGAGTAAGTCGATGCGTCAAAAATTGGGCTTCTTGCTTGTGATGAAGGGCAACGCATCACCGGCAGGATATATTCTTCGGAGGCGATCTGTCGCAGCACTGCGGAAGGTGAATCCAACGTTGCGTTCGCTTGCGCTATCCCCGCGGCCCAATCGGTTGAACCAAAACTTAATGCGTTGTACATCATCGTTTGCTCAATAAACGGCAAAACGAACGATGTCCAGTGACCGCCCTCTTGAGCTTCACCAAGCATCGGCAACTGTTCACGATGGGCTGCCGAAAACTCGTGCACAGCCAACGCTAAATTTCGAATATTGTTTGCACAACTAGCTTTACGTGAAGCCTCCCTTGCAGCTTGTACTGCGGGCAAAAGCAACGCTGCTAGTATTCCGATGATGGCGATAACAACTAACAACTCGACTAGTGTGAAGCCAATCTGTTTTCTCATCGTTTTGGTGATATTTATATTCATATTCTTCTCCTCTTTCGCAAATGGAAGTCCGCACAATTTATGACATGAATGATGTGCAAAAAAAATTTCCTAGCCAACACACTAATGCCTCTCGACTGACGAATTGAAGCTGCCGATTTCAGTTTGGTGGGATGTCAAAAACAAAGCGGTTCTCACCGACTGCTGTAACCTCGAACCGCACTGGGCTAGACTCGTCGTCCGCATAGATGCTGGGAACCAGATCCTTCGTAACTAGAGTGCGATTATCGTCCTGTTTAGTATCGCTCAGTCCAACACTATCAGTCTGACCGTCTATTACGATGCACGAAAAGGATGCTCGATATTCGCCGGCTGCAAGTCCGTTTCCGGCAGAAGAACGAAGCGAGAGGGCCCCGGAAGAATCGGTTTCACCAACGCCCAAGTTGAATTGATTTACCTTGCTGCCTATCGGTCTAAGATAAACAATCAAGCGATCATATGCTTTTCCGTCGAGCGTTACCTGCCCGCTCACAGGATAGAGCGAAGGCGGCTTATTGCAGCCACACTGAAGCAACGATATCAGCAGTAGGCCATAGATAGGATTGCGAAACATGGAGTTCCTTACCATCGCAAATGTGTTTCGTACTCTTTGAATCCAGTCGAAAAGGGATCAGGCCGTTCGGAGCAACTGAGCGGGACTGCCGCCTTTTCGAATAGACTTTTCTTAGGAGCATGCACCTCTTGCACAAGACACAGATAGTATCAAATTGCTTGGATGCTTCATCCACAAGTGTGTTATGAATTGATTACGTTTTGATGAAGACAAAAACGTGTTGGGAATCAAATCCCTTCTCTAATCAATTGCCAAACTGCTGACATCGATTTCAAGCAGGCATTCAAATTCAAACGCGAATTGCACTGATACCCTTGCGTGCACTCGACCTTGTCTTGTGAGAAAACTCTGCTTTCCTTTTAGCGGAAAGACAGCTTCATGCCAAACATTTGGATGAATGCAACAGCCTTGATCAGCCTCGAATAAAAAACAGATAAAGTCATCGGGACGGACATCATCGCCAGGTAAGGCAAGTGGCAACAAGTATCGCGCTTTATCCAGTGGAAAAAATAATTGCCCGCCATCTGGATGATAATTGGCATGCCATAGCAAGATGCGATCTGGCGAACGTTGATGATCATTGCAAGCGTGCTGTGGCTCTTGAGCGAACCCGACTACGTAATGGCCCATGACTGCTTCGTTTGTGCCAAAGAGGAAATCGCCTCGCCACTCACTGCAAAACACGCCTTCGGTCGTGCCAGCTTCGTCGCCGCTGTCAAGATCGACTGGCCGCCATCCTTGCGCGGGCCATCTGACAATTTCTACTTTGATTTGCTCAGGATCAGTAACCAGAACTCCATATCCGCGTAACGATTCATTAGTTGCCTTGCAAATGGGTATTGCTCGGCGCTGCAAACCGATTGGAATTGTTGGGTTTAGGTAGTTTTCTGTCATTCTTCGACAACTAAAGTTAGAGGATATGATGCTAGACACTTTGCGATAGATCGTTTGGCTAAACAACGCTTTGGATCGGCGTAGGGTCGATTTTTTCTCTTTGCTCATTCGCAGATGCAGACGCTCGTTTATGTGCATTGAAATAGCGCCAAGCCAAAATCAGACAGATTAGAGAGATAGAGCCCACGCCGTAGCATAATGGCCTGAACCAACTCATAAAATCGCCGTTCGACTGGAAGGAATTGCGACTTAACATCACTGCGACGTAGCCTAAGTATCCGATCGCATCGGCGACGTACATAACGAATACAAGATTGCTTTTTTCTCGTGTGATGGCGATCATTCTTTCAAATACCGTCGTGTGAATTGCGACGTAAGGAAGATACAACCCAACACCGAGCAGGATCATAAATGGATAGGCCGCCACCTGGCCTGATTGTTGTCCAAGTGTTGCCATCACGACGACGATCGCACCAATTCCACAGAGACACAAAGCGAACCGGAACGCGCGTTGATTGTCGACAATTAAAACTGCAGCACCATTGAATAGTGTCACGATGATGCCTACCCAGAACTCGGATCTTGTGAACAGATCTGGCGTCGTCGTTGTGCCAAGACTAGACCAGATCTCAGGAGCAAAGTCTGATCGAACGCTTCGCAAGATTGTGACTAGCAAAAACAACATCATCAACGGTATCAGTCCACCAGCAAAACTTCGTAGGAAATGCCGTCGCTCTGAACTAGTGATAGTCGATCTAATGCTTCGAGCATTTTGATCTTGTCTTGAAGGAGGCGAAATCCGACCGAGCATCGCGACGAAAATCAGCAATGGCAACAGAAACAGCCCACCTGTGGCCGCAGGCATCCAGAACTGATCGACGTTTAGCGACAATAGGTACTTGCCAACCGTTTTTGTCGCACCATCAGCCAGGATAAAGCTAGTGCATAAGGCTGCGGCCAAGACTTCAGTTTTCGTGCGACCTTCCAAAAACCCTAGTACCAACCCAAAGACCATTCCCAACGGCAAACCGTTGAGAAAAAGGAATGCTATGTTGTAGGGTTGAGGAACAGAGGCAAAGCCGATTAATGCAAATTCGGCAATCAATATCAGCAACACAATGAAACCACATCTTTTCGATGGTGCCAGTTCAGCGAGTAAACCAATTCCAATAAACTTTGACAGCGTATAACCAATGACTTGAGCCGACACGGCCACTGTTTTAAAGTCCCATTGGCCGACCAACTCAACGTCGTAAGTCGCTACGGTGAAGGGTTTACGAAACGCATACATGCAAAAGTATGTTCCGAAAGCAGCGACGACAGCCCATGTGAGTGCGATCCACGATCGGCCGCTTGTCGAAGCTGCGCTTTGCTGACCAGGAGTGACTGCTTGTGGATGTTCATTGGCATCGTCGAAATTTTTATTCATCGTCTTGTACGTCGAATTTAATATTGGGTCTCTCTTCAAGGTCTTGAGAGGGATGCGAGAGAAGATCCATTCTAAGACGAGAGTAGTTGAGCGATGAAATCCTTAGGTCGCATGATGAACTCGTTACGATTTGATGAATATTCGACTTACGCAACGACGGTATCCTTGCTCGCGTTCAGAAACGCTTTACAAATCAGTCGATACTCGCGGCTTAAAATTTTTTCAGATCTATCCCAGCCTAGAAAATGACCTTAACTAGAACGAGTTATTCGAAAACGGCGATCTACAACGGGCCAGGAACAAAGCTGGAGGAACGCTATATAGAATTGCCTACTTCATTGAAGGCAGCCGAACTTTTGGTAAGAGTGAACTGCTGCACACTCTGCGGCAGCGACATTTCAACAATTTTGGGTAAGAGGATAGAAAACTTCCCAAGCGTTTTAGGTCATGAGATTGTCGGCGAGGTTGTGGCCATCGGTCCTGGCTTAAGATTCGACTTACGCGAAAAAGTGATTGAACTTGGAGACCGCATAGTCTGGTCCGTGGCTGCCTCATGTTTCTCTTGTACTTTTTGCTTGCGTGACATGCCTCAGAAGTGCATTAAGCTCAAGAAATACGGACATACGTCGATCGACGAGCAATGGAAATTAAGCGGCGGGCTCGCTGAATACTGCCATTTAATTGAAGGAACCGGAGTTGTAGTTGTCGAAAATTCGCTACCCGACGAAGTCTGCGCGATTGCTAGTTGCGCGATGGCCACGGCCTGCCAAGCCATCGACAAAATTAGGCACCTTCGAGGATCGAGAGTACTGATCTTCGGAGCTGGATTGCTAGGACTACTTGCGGCTAGCCTGTTAAGCCAGCAGCAGACAACATCGATCGTTGTTTGCGATTTTAATGCGGCAAGACTTGCCAAAGCAAAAAAGTTCGGTGCAACTCAATGTATCAATCTGAGCTACAGCTTCGAGAATGACCAAGTTGATCTGCAGGATCGAATTCTATCGGAATCGCCCGATAGCTTTGATGTAATTCTTGAAATGTCCGGTAGTCATCAAGCGGTATCCACATCGTTACAACTCGCAAACATTGGAGCACAGATCATGTTGATCGGATCAGTTCATCCGATGGAGACTGTTTCGATGTGTCCGGAAACGGTCGTCCGCAAAATGCTCAACATCACAGGCATTCACAACTACCGTCCTATCGACCTTTTACAAGCGGTGCAGTTTTTCGAGAAACATATTGACCGCTTTCCGTTTGACCAGCTAATCGAGAGAACCTTTGGACTATCTGAGATTAACGAGGCTGTTGCGTTCGTTGATCGTTGTCGACCAATTCGAGTTGCGATAAAGCCTGAATCTTGAACTATAGGAAGTTTTGCCATGCATACGAAATCTGTGATTCAAGCGATGTTCGAAGCAAAAGGAGCTTCGGAATACGGAGGTGAATCGGTAACACAGCTTGAACATGCGCTTCAAGCGGCCATGCTTGCCGAGCAAAGCAATTCGACGCCCCAACTTGTGCTCGCCGCCTTACTGCACGACATTGGGCACTTGCTGCATGATTTGCCTGAAGACGCACCTGCCCTCGGAATAGATGATCATCACGAGAATAGCGGTTACGCGTTTTTGATACGTCACTTCTCTTCAGCCGTTACAGAACCGGTTCGTCAGCATGTCGCCGCCAAGCGTTATTTATGTGCTGTGGATAGGGAATATCTGGATCAGCTATCAGATCCGTCGCGAACCAGTCTCGCATTGCAAGGAGGTCCGATGAACGATGCGGAAGTAAAGGAGTTCGAAGCAAATCCATTTTTTCAAGATTCGATCCTCTTGCGCAGATGGGATGATCAGGCAAAACTAGTTGACTGTGAAACTCCGTCGCTGAACCATTTTCTCGACCTCATCGACCAGCTTCAGATGAGCTCGTCCAATTGCCTGGAAAACTAACAGACTAGATATTTCGATGATGGACAAAGCTTATGATGTGGCGATTATTGGCGCGGGCATTGCTGGACTTTCCCATGCTTGGATGGCTGCCGAACGCGGACTCAAGGTTCTTTTACTGGAAAGGTCTAATGTCGCACAAGGAGCGTCGGTTCGCAATTTTGGGATGATCTGGCCAATAGGCCAACCGGCGGGTGTGCAACGTGATCTTGCCATGCATTCTCGCTCAATTTGGCTCAGCTTAGCGGAAAGATCTAACGTTTGGGTAAACCCGTGCGGATCACTGCATGTTGCCCATCGAGGTGACGAACTGGAAGTGTTGGAAGAGTTTGTCACTCAAAGTCCGATGAGTGACATCGAGGTAGAGTTGCTGACACCACAAGAGGCTTTGAAAAAGTCACCTGCAATTAACCCAGTCGGTCTTCGTGGAGCGATGTGGAGTCCGTCAGAGCTATGCGTCCACCCAACGTTAGCGATTGCTGAATTGACTCGTTGGGTCCAATCTAATCGATCGGTCAATTTTCAAGCGAACACCCAAATTTGCTGCATTGAAGATCACGTGTTACGTTCAAGTGATGGGGCCCGATGGGAGGCAGATCGCATTCTGATTTGTAGCGGCTTCGATTTCCAAACGTTGCTTCCAAATTATTTCTCCGCACAGCCATTGCGCATCTGCAAACTCCAAATGATGCGTACTCTCTCGCAGCCAAGCAGTTGGGAGCTTGGAACAAATTTGGCCAGCGGTTTGACGTTGCGACATTATGCTTCATTTGCAAATTGTAAAGCGATAGATGCTTTGAAACGAAGAATTTCAATTGAAACTCCCGAGCTTGATCAGCTCGGAATTCATGTGATGATGTCTCAAAATTCGGCTGGGGAAGTTGTGCTTGGCGATTCGCATCAGTATGACGATTCCATGCCTATATTTGATGATTCTAAAATTGATGAATTGATCATTCGCGAATTGCAGCGTCAATTCGTCCTACCAAGTTGGAACATTGTGAATCGTTGGCACGGCGTTTACGCCAAGCATCGTGAACTTCCGGTCTTGGAAGCTGAACCTAACCCTAGAATCCACGTTTGTGTGGCGTTCGGTGGTGCTGGAATGACGCTGGCATTCGGTCTTGCAGATCGCTTTTGGACAAAATTGACTGATCGGTCACTATCCTGGCTTACTAATCCATGGTCTTCCGAATGCGCATCCAATTAGTCTGCGTTCACACGTTGGAATACTTATTGAGGATTGTATGTTTCGAAATCTAAAGGCAGTTATATTCGATTGGGCTGGAACACTGATTGATTTCGGCAGTTGTGCGCCTACGTCAGTGATAGTTGAGATTTTTCGTCGCAGAAATACTCTCGTAACGATGTCGCAAGCTCGGGAGCCGATGGGACGATCCAAGCGAGAGCATTTGGCGTACATCGCGGCAATGCCAGCGGTTAGCGATGCTTGGAAAGCGGCTCATGAAGGTCATCCGATTACAGAACTTGATATAGATTCTTTGTATGTAGATTTTTTGCCACTTCAAAAGCAAATTCTGAGTCATCATTCGAAATTGATTGATGGAGCGGCAGCTATTGCTCAATGGTGCCAGTCCCATGGATTGCGAATTGGCACGACCACCGGTTACACCCGAGAGCTGCTGGATATTGTTTTGGTTTTGGCTAAGTTGCAAGGGTTTACGCCGGAGTGCGCACTTGGTGTCGAAGATGCACCACTTGGACGTCCTGCTCCATTTTTACTATTCGAAGCAGCGAAACGAATGGCGGTATATCCGATGTGGCATATGGTTAAAATTGACGATACGCCGGTTGGGATTCAAGCGGGTCGCAACGCAGGATGTTGGACGATAGGCGTTTCGAAGACCGGAAATTGCGTGGGTTTGACCGAAGAACAATGGATTGCGCTTGAGCCGTCAGAACAAGCGATCCACCTCGATAGAGCGAACAAAATTTTGCGGTCGGCCGGAGCGCACGCGACCGTTGAAAGCGTTGCTGATATCCGTGAAACACTTTTACAATTTGATACTTGGCTGTCAAATGGAATACTCCCTTCGGATCCAATTGGTTGAAACAATGAGACTTATTTTTCAGGTTCTTGTTATCTGGCTCAATCTGATTGGATTCGCAACGAATGCCATTAGCCAGCTGACTAGTGATAACGCGGAAGCTTCCGATTTGTTTGACGAGACGGTTGCCGTTGGAAGGTTCGGTGGTCATAACGCCGCCACTCCAGTCAATCAAATACTGACTCCTTACGGACGGCAGATTGATTTACCTGGTATGCGTCCGCAAGCGATAGCTCTATCGCCCGATAAAAGACGCTTAGCAGTCTCGGGAAAAACGAACAAATTGATAATCATTGAGATAGCTAACGACATGATTGAGCAGGAAGTTTCAATGCCTAACACGGTTATAGGCGAGGTTGAAACCGATCCAGATCAACCGAATATTGACGGCAAAGCACAGGTCAGTTTCACGGGCTTAATTTATTCACCAGTTGGTGACAAAATTTTTCTAAGCGATGTAAATGGCTCAATCAAAGTATTTCAAGTCAGACCAGATGGAATTGTCGAACCTGCATATTCATTTGCATTGCCACCGGCTAACGCACCACGAAGATCGGCGGAAATTCCAAGCGGGCTTGCTTTGAACTCCGATGCAACGCGGCTGTACGTCTGCGGCAATTTATCGAATCAACTTTTGGAGCTCGACACTAAAAGCGGCGCTGTCTTGCGGCAATGGCAAGTCGGTGTGGCTCCCTACGATGTGGTTATCGTCGGCGAGAAAGCGTACGTGAGCAATTGGGGTGGAAGACGCCCGAAGGAAGAGGAGCTAACTGGGCCAGCCGGTCGCGGTACGGTTGTAAAAGTCGATCCAGTTCGACATATCGCAAGCGAAGGTTCGGTGAGCATCATCGATTTTGAGTCGAAAACGACGACGACTAGCATTGAACTGGTCACAGGTTTGCATGCCAGCGACCTGGCTCTCTCACCAGACGGATCCTATATCGTATGTGCCAATGCGGCTTCGGACACATTGTCAGTGATTGATGTTGCAACCGATAGAGTTATCCAGACGATCACCGTCAAACCGAAGCCATCGGATTTGTTTGGAGCTTCACCTAACGCTTTGGTGTTTGGTCCGGATGATGAAACATTGTATGTTGCTAACGGTTCACAAAACGCTGTGGCGGTGATTGAGTTCGAACCAAAGGAACGATCGATGCTGCGGGGCTTGATTCCAGTTGGTTGGTACCCGGGGGCCCTATGCTTTGATTCTGATTCGAAAAGACTTCACGTTGCGAACATCAAAGGTTTGCCGCTGGACAAAAAAGTTGAACCCGGCACGGGAGTTGAAAGTTTCAACTCGCATCACTATTCAGGTAGCCTATCCACTTTTGTCGTCCCTGCAGATTCTACACTCGACCAGCTATCGGAACGTGTTGCTAGGAATCTGCGGGCTGAGCGTATCAGTCAGTCGGCATTGAAGCCGCGATCCGGACAACCTCCCAAAGCGATTCCTAATCGAATCGGTGAGCCTAGCTTTATAAAACATGTCGTCTATGTCATCAAAGAAAATCGCACTTACGATCAAGTTCTAGGCGATATCGACCGCGGAAACGGAAACGCTGAGCTGTGTATTTTTGGCCGCGAAATCACGCCGAACCAGCACAAACTTGTTGACGAGTTCGTGCTTCTGGACAACACCTATTGTGCGGGAATTCTTAGTGCCGATGGCCATCAGTGGAGTACTACTGCCATATCAACCGACTACATGGAGAAGAGCTTTGCAGGTTTCCCTCGAAGCTATCCAGACGGCATGGGCGTCGACGAGGACGATGCTCTGGCTTACTCGCCCGCTGGCTTTATCTGGGACAACGCTATTGCCCATAACATTTCTATCCGCAACTACGGCGAGTTCATGATGCCCAAGGTCCGCTATCGCGATTCCACTAAGTCGAGCTCGCCAGATTACTTGGCTTGTTATCGAACTTGGATGAAAGAATCCGACGAAGTGGTTTTTGAATGCGACGTCTCGGTCGAAAGCCTGCGTTCTTTTTCGCCGACAGGTTATGTCGGTTGGCAGATGTCTGTTCCTGATCAATTCCGCGCCGACTTCATACTTAATGAACTTCGTCAGTTCGAAGCCGAAGATAATTTTCCACAACTAACTATCATCTGTCTACCAAACGATCATGCCAGCGGCACGAGTCCCGGCTGTCCGACACCCGCGTCTTGTTTGGCAGACAACGATCTTGCCTTTGGTCGAATTGTCGAGGCGTTAAGCCACTCGAAATTCTGGCCTGCGATGGCGATTATGGCTATTGAAGATGATCCGCAAGCAGGTTGGGATCATGTTAGCGGTTATCGAACGACAGCGTACTGCATAAGTCCTTACGCAAAACGCGGCGCGGTGGTCAGCACGCAATACAATACGACCAGCATCCTCAGAACCATCGAGCAAATTCTGGGCCTACCGCCGATGAATCAATTCGACGCTAGCGCGGTGCCGATGTTCGATTGCTTTCAAGAGCAAGCAGATTTTACGCCATTCAATGCGCTGCCGACGAACGTACCGCTGGACCAGATGAATCCGCAAATTGCACAAATTGAAGACGAGCAAGCGGCAGCCGACGCAATCGCTTCTTCGCAGATGAATTTTCGTGAAGTTGATCGAGCGCCGGAAGATCAATTGAATCGAATACTTTGGCGTGCGATGAAGGGAATCCACACGGCTTATCCAACGTGGGCGGTCGCTCTTGACATTGAAGACGACGATGACTGAGTCATAAAATCAATTGCTTTTAATTCTCAAGAATAAAGCTTTTGAAATCTAATGGAGAAAGCAGGCTCTTGAAAATGGTGCATAGCTCATTTTCAAAACGCGTCGATTACTACGCGAATGCCAGTCTTTGGACTCGACTCGTCGTATTGCAATGTTTGCGGCAAGTTATCGGCGGTATAGCTGTACTGCCAAGGCTCCGTATCGTAATAGCAATTGCCACGAACCAAGACTAACTCGCTGCCGAGTGAATTATCAAGTGGAACTCGTTGCGAGGAATTAAAAATATCGCGTGTCCATTCGCTGACATTGCCAGCCATATCGCGGATTCCAAAGGGGCTGATGTCATCTCGACTGGTGCCAACGGCAACCGGGCCCTCTTGCAATCGGTTGATACAGAGTTGCGAACCATTCGAAATATACGGCCCATTGGATCGACCGGACAGATTGGCCCCAGCAGCTTTATCCCACTGTGCGACCGTTGGCAACGTCCCGCCAAGCCAAGTTGCGAATCGCGATGCTTGCGAAACCGTCACATCAACAACTGGCAAATCGATCGCAGTTCCATCACTGCCCAGGCGTTGGTCACCAGCCAGAGCACCAAGTTTCCAGTCGCCAGTCATGGCGGTGTCGATTTTTTGTTGATCGGCGAATACTCTAAAAACAAGATTGCTGATTTCTTGTTCAAACATATAAAAAGTTGGCGGGTCATCAAAGGATTGACGCGGAATCAGTCGAGCCAAAAGCGTATAGTCGGCCGACACTTGTTTTTCTAATTGGTTGTAAAAAATTCGTCCGTCTAAAACAATTCGTTTCGCGTCCGACGAAGGCGACATGCCAGCCGGCACAACAAGTTTGTCGGACGGCAAGACTTGCAATTCAAATTCAGTAGTCACTTTCCCTCGATTTGTACCGGCGACCAAATGGACTAACGTATTTTGCGGCATAGCATCCAAGTCCGCCGCGATTGCTGCTTGACCGTTTTCAAACTTCAGTTCGACTCCCGCTGGAAGATCGTCAATCGCCAGGCTCTCAATTTCATCGCTTCGATCGGCAGTGTTTACGGGCAAGATAACTGATGAGCCGAATGGCAGAGCGATCGACTTTGGAACATTAATTGCCACCGGTGGTCGCGTCAAAGGCGGCGGTGCCGATGTAGATCGGTATGCAATAATTGCTGAGGCAATAGAGACGATTGCAAGCAGGGTGAAGAGAACGGCAGCCCGCAACGTGAGCGATGCTTTTTTCGGCTCAATCAATCCACTGTCGAGCGCAACCGCGTGTTCCAACGCCGCGATCATTTCGATACACGTTTCGAAGCGCGCTTCTGGCTTCTTGTTCATCGCACGAAGAAGCACCTTTCGTTCCGCCGATGGCACTTCCTCGATGTCCGGTCGTTCATTGAGGTGCGCTTGCATCACTTGCATGAGACTAGTCGAAGCGAAAGGGGCCCGTCCCATGCGCAGCTCCGCGTAACTCATCGCGAGGCTGTACTGATCGCTCTCGGCCCGCAGCTTCCCACCCCAAACCTCAGGGGCCATATACAGCGGCGAACCAGCTTGTTGAGTTGCCGTCATCGCCATCCGAGAGTCGTCGAGAAATTTGGCCAATCCAAAATCGGCGACTTTCATGTGACCATTGAGGACCAAAAGATTTTCAGGCTTGATATCGCGATGAAGTACATGTTCACGATGCAAAAAATCGATCCCCTCAGCGGCTTCTCGAAAATACGCCAGCAGTTCTACAATTGGAATTCGATTATCGCTGTACGATTGCGCAAGATCGCGAAGGCTTTTATCGGCCAATTCCATGGCGATTAGGATCTGGTCTTGTCGTACCCAAAAGGCTTGAACTTGCAGCAGAAATGAGTGTCTCAAACGTTTCATTAGATGAAGCGCTCGCAATTCAATCTGACTCATTTGGTGCCCTGATGAAAATCGAAGCATCTTGAGGGCGACTTCCACGCCTCCGGGCGCTTCGGCCAACCAGACTTCACCAAAGCTGCCTTCGCCAATTCTACGGACTAACTGATATCCAACTTCGGGCGTAAATCGCGCGGTGGAAGAATTTTTTGAAGCAGCATCTAACCCACTGCCACTTGAGACAGATACATTGCCAGATGATTCACCAGTCGAAACTTGCGCCTCTTCAATCGTTTCGTCCGACGACGTGCCGTCAACAGCTCTGGATTGCGTGCCTCTCACATCGTTGACGTTAAGCGATTGAGGTTCTAGGGCAACATCAACAAGTGTTCCGGTTAGATCGCTTGGCGTCGGGCTCCATGTATCTGGACGGTGCAGGGTGCCGCTCGCCGGTCGTTTGACCAACTGCATCAATGAAGCAAATTGATTGGGGAAGCGTTTCTTGTAGTCAGTCGATGCGAGCGCGTTCTGCGCCCGCGCGGCTTTATGCTCGGCTGCAATCAGCTCAACTGGAAGTGTTGCAGTCGATCCAATCTCAGGGAGCATCGCAACATAACGTTCGAGCCAAACGGACTCCTTCTTAGCCCATCGATCGCTTAAGTCGATCGCCACTAACTCATAGGCGACAAAGCAATACGCGGCGTTTGAAGGTGGGGGTAGAAAGCGTTCAAAGACAGAAATCGAAAATGGAGGAACACCGTGCTTTTTTCGATCGGCTTCAAACGAACGAATGGCTTGCTGTACACGGTCGAGGTGTTCGTCGGGTATTTGGCAAATCACGGTCGTTCAATTCCATCGTGTGGTTAGGACTATCAACTACCTTCGAACATAGTAAGACAATTCGATAATCTAAAATCATAAAACAGGACAGAGCAATCTCATTCGCAATCATGAAACCGCAACGATTGGGTTATACTGGGGATGAAACTTAGAACCTTTAACTTAGGAATCATCGGGCTGTTGACTGTTTGATTCTCAAAGGAGTCATAATGTCAGGTTGCTGGATGAGTAGTGATTTTTTGCTTGGAAAGCTTAGTGTAGTCGCTTTTGCGATTCTCTTGAATGCGAAAGCGAGTTCGACTTGCAGCTCAGCGGAAGTTGAGCCAATCTTGCGATGGGACAGCGGTGGACACACGAGCACCGTTACCGCACTGGCTTGGGATCCAGACGACGCAAGCTTGCTGTCGGCTGGCTGGGACAAGTCGATTCGCGTTTGGAAACGTGACGACAATGCGCAGTGGCAATCAGCTTGGCAAGATCTTATACGCTATCCAATCAGTCCAGGTCGCGGAGGACAGCTCGACACGATCGCGATTTCTAGTGACGGACAATGGCTGGCAGCCGCTGGCTATGGACGTCTCGTTACCGATGCTGCTTCGTTTCGCGATAGCGGTTTTGAGGTACCTCTGACCAAAGCTCAGTTGGTCGAGCAAGGGACCATCTACCTGATCAATCGTCGAACGGGTCAAATTAAAGCTCTGCTCGGCCACCATGGACCAGTCAATCATTTGCGTTTCTTTGAGCAAGCCAACGCGCCGTTAGTGCTCGTGTCCGCTGGAAAAGATCGAAATGCCAACCTTGACAAACGAGGCGGAATTCGGGTCTGGGATGTAAGCTCCGGATCACAGACCCATGCCTTGATGTTGCCTAACGAACCTAACCTTCGACCACAACTCTCGATCAGCACTTCGCGGCTCGATGCAGATGACTTTCGTATCCTTGCAGCTTGGGGCGACGACAAGCTTTACTTGTGGGATACTAACCAGGGTTCGCGCTATACACCCATCAACGATGGCATCCAGAATCGTTGCTTAGCGACAGACCCAGCCGGAAAATGGTTGATCACAGGTAGTGGTCGTACAAGCGATTCTGCCGGGCAACTGTCGGTCTGGAATTTGGGCCAGAGTGTACCGACACGCAACTTGCAAAACACGCTAACGATTCGCGGCGATGTGGCTGGCGAAGTTTTGCTGCCGATAGCGACAACTCTTTTCAGTGCTGATCGATCCGATCGTGCGACTCATTTAGGCTGTATTCTTTTGGATCTTTTGCCAGATGGAGCGGGCGGATTCCGACCTCAATCTCCTCAATTTCGAGTCTACTCGTTCAATGCGGAAACTGGACGAATGACAGAGTCAGGTCGAACGCGGTTGTGGGAAATTTCGTCGAGCGAGATTCAACTGCCAGAGATCGCCTGCGACGATAATTCAGGTTTGATTGCACTGAGCGAAAGCCCTGATCATGAAATTTGGATTTACGAAACCACTGAATTGGCCCAAGGAAAATTTGTACCTCAAAAGCTTCGTGGCAAAGGTAATGTGGTCAGAACTGTTGAATTTGCGAGCATGGGGAAATCAGACGGATTGGCGTTGAAGTCTAAACAACCAAGCAGTCAGGCCGAAGATAAGTCGCTCTTTTTCGATTTCGACACAAACATCATGAGTGTTGTCGAACCAAGTAGTACATTGTCAATCGACAAAACCGAAAAGCGAGGTTGGAGCCTGCGTTTTCTTCCGCCCAGCCAACTGTCTAAGCAAATTCAAATGCAATGCTTGGAGCAGTCCCAGGTCCGCAGTACGGTATCGCTCGCCATAGATGATCGAGTGTCGGCTTGGGTATTGACCGCTCCAATCCGCAAGTCCGCAACGGATGAAAAATCTTCTCCATTGGCTATCGTTGCAACGCAATACAACGGACAACCATCGCTTCGAATCTACGATGCGGGCAGCGGTGACTTGCTTGAATATTTAATTGGTCACACGCAGACGATCAATTCGTTAGCTGTTTCCGGCGACTCGTTGCGATTGGTATCGACATCAAACGACCAAACAACGTCCATTTGGGACCTTTCTAAATCGCTTTCGCCGCAGCGATTAGCCCCAGGCGCATGGCGAGAGGTCGCGTTGGATGAAGCGAACGGCGAAGTCCTGGTCGGCAATAATGTTTCATTGAATCCAGCAATGAAGCAGCGTTTTCAGGTTGGCGATCGATTGCTTGGCACAATAACAAACGGGACGCTTTATCCGTGGCCGGATGTCGAAACTGCAATTATCGATTTGAAGACTCGCACACCGGGAAGTGAGATCACGGTCCGGCGAAAAAGGGCCAATTCTGTGATTGATATTACAACCAAAGTGGAATCAGCAGTTCTTGCGAATGGACCGCTTGTGAGCATCAGCATGCTGGATAACGAGCGACCAATTCCCGATTGGATCGCTTGGAGTCCAACCGGGCCATACGATTCCAGTGATCTAAAGCTTCATAACACAATCGGTTGGATGTTCAATCCAGAGACGCCAAGTCAACCGGTGCTTTTCAGCGCTATTGATCAGTATCCAAATCTATTCGAACCAGGTTTAGTTGGTCGCGTCTTAACACCAGCAGCGTTGACCCCGCCGACCGCTCCACTATCGCGGATCGAACCCCAAATCAAATGGCAAATCGTCTCACCTGAACCGCTTGAATCAGATGAGATGATGGCTATTTTGCGTCAACCTCCAAGCATCTTAGGGCTCGAAATCAATTTAGACTTTCCACACGAATGGGTTCAATCAATTGAGGGTGTTTTAAATGACAAATCACTAGGAAATTTTTCCTCGACTGCCCGAGGAGCTTGGCGTCTTGACGTCGACGCTGTCAAGCTTCCCAGAGGAATTCAATCTGTCAGTGCGACGGTAAAAACCTCCGCAAACAATGGGCAGTCGTATACTTCAAACGCAAGTTTTAAGTATGTACCACCGTCGCCCAATGCTGAATGGACAATGTTTGAACGAGACGATACTAAGCTTCTGAAACATTCGATGGAATTTACGATCGAGCCC